>NZ_JAFMTQ010000040.1 GCF_026126405.1 Aureitalea sp. L0-47
TTATCCCAGAATACCTGGTCGGTTAGCTGACGCTGTTGGATGTTCGGGTTGTTTTCTACTTCGTCTACAGGATATCTGAATCCTCTTGGGAATGCACCTGCAGGGATGATAGGCGATTGTACATCTGGGAATCCGGTTCTTCTGTACATATTGTACACTTCTACGCCGTTACCCCAGGATGCCAGCATGGCTTCTCTTGCGATTACAGCCAGTTTCTGCTGGTTGTTTCCACCGTTGAACTCTTGTAGCACACCTGCTACATAAGCGTCCTTATCGGCTTGTGTCATTGCGAATGGAGCTTCTCCCAGATTTCCTGCGAAGTCGTCTACCTTGTCAAGGCTGATACGGATACCTTCTGCCAATAGGTTGGCTGGGTTACCGTTAGTACCTAGAGTAAGGGCTGTTTCTGCCAACAGGAAGTGCGTATGAGAAGCCAGGTAGATCGGAAGGATTCCGGCTCCACCCAGGTTGTTCTCTGTTTGCCTTGCCTGAACAAACTCATCTCTATCGAAAGCACCACCCCCTGGATAAATACCAAAGGTAGTACGTTTGAATCCGTCGTTTGGAATACCTGCATCATCGGTGTGGTCACGACCCCAGTACAGGTTACCTACGTAACAGTAGTCGTAACGAGCATCACCGGCACACGGAAGGTCTGAACCTGATGGCTCAGTCCCGGTTTGACGATACAGGTAGTAACGAGTTCTTGGATCGATATCTCCTGTTTCGATAAACGGAGGTTGGTTGTCTCCTGCATTAAGGAAATCAAGAAATTGGTTACTCATGTAAGAAGCAGCACCTGCAGCAAGATATCCGTTAGTAAAGTACGGGTGTCTTGATTCTGCCGGATCCTGAATATCGGAATATCCAAAAGAGAAATCCTCACTGGAACTATCGATGATGTTTGAAGTAGCCGTCGCGTTGATACCTGCTGTAGCACGAGCTGCATCGGTAAGACGAAGGTTGTTGTAAGCACGAAGCTTCAAGGTGTTGGCAAGTGCGATCCAGTTCTCTGCATCGAAAGAACCAAAGTACAGATCTGTTTCTGGTTCTACAAGACCACCGGCCTGTAGGTTCGCGATAGCCTCGTCCAATAGCTCGATCTGCGCATCGTACACCACCTTACCTGCATCAGCATTCGGGTTTGGAAATTCTTCCGGCTGATTGGCTTCAGAATAAGGAACATTGTTCACATAGTCTACAAGAAGCATATAGGTGAAGGCCTCAAGCACCTGTGCCACACCAATGTGGTTAGGAAGTCCCTCACCGCCGTTTTCAATATCTACTTCATTAAGACCCTGGATAAGGTCGATGTTACCAAACATCTGGTAAGACTGTGTCCACTCGGTCAATAAGGTGTTCTCATCAATAGCCCCGTTGTAGAAACCAAACAAGTTGGTCATACGAGTAAGGCTACTCGATGGTCCGTTAAATCCGTTCCATATGTTACGGGCGAATGTAATCTGAACATCATTCAAAATGAAGTTCGGATCTGAATTCTCCTCCCCAACCTGGTTGGGATTTACTAATAATTCAAGCTCAACCGTCTCACAAGCTGTGAAGAGCGT
>NZ_JAFMTQ010000041.1 GCF_026126405.1 Aureitalea sp. L0-47
AATAAAAAAACCGCCTCGTAAGGAGGCGGTTGTATGATTGAAAGTCAGGTTTGTTATTTCTTCACAATCCTCTTTGTTACAGAGCCACTTTCGGTGGTTACCGTTACAAAGTACAGGGCCGTATCCAGTGAACTGATGTCCACCTGGTAACTGCGCTCACTGTTCACACTAATGTCTTCTACCTTTCTTCCCAGTACATCGTGGATGCGAATACCCGTGATCTCCGCATTGGGTGATACTACATTCAGTAGTGCATCTGCAGGGTTCGGGTAGAGCGAGATGCTGTTTAAGGCCAGATCGCCGTTAGCCAGTACCTCTGTCTCGAACTGCAGGGTGAAGCGTCCATTGAAGGTGCCTGTATCACTGCTGAACTCATAGTCGTTCTGGGTGAGATCGGTGATCATTCCCGTTAGGTGGTCTACCAGGTAGATATTGCTAACTGTAAGGTTGCTTCCTGTAACATCAACAATACTGATCTTATAGGTAGTGTCTTCTTCGATCTGAGAGGCAAAGCCCATTGGGATCTTGATACCACTTTCAAAAGATTCACGTGTCTGGATGCCCAACTGCTCACTACCGTCCTCCAGGTGTGAATACAAGGCGATCAGTGTGGCCAGTCGGTTGGAGTCCATGCCTTCATCCAACTGTGGGGTGGCATCGCCTCTGAATCCTATTCCTGTATAACTCCTGGCCTGGTATTGATCACTCTCTACTTTCAGAAGAAGCTTTTCAAGTCCTTCAGGAGTTCTCAGGGTAATATTACCTGTGGTAAGTCGCATGCTATTGGTAAAGGTAACCGTTCCTGAACCAAAGGCCTTGATACCGAAGCCCTGACCCGTAGAGATCACACCATTAGGTGCTGTACTGGTCCCGGGATCGTTGGCAGCAGGTATTCCCATGGTACCGTTGTAGATCGAAAGATCATCCATCGATACATTGATCACATTGGCTCCCGGTATAGCAGCACTAGGTGGTGTTAAGTGCTCCCAGAAGTAAATCTCGTTTATCAGTGCGTTGTTGGCTACCAGCATACTCGCATCAATAGGTGAGGCGTATGGGTTGGCCAAAAAGTTCGGGGTACCATCGGGGTTGACCGTTAGGTCCCTGAATATTATGTTTCTATCTACATTACCCGTATTGAGTGTCCCTTCAGAATAGGTAAGTGGGAATTGAATGGTAGTGACCGGTGGCGGACCTGCATAGGCAGGATCAATATAGGCAGCCTGCGGATACACCACAAAACCTTCACCCGGAGTAATGGCGCCTGTGGCGGGGTTCCAGTCGTCCAGTACATCGTCCATAAAGTTCGTACCTCCGGCAGGAACACTCGGATGAGGCTCGAAATTCATAGGGGTATGCTCCTGTACATTGTAAGCCGAACCAAAAACATCGTTACGTGTCTCGGCCGTCATAGGACTACCCATCAACATGAAATCACGCTCCTTCAA
>NZ_JAFMTQ010000042.1 GCF_026126405.1 Aureitalea sp. L0-47
GGTATTTATTTTTACAAAATATACTCCGCTTCTGTAGGAAGATATATTCATTGATAATGAAGTTTGATCTTCAACTGAAAGGCTCTCGACCCTTCTACCCTGAATATCATATACCTCTACACTTTTAACAGAAATGCTATTAGATTGAATGTTCAGTATATCTCTTGTTGGGTTAGGATAAACGGAGATATTATCAAGAATGTCACTTTTGGAACCTAACGTATTGTCTGGTTCGAATTGAATTGTGAATCTTCCGTTGAACTCCCCTTGATTACTTCTGAATTGATAATCGGTTTCAGATAGATCTGTAATTATTCCTAATTCGTTATCTATAAGGTAAATTTGTGAACTTGAAATATTTGACCCTTCAAGAGAAGCAATGGAAATTGTATACTCCAGGTCTGCTTCAACCTGCGTCGCAAATCCCATTGGAATTTTAATACTACTATCAAACGGTTCCCGGGTTTGAATCCCTAATTGTTCTGTGCCATCTTCAAGATGAGAATACAGAGATACAAGGGTAGCCAGGCGGTTCGAATCCATATTTTCATCAAGGTCTGCTGTTCCTTCGGGTCGGAATCCGATACCTGCATATCCTCTCACTTCATAAGTTTCAGCTTGAACCTTCAATACGATTTTATCCAGGTTTTCCGGTGCTCTTAGCGTTGAATTCCCGGTGGTGAGTCTCATCGAGTTATCAAATGTCACGGTTCCAGAACCAAAGGCTTTAATTCCGAAACCTTGAGCTGTTGAAATTACTCCATTAGGGGTTGTGCTTGTTCCCGGATCATTTGCCGCCGGCATTCCCATTGTACCGTTGTACATAGACAAGTCCCCCATGGATACATTAATGATATTTGCTCCCGGAATTGCTGCACTTGGTGGTGTCAGGTGTTCCCAGAAATAAACTTCGTTGATCAGTGGGTTGCTCGATACCAGTACACTTCCGTCTATGGCCGATGCATACGGATTGGCCAGGAAGTTTGGTGTTCCGTCAGGATTCGTTCCCAGTCCGTTGAATTCGATAGACCTGCTTATATCACCATTGTTTAGTGTTCCTTGAGCATAAGTAAGATCGAATACAATTGTTGAAACCGGTGGTGGTCCGTTATAAGCCGGGTCGATATAGGCAGATTGCGGGTATACCAGGAATCCTTCACCCGGAGTGATAGTTCCTGAAGTATACTCGTTCCAATCGTCCAGATTATCATCCATAAAATTAGTTCCTCCGGCTGGTACCGATGGGTGAGGGATGAAATTCGCGGGTGTGTGTTGCTGAACATTATAAGAAGAGCTAAACACATCGTTTCTGGTTTCGGC
>NZ_JAFMTQ010000043.1 GCF_026126405.1 Aureitalea sp. L0-47
GTTGGGATAGAGTTGTATCCGAACAATAACATGAAGATCTTCAACCGTTGGGGTGTCCTGGTATGGGAGACTGATGGTTACGGAGGTACTAGTGGTGGAGAGAACGTCTTCAGGGGTATTTCTGATGGACGGGCAACCATTCAACAGGGAGATATGTTACCGACGGGTACGTACTATTATGTACTGACCTTTACCGGTGAGGATAATCCTGGTGAGTCGAGTTATGCCGGATATTTATACGTAAACAGATAGAAGCAATAAGATCACACTATATCCCGGGTGTGGATTCACACCCGGGTAAAAACAACTGCACTATGAAACACAGTTATTTAACATTCATATTTTTGGTATTGCTAGGGGCCTTCAGTGGTTTTGCACAGCAGGATCCTCAGTATACGCAGTATATGTACAACACCCAGGTTATCAATCCGGCCTATGCTGGTTCTCGCGATGCGTTGAGTTTTGGTTTGTTGTACCGTACCCAGTGGGTAGGTTTAGAGGGTGCGCCCAAGACGGCTACCTTTACGGCTAACACACCCATAGGATCATTGGACAATATGGGATTGGGTCTTTCGATCGTTCGAGATGAGATTGGACCTGCTGTTGAGTCGAATGTGATTATTGATTATTCCTATACGATCAACACTTCGGATGATGCGGAATTATCCTTTGGTTTAAAGGCTGGTTTGGATCTGCTGGATGTTGATTTCACCAAGTTGAATATCTTTGATCAGACGGATCCTAGGTTTCAGAACAATGTGGACAACAGGTTACAGCCACAGATAGGAGCCGGGGTGTATTATAACACGGACAAGTTTTATGCGGGTGTATCGGTTCCGAACTTCTTAACCACCAAGCACTTCGATGAGGGTAGTTTGGCCAATATAGAGAAGGAAACCATTGCCGCGGAGCGTTTGCATTATTTTCTGATCGCGGGTTATGTGTTTGATATAAGTGACAATCTGAAGTTCAAGCCTGCGACCCTGGTTAAGGCGGTAAGCGGATCACCTCTTCAGTGGGATGTATCGGCTAACTTTTTGATCAATGAGAAGTTCACCTTAGGTGCGGCTTATCGTTGGAGTGCGGCTTTAAGTGGTTTGGTAGGATTCCAGGCCAGCAACGAGATATTCATCGGTTTTGGATATGATTTCCAGACGACCGATTTAGAGGATTACAGCGATGGTTCGTATGAGATCATGCTGCGATTCGATGTATTTAACAAACCAGAACGAGTACTAACACCACGATTCTTCTA
>NZ_JAFMTQ010000044.1 GCF_026126405.1 Aureitalea sp. L0-47
AGAGCTTCCCATGCCGCTGTAGTTGGCACGCTCTGACTGGTTTGCATAAAGTCACAAGGATCGGTTGGATCGGTACCATCGATGATCTCATCACCGTTGGTTACACCGTCACCATCACAATCAAGAGCTTCCCATGCCGCACTTGGTGGTACCGTCTGACTAGCGGCTACCAGGTCACACTCATCAAGTGGATCGGTTCCGTCAATGATCTCCTGACCATTGGTTACACCGTCTCCATCACAATCAAGGGCTTCCCAGGCTGCAGTTGGAGTAGTATTCTGACTTGCAAGTACAAAGTCACAAGGATCAACCGGATCGGTTCCGTCGATGATCTCCTGGCCATTGGTTACTCCGTCACCATCACAGTCGAGGGCTTCCCAGGCTGCAGTTGGCGTTGTATCCTGACTGGCCGCAACAAGATCACAAGGATCGAGTGGGTCTGTTCCATCTATAATTTCTTGTCCATTGGTTACACCATCGCCATCACAATCAAGAGATTCCCATGCCGCTGTAGTTGGCACACTCTGACTTGTTTGCTGGAAATCACAAGGATCGGTTGGATCGGTTCCATCGGTAATCTCATCACCGTTGGTTACACCATCACCATCACAATCACCTGCTTCCCATGCCGCACTTGGTGGTACCGTCTGATTAGCCGCTACCAGGTCACACTCATCAAGTGGATCGGTTCCGTCGATGATCTCCTGACCATTGGTTACACCGTCTCCATCACAATCAATGGCTTCCCAGGCTGCAGTTGGAGTAGTATTCTGACTTGCAAGTACAAAGTCACAAGGATCAATCGGATCGGTTCCGTCAATGATCTCCTGTCCATTGGTAACACCGTCACCATCACAGTCCAGAGCTTCCCAGGCTGCAGTTGGCGTTGTATCCTGATTTGCCGCAACAAGATCACAAGGATCGAGTGGGTCTGTTCCATCTATAATTTCCTGTCCGTTCGTTACACCATCACCATCACAATCTAGAGCTTCCCATGCCGCTGTAGTTGGCACGCTCTGACTGGTTTGCATAAAGTCACAAGGATCGGTTGGATCGGTACCATCGATGATCTCATCACC
>NZ_JAFMTQ010000045.1 GCF_026126405.1 Aureitalea sp. L0-47
CCGTTTGGTGTTCCGTCACCATCACAATCGGCGGCTGCCCAGATTGGATTCGCAGGGTTCTCATCACCTACTGTACCATCATCAACACAAGGATCGTTAGGGTCTGGATCAACAGAATCGCACGTACCATCACCATCCGTATCGAGGCAACCAGATACCATAACACTTTCAGTTAGATCATCTCCAGCGCTGGATGGATCATTTTGGTCACCCATAGCGGAAGTGGTTGTATTTGTTATTGTATTTCCGTCTTGACCAATATTTACTGTACCTTCCAGAGTAAGTGCGGCACTGGCACCATTAAGAAGTGATGGAATTGTCCATGTGGGTGCAGTGTAGGATCCTAAAGAGACAGTACCGTTATTAACAGTAGCCGTTAAACCCACTGGCAAGGTGTCGTCAAGACTGACATTGGTTGCATCTGCGGGTCCATTATTTGTAACCGTAATAAGGAATGTTACTGTATCGCCTTCCGCTGGTGTAGCATTTCCGCTACTCAACGTTTTTACTGTTGCCAAATCGGCATCCGGGAAACTACAAGCTACAGGAGCCGTTCCTGCATTTGGCTCGTTGAATGTACAAGGAAGGTCGTCCGAGAATGTTGCCGTAAGATCAATGGCTCCACCATCGGCAGTCATTTGAACTAAAGTAAAGGTATGAGGAGAAGTAAGCCCCGCAACAGACACTGAAGCCATACCATCTCCCGTGAGATCAAGTGTTCCGGTAGCCGGTGCATTCGCGAAGGTTACTGTTACATCGGCAGTGAAAAAGTCATCCGCACTATTGGCAGGTGTACCATTATCATTACAAGCCGAAAGATTCGAAGTACCAATAGCTGTGATGCTGCATGGTGCTAC
>NZ_JAFMTQ010000046.1 GCF_026126405.1 Aureitalea sp. L0-47
GAGGCCTTAGAGTAAGAAGTTTAGAATGACAGGATTACTCACTCCGTTCGTTTTCCTGACAGCACTCCGTGCTGAAAATAGTACAAACAAAAAAACGCTCAAACAAGTTTGGCGTTTTTTCTTTTTGAACTATTTATTCGTGATCGCGACAGGATTCGAACCTGTGACCGTCTGCTTAGAAGGCAGATGCTCTATCCAACTGAGCTACGCGACCTTTATTATACGTCTCTGAAACGGCTGCAAATTTAGATAAATAATGTGTTTTACCAAAGGTAATTTAAAGAATTGAATTTAGACTATACAACTCGCTGTCCCATCAATCCTAACGACTGGTAGTTGCTCGAGCACTACCAGCAACCTACGGTTACCTCACCCTTGTCATTCTGAACTTGATTCAGAATCCCAGGATTACTGCGTGATCCTGAAATGGGGGCCGGTGCTCGAGAAAACCAGCAACTTACAGTTACCTCACCCTTGTCATTCTGAACTTGATTCAGAATCCCAGGATTACTGCGTGATCCTGAAATGGGGGTCGGTGCTCGAGAAAACCAGCAACTTACAGTTACCTCACCCTTGTCATTCTGAACTTGATTCAGAATCTCAGGATTACTGCGTGATCCTGAAATGGAGGTCGGTGCTCGAGAAAACCAGCAACCTGCGGTTGCACTGCTTTTTTTATTCCCTTCACTTTGAAAAACATGTTTTTCACGTTCGGGTATAAAAAAACCAGTCATTCCCATGACTGGTTTTCTCGGTCGGGGTGGCAGGATTCGAACCTGCGACCTCCTGCTCCCAAAGCAGGCGCGATAACCGGGCTACGCTACACCCCGAGTAAACAGCT
>NZ_JAFMTQ010000047.1 GCF_026126405.1 Aureitalea sp. L0-47
GCATGTCAGTCCATGATCACTGTGGTAGACCTATTAGGACCTGAAGTAACTTGTCTTGATGATCAAACCATCGATCCGGGACCAGGTAACCTGTTCTACGAAGTACCAGACTACTGGGCAGACGGGGACGCGACAGCGGTCGACAACTGTACTGATCCATTGACAATATTCACTCAGGACCCAGCACCAGGTACATTACTAGGTGACGGTACCTACACAGTGAGTGTTTGTTCTACCGATGAGTATGGTAATGAGACCTGCTGTACTTTCGAACTTACTATCGAGAGTATCCTTGGTAACACCGACAATGATCTAAATACAGCCATCAGTATGTACCCGAACCCAGCCAGCGATCAGGTGATCCTTGCTAACGGTTCTAACATCCTGCTGGACAACGCCATGATCTATGACATGAATGGTAAGCTGATCAACACTATCGACCTTCGAAATATGGGAAGTGAGCTGTCTATCGACGTCTCAGCACTTGCCTCCGGAGTGTATATGGTTCAGATCAACAGCGAAGCCGCTACAAC
>NZ_JAFMTQ010000048.1 GCF_026126405.1 Aureitalea sp. L0-47
TATGTGCCGAACGATCCGAATTTCTTCGGAACGGATCAGTTTGTATACGAGATCTTCGACGATGGAACTCCTGTGGCCAGAGATCAGGCTACGGTTTTCATTACCGTCTTCGGAATAAATACCACGGACGCCATAAACGACATCAACAACACCTTTACGGATGTAGCGGTATCGGGTAATGTACTTACCAATGATGAAGATGCCGAAGGTGACAACCAAATAGTAACAACAACGGGAACCTTCCCAACTACGGCAGGAGGTAGTGTGACCCTGAATGCAGACGGT
Source organism: Aureitalea sp. L0-47 (assembly GCF_026126405.1). Lineage (GTDB taxonomy): Bacteria > Bacteroidota > Bacteroidia > Flavobacteriales > Flavobacteriaceae > Pukyongia. The sequence goes on from NZ_JAFMTQ010000048.1 coordinate 286, forward strand.
AGTTATGTGTATACACCGCCGGCGGGATATTCAGGACCTGACACCTTCCAGTACAGTATAGTTGATGATGGAAACCCACAGGCCAGTGATACGGCCACAGTATTTATAGAAGTACTTCCACTGGATTCGAACACCACTATTGCCAATGCCGATACGGCGGGTACAGAGGTGAATGTTCCGGTAAGCGGAAATGTACTTGTGAACGACTTCGATCCTGAAGGC
>NZ_JAFMTQ010000049.1 GCF_026126405.1 Aureitalea sp. L0-47
CGTAATTTCCTAAAATCACTACAAGGCTTCGCGATTTCTTAACGGAAATTACTCATCTATACTGACGAAAAGGGTTTTAAAAATGGCCCAACCCCTTAAACTTGCAAACTCTTTATTGTCCGGTGTCGGATGTCCGGTGTCGGGTGTTGAAAGACAGGAGTCATAGGAACCTAAAGCCTGTCATTCCGAACTTGATTCGGAATCCAACTAAGACTAAAGATGCTGAATCAAGCCCGCCATGACCTTCGGGCAGGTTCAGCATGACAAATCCAGACATAAACGAATAAACGAATCAACTGATTATTGTTCGATGTCCGATGTCCGATGTCGAGCATCTACTTAACAAATAGTACTACCTAAAATTTTTATCTTCATTTTCTTTGCTCGTCCAAAGAAAACGAAGCAAAAGAAAAGACGCCTTTTCGTAGGTATTTTTAGGCTGAAAGCCTAAAACCATTCGTAATTTCCTAAAATCACTACAAGGCTTCGCGATTTCTTAAC
>NZ_JAFMTQ010000004.1 GCF_026126405.1 Aureitalea sp. L0-47
TTTTCTCGGTCGGGGTGGCAGGATTCGAACCTGCGACCTCCTGCTCCCAAAGCAGGCGCGATAACCGGGCTACGCTACACCCCGAGTAAACAGCTAAAGCTGCAAAAAACAATATCTTAAATCCCAAATAACAAATTCAATAATCGTATAAGAAACTCAGGATCTATTGCGGAGAGACCGGGATTCGAACCCGGGCAACGGTTGCCCGTTGACAGATTAGCAATCTGCTCCATTACCACTCTGGCACCTCTCCAATTCTGTAAAGATCGTATGCGTAAAACGCGGATGCAAATGTAACTTTTCAATTACATTCTCGCAAACAAAAATAGAGTTTTTACTCGGCAACTAATGTCCTAATTACAGGTTTCAACTAACTCTATCCCAATTTATTTGTGATCTTCTCACAAACCAACATTATTTTCCTATCATCAATTCCTGTAGTGAAGAACAAATAAAGATCACCTCCTTCATTGATTTTCCACTTCTTTCTCAGGCTTTCCACACTTTCAGGGAAGTTACGAACGGTTACATTCGCCTTTTTAAAATCGATAGCGGTTTTTATGTTCTTCTTGTTATACGGAACGATCTTTTTAATTCTGAATCGTCTTCCCGGGAAATCAATAAGCTCATTACTTGTGTACAGATGGGAATGTTTGTGTAGTTTCTCAATCCCGAAAACCTCAGAGATCATTGAAAAACCGCCACTCTTTAGAATGGCCGAATTAGGTTCGTATAAAAACGAAGCAGGATCACCAAACTTGCTTTCATCTTGAGAACCGTAGACAAAATCAAATGTTTCCCTGTTTTTAGCCAATAGGTTCACTGTCGCAACCTTCGGGCTAACTACATCATCTGAAGTCAGTAACCAAAGCAGTTCCTTCACTTCATTATTCAATGCCACCACGTGAATTTCCTTTACTTTTTTTAAAGATTTAATACCAATGGATATGTCTAGCATGGGCGATGTTTTCACCATTAGAAGCTTTGTATGCGTAAGCAGGTATTCAATGTTAGAAATAATATTAGGTGTGCAATCTTCCAATAAAAACACTTTTCGCTTCTCATTCGTTCGTCTTGAAGGATCTACGTAAATGAGATCATATTGTTTATCTCTCAACCCTTTGAGTCCATCTTCATTATGGCAGTGAACATTCTCAACTCCAAGAGCACGAAAGTTATGTTTGGCGATCTCCGATAATTTCTCCTGCTGCTCAAAATGATCCACACCTTTGAATCTTTCTGAAAAATAATAGCTATCTACACCAAAACCACCGGTGATGTCAGCCATAACTGATCCATCGCATAACTCCGACTTATATTTAGCGGTTCTTTCTGAAGAAGTCTGTTCCAGGTTAAGTTTTGGAGGGTAGTAGATATTTGAAGTAGAATACCAGACCGGAAGTTTATTTCGGATCTTTTCTCGGCTATCTATCTGTTCCAGTAACTCCTGAGTGGAAATTTCGGCAAACGGACTTCCGGCAAACGCGAGTTTAGTGATGTCTCCTTCGAATTCACGGATAAACTGCTGGACCTCAGGTTTCAATATGGCTGTATTCACAATTCGTTTCTTATAGGATTAAGCTACTGTCTTGACTTTGTAAGCTGGTACAGGGCTATAGCAGTTCCCTGCGCCACATTGATACTGGAATTCGTGCCAAACAATTCAATGTGAAGCACAGCATCCGATTCCTTCAATATCTCTTCTGAAATCCCATTCGCTTCATTTCCTAAAACCAGGGCTATTTTATCCTTTTGATTCCATTTAAAATCTTCAAGGCGACTACTATCGTCACTTATTTCAAGAGAAATCAGCTTGTATCCACCTTCTCTCAAGTGTAAAAGAGTAGCGAAAAGGTCTTCAGATACGGAATGAGGGACTTTTGTATGCGCTTCCCTGGATGTCCGTTTCATCCTGGCCGAATTAAGATCCACAATAGCGTTTCCTAATACGATCTCAGACACACCAAAGGCTTCTGCTATGCGGAATAAGGAGCCGATATTGGCTGGCCCATTAACGCCATCACATACAAGGATGATAGGAAAGTCTCTTTTTTCAAAGGTATTCGAGTTGTGAGACAGCTGAACCATAATTCAATTCTCAAAAGCGTACTTGATAATATTGGCACCCATTCTCAACGCCTTCAACCGAACTTCCTGAGGATCGTTATGGATTTCAGGGTTTTCCCAGCCATCGCCCAGGTCACTTTCATAGGTGTATAATAAAACGAGTCTGCCTTCATGCGTAATCCCAAAAGCCTGCGGTCGACCGCGATCATGCTCGTGAATCTTAGGTAATCCTTCAGGAAATCTATACTGATAATTGAAGATAGGGTGGTCACCGGGGAGTTCTCTTAACTCTTTATCGGGAAATATCTTAACCAATTCCTTCCGAAGATATTGATCCATACCATAGTTATCGTCTATGTGAAGAAATCCTCCACTAAGAAGATAATTTCGCAGGTTTTCGGCTTCTTCCGAAGAGAAAAATACATTACCATGACCCGTCATATGGACAAATGGATAATTGAATATATCTATGCTCTCGGGAGAAACAGTTTCAGTTTGGGTATTAATTGCGGTATCGATCTCACGATTACAGAAATCGGCCAGGTTTGGGAGAGCCGTTGGATTACTGTACCAATCACCACCACCACCGTATTTCAGGACAGCGATCTCCTGAGCCTTCACACCAATTGAACAAACAAGCACCGCTATTAAAATCACACGAATCTTCATAGTATCAAAAGTACGACTTATCCTTCATTAATGAACGCTATGGAATGACAGGCAACAATGGCTGCCGTTTCAGTCCTTAACCTGCTATTACCCAAATGAACCGTTTGGAATCCTTCTGCAACAGCCTGTTCCACTTCTAAATGGGAGAAGTCTCCTTCAGGTCCAATTAGTATAATAACCGAATCACCGGCGTCTATCGTATGTTTTAGCGATTCTTTCTCCGAAGGATAACAGTGTGCGATGCATTTCTTCTCTTCTGAAAAGGATTTCTTCATAAAATCATTAAAAGATATAACCGGATTGAGTTCGGGCTTCCACACTTTAAGCGATTGTTTCATCGCACTTTGAATGATCCGCTCATAGCGCTCTGCTTTGATCACCTTTCGTTCACTGTGATCACAAATTATCGGAGTGATCTCCGTCACACCAATTTCAGTAGCCTTTTCCAGGAACCATTCGTAACGGTCATTCAACTTAGTAGGAGCTACTGCCAGATGTAAATGGTAGGGTAGTGCTGGTTTCTTTTCTACTGAAGTTATTTTTGCCAGGCAGGATTTATGATCAACATGTGAAAGTTCGGCTGTAAACAGAAAACCCCGACCGTTCGTAATAAACAGTATATCCCCGTGTTGCTTCCGAAGTGCTTTCGAAATATGCCTGCTTTCGTCCTTATCGAAGGAAACATCACCGGCATCAGCTTCAAGGTTCGGATGATAGAATAACTGCATCAGCCTTCAGTTTTGGATTTTACATGTTCAATCCCATATTCCACCCAACGTTGCAATTTTTCTTCAGTATTGTAGCCTTCTTCAGAAACAAACACAAATTCCTTCATAGGCTTACCTGTGAAAGCCATAGGACCAACATGCGCTTCTTTCATTACTATATCCATGTGATCATTGAGAACACGTACCATTAGACGCTGTTTAGTTTCTCCAACGCACATTTTTCCTTTATACAGAAAACAGTAACCACCGAACATTCTTTTTTCGGTTATATGATTCCCCCATGGCTTTAGTGCCACACGAATTCTTCTAAGCAGTTCTTCGGTTTTCTCTTGCATCAGAATTTCATTCGCGCCATTGAAATGACATCCGTTTCAGCAAATTGTTGTGTTCGGTATTTAAGCTCTCCAACCATTGCGATCATCGCCGCATTATCTGTACAATACTCAAATTTAGGAATATAGGTCTTCCAACCCAGGCTTTGTTCAGCCTCCCTTAGCGCTGTTCTAATCCCACTATTAGCCGAAACACCGCCACCTATAGCCACTTCATTAATACCTGTGATCTTTACGGCATTTTTGAGTTTGTCCATTAAATATTCGACTATGGTGGACTGAATACCAGCACAAATGTCGTTCAGGTTTTCCTCGACAAAGTTTGGGTTTGCTTTTGTTTCTTTTTCAACAAAATACAGAACAGCCGTCTTCAAACCACTAAAACTGAACTCCAACGGACCTACCTTAGGTTTTGGAAACGGGAATCGGGAGGGGTCGCCTTGTTGGGCCAGCTTGTCCATCATGGGCCCACCCGGATAGGGAAGGCCAAGGATCTTGGCGGATTTATCGAAAGCTTCCCCAACAGCATCATCCAGGGTTTCACCAATGATCTCCATATCAAAGTAATTCTTCACTTTCACCAACTGTGTGTGTCCGCCACTTATTGTTAGGGCTATAAACGGAAAACCGGGCGCTTTTTGTTCCTCATCTTTGATGAAGTGAGCCAGGATGTGGGCTTGCATGTGATTTACAGCGAGTAGAGGAATTCCCATTCCCATTGCAAATGACTTGGAAAATGAAGCTCCTACCAGCAGTGAACCCATTAGTCCGGGACCCTGTGTAAAAGCTATGGCGCTTACGGCTTTTTTGTCGATATTTGCTTGACGCAGCGCTTCATGAACCACAGGCACAATATTCTGCTGATGGGCTCTTGATGCCAGTTCGGGAACAACACCGCCGTAGGCCTCGTGAATTTTCTGCGTCGCAACAACATTAGATAAAACCACGCCGTTGTTAATAACAGAGGCTGCCGTGTCGTCACAGGAAGATTCAATGCCGAGGATGTAGATATTTTGGTCTTTCAAGGAATTGGGCACGTTTATTGGGTGCAAAAATAAAACTTTAGTAGCGTATCAAAAAACTCCGGAAAATAATAGTTCGCACCTTTGCCGTAATAGTTTTGCTACTACTGCTCACTGTGATCATTCTCTCCATTCCGGCTGTTCAGACCAAGATAGGAAAAAAAGTGACTGAGGACCTCAACGAAACCTACGGTACCAATATCAATATCGAAAGGATCGGGCTTAACTGGAAAGGGGAGGTAGATATACGCGAAGTATACATTGCCGACCATTACAACGATACCCTCATCTACGCCAAACAGTTGCAGACTGACATTCTAAGTGTTCCCAACCTCATTAAAGGTAAGCTGGAATTCGGTGAAGTTAAACTCAAGGATTCAAAACTCTACATCAAAACCTACCGGGACGAGCAGGATGACAACCTCTACATTTTTACTGAAAAGTTCAACACTGGAGAACCTTCCACCGAGCCATTTTTTCTTCTAAGTAACGACATAGCCTTACTCAACACTCGCGTAAAGATCACAGACGAGAACCTTGATGAGCCTGAAATACTTACCCTGGACAACATTTTCCTTAAGGCTAGGGATTTCAATATCGACGGAGAAGATATCACGGCGGAGATCATGGCCTTGTCAATGCTCACCGATTTTGGGGTGCCACTCGAAAATCTGTCTGCTAATTTTTCTTACAACAACGAGCGGATGCAGTTCAAAGACATGGAGCTTGACACGGGTGAATCACTCGTTACGGGTACTGTAGTATTCGACTATGCCAAATCCGGCATGAGCGATTTCAACAACAACGTCATTATCACGGCTCAATTGAAGAATGCTACGATCGCAACTAATGACTTGAACGATTTCTACAATGAATTTGGTCCGAATCAAATAATAAAAGTGAGTGGGGACCTGAAGGGAACTCTCAATGATTTCACATTTATGAATGTCGATCTCAGGACAGGACTTTCGATTGTAAGAGGTAATTTTTACTTCAAGGACCTCCTGAAAAAGCAAGATGATTTCACCATAATCATGAGAAATCACAATATCGTATCAGATTACTATGATCTGCGTCGCCTTATGCCAAGAATTTTAGGAGATATCCTTCCGATGGAAATAAAACCACTTGGCAGGTTTACATTCAATGGAAATACCACTGTCACCCAATCTGAATTAGAAACAAAGAGCAGCCTAAGCAGTAGAATAGGTAGCCTTGAAACCTCTTTTAAGATGGGAAATACCATCGATATTGAGAATGCTTATTACAAGGGAGAAGTACTTCTCAAAAAATTTGATTTAGGGAAGATAATGGGTAGCGAATCTGTGGGTGAAGTAACCGCCAATCTCAATTTTAATGGAAGAGGTTTTACCCAGGAGACTGTAGATACGCAAATTGAAGGAACTATCAGATCTTTTGGTCTTGAAGGATATAGATACCAGAATATTTCTGTTTCCGGGAACTTAAAGAATCCTTTATTTGATGGTGATCTGGTGATAAACGACCCCAATCTGCAAATGGAATTCCGCGGACTGGTGGATGTGTCCAAAGAGTTTAATCAGTACGATTTTAGAGCCGATGTGGAATTTGCCGAATTAAATAAGCTAAACTTATTCAAAAGGGATAGTATTTCGGTTTTCGCCGGGAGCATTATAATGGACATGGATGGGACTACCATTAATGATGCTGAAGGAACTATCGAATTCATACAATCATTCTACCAGAATGAAGACGATGATTTCTTCTTCGATGACTTCCTGATCACTTCTTCTTTTGAAGGATCGGTTCGAACCATCCGTATTCAATCTCCGGATATAGTGGATGGTAAAATTGAGGGGGAATTTCTTATCGAAGATGTCCCGAACCTTTTCAGAAATGGGGTAGGTAGCATCTATGCCAATTACATACCTAACGAGGTTACGGAGAATCAGTATATCGACTACGAGTTTGAAGTGTATAACAAATTGGTCGAAGTCTTTGTGCCTCAACTGAAACTTGGCGAGAATACACGGTTGAGAGGTTCGGTTAGCTCCGATGAATCCGAATTCAAACTGGATTTCCGTTCGCCTGAAATTCTCGCCTTGGAGAACTATCTGGGAAAAGTAAACATACAGGTGGATAACGATAATCCACTCTACAATACATACATTTCGATCGATTCAATCGATACTGGAAAATACCAGGTTTCCGATATCAATGTCATTAATAAAACCTTGCTCGATACCTTGTATATCCGTTCGCGTTTCAAGGGTGGAAAGAAAAAACGCGATTTGTTTAATTTTTCTCTCTATCACACCATCAATCCCGAGGGGAAGTCGGTAGTAGGTGTTAAGCGTTCCGACATAACCTACAAAGACAATGTCTGGTTGATCAATAAGAATAATAACAAGCTTAACAAGATCAGTTTCAGCGAAAATTTTAAATATATCAAGGTGGATTCTCTCGTGCTGAATCATGATGAGGAATACATCCGCTTTGCAGGTGTGGTTCAGGATTCGGCATACAAGAATCTAAAGCTCGAATTTCAGAATGTTAACTTCGGAAATATCGCTCCTGATATCGATAGCCTGGATCTGGAGGGCCTTGTGAACGGTAGGCTCAATTTTATTCAGAAAAGGGGATTGTATTATCCAAGTTCCAATGTTGCGATAGAGGACGTAAAAGTAAACGACATAGACTTTGGCGATCTTTCACTAAAAATAAGTGGAAATGAAGATCTTACTAAATATTATATCAATTCCACTCTTATCAATGAAAATGTGAAAAACATCAGTGCGGTAGGAGAGATCGATGTTGCCCCGGAGACTCCTCAAATTGGACTCGATGTAGATTTCGAACGTTTTAACTTACAAGCTTTTAGCCCTTTCGGAGGGGACGTGATCACCGATATTAGAGGGTACGTTACAGGTAGTGCAAAGGTAGTTGGCAATTATCAATCGCCGGCTATACTTGGAAGGCTGATCCTGGAGGAAAGCGGACTCAAGATTCCCTACCTGAATACGGATTTCGACCTGGCCGATAATACACAGATCATTGTGACCAAAGATAAATTCGATCTTGGCAGAACTACAATCACAGACACAAAATACAACACCTCGGGTATTCTGGAAGGCTTTGCAACTCATCGTAAATTTGGAGACTGGGAGCTAGATCTTAACATTAGTACAGATCGCCTTATTGCTCTGGACACGCCTCCTGATGATGAAGCGCTCTATTACGGTACTGCTTTTATCAGTGGTACAGCGGACATAAAAGGTCCGGCCGAGGAATTGGTAATAGACGTAGTGGCAACTACCGAAGAAGGAACGACATTCAAGATTCCTTTAAGTGATACGGAATCCATAGGCGACGATTCCTTTATCAAATTCCTATCTCCCGAAGAAAAAGCAGCACGTATTAGTGGTGAGACCATCGTATCTGAAGAAGTTAAGGGACTCTCGCTCAATTTCGAATTGGATATTAACAAAAACGCCGAAGTAGAAGTAGTTGTTGACCAGGAAAACAATTCAAGATTGAAAGGTCGAGGAGCCGGTATACTACTACTGGAGATCAATACCCTGGGTAAATTCAGGATGTGGGGTGACTTCCTTGTGATTGAAGGAACCTACGATTTCCGTTACGGTGGAATAGTTCAGAAAACGTTTACGGTGGAACCCGGAGGAAATATTACCTGGGACGGAAAACCGGAACGGGCGAACCTGGATCTTACCGCCAAGTACGAAACTACAGCCAACCCATCTATTTTACTCGATAATCCATCCGTGAACCGAAAGATCGATGTGGAGGTTTTAATAGGGCTAACGGGTGAACTAATTCAACCCGATATCAACTTTGAGATCGGTTTCCCCGGTGCTTCTTCTATTGTACGAAGTGAGTTGGAATATAAACTACAGAACGCGGAACAAAGAGAAAAACAAGCCTTGTTCCTGCTCGCGTCCAACTCATTCGTGAACGACAATTTACAAGGGAGTGGAGCCTTCTCAAATACGGTAGCACAAAGCGTTTCCAGTTTGGTAAACGACATTTTCGCCGGGCAGGACTCTAAATTTAAAGTGGGTCTGGACTACACCCCGGGTCAAAGAACTCCAGACCAGGATATCGCCGACCAGGTTGGTATCACTCTGACCACACAAATAAACGATCGTATCATCATTAACGGAAAAGTAGGTGTGCCCGTGGGTGGTGTAAACGAATCCACAGTAGCGGGGGATATTGAGGTGCAATGGCTGGTAAATGAAGACGGAACCCTGCGTATTAACTTCTTTAATAGGCAAGCGGATATTCAGTTCATTGGGGAAGACCAGATCTTTGAACAGGGGGCGGGGCTATCCTATTCCGTGGATTTCGACACTTTCAGCGAATTGATTTACAAATTGTTTAATCGGAAAGTCGAACTGGAATCAGGCGAAAGTCTTCCTGTCACCCCGGACGATAATTCTATTCCGGATGAATTCAATAACAACGCTATCAAGGAGAACGAAAACTAGCGGGAAGCGATCATCGAAATCTCTACATTCACGTATTTCGGTAAGTTAGCTACTTCCACAGTTTCACGGGCTGGAGCTGTATCCTCATCAAAGTATTTCCCATAGACGGCATTAATCTCGGCAAAATTCTTCATATCGCTTATGAAGATCGAAGTCTTCAGTACATTTTCGAAAGTCATATCTGCAGCTTCCAATACAGCTTTCATATTCTGCATTACGATCTCTGTTTCTTCTGAAATGCTTCCCTCGAACAATTCACCTGTTTCCGGAAGTATAGCGATCTGACCCGAAGTATAGAGCATATCTCCTTTCATCACGGCCTGGTTGTAAGGTCCAATTGGTGCAGGGGCTTTGGAAGTGTTAATGATTTTTTTCATTGGATAGTGTATTGGTATTTTAGTATGTTGGTGTGTTGGTGTGTTGGTATGCTAGTATGTTAGTATGTTAGTATGTTCGTAATCTATATAATTACTGTTCACTCTGCTCACTTCTCACTTCTCACTTCTCACTTCTCACTTTTCACTGCTAACTTCTTACTGAACACTGCTCATGGAACACTACAACCCTCGGTCCGGTTCTCGTCGTTGATCGTATTTGATGTCACTTAGTACGTTGGAACGTATACCTACATAAAAGTACCAACTGGTATTGATACTTCCAATGGGAGTCCAGTTAAAGCGAAGCTCCCAACTTTCAAGGTCGCGAACAAAACGCAACTGCGTTAGGGTCACACCTTTATTTACAAAATCATATCCCGAAGATACTCCCACGCTCCATCTTGGTGATAATTCAACATTTGAGCTAAACATCAGCGATTGTGAACTTATCTCATTCTGCCTGCGTTGATTTGAATAAGTCATTGTATACGCAACTCTGAGGTCCCAGGGTATGGAGAAGTTATACCAATCGACATTCCGCTCTCGTTCCGTCTCTTCATCCCGCGTTAGGGCTCTATCGTTGATCGAAGTTGAATCACCGAACAGGTCATCCGGACGTCCGCCGTTCCTAAAGGTCTCGTCGTTAAGATTGGGGTCATCATCCTCATCTCGCTCAAAATCCTTACTGGAAAAGGAATAGTTAAAGCTAATATTGGCATTGGTGAGTCTGAAAAGGCTTCCACCGTTGTCTATATTCCACTCTTCGATTCGGTTATTGCTGTTGTCTAACGCATAAGGATCCAAACGTCCGAGGAAGTTCAGATCCAGCTTTTTCACAATTGGTATGCTACCCGAAAAACTTAGAGGATCTAAACGGAGTGAATCTCCGGCAAGGTTATAAGCAGTTCTAAAATTTAGGTTGTTCAGAAGTATGATCTTTCGAGGTTCGGTTTCAGTGGTGTCCTTACTTCGCACTTTAGCTTCCAGGGTATTACTGAGATTGAAACCAAGTGAACTCGCGAATGTGCTTCCCGGCCTGCCGTAAATACTATTCTGAAAGCGAGTGTATTGAACTACTTCAGCATTCACAGTGGGATCGGCAGAAGGAATAGTATATTCGTCGTAATACTGGTCGAAGGCAGGGTTTATGTTGTAGGAAATAGAAGGTCGCATTACGTGACGGACAGCCTTGATCTTTTTATCCTCTCCTTCTTTTTCAAAGTTAAACATTCCGTAAAGCGTGGTTCCCAAACTTGTAGAGAAGTTATAGGTAAGGAAACGGTCGAAACCTGAAACAGTGTCCCTTACAACACCACCTTCACCATCGTTAGCCGTGGGATCGTAATCCTCACGAATGGTTTTCAGGGTCCAAACTTCATTTAAACCCGTACTAATCGATGCGCTTACGTAATCAAATATCTTGAAGTTAGTGCTAATGGGGATGGAGTGGCGTGCTCCCACTTCAGCATCGTTAAACATCTCGCTCTTAAAAAAAAGCGAATCTACGGTAGTGATGCGATTTTCAGCAGAGAGGTCGTATTGTAAGTTTATATTCTGAATAATTCCTTTCTTAACCCCCGATTTAGGAGCAAATGGGAAGATTCGAGAAACATTGGCATTAAGGTTGGGCAGCGACATATTGATCTGCTCCGTATTCGTATTCTGCTGATGCGTAGCAGCAACTGTCACATTCACCTGCGGTTCTCCCTCGAATGTCTTTGCATAAGAAACTGAAGAACTTAGTGTGTTTACCAGGGCACTGGCGTTGTTCACCTGGTTTATGGATTGTCTGAAGAATCGGCTACTACCAAGGTTTACCGAAGCAGAGAATCGCGAAGTTGGATTCGCTTTTTGATCCTGCTGATGCGACCAACGTATGTTGTAAAGGGAACTCTGACTAAAATCCGGGAATCCCCTTTCACTATTGATCAGGTTCTCATAACGCACACTGATGTTTCCACTGAATTTATAGCGAAGGCTATAGGCAGTCTCACCCCGAAGCCCGTAACTTCCATTGGTGTAATAATCACCTAAAATGGTGAGATCTATGTAATCGTTAATGGCAAAATAGTAACCTCCGTTCTGAAAAAAGAATCCACGATTGTTATTATCCCCAATTGTCGGGATGATAAATCCTGAAGTCCGATTTTCAGTAAGCGGAAAAAAGGCGAATGGCAGCCCGATAGGAGTAGGCACATCTGCGATGTACATATTGGTGAGCCCTGTTACCACTTTTTTCCTGGGAACGAACTTTGCTTTTCGAGTATAAAAATAATACTCCGGGTCTTCTACATTTTTAGAGGTAGTAAACTTCACATTCCGAAGGAAGTACACCGAATCATTCTCTTTCTTGGTTGTTTGGGCAATGACCGTGATTCCCTGGTTTTCGGTTACAGTGTTGTATACTATGGCTTTCTTGGTTTCAGTATTAAAGCGAAGCGAATCCGGTTTTGCCTCATTTGGCCCCTGAACAAATACTGGTTTCTGCGAGTAGACGCCCGCACTGTCAATTCCCTTGGCCGAGATCTCGTTCTTGTTCAGATCGAGGATAATGAGACCTGCATCTATACGCATGTCTTCATACACGATGAAGGCATTGTTATACATATACACCTTGTTGTACTTTCGGTCGATATACACATAATCTTCACCGTAATAATCCACAATGTCCTGTAACATTTCAGGCTCAGGGATCACAGTATCTACCTTAACTGTATCCTGCACTGCTTCGTTAATCGGTGGTTGAAAGGGTGATATACTCACCGTAGTGGTGTCTGCGTCCTTTTCGCTCTCAATAACCACTTCGTTTTTTGGTGGTATATCCTGAGCATTGAGGTATCCTATTCCGAAAAAAAACAAAACAAGCCGAAGACACAGAGCAGGCATCCTTAAATAACCAAGGAGATAAGAAGAGAAAATTCCTTTGTATGATTTTGAAAAATTGTTCAAAAGTTTAAAATTAAATTTTCAACAAAGGAACTTTGCATAACCTATTTTCGATTTTCTTTGTGATGAGCAAAATACGCTATGCCCGTTTGGCCTAGTTTTTGAATATCCAAAATTAAGCATATTTTTTATGTGGGATTTTAAATTTCGGATTTTAAAATATCAATTTTCATCACACGTTATTAACAACATGAGAACGAAGATTTTACTTTTTTTCGTACTTGCCATCACTGCTTTAACGCTGGCATCCTTCATTGGCCACAACAATGATACCAACAAAACCTTCGTGGTTGTACTGGATGCAGGTCATGGAGGCAAGGATCCAGGTAACAGGGGAAATGGTTATAAAGAGAAGGATATAGCGCTTGATGTAACGCTGAAAGTAGGGAAGATCCTCGAAAAACAACCGTATATCAAGGTAATCTACACTCGCAAAACAGATGTATTCCTGGAATTACACGAAAGAGCAGCCATTGCGAATAAAGCAGATGCCGACGTATTTGTCTCCATTCACTGTAATTCCCATCACACACAGGCCTATGGAGCGGAAACATTTGTTATGGGTCTAAGCAAGAGCAAACAGAACCTGAATACTGCCAAAAAAGAGAATGAAGTAATCTTCCTTGAGGATGATTACGAAGAGAAGTACGTTGGATTCGACCCTAATTCTCCGGAATCGTTTATCGGTCTCACCATTCTTCAAGAAGAATACCTGGACCAGTCTATCATGCTTGCCGGTCTCATCCAGAGTAATATGGTGAACAATCTCAAAAGGAAGGATAGAAGCGTGAAACAGGATGTTTTTTGGGTTCTGCATAACACCTACATGCCAAGTGTCCTGGTAGAACTGGGCTTTTTAACGCACAAAAAAGAAGGACCCTACGTAAACTCCAAAAAAGGTAGGGAACAACTCGCAAGGGAGATCGCAAATGGTATTGTTACCTATCGAAAGAACTTATTGCTCGCAACGGCAGAATCACAGAACCCTGTGATAACTGAGAAGGAAATTGAAGAAGCGATGGAAAAGGCCGAGGAAGACATCTATGAAGATGTGGTTTTTAAAGTACAGTTACTGGCTAGTAAAAAGAAGATCGAAACCTTTGCTTATAATTTTAACGGATTGAAAGAAGTGAATCGGCATCTGGAAGATGGCTTATATAAATACTATTATGGGAAGACGTCCGATTATAACAAAATCCGCCTCATGCAGACCTATGCAAAGGACAATGGCTATCCTACCTGTTACATTGTAGCCTTCAGGGATGGCGAGAAATTAAAACTATCGCAGGTCCTAAAATCGGGAGACAAATAGATCGGTTTTATTAGATTTATTTCTAAATTTGTTTCAGCACTTAAAAAACGGCCCTTGAAGCTATCCAAAGAACTAAAAACAGGCATTTTCGCTATAGTAGTCATCCTACTTTTCATCTTTGGTTACAGCTATCTCAAAGGGACGAATCTGCTCGATAATCAGCGTACGTTTTTTGTGAAGTACAACAATGTGGAAGGCCTTGCCGTTGGTGCACCAGTAACTATTAACGGTTACCAGGTAGGAAAAGTTATTGACATTGATTTTGTGAATGGCAATGGAGATCTTCTGGTTACATTTTCCGTAGAAAAGGAATTCAATTTTTCCAAAGAAAGCATAGTAGAGATCTACAGCAGTAGTTTTATCGGCGGAAATAATCTGGGCATTAAACCGTCCTACGACCCGAATAACGTAGCAAAGGCCGGCGATACGTTAAAAGGAGAGATACAACAAAATATAATGGATCAGGTTACCGGTAAGCTGGCACCGCTGGAAGCTAAGGTTCAGAGTACACTTACCAGCCTGGATACGCTGCTAATAAGTGTGAATGAAGTTCTGGACGAAGACAGCAGAGAAAATCTTAAGAGAACCATTGCAAATCTAAGTGCCACAGTGGCCGAATTCAGGGGAGCTTCTTCTTCCATGAATACTCTTTTAAAAGATAACAAAGACAAACTCAACAGCACCATAGCAAACCTTGACAGTACCTCAGAGAACTTCGCGAAACTGTCCGACTCACTTGCTGAGATCGAAGTTGGTAAAATGGCAAAAGAACTGGAGGGTACACTAAATCGCTTCAAAAATATTGCTTCCCAAATAGAGAGCGGTGAAGGAAGTGTGGGCAAATTGCTGAAGGATGAAGAACTGTACGACAACCTTGCTGGGGCATCCCTTCAAATAGAAAAATTATTAGAGGATATGAGACTAAATCCGAAGCGTTACGTGCATTTTTCGCTCTTCGGAAAACGTCCTAAACCCTACGAACCGCCAAAAGAAAACGAAGAGTAAATGCTAGATTATTTTCCAAATATCTTATTCCTAATTGCATTGATTGTTGGGATCGGGTTCTTCACCCGAAATATCCGCAAAGTAGTTCGCAACATAAAATTAGGACGAGAAATAGGGGAGGTGACCGATAAAAAAGAACGCTGGGGGAACGTGGTTCGTATTGCCTTAGGGCAGTCGAAAATGGTTGTCCGTCCCGTCTCTGGCATCATGCACATCATCGTATATGTGGGCTTTGTAATTATCAACATTGAAGTCCTGGAGATCATTATAGACGGTATATTCGGCACACACAGGATCTTTTCTTTTCTTGGGCCCGTTTACGATTGGCTTATTGCATCCTTCGAAGTTCTGGCGCTATTGGTCCTGGTTGCTGTAGTCGTATTTTGGATCAGGCGTAATGTTCAACGCATAAAGCGTTTCATGAACCCGGAGATGAAGGGCTGGCCAAAGAACGATGCGAATTACATTCTTTATTTTGAAGTAGTCCTGATGATGCTGTTCCTCACCATGAATGCGACAGACCATCAGTTGCAAATATTAGGTGCAGAACATTATTCTGAAGCTGGTATGTTCCCGGTAAGTAATTTCATGCTGCCACTCTTCAGCGATATGTCTGTAGATACATTGGTACTCGTAGAACGCATAGCATGGTGGTTACACATTCTTGGCATTTTAGTGTTCCTGAATTATCTGTATTTCAGTAAACATCTGCATATTCTACTTGCTTTTCCCAATGTTTTCTTCGGAAAGATCAACCCAAAAGGGCAATTCAGCAACCTGGAATCCGTCACTAATGAAGTGAAGCTTATGATGGATCCCAACGCAGATCCATTCGCCGCACCGCCCGAAGGTGCCGAAACACCGGCCAAATTTGGGGCTAGTGATGTGATGGATTTAAACAGGGTCCAGCTACTGAATGCATATACCTGTACCGAATGTGGACGCTGTACCAGTGAGTGTCCGGCCAATCAGACCGGAAAGAAGCTATCTCCCCGTAAGATCATGATGGATACACGGGATCGGTTGGAGGAAGTTGGAAAGAACATCAACAAAAACGGTGAGTTCAAGGAAGATGGAAAGCAATTACTGGACGATTATATCTCCAGGGAAGAATTATGGGCATGTACAACCTGTAATGCCTGTGTTGAAGCCTGTCCTGTTAGTATTGATCCGCTCTCCATAATCATGGACATGAGGCAATATCTTGTTATGGAACAATCGGCCGCACCAACAGAATTAAACGTGGCAATGACCAATATTGAAAACAACGGCGCTCCATGGCCGTATAACCAAATGGATAGATTGAACTGGAAAAACGAAGCATAAATGAAACGAATATTGATAAATTTTAAGCATTTTTTGAAGAAAGGGAATGAATAAAATTTTCAATTTGAGAGCGAGCGTAGCAAGCGGTTACGCAAGTTCTCAATTTTATAATTAAAATATTCAGATAATTACTAAAATTGTAAGGTGTGAAACGAGAAGAAGCTGAAAAGTTACTACACGAAAAAGTAGAACAAGGAGAACAGGTTAGCCCGGTATTACCCGAAGGTGTTAAGAATTACCTTATCGATATCGACGGAACCATTACAGAAGATGTCCCAAATGAACAACCGGAGCGTATGGCCACTTGTGCACCATTTCCGGATGCATTGAAAACATGTAATAAGTGGTATGACGAAGGGCATCTTATTTGCTACTTCACTTCCCGAACGGAAGATCACAGGGAGATTACCGAAACCTGGCTGAATAAGCACGGTTTCAAATACCATTCACTGTTAATGGGTAAGCCAAGAGGTGGAAACTATCACTGGATCGATAATCACCTGGTAAAAGCCACTCGTTACAGAGGTAAATTTACCGACCTGGTAGAGAAGAACATAACTATACAGGTCTTTGAAGATTAAAAGAAGATTTCTATGAGTGAGTCTATTCAGGTACCAACCATGGCGGAATACATGGCACAGGGAAAACAACCGGAAGTTCTTTTCTGGGTGGGTTGTGCCGGTAGTTTTGATGACAGGGCCAAGAAGATCACCAAGGCTTTTGTTAAGCTCCTTCACAACGCAGGGGTGGATTTTGCCGTGCTTGGAACGGAAGAGAGTTGTTCGGGAGACCCGGCAAAACGAGCTGGAAACGAATTTCTTTTCCAAATGCAGGCCATGATGAACATCCAGGTACTAAATGGTTATGAAATAAAGAAAATAGTAACCGCCTGCCCGCATTGCTTTAACACCTTAAAAAACGAATATCCTGAATTAGGTGGTAATTACGATGTGGTGCATCATACTCAGTTCCTGAGAGATCTTTTAAATGAAGGCCGACTGAAAGTAGAAGGAGGTAAGTTCAAAGGAAAACGGATCACCTTCCACGATCCTTGCTACCTGGGCAGGGCCAACAACGAGTATGAAGCGCCAAGAGAATTGCTTCGGAAACTCGAAGTGGAATTGGTGGAGATGAAACGCTGCAAATCCCGCGGCTTATGCTGCGGTGCCGGAGGAGCTCAAATGTTCAAAGAACCTGAGAAAGGGGATAAGGATGTTAATATCGAGCGCACCGAAGAAGCACTGGAAACCAAACCGGATATGATCGCTGCCGGATGCCCGTTCTGCAATACCATGATGACCGATGGGATCAAAGCGAAAGAAAAAGAAGAAGAGATTTCGGTAATGGATGTTGCAGAAATGATCGCTAATGCAGAAGACCTCTAGTAATGGTAATAGATTTTGACAAATTACCCGATGAATCCAGGATCTGGATCTACCAGGCGAACAGGAAACTTTCGGATGAGGAAGTTTCCGCCATAGAAATTAAGGCTGCTGAGTTCCTGTCGCAATGGACAGCTCACGGAGCCGATCTGGAAGCCGGTTTTGAAGTTCGTTACAATCGTTTCATTGTGATCGGACTTAACCAGGCTAATGCCTCAGCTTCCGGTTGTAGTATAGATGCGTCTGTTCGTTTTATACAATCAATAGAAAAAGATCTCACTGTAGACCTTTTAGATAAGATGAATGTTACTTTTTACAATGGTAAGTTCATCGCACATAAGTCCCTTGCCGATTTTAAAAAAATGGCCAAGGCACGTTCAGTATCCCCAAACACTGTGGTTTTCAACAATTTAGTGAATACAAAAGCCGAATATAAAGAACACTGGGAAGTGCCTGCAAAGGACAGCTGGCACAGTCGTTTTTTAGCATAGTTTTTGTTACTTTCGACATATGATGAAAAGACTGCTCGTAACCTCACTTATCGCGCTCTCATTCCTGTATTCTTACGGGCAGCAAATCAACCCACTGATAGATAAAGACGATTTCGAGAATCAGAAGAAGTGGGTAGATAGTATCTACAACAAAATGTCGCTCCAGGAAAAGATAGGTCAGTTATTTATGACCGTCGTATTCTCCAGCGATTCCAAAGCTGTAAATGACAAGACGCGCAAGTTAATTTCAGATAATTATATCGGAGGGGTCATCTTTTCCAAAGGAGGTCCCATGCGACAGGCGAAACTCAATAATGAGTTCCAGGA
Source organism: Aureitalea sp. L0-47 (assembly GCF_026126405.1). Lineage (GTDB taxonomy): Bacteria > Bacteroidota > Bacteroidia > Flavobacteriales > Flavobacteriaceae > Pukyongia. Next base: position 18,472 of record NZ_JAFMTQ010000004.1, read on the forward strand.
ACTTTCCGAAGTGCCTCTTATGATAGGCATGGACGCTGAATGGGGCCTGGGAATGCGACTCGATTCTACCTATTCCTATCCGTGGAATATGACACTTGGAGCCATAACGGATAATTCCATTGTTGAGAAGGTAGGACAACGCATAGGAGTACACTCCAAACGACTGGGTGTTCATATCAATTTTGCACCGGTAGTCGATATCAATACCAATCCAAAGAACCCTATCATCGGAAATCGATCGTTCGGGGAAGATAAGGAGAACGTTAGCATGAAAGCTTTGGCTTTTATGAAAGGCATGCAGAACGCTGGAGTACTAGCAAACGCGAAACACTTTCCCGGGCATGGAGACACCGATACGGATTCTCACAAAACCCTGCCTACCATAAATTTCACCAAAGAAAGAATCGATAGTGTCGAATTGTATCCCTACAGACAACTTATCAGTCAGGGTTTGAGCAGCGTGATGGTTGCACATCTCAATGTACCTTCCATGGAAAAACGGGATGGTTTTCCCTCTTCCATCTCTGAAGATATTGTAACGGCAACGCTTAAAGGTGAACTCGGTTTTAATGGGCTGATATTCACAGATGCCCTCAATATGAAAGGTGCCTCTAATTTCAGTGAGCCTGGTGAGATCGATCTTGCGGCATTTCTGGCGGGTAATGATGTATTACTTATTTCTGAAGACATTCCGAAAGCCCAGGAAATGTTAGTGAATGCTTACCGGGAAGAGGTAATTACCGAAGAGCGCCTCGCTCATTCAGTAAAAAAAATATTATATGCCAAATACCTGGTAGGACTTAACGAATACAAACCGGTTAACTCAAATTACCTGTATGAAGACCTTAATTCGGTAGTCGATGACGCCCTCTACGAGCTCGCTATGGAGCAGGCACTAACTGTTATCAAAAATGATGAAGGAGTACTGCCGATCAAAGATCTTCATGATAAAAAAATCGCCTATGTGAATTTAGGTGATGACGATGGAAGGCCTTTCCTGAACCAGCTTAGAAAGTACGCGGCAATTGATTGGGTGAAGGCTAAAACGCTGGATAGTTATCTTCAGAAACTAAAAAAATATGACTATGTGATCATCGGTTTTCATAAATCGAATGCAAATCCCTGGAAGGACTACAAATTCACCGATAAGGAATTGGTTTGGTTGTATGAGATCGCCAGAACGAATACGGTGATACTGGATATTTTTGCCAGGCCCTACGCCATGCTGGACATAAATGCTCCCGGTAATCTCAACGGAGTTATTATGTCTTATCAAAACAGTAAAGTCGCCCAGGAATTATCCGCCCAATTGATCTTTGGGGCTCGTGAAGCCAATGGTAAACTTCCTGTTTCACTTGGAAAAGACTTTCCCTTGAATACAAGATTTCAGACAAAATCGTTACGCCGACTCCAATACGGAACCCCTGAAAGCGTTGGAGTGAACAGCTATAAGCTCAGGAAGATCGACTCCCTGGCCAAAATTGGACTTTGGGGTGATATGATGCCTGGTGCCCAGATCCTGGTTGCAAGAAAGGGTAAAGTGATCTACGATAAGAATTTTGGTCATCATACCCAGAACAGAAAACTCAGGGTACGATCCGATGATGTGTACGATGTAGCTTCTCTTACTAAGATACTGGCAACTCTTCCCATGATGATGTCACTGGTAGACCGGGACATCGTGAATATGGATAGTAAACTTTCGGAAATGCTTCCTGAATACAAAGGTTCGAACAAGGCGAACATCAACTTAAGAGACATGCTTTCTCATTACGCCCGTTTGCGAGCATGGATACCTTTTTATGTCCAAACACTGGATACGGTAACAAAAAAGCCTAGTTCAAAGTATTATTCTTCGAAGAAGTCGGATGAGTTTAGCATCCAGGTAGCGAATGATATGTATATGCGGAAAGACTACAAGGACAGTATATACGATGCCATTAAAGAAAGTGATCTACGTAAACGACTTAGTTATAAATACAGCGACCTTCCTTTTTATATTCTGAAAAAATACCTGGAGGATTTCTACGGAACTTCCCTGGACCGAATTACCCAAAGAGATCTGTACGGTCCGCTTGGTGCAAATTATAGCACGTATAATCCACTCAGGAAGTTTTCAAAAGATGATATTGTCCCAACCGAAGAAGACAATTACTTCCGAATGCAGAAAGTTCATGGATACGTTCATGACCAGGGAGCGGCTATGTTAGGTGGTGTAAGTGGCCATGCAGGCTTGTTCAGCAATTCGAATGATGTCGCCAAGATCATGCAGATGTACCTATGGAAAGGGTATTACGGAGGTAAACGTTATTTCAAACCCGAAACCCTGGACCTCTTCAATACATGCTATTATTGCGATGAAGATGTAAGGAGAGGCGTAGGTTTCGACAAACCACAACTAGGGGATGTAGGTCCAACCTGTGGGTGTGTTTCCATGACCAGTTTCGGACATAGTGGATTTACGGGTACATTTACCTGGGCAGATCCAGAACAAGAGATCGTATATGTATTCTTGTCTAACAGGACCTATCCTTCTGCAGATAACAGAAAACTCATTGGAAGTGATCTGCGAAGTAAGATACAAGAGGCTATTTATGAAGCCATTGATTATACCTTAGAACAATAATATGAAGATCGCGATAGTATGTTATCCAACATTTGGAGGAAGTGGAGTAGTTGCCACGGAACTTGGCATTGCACTAACCGAACACGGCCATGAGGTGCATTTTATCACCTACAAGCAGCCGGTTCGACTAGAGCTCATTTCTCACCATATTCATTTTCATGAGGTTTCGGTAAATGAATACCCTTTATTTCATTACCAGCCCTACGAATTAGCCCTGTCCAGTAAACTTGTGAATGTGGTAAAACAGTACAAGATCGACTTGTTACATGTACACTACGCGATTCCGCATGCGTATGCAGGTTATATGGCAAAGAAGATGCTACAGGCCGAAGGGATCAGTATACCCATGGTTACCACACTGCACGGTACAGATATAACCCTGGTAGGAAATCATCCTTTCTACAAACCCGCTGTAACCTTCAGTATAAATAAAAGCGATATAGTGACTTCCGTTTCTGAAAGTCTGAAAGAAGACACTCTAAATCTATTCGATATCACTAACGAGATCATCGTTGTACCTAACTTCATAGATGTAGAAAAACATGTAAATCCGTATACAGAATGTCAGCGGGATCTAATGGCCGAACCACATGAACGGATCATTACTCACATCAGTAATTTACGTCCGGTAAAACGCGTACAGGATGTGATAGAGGTTTTCGACAGGATAAATAACCAGATCCCTTCCAGGCTATTGATTGTAGGTGAAGGCCCTGAAAAGGAGTCATGTGAAAAACTATGTAAGGTTAAAGGAATAGAGGACAAGGTAGCTTTCCTGGGAAATAGTAATGAGGTAGATAAGATATTATGCTTCTCAGACCTGTTCTTATTACCTTCTGAAAAGGAAAGTTTCGGTCTGGCTGCTCTTGAAGCCATGGCTAGCGGTGTCCCGGTAGTTTCCACTAATACCGGGGGTCTGCCTGAAGTGAATGTTCAGGGCGTAAGCGGTTACCTAAGTGAAGTTGGCGATATTGAAGACATGGCGGCTAAGGGAATTTCTATTCTTTCTTCGGAAGAAACCCTGGCTAAATTCAAAAAACAAGCGAAGGAGGAGGCTGCTAGATTTGACACCAAAATGATCGTGCCGCTTTACGAGGCAGTCTACGAAAAGGCCCTGGAACTAGTGTCATAAAAATGTAATACAATCTGTCAATCTGAACTCCTGTACTGAGCGCCCGCCTGAACGGAACGGGCGGGCAGTCGAAGTATGATTCAGATTTTCATTTCATTCAGGACAGCTTGATATCGTCCAGGAATTTGTTCGAGAATACCTTCTGCATCCTAGGTGACAACAATTGCGCCCTGAGCTGCTTCCATTTATTCACATCGTTTCCGAACATATGATTCGCCAGCCCGGGATGATCCCACTTGGCGTTCTTACCCCAATGAATCGTAAATGGAATATTGTTCTGTTTCAAAGCATTGATCATTCTCTCTGAATATTCCTCAAGGCTTATCAGGCCATCAGATTCCTTCCATTGGATTCCATCGATCTCAATCATACAGGTAAACGGAAATTTTGTGCAAGCCAGCATAGCCTGGGATTGTTTTACAAAACGCATTGCAAAGATCCCGGGAATAGGACCATCATCTACAGTTACCTTCGACAGCACCTTGAGGGCCTTTTCCGAGTGGGTATGATCTACGCCAAAGGAACACGCAAATGCTCTTCCCTTGTACTGCGCATCCCAGAAAATCTCCCAGAGTTTACCCATGACGGGTTTATTCTCTTTAGGCATAATACTGTTCTTCAGTAAATTAATTAAGGCAGGTATTGAACCAGGCACCTTCTCGGCAAATTTGATTAGCGTATTGATAAGATCAGTGTAAATGAACTGGGCCATATTAGGTACCGGATCCTCGTAGATATCCTTATAGTTTGGGAAATAGTCCCTTTTGTAAATGAATTCCACGGGCAAGGTTGCCTCATCATTGTATTGGTTGATGTACACTTTGAAGTGATATGGACGTACACCCCGATAGTCCGGAGGGTTGGGATCCAGGGGATTTACTGGAAAATGTGGGTCGAAATTGCCAAAATTCAAAGTGTTTGCAAGCTTAAGCGCTGTCTCCTTCTTTATTTTTCTCACACATCTATGCAACAGATACATATCTTCAGCCTCCAGCACAACACCGTGAATAAAACCCATAGATCCCAGACCAACGAGTGCAGCATTGAAAAGCTCATCATCCCGAATTATCTTGCACTTGAAGTTCTCAATATAATCATCGTTTAGTGCAGGTTTAGAGGCACGTTCCAGGTAAATTACATCTTCGGGTTTAGTACCGGTAATGAGATTGAGACCAATCACATAGTCCTGAACCGATCCCACATCAACAGCAGCCCCATGCACGCCGGTTGAGATACAGCCGGCAATTGTTTGTCCGTTACTCGCTCCATGCGTCTTTAAAGATTTCTGTTTTTTCTGAAGTGCCAGCGAAATCTCCTTAATCACGTTTCCACATTGAAATAAGAAGACATTCTCACTCTTGTAGGGCGAATTCGCATGAATATCTTTATCCCGAACCGCGAATTTTAAATTTAATCTAGGGGTGTAATGCATTCGGTCCTTACAGTGCGCTATGCTTGAGAGTGACCATTTTGAACCCATAGGCCGAAATCGTTCATTGGCATTATCCGCCAGCCTGATCAATCTCCTGATTTCGGTGGCCGCGGCATTATAGCTCTCAAATTTTGAGAGATCCCGGTTCAACTTGGTATCGTGGAATAATTTTAGACTAAACGGACCATTCTTATGAAGCGTGTTCCACCTTTGCCTGTTTTGCGTATTTGTACTCGCCATGCTATTAGTTTTAAAAATCGGTGCTTCCCTCTTTGGTGCAGACGTATCTAATTTTTACCTCTTTATTCCTACCTAAAGTGATCACGTAAAGAAGCAGTCCTCCAAAAGTTGTCTTGTATTCAATGGTGTTCAATGACCCGGATTCACAGTCTTTGATAGTGAAAAAATCGTTTCCTTGAAGCATTTTACGATTCACAACCATTTTCTTTTCACGAAACAACTGTCCGGCCAGCGGATCTTCAGAATCACTGTCTTCAGTTTCCGGAACTCCATTATGAACCTGAAACCTAACGGTGTAACAGGAACTCAGAGATGCGATTAGAAGACAGCAAATGCAATATTTTAATAATCTCATATTATCAATTTATAGATGCAAAATACTGATATACAGCATATAAAGAAAGAGGGTTTTTCCTGAATTTACACCAATAAAAAACCCTTCTCAGTGCACTGGAAGGGCTTTAAAGGATATATTTTTTCTATCAGAACTGATACCGCACACCAAGGGCAATATCAAAATCAACGTCGTCTCGATAATCTCCGAAACCAAATTCGGGCCTGAAATCGAGGGATAATAAAAGTGGAATATCAAAATTGTATTCGATCCCTATGTCGCCCGCCGCGAACAGGAATGTCTCATCATCGGGGTCACCGATAAAATCATCATCAAAACTCACCTGCCCAGCACCGCCTCCGGCACCAGCATACCAGTTGAAATTACCGTCCAGCACCCATACCCATTGATAGAGAGCCACAGCTTTTACAGCCGTCACTTTGTTGCTATTGCGCCAACCAAGACCCAATTCGAGACGGTTATTTTCTCCAAGTCCGAGCTGGTAATTCACTTCTGTCCCAAATCCATCGCTATCTCCTAGTCGAAGTCCTAGGGCGTGTTTCGAGATTCGCTGAGCATTCATAGATACTGAAATCAGTGTGATCGTTACTAATGTGAGCAAGAGTCTTTTCATAGAAAGTAGATTAAGATTATTTCAAAATTACATAAAGAAGTTATTGTATCAATTAACGATTCGAAAACTTATTAATTGTTTTTCAACGCTCAATTTGAAGTGATATTGACAGGGTTTATTACCTTTACTCTTTACTCCTATGAAGGCTAAACTAGCGGCATTTCAGTATAAATTTAAAGGTGAGTTCCATTATGATGAACTGCATCGAAAATTATATGCTACAGATGCCTCGGTTTACAGAAAACTTCCTCTTGCCGTAGCCTTTCCCAGGACTTCTGAAGACATTAAGCATCTCATCCGTTTCGCTACCGAAAACAATACCTCGCTGGTTCCCAGGACTGCCGGAACCTCACTGGCCGGGCAATGTGTAGGGGAGGGCATCATCGTGGATGTATCCCGGTATTTCACAGAAATCGTGGCGCTGGATAAAGAGAAAAAGACCGTCACTGTGCAACCCGGGGTAATTCGTGACGAGTTGAATGCTTTTTTAGAGCCTCACGGACTGTATTTCGGGCCAAATACTTCAACGTCGAATCGATGTATGATCGGCGGTATGGTCGGTAACAATAGTAGCGGAACTACCAGCATCAGGTATGGTGTGACTCGGGATAAGGTGGTTCGGTTAAAAACGATCTTGTCTAATGGTGAAGAAGTTGAATTCAAGGCACTTTCAAAAGAGGCCTTTATTACCAAGACCTTAGATCCTTCTTTGGAGGGGAGTATACACGGACTATTGCATGCCGAGTTAAATTCCGAAGCAATTAAAAGGGAGATCCGTGATCAGTTTCCGAAACCAGCAATACACAGGCGAAATACAGGTTACGCCCTGGATGCGCTTATTGAATCTTCTGTTTTTTCTGAAACAGACAAAGAAATAAATCTATGCGAACTCCTTACCGGAAGTGAAGGTACGCTTGCGTTTACTACTGAAATAACCCTCAAACTGGACGATCTTCCACCGCCTGAGGCAGCTCTGATCGCTGCTCAATACGAAAGTTTAGCAGGTTGCTTGAAAGATGTTGTTGCTGCTATGGATCATGAGCTGTATACCTGTGAATTGATGGACGACATCATCCTGGATTGTACACGCTCGAATAAAAAATACGAATCCTATCGCTGGTTCGTGGAAGATAATCCAAAAGCACTTCTAATGCTTGAGCTTCGCGATAATACGGAAGAGGATTTAAATAATAGGGTAGAAGCACTGCTCAAAACCCTGAATTCTTCCGGACGTAGTTACAGCAGGCCTGTGTTGAAAGGAGAGGGTATTCACCAGGCATTGGAGTTAAGAAAGGCTGGCCTTGGATTATTGGGGAATATGGTAGGCGATAAAAAGGCAGTAGCTTGTATTGAAGACACTGCTGTGACATTAGATGACCTTCCTTCCTATATCGAAGAATTTGAGGCTCTAATGGCTTCTTACGGACAAAAAGCCGTGTATTACGCCCATGCCGGGGCAGGAGAACTTCACTTAAGACCTATTTTAAATCTGAAAACGAGTGAAGGAGTCGATTATTTCAGGAAGATCACCACGGACGTTGCCAAACTGGTGAAGAAATACAATGGTTCATTTTCAGGGGAACACGGCGATGGCATAGTACGGGGTGAGTTTTTACCTTTTCTTATAGGCGACGCAAATTATGAATTACTTCGGAAGGTAAAACAGGTGTTCGATCCGAACAATGTTTTCAATCCCGGGAAGATCATCGATCCATGGAAGATGGATGAATCGCTGAGATACGAGGTGGACAGGGCAGAATCAGTGGTGCCAACCTTCATGGATTTTGATGACACTGAAGGAATTCTGCGCCTGGCCGAAAACTGCAACGGTAGTGGTGATTGTAGGAAAACCGAGAACGCATCAGGGATGATGTGTCCAAGTTATCACGCCACCAGAGATGAGAAGGACAGCACAAGAGGCCGCGCAAATGTGCTTCGGGAGGTACTTACTAATTCTCAAAACACTAATAAATTTAATTCCGCCGCCTTAAAAGACGCCATGGACCTATGTCTCAGTTGTAAGGCCTGTGCCAGCGAATGTCCCAGTAATGTGAACATAGCCGCTGTTAAGTCGGAATTTCTATATCAATACAACAAATCCAATAAGGTATCTTTCTCTAATAAACTCTTCGCAAAGAGCAGCACTTATAATCGCAGGGCTTCTAAAGTACCAAAGCTGGCAAACTGGATTTTCAGAAATAAGATCACGTCGGGAATTCTTAAAAAATTAGGCAAGATCGCCCCAGAACGAGAGATTCCACAAATCTCAACTAAATGTTTCAGTAAAGAATTTCAAAGTAAACAATATCAGGATGTTACGAATTCAACTGAAGTATTATTATTTGTTGATGAATTCAGCAACTATCTAGATGCTGAGATTGCAAAAGATGCTTTTGAATTGTTGGAACAACTTGGGTATAAGGTGGCTATTATTTCACATTTAGACAGTGCCAGGGCGTTGTTATCAAAAGGGTTTTTGGAAGAAGCAAAAACTGAGATCGACAAAAACGTCTCTTTTCTCAAAGGGAAGGTCACTTCCGAAACAGCACTCATTGGCATTGAACCTTCTGCAATTCTCGGATTCAGGGATGAGTTCCTGCGATTGGCATCGGATATCGAATCTGCAAAGGAAATTTCAGAAAACAGTTTCCTGATCGAGGAGTTTCTCGCTTCAGAAATAGAAAATGGCAAGATCTCTTCGGAACAATTTACTTCAGATGAGAAGGATGTAAAGATCCATGTTCACTGTCATCAGAAGGCATTGAGTAATCAGAAAGTGACTTTTGATATTCTGAATCTACCCGTGAATTATAAACCCCGCATCATTCCTTCGGGCTGCTGTGGTATGGCGGGCAGCTTTGGGTACGAAAAGGAACATTACAAGCTGAGTATGAAGATTGGCTCGCTGAAATTGTTTCCTGCAGTTTCAAAAAGTCCGACAGAAACCATTATTGCTGCGAATGGCACCAGTTGCAGGCATCAGATCAAGGATGGAACAGGTAGAACGGCGCTGCATCCCATCACCATCCTCAGAAATGCTTTAAAATGATCAAAGAGTGGTAAAGGCCGATAGCAGATCCGGCAGGTCTTCATCCTCGTCCATTTCTATCTTAAGGTCAGGAGCGAGGTAAGTGTCCTTATCCCCGTGATGATACAGCCTCCATTGTTCGTTATTATACTCGAGAGCCGTAAGATTCTCCACCCAGTCGCCACTGTTCATGTACGTGCATGTACCATTCTCATTCGAAACCTCCTTGATCACCGGTTGGTGAATATGACCACAAACCACATAATCATACTCATTGTGAATGGCCAGTTCCGCAGCGGTTTCCTCAAAGTTGGATATAAACTTCACGGCACCTTTTACCGAGTTCTTGATCTTTTTGGAAAGGGAGTACTTTTCTTTCCCAAGTCCCACAAGGACAAAGTTTACAACAAGGTTGATACGAATTAGCAGATCGTAACCCCAACCACCTAATTTCGCCAGCCATTTGGCGTGTTGAATTGAAGCATCGAAGACGTCACCATGGAAAAACCAGGCTTTTTTACCATCTAATCCGAGGACTAACTTATCCATGATGTATATATTCCCCATCTTGGTATCACTGAACTTCCGAAGTTTTTCATCGTGATTACCTGTGAGGTAGTATACCATGGTTCCCTTTGCCGCCAGAGAAATAATTTTCTTGATTACCTGAAGATGGGCTTTAGGAAAATAGCGCTTCCTGAATTGCCATATATCGAAGATATCCCCGTTGAGAATAAGCTTTTTAGGCTTGACGGAATTAAGGTATTGAAGTACCTCTTTCGCATGACAGCCGTAGGTCCCCAAATGGACATCCGAAATAACGACTATTTCTACCTTTCTCTTCAACACGGTGATTTGGGATACAAAGGTTTTCTTATTCGCCAGAAAACAGATTAATTGAATGTTACTAATAGATAGTCAAAATGTTATCGTTGCCAGTCTAGTTTAAAAGAATCGTAAACACATTTATTTTTTTAATATTCATGCGTAACCGCTACATTTGTTGAAAACAGTACATGGCAGGTAATTCCTTCGGAAGCGTTTTTAAACTTACTACATTTGGTGAGTCACATGGTGAAGCCATCGGAGGGATCATAGACGGCTGCCCTGCAGGCCTGGAGGTTGACATGGATGCCATTCAGCGTGAAATGCAGCGCAGAAAACCGGGACAATCGGCCATAGTTACCCAGCGAAAAGAAGAAGACGAAGTACAATTCCTTTCTGGAATATTCGAAGGGAAGACGACAGGAACACCCATTGGTTTTGTTATTCAGAATACCAACCAAAAATCCAGGGATTATTCTCATATCAAAGATACGTACAGACCTTCCCACGCCGACTACACCTACGATAAAAAATATGGCATTCGCGATTACCGTGGAGGAGGCAGATCTTCTGCCAGGGAAACGGCATGTAGAGTTGTAGCAGGAGCCCTTGCCAAACAATTACTGAATCAAATTTCAATTACTGCCTATGTTTCCGCCGTTGGAGAAATGAGCCTGGACAAACCCTATACAGACCTGGACTTTTCAGAAATAGAAAAGAACCCGGTACGGACGGCTGACGCAGAAATGGCAAAGGAAATGGAGGCCTATATCAAACAGATCCGCAAAGAAGGTGATACTGTTGGAGGAATGATCACTTGTGTGATTCAAAATGTTCCTGTTGGGCTGGGTGAGCCAGTTTTTTATAAACTTCACGCACAACTAGGAAAAGCCATGCTATCCATCAACGCGGTTAAAGGCTTTGAATACGGTAGCGGATTTTCAGGAACACGTTTGAAAGGAAGCGAACACAACGATAGCTTTAACAAGGACGGAACTACTCAAACCAATCATAGTGGCGGTGTACAAGGAGGTATAAGTAACGGAGCCGATATTTATTTCAACGTGGCTTTTAAGCCCGTGGCAACCATTATGCAATCCCAAACCACTATAGATTCGAAGGGCAATAGCGTTAAAATGCAGGGAAAGGGAAGACATGACCCATGTGTGGTTCCTAGAGCCGTACCCATCGTGGAGGCCATGGCGGCACTTGTTTTAGCTGATTTCTGGCTTTTAAACCGACTTTCAAAAATTTAATCGAACAAACTCAATATGAAAAAATTAGCGCTGCATTGGAAGATTCTTATCGGAATGTTATTAGGGCTCGTCTTCGGGTTTATTATGCTCCAGGTCTCCTGGGGTCCGGGATTTGTTGAGGATTGGGTGAAGTGGTTAGGAACCATTTTTATCAAACTCTTAAAGCTCATAGCTATTCCTTTGATCCTGGCTTCGCTAATTAAAGGTATTTCCGATCTGAAGGATATTTCGAAATTCAGCAGCATTGGATTGCGCACCATAGTGACCTACGTTTTTACTACGGTTATAGCGATTACAATTGGGTTATTACTTGTGAATGTGCTTCAGCCGGGCGATGGTGTTTCTGAAGAGACCATTGCCAAACTAACGGAAACCTATGCTGGTGACAGCGGCGTTCAGTCGAAGATCGCGGAAGCGACTCGGCAAAAAGAGAGTGGCCCATTGCAGTTTTTAGTTGATATGGTGCCAGACAATGCCATTAAATCTATGAGTGAGAATAAACTCATGCTCCAGGTAATCGTTTTTGCCATATTCCTGGGCATTTCACTGCTTCTCATCGGTGAAAAACGCGCCAAACCAATGAAGGAACTTTTCGATTCCCTGAACGATGTGGTGCTAAAGATGGTAGATCTTATCATGTTATTCGCCCCTTATGCAGTATTTTCACTTTTAGCGAACGTTGTGGTTACCAGTGGTGATCCGGATCTTTTATACGCACTTCTAAAATATGCAGGTACCGTGGTGCTAGGCTTGATAATGATGATAGGCTTCTATCTCACGGTTGTTGGCGTATTTGTAAAAAAGAATCCATTCTGGTTCCTGAAAGAAATAAGCCCTGCTCAATTACTTGCATTTTCAACCAGCTCCAGTGCCGCAACACTCCCTGTAACTATGGAAAGAGTGGAAGAGCATATTGGTGTTGACAAGGAGGTAAGTAGTTTTGTGCTCCCCGTAGGAGCCACGATCAATATGGATGGAACTAGCCTGTACCAGGCTGTAGCCGCGGTCTTTATATCCCAGGCCCTCGCATTCGATCTTACCTTTGCAGATCAGCTTACCATCGTATTAACAGCTCTATTGGCATCTATAGGCTCGGCAGCTGTACCAGGTGCTGGTATGGTTATGTTAGTAATCGTACTTGAATCCATAGGTTTCCCTGCAGATCGCTTTCCAATTGCACTCGCCCTGATCTTTGCGGTAGACAGGCCGCTTGACATGTGCCGAACGGTTATCAATGTAACCGGTGATGCGACAGTATCAATGGTGGTAGCCAAAACAGTTGGGAAACTGGGCGACCCGCGTGTAGAGGATTGGGATAAACACTACGAAGAAGTGAAATAAGCTTCGATGCCGTGTATTCATGAATTTGGCGGAAAGACAGGCCTTGCTTTCATGAAATATTGGAATCACTAAACCTAATCCGCTGTTTTTCAGCGACTAATTTTATAGTATTGTCTTCGAGATGAAATTAGTCCATGATGTTACGTTTAATCTTTTGTAGTTTTCTTTTCATATGTACAGGGATGTTTAGCCAGGTGGGTATCAATACAACATCGCCCAGCCCGGCATCTATCCTTGAAATCAGCAGTACTCAGGACAACATTCATTTCGGTGGTTTAATGCCTCCCAGGGTTCCTACCATAGCTAACAGGAATTCAATTGGTCCTTCGTTCTCTGATATTGGATTGCTAGTTTTCGTTGATGAGGTTCAGTGTTTACAGGTATGGAACGGAACAACCTGGGAGGATATTCACTGCCTCAACGAAGTGAACCTTCTAGGAGTTTATCAAAACTTCGATTTAAATACAAGCTGGGGCTATACTTCTGATGTTCCGTTTTTCGATAATGGGACGGACGGATATTTTGGAGTAACCGATAATTCTAACGGTGGATTCAGCAACCTCACTACGCTTACAAACCAGTTCCTGGGAATTTTGGATCTTGATGACGAAGGTGTTAACGGCACCTCCGGTTTTGCTACCATTACCTTCAACACCATAGATATTTCAGGTGCTCCCGCAGGTGGCACTCTATCTTTTTCATACGAATTCTTTGAATTCGACACAGGGGATGATGCCTTCTATACCGTCACTATTGACGGGGTCCCACAGGCAGAAGTGCAACTCATAAACGGGCTTTCAAACTTATCCCTATCTGGAAATGTAACAGTGCCGATCCCACCGGGAACCAGCACTGTTGGATTGAGTATTAGAATTCGCCAGGACGGCGCCAGTGACTTTGCTGGATTCGATAATTTCGCAATTATCCCAAATTGATATTAGCCTTCCTTGTGAATTTCGACCTGGTGCGGATATGGAATTTCAATTCCGGCGGCATCGAGTTCGTCTTTAATGGTAGCGATCAAATTGAACTGTACAGGCCAGAAATCTTCATTTTTTACCGAACAACGCACAGCGAAATCCACCGAACTATCACCGAGGCCGGATACTTCTACCAGGGGAGGTGGGTCTGATAATACATTATCCTGCTTCTGAATAGCACCCATTAAAACTTCTTTAGTCTGCTTTATATCGGCATCGTAAGAAACGCCGATCGTTAGAAATATCTTTTGAAATCCTTCAGCGGTATAGTTGGTTATGGTTCCGTTAGACAAAGCACCGTTCGGAATAATCACCAGCCGGTTCTGAGGCGTAAGCAACTTTGTTGTAAAAATCTCTATTTCTTTCACACTCCCCAGTTCGCCTTGAGCATTAATGACATCTCCAACCTTGAAGGGCCTGAATAACATTATAAGAACACCTCCTGCAAAATTGGACAGGGATCCTTGTAAAGCTAAACCCACAGCGAGACCCGCCGCACCGAGAACTGCTATGAATGAAGTGGATTCTATACCTAACTGACTCAAGACCGCAATGAATAACATTATCTTGAGTATCCATCCTACAAGATTCGCAAGAAACCGCTGAAGCGTCTCCTCCATATCCCTTTTTCTAAGAGCTTTTCGGATACCTCTAGTTATTATCTTGATCACCCATAAACCTATGAGTAACAGGGCAAGAGCTGCAAGAATTCTTGGACCGTATTCGAATATAAGATCCTTAGCTATTTGTAGATATTTTTCTGAATTTTCCATCGTCGTTATTTTATAGTTTCGAAATTAAAAAATTGTTAGTAGAACCGCATTATTAATCCGCCATATTTACCATTAATTTTCGCTCAAGGACCAACTTTTTAAGAGTAAGCGCCGCAATGTATTCCCCTGAAATATTTGTTGTGGATAAGTAAATAGATTTGCTATATTTATTTTCTTAAATAAACCAACATGAACGTTTGCTTTATAATGTATCCATGGGAAGACATGGACCCGGACAATGACACCACTTTGGCCATGATCCACGAGTTTGTTAAACGCGGACATGGAATGGCCATTACCACTCCTGCTAACCTCACCATTCGAGATAGCGTTGCCTACGCTTTTTGCAAATGTGTGGTTCGCGCTGAAAAGATCAGTAAATCGCTGAAATCTTTCCACGGGAATACAAAATTCTATGATGAAATGCTTCCGCTGGCCGGTTTCGATGTGATCATTCTAAGAAGTAACCCACCGTTAGACATGATCATGCTGAACTTCCTGGATAGCGTGAAGGATGATGTGTTTATAATGAACGACCTGGACGGGATCCGAAGAGCAAATAACAAATTGTATACCGCTGTATTCGAAGATGAAGAGAATGAGATCATTCCTCGTACTCACGTGACCAAGAACAAGGAGTATCTTAAAAAAGTGATCAAAGAAGGTCCGGACAAAATGATACTTAAACCACTCAATGGATTTGGTGGCTCCGGTGTTATTCTTATTGAAAAGAGGGCGATGAAAAGTATTAATTCATTGCTGGATTTTTATATAGACAACAAGGATGGCACTAGCAATTATGTAATCCTGCAGGATTATATTGAAGGTGCCGACCAGGGGGATGTGCGTATCTTAATGCTGAATGGACAGCCTATTGGCGCCATGCGTCGCGTACCTGGTGATGAAGATCACCGAAGCAATGTAAGTGCAGGTGGTAGCGTTCAAAAACACAGCTTAACAAAACACGAAAAGGAACTTTGCCGAAGGATTGGTCCGAAATTAGTTAAAGACGGACTCTACTTTGTGGGTATCGATGTGATAGGCGGTAAGTTGGTAGAGGTGAATGTAATGTCACCAGGCGGAATCACCTACATGAACAAAGTTTATAAAACCAGGGTTCAGGAGAAGGTGATCGATTTTGTTGAGGACAAGGTACTCGAAAGGGTCACTGCCTTCGAACGCCGTCAGAAACTCAGAAAACACGTTAGTGAAGCCTAATGATCCGATTATCAGTTTCAGAAATAATAGAAAAGATCGGGAATGAAGAGATCTTTGAAGCGGTAGCAGAGGATTATTCATTTACGTTGAAGATAGACGAGTACGTTCCCTATGCCTGTGGAGCGGTTCACGATGGCCATCAATTCCGAAGAGAACTTTGGGATAATTGTCTTCATACAACCTACGAACGCTGGTTTGAAGAAGATCCCTGTACGAAAGAATTCGTTAAGTCGCACCCCATCGTAATTGCCGGCTGTGACAGCAGGTTCGAATACGATCTCAATCGCGATCCTGATAACGCTATCTACGACGATGCCTGGGGAAAGAAACTCTGGAGAGAGCCACTTTCAGAAGAAATGAAGGCCAAGAGCCTCGAAAAGCACAACGCTTTCTATTCTGTAGTTCACGCCTTGATCGCTAAGCTTGAGCAAAAATTCGGGACCATTGTGGTGTACGATATGCACAGTTATAATTGGCGCCGATGGGATAGGGAAGTGCCGGTAATTAATTTAGGAACTTCTAATATAGATAACGGGCGCTTCGGACCTAGTGTAGAAGAATGGCGCGAATCGTTATCCGAACTGAAATTACCTCATGGGATTACATCGACTTCCAACATTAACGATACCTTTTTCGGAAATGGGTATTTTCTGAAATATATTACCAAAACCTTTAAAAATACCTTAGTTTTGGCAACCGAATTCAAGAAGATTTACTGCGACGAGATGAATATGATCGTCTTTCCTGAAGTAGTTGCCGCCATTGAAGAGCAACTCCGAAGTAAATTGAAGAAACACGCCAAGGCGTTTTATAAGGAACACAATTAATTTATGCCGTTAACCGAAACGATAATCGCTAACCATCCTAACGTGGTTAGGATCGATACGAATTTGAACAAATTGGTCAAGAAGATCGAATTGCTCAATTATATCAATCCAACCAATATAGAACAGGAGAAGCGAAACTTCTTTTCATCCAAATACAACATAAACCCAAGATTCCATTATAGAAAAGTCGATTTTGATGCCCATAAACTCCAGCAGGAATTGTTTTCCCAGGACATCGATAGCATCAAAGACGAAGAAACACGAAATTTTTACCGGGATGTGATCTACGACTACTCCGGATTGATCCAATGTATCGAAGCGATAGGGAAGGGCAGTAAGTTCTATTTCAATTCACTAAAATCCTTTGGAACGCCTACTGAAAAAGATGTAGATAATGCCAAATTCATTCTTCATTTCGAAGATGAGGAATACGATCAGGAGATGTTCCCTGTTTTTAACGCCACCGAAGCAGCCGACTATTTCCAGGAATTCACCAAGCGCTACGATTTTAAGTTCAACTTAAAATATTCCACCAAGCTTTCTGCAGCCGCCATGGTTCAGAATAGTACACAGACACTTGTGATCAAGAAGAACCATCGTTATAGTGCCAACCAGCTAAAGGTACTGGCCAACCACGAAATCGGGGTTCATATGGTGACCACCTTCAACGGCATGGCACAACCGCTGAAGATCTTCCACAATGGATTCCCCAAGAACCTTGAAACCCAGGAAGGCCTGGCAGTGTTTAGTGAATATATGAGCGGTTGCCTTACGTTATACCGTCTAAAGGAACTTTCCTATCGTGTAATTGCCACCGACAGCCTTAGAAAAGGATTCGATTTCTGTGCTACATTCGACCTACTGCATAACCAGTACAAACTGAATAGGGAAGAGGCCTATACCATCTCGCTTCGTGCGCACCGTGGCGGGGGATTCACCAAGGACTTCCTTTATCTCACAGGTTTAAAGAAGATCTATGACGCCTATCACAGTGGAGAAAAAATGGATCCTTTGCTTTCAGGAAAAGTTACTTTCGAGTACAGGTCGATCGTGAATCGCTGGAGGGAAATGGGCCTTTCCGAAGAGAATCAATACGAAAACTACGCCTTCAATACAAACGAGAACAACAACTCCAAGCTGGAATTCATTCTTCAGAATTTAAAGTAAAAGCTAGATAAATTTGTTCTTCAGTTCGGGTGTTGGAATCATGCAACTTTCTTTCTTGCCAAACCACTTATAGCGATACTTCGCAATGATATCGTACACAAAATCACGAATGAATTTTGGGAAGATAAGGAATCCGTGAAGTAATGGCCACATTCCCTTGAGGTACAGTGCGATGCGCAATGCCGCTGTTGATTTTACATACGCCTTGCCATTATCGATGAGTATGATGGAATCGATCTTTTTTGTATCTATCCCATATTGCTTTATAATGGTCCTTCCGGTTTCCTCCTGAAGTGATGTAAAACGGAAACGATCGTCTTTATCTTTACCGATCATAAAGATAACCGCACCATTACAAAGGTTACAGACTCCGTCAAAGAGTACTATTTTATGGTTTTCCGCTTCCTTCATTATACTTTTTCCAGCTCATCCATCGATACATCTGCCGTGAACATTCCATAGTTGACAATCGCGTTATTCTTCTCTATGGAATCGATGGTGCCAACTGCCCTGCCATCGATCATACGCACGCGATCTCCAATCTTTAACGCCACCTTTGGTTTTGGCGGCGGTGCTTTCTTTGCTTCTTCTTTTTCCTTTTTCTTCTTTTGACGGATTACCTTTACTTTCTTTTCAACTTCCTCCTCCAACTTTTTCTTTTTGGCCTTGACAACCCGTTTCTTTTTAGGATGTATCTTCTTACGCTTGCTGTTTTCGATCATCACAAGCTTTACCAGCTCATCTATGAGTTCCCTTTTCTTTTTGTTGTTGAAGTAGCGCTCTGCCAGGGTATTCACCTTTTTACCGAGGGTGAGCATCTTCACATTACTGTCGAACAATTCCTGGTAGCTCTCAAGTTTCTGCTGCAGTTTATCGTTGATCTCCTGCAGCTGCTGAGTTTCTTCCCGTGCTTTCTTTTCGGTGGTTTCCAGGGAAGCAGCGGTTTTTCTAACCTTCGAACGCTCTTTCTGAAGATTCGCAATGGTCCTGTCGAAACGAATCTTACCACGCTCGATCTTCTTCTTTGCCCTGTTTATCAAGCTATAAGGAATCCCGTTTTTCTGTGCCACTTCAAAAGTAAAACTACTTCCTGCCTCTCCAAGGTGCAACTTAAACATAGGCTCCAGGCTTCTGCTATCGAACTGCATATTTGCGTTCACTGCATAGGGAAGTTCGTTTGCGAGCAGCTTCAGGTTGGTATAGTGGGTGGTAATTATTCCGAAGGCCTCACGCTCGTAAAAAACTTCCAGGAAGGTTTCAGCCAGCGCGCCACCTAGTTCAGGATCACTTCCCGTACCAAACTCATCAATAAGAAAAAGAGTATCCTTTTTGCATTTTTTCAGGAACTGATTCATCTTTTTGAGTCGGTAGCTATAGGTACTCAGATGATTCTCTATCGATTGATTGTCACCAATATCCGTTAGTATTCTTCCAAAAGTACAGCACTCACTCATTGGATCGATAGGGACCAACATTCCGGACTGAAGCATCAGCTGTACAAGCCCAACTGTTTTTAAGGTGATACTTTTTCCGCCTGCATTCGGACCACTAATTACAATGATTCGCTTTTCAGGATCAAGATGAATGGTTTGAGGATAGGTTTTGGCCTTTATTTTTTTGTTCGAAACTAACAGCAACGGGTGGAAGGCGTCTATTAAATGGAGTTGACGTTCTTTTGTTAGCACCGGAAGATTTCCTCCGATCTCAGCTGCATACCTCGCCTTGGCATAAAGGGCGTCTATGTAAGATAGGTAATCCTGGTAACTGCCCAAAGTTTCCCGAAACGGACGAATAAATTCTGTTAGTTCCTTTAGTATCTTCTTGATCTCTTCAAGTTCCTCATACAAAAGATTACTCAGTTCATTGGCAAACTCAAGTGTATCCTGGGGCTCAATGTACACTATGCTCCCGGTTCGTGATTGCCCCATTACCGTGCCGCGTACTTTTTTCCTATGCATGGCCTTAACGGCAAGCACCCGCCTGTTATCTACTATCGTCTCACGTATCTCATCCAGTAATTCCGACTTAGCATAACGGGTCAAAGCTCTTTTGAATGAAGAATTGATCTGTCCTTTGACCACGGTGAGTCGTTTTCGGATTGCGTTCAGTTCCTGGGATGCGGTATTCTTTACTTCGCCATATCGATCTATCACCGCATTGATCTGATCAGAAATATCCTTGTTGTAGCTTACTTCCGAAGAGAATTCATCAAGACCTGAATAAAATTCCTTGTATTTTCTGAAAAAAGCCAGTAGGTCCCTCGTGGTATTACACAAGGAATTCAAACGCCTGAAGGATCCTATCTCCAATAAACTGTTTTCAATATTGAGAAGATGAAGTTCCCTGGAGATATCGTCGAAACCGTGATTTGGAATTCGATTATCACTATCAAACGAAGCACTGAACTCCTTAACCCTGTGCAATTCCGGAGCGATCTCTTCGCTGTCTTTAAAAGGCTCTATTGCCATGACAGCCGCCTTCCCGGGTTCCGTAATGCAGAAGTCGGATACTTGTTGTAATACGGTGGGGAATTCTAAATCCTGTAATGTTTTTTTATCGATGCGAACCATTCGGTAATAATGCTGTAATTTTAGCTCAGGGTTCACAAAAATACGCATAATGGACGTAAATATTGAAGAAAGCTGGAAGCATCAACTCTCCGACGAATTCAGTAAGGAATACTTTCAAAAACTGAGTGCGTTTGTAAAGGAAGAATATAGGAATGGACGTTGTTATCCACCTGGCGGACGAATCTTTGCGGCATTCGATCACACACCATTCGACAAAGTGAGAGTGGTGATCCTTGGGCAGGATCCCTATCACGGACCGGGACAGGCAAACGGATTGTGCTTTTCCGTTCAGGAAGGAATTGCTAAACCTCCGTCACTTCAGAACATATTCCGTGAACTTTGTGATGATCTGCAGTTATCTGAACCGGCAAACGGCGACCTGGAACCCTGGGCAGATCGGGGAGTGCTATTGCTGAACGCTACCCTAACGGTTCGAGCCCACCAGGCGGGAAGTCATCAGAATAAGGGTTGGGAACAATTTACGGATAGTGTGATACAAATCTTATCGGAGAAACAGGAACATCTGGTATTCCTTCTCTGGGGAGGGTATGCAAAGAAAAAAGGAGCCCGTATTGATCGGTCGAAACACCTGGTACTTACCAGTGGCCATCCCTCGCCATTAAGTGCAAACCGAGGCTTGTGGTTTGGAAATAAGCATTTCAGTAAAACAAATGATTACCTTAAGGAAATAGGAAATGAGCCAATAAATTGGCAGTTATAAAGGTGAGAGGAGGTTGTTTCTATTCTTCTTCCGGGGTTTCCGGATCAGTAACATCGTTGCAGCTAAACTGCAGTAACAAGAAGTTTGTCACTAGTAAGGCCCCCAATATGATTAAAAAAGTTGTCATAACTTACTATTTACTCTAGTAAGATACCTGGGTTATAAAAGGGTTGCGTTACTTGATTAAAAAAATAAGCTAGTAGTTAATTCTGATCGTACTAAAAAGTGAACAATATCTTCTCGGGAGGGACAATTGAGTCGATCAATTCCAGGTGCAACAAGGTTTCCTGGATACGCTGGACTTGAGACGCATTGAGGTTTTCCTGACTCCACTCTGTGATGGACAGCCACTCTCTTACATCTTCCAATTCCTGGTTATAACGATTTGCGATCATCCTGTCAATACTGGGAATATTTTTAAAATCTGCAGTAGTTTCATTGATAATGTCGAGAATTGTTTTTACCGAATCCAGGTCGTTCTCAAGGACATCATTCCGAACGGCGATCACAAAACAAGGCCAGGGGGTAGGACATTCACCTACACGACGAAAGGGACCATGATCCACATAGGGCTTGGTAGTGAACTTTTCCCACATGAAATAGTCGCCATTGCCTTCCGGCAGTCCTTTTAACGCCCCTTCCAGGTTAGCGATCACTTCGAAATCGAGGTCCTTTTCAGCATCCCAGCCCAGGTTTTCAGCGTTCACATAAGCCATGAGATGTGAGCCAGAACCAAACCTGCTAATAGCGGCTGTTTTACCTTTCAATTCTTCCACCGTTTGAAATTCTGAGTTCTTCGCCACATGTATACCCCAAACCAAAGGCGACTGAACGAATATCTGAACCACAGAGCAATCATTTCCATTACAGATATCGCGAATGATGCCTTCGGTAAGGATCACAGCCATGTCTATTTCCTTTTCTCTTAGTGCTTTGGCCATTGCACCCGTTCCGCCGTAATAGTCTTTCCAGCGAAGGTTTATACCTTTTTTGGTGTAGGATTTATCGCGAAGTGTCAGGTACCAGGGTAGGTTAAAATGTTCGGGGACACCCCCAATATGGAAATTCTTCATTGCACCAGTATATCTAAGGTTTTTGTAATCAGTCTTTCAATCGCCTTGTGTGGGTTTACACTAAAAGTACCATTTGCCCGGTTTGCCAGGATGATATTGAGCGATAGCGCTTTATGCCCCAACATTTTAGACATACCGTAGATGGCGGCAGTCTCCATTTCCAGGTTTGTGATCTTCTGCCCACGGTGTTCGAAGGAAGCGATCTTAGCATTCATATCGGCATCGTGCAGGGGAAGTCGTATCACTCTACCCTGTGGCCCATAGAATCCCACATTGGTGGTTGTGATTCCTGGCCGGATATCTTCAGAAGAAAACCTGGCCAAGAGCCCTTCATCCGCATGAACCACATAGGGTTTCGAATTATCGGGATTCCATTTCGTATGTGAGATAAAGGCATTGGCAAAATCGTGATCGAGGAACTCCATATCACCTCCGTAGAAATGCAACAAATTATCGAACCCTATCCCAATAGTACCGGACACTATGCTATCGACTTCCACATCCGGCTGAAGACCTCCGGATGTTCCTACACGGATAATTTCAAGTGATCTCAAATCCCTTTTAACAGATCTATTCTTGAGATCGATGTTCACAAGGGCATCCAGCTCGTTACAGACAATATCAATGTTGTCCGGGCCTATTCCCGTGGAAAGCACAGTGAGTCGTTTTCCTTTGTAAGTACCCGTATGCGAACGGAATTCGCGGTGCTGTTTTATAACTTCCATTGTGTCGAAACGCGCGGATATCAAATTTACCCTGTCCGGATCACCAACAGTTATCACCGTATCGGCCAGGTCTTCGGGTAAAAGATGTAAATGATAAATACTTCCGTCGGGGTTAAGTATTAATTCAGATTCAGCTATTCTCATCCGCCAACCCTTTTCACTTTGAATCCTTTGTCTTTAAGGAATTCCATTATCCGGTCCCTGTAATCACCCTGAATGATGATCTGTTCGTTCTTAAAGCTACCCCCAACGCTTAACAACCGCTTTAGTTCCTTTGCCAATTGTTTAAAATCTGAGGGAGCACCAGTGTATCCTTCAATAATGGTGATAGGCTTTCCTTTGCGCTTTTCGTATTTGCAGATCAGCGGATCGTCCTGCAGCCACACGGTAGGTTTTTCTTTTTTTTCGGGTATGTCCGAAGGAACGTGGTCCGGGAATAAGTTCTTAAGCTGGTCCTCTAAATCCATTATTTTTTAATTAGTCCGATCTCAACAAGACGCTGGTGTAAAAACTCGCCAGCGGTAATATCTTCATAGGCTTTCGGTTGATCTGCATCGATACATTCCTCCAGGCAATTTAACTTCATATCACTTCGCGGATGCATGAAAAAAGGTATGGAGTATCGAGGGGTGTCCCACTGATCTCGTGGCGGATTGGCAACGCGGTGAATGGTTGAGCGCAGTTTGTTGTTCGTAAGTCGTTCCAGCATATCTCCAACATTGATCACAAGTTCGTCCTCTTCCGGAATGGCATCGATCCATTTTCCATCCTTTCTAAGTACCTGGAGACCTCCGGTGGAAGCACCCATCAGTAGCGTAATAAGATTGATATCACCATGTGCTCCAGCTCTTACAGCACCTTTGGGTTCCTCGGTGATAGGAGGGTAGTGGATAGGACGTAATATGCTGTTGCCATTGGATGCCCAGTGATCGAAGTAATGCTCGTCCAAACCTATGTATAAGGCCAGGGCTCTAAGCACGTAAATACCCGTCTTTTCCAGCATGCGATAGGCTTCCATTCCTACATTGTTGAAATTCGGAAGTTCCCGTACCTGGACATTTTCGGGATAAGCTTCGGGTAGATTGGCATCCTCGTCAGGTTCTTGTCCGAAATGCCAAAACTCCTTCAAATCGCCTTCTTTCTTACCTTTAGCGTGTTCTTTTCCGAAGGAAACATAGCCACGCTGCCCCCCTAATCCAGGGATTTCATACTCAAGTTTGGTTTCAACAGGTAGAGCGAAAAAGGCTTTTACCTCCTTGTACAGTTCATCCACAAGGGCATCACTTAGGAAGTGATTCTTAAGTGATACAAAACCTATTTCTTCATAGGCTCGCCCAATTTCATCAACAAACTTCTGCTTTCGTTGGGGATCATCCGAGAGGAAATCGGCAAGATCGACGCTGGGTATATTGTTCATTACGTTGTTTTTTCTGAAAACAAAGATACCAAATAAAGGGGCCATTTCCGAAGACAAAAAAAGTACTATTTTGGCACTTCAGATATAGTTTTTTCCTACTTTTGAAGTTCATTTAATAGTAAATGTCGCATACTACTGTTTCTTCTGTTTCCTTCGATTACGATCCCGGTGATCTGGACAATTCGGTATTACTTTCATTATATAAGAAAATGATGAAGCCCCGGCTTATCGAAGAGAAAATGCTAATTCTCCTTCGCCAGGGAAAGATCTCCAAATGGTTCGCGGGGATCGGACAGGAAGCCATTTCCGTGGGACTTACCGCCGTAATGGATAAAGACGAATACATTCTTCCTATGCACCGCAACCTGGGTGTTTTCACGGGTCGAGATATCCCGCTGCACAGGCTGTTTGCTCAATGGCAGGGTAAAGCCAGTGGATTTACTAAGGGAAGAGATCGCAGTTTTCACTTCGGAACCCAGGAATTCCATATCGTTGGTATGATCTCGCATTTGGGACCTCAATTTGGCGTTGCCGACGGAATTGCCCTGGGGAACCTTCTAAAAGAAAACAATAAGATCTGTGCTGTGTTTACCGGTGACGGAGGTACGAGCGAGGGTGATATCCACGAATCCCTGAATGTGGCCTCTGTTTGGAGTCTTCCGGTGCTTTTCTGTATAGAGAACAATGGCTACGGACTTTCTACACCAACTTCCGAACAATACAAATGTGAGAACCTGGCCGACAGGGCAGTGGGCTACGGTATGGAGAGTCATATAATCGACGGTAACAATATCATCGAGGTCTACACCAAACTGAAGTCCATTATCGAAAGCATGCGTGAGAATCCGCGCCCCGTTATGATTGAATTCAAAACGTTTAGGGTACGCGGACATGAAGAAGCCAGTGGTACCAAATATGTTCCCCAGGAGTTGATGGATTACTGGGATGCCCGGGACCCGATTACAAATTATGCGGAATTTCTGCGGAACAGGGGTATTCTTACTGAAGAACAGGAAGTGGCGATCAAGGAAGAAATTGTCCAGGAGATCAACGAAAATCTGGACATTGCTTTTGCCGAGTCACCGATGATCTCTTCTGAAAGTGAAGAATTAAGTGATGTATTTAAAGAATTTACATATCAAGAAGTTACGTCTTCAAGAAATACTGAAGAAGTCCGACTGGTTGACGCTATTTCGGAAGGATTACGACAATCCATGGAACGTCACGACAACCTAGTCATTCTTGGACAGGATATAGCAGAGTACGGTGGTGTATTCAAGATCACCGAAGGCTTTGTGGATCAATTTGGAAAAGAACGAGTTAGAAATACCCCCATCTGCGAATCGGCCATAGTCTCGGCATGCATGGGACTGTCTATAACCGGTTATAAGTCGGTGATGGAAATGCAATTTGCCGATTTTGTTACTTCGGGCTTTAACCCCATCGTAAACTATCTCGCAAAGACACAGTATCGCTGGAATCAGAATGCCGATGTAGTTGTGCGAATGCCCTGCGGAGCAGGTGTTGGCGCCGGACCGTTCCATAGCCAGACGAACGAAGCATGGTTTACCCATACACCAGGTTTAAAAGTGGTTTACCCTGCCTTCCCATACGATGCCAAGGGTTTACTGGCAACAGCTATTGAAGACCCGAACCCAGTTCTATTCTTCGAACACAAGGCATTATACAGAAGTGTTCGGCAGGAAGTTCCCACGGACTATTACACGCTTCCATTTGGTAAAGCAGCGCTGCTTCAGGAAGGTGAGGACGTTAGTATTATAACCTACGGTGCAGGCGTTCACTGGGCAATGAACACCCTTGACGGCATGGAAGACCTTTCGGCAGATCTGCTGGATCTTCGAACTTTGGCACCTCTCGACACCGAAGCCATCTATGAATCGGTGCGCAAAACAGGGAAGGTGATCATACTTCAGGAAGATTCTCAGTTCGGAGGGATCGCTTCAGACATTTCAGCAATGATAGCGGAGAATTGTTTCGAATATCTCGATGCACCTATTAAGCGTGTCTCAAGCCTCCAGACACCTATACCTTTTGCAGCGAACCTTGAAAATCAGTATCTCGCCAAAAGTCGGTTCAAGGAGGTTCTATCCGAATTAATGTCCTACTAAGCGATGATTATGCTAAGTAGCGTACTTACAAATAATAGATAAATTAGCCCCTTTATAACGCTAATATTTGCTAACTTTATAGGAATGTAGTTTTTCCAATAAAGCGATTAACCTTACAACAACTTAAAACCGATAAAATGAAAAAAACCATCATGTTAGCTGTCCTGGCCGCCCTGATTTTCTCTTGCGGAACACCAAAGACAGTTCAAGAATCCAGAAAAGTCATCAAGGGTTATTGGAGCCTGGATGAAATTACTTACAGTGAATCGGGAACATTTAATATCCAGCTGTTAAGCGACACTTCAAAGGAGTGTTTTGAAAACAGTAATTGGCGTTTTATCCCTAATAACAATACGGGTACTTATGAAATAACTAATGGTAATTGCCCAACGGGCACAAGGTACTTCATCTTCGATATACAGGAGATGGATCCAACTACCGGACTTTACGATTTCCTTCTGAAACCAACCGACGAGAAGAAAAAGTCTGCAGACGGCAAAGGTTTCAGGCTGCGATTGGCTAAACTAAACAATAATTCCATGCAATGGGAGCAAACGGTAAGCCTGGAAGGGCAACCTTTTACAATTTATATGAACTTTTCAAAATTGGCTGAATAATGAAAACATACCTTAAAAATTTTGCAATACTGAGCTTTATAGTGGCATTTGTAGCTAGTCTAGGAAGCTGTGAAGCCACCCAAAACATGAACAATAAACAGAAAGGCGCCGTCATAGGTGCCGCCGGTGGAGCTATCCTCGGAGCTGTTATCGGGAATAACGCTGGAAAAGGCGGGAACGGTGAAGCAGGAGCTGTTATTGGTGGTGTAGTTGGTGGCGCAGCCGGGGTTATTATCGGTGACCGCATGGATAAACAGGCCCAGAAGATCGAAGAAGAGATCCCGGGAGCTGTTGTAGAACGCGTTGACGATGGTATCGTTGTGACTTTTGATGAGAACAGTGGTGTTAATTTTGAAACCAATAAATACGACATCACGCCTGAGTCTAAGGCTACATTAGAAAAATTATCCGGCGTTCTGGTTGAATATCCGGATACCAATGTACTTGTGGTGGGACATACTGATAGTACCGGATCCGACGAATACAATATGACACTTTCGAAGAATCGGGCGTATGCGGTAACTAATTATTTTACTGCCAATAAAGGCCTGAACCCTGCTCGATTTACAACCAACTGGTATGGTGAAACCGCACCAATAGCCGATAACAATACGGTTGAAGGTAGAGCGCAGAACCGCCGCGTAAATGTTGTGATCGTACCGAATGAAAAAATGAAAAAAGAGGCTCAAAAAGAAGCCGGGGGTAATTAATTGCTCCAAAACAGGATTAGAGACTGTCTAAAAATGTAAACAATCTGTCATTCTGAATTGAATTCAGAATCTCATAAACGTGATGATGATCATCATGTAGAAACCGAATCGAGTTCGGTTTGACAGAAATAATACTTTTTAGACAGTTTCTTTTTTACGATATTCATACAGGATGAATAAAAAATACGACATCATCATAATCGGTGGAGGATTGGCAGGTCTTTCCGCCGCTTTACACCTGCAGAAACTGGGTGTGGACGTTCTTGTGATCGAAAAGCAGGCCTACCCTAAGCACAAGGTCTGTGGGGAATATGTCTCCAACGAAATACTGCCTTATCTTAATTTTCTGAACATCGATCCCATGGCCGAAGGTGCCGTAGCCATCGATCAATTTGAGATGAGTACTAAAACCGGGGAGCTGATAAAAAGTTCACTTCCACTAGGAGGTTTCGGTATTTCACGCTATGCACTTGACAAAATGATGTATGATGAAGTAATTAAGAATTCCGAAGTGATAATAGATAGTGCTACATCAATTTCCTTAAAAAACGAAATATTCACCGTCACTACCCAACGCAATGAAAAATTTAAATCCAGGTTTGTGGTGGGAGCCTTTGGAAAACGATCGCTTATCGACAAGCAGATGAATCGGAAATTCATTTCAGAACGAACTCACTGGATGGCTGTGAAAGCCCATTACAACTATGATTTCCCCGCGAATAAGGTTGCCTTACACAACTTTGAAGGAGGCTATTGCGGACTATCAAAGACAGAAAGTGGTTCGGTAAATGCCTGCTATCTCGCCACTTTACAATCGTTTCAAAAAAGTGGAGGGATCTCTGATTTTCAGAAAAACGTGATGAGCAGGAACCCAATATTGAAGGAATTCTTTTCTGAAGCCGAGATGCTTTTCGACAAACCTTTAAGTATCAGTCAGATTTCCTTTTCAAAGAAAACCGCAGTCGAGAACCATGTAATCATGCTGGGCGACAGTGCCGGACTAATTCACCCGCTTTGTGGCAATGGGATGGCGATGGCGATACATTCAGCCAAACTCTTTTCTGAATTGTTCAAAAAAATTATAATTGATGAAGAAAGTGAGAGAGCAGTTCTTGAAAAAGCCTATCAAAAGGCTTGGAAAAAAGCCTTTGCCGAGCGTATGCGCACAGGTTCGATGCTACAGCGAGTCTTACTGAATAACACTGCATCAGACTACGCCTACAGGATAATCAATCGGTTTCCCAGCATAATTCCCAGGATCATTCGTAAAACCCACGGCGAACTCGTTGCATGATCCGATTTAGCTCGAAATATCGTTCCGACCAGGAAGAGATTATGGATGACATGGATTTCGGTGGTGAGGAAATGCCCAAGCTACTGGATGACCTGAGACGTGTGAACAAATGGCTGGGAGGAAATAGCGGAGCCATTGCGGGTATAAAAAAACTAGTGAAATCTTCAGAAACAAAAAAAGAGATAAAAATTATCGACCTGGGTTGCGGAGACGGAGAAATGCTAAGGGTGTGCTCGGACGTATTGAATAGAAAGGAAGCAAGATTCACTTTTATTGGTGTCGATGGGAATCCGCACATCATTGAAGAGGCCGAAAAGCGAAGTGAGAATTACCCCAATATTGAATTCCGGACAATGGATGTGTTTTCTTCTGAAATGGACGAACTCGAGTACGATATCGCGTTGTTTAGCTTGTTTTTACACCATTTGAAAGACGGGCAGATTTCAGAATTGCTGAAAAATGTTAGTCAAAAGGCGAAAGTAGGGTTAGTAATCAACGACTTAGAACGAAGTCGGATTGCCTTTGAGCTTTTCAAAATTGTGAGTACCTTGTTTGTACGAACCCGAACAGCAAAAATTGATGGTTTGATATCTATTGCACGAGGGTTCAGAAAAAAAGAATTGATAGCAATCTCACAAGAAATCAAAGCAAATCACAGCATACGCTGGTGGTGGGCATTTCGATACCAGTGGATCATACAAAAAATATGAGTGTACGGATTACTTCGGTAGCTAAACAACTGCCTCAATATACGCGCGATATTGATGAGATCATTCCGTATGTGGAAGCCTGGCTGGAGGGGCAGGAGGAACGCTTCAAGCGCAAAGTGATCAAGATCTTTGAAGGTGCCGGTGTGGATAGAAGGTATTCTATCATGGATGCCGAAGATATTTTTCTGAATACTACTTTCGAAGAACGCAACGACATTTATTGTCGGGAGATGAAGATACTGGGGAGTCAATGCCTTAAGAAAGCCCTCGACAAAGCCAATTGGAAACCCACCGATGTGGATTATATAATCACGGTTAGCTGCACTGGTATCATGATCCCGTCTGTGGATGCTTATCTCATCAACGAACTGAAGATGCGACAGGACATCCTAAGACTTCCTGTAACAGAAATGGGTTGCGCTGCTGGAATCTCGGGAATGATCTACGCCCACAATTTCCTTAAGGCAAATCCGGGCAAGCGAGCAGCTGTGATAGCACTGGAATCGCCCATGGCTACATTTCAGCAAAACGATTTCTCAATGGTGAACATTGTGAGTTCTGCGATATTTGGCGATGGTGCAGCCTGTGTGCTGCTATCTTCTTCCGAAGAGGACAAGGGACCAAAAATCCTGGATGAAGCCATGTACCACTTTTATGATGCTACTCACATGATGGGCTTCAAACTGGTGAATACCGGACTACAAATGATACTGGATGTAACTGTCCCTGAACAGATTTCTGAACATTTCCCTGGCATCATTCATCCCTTCCTGGAGCGCAATGGCTATAGCATAGAAGATGTAGACCACCTGATCTTCCATCCGGGAGGAAAAAAGATCGTTCAGACAGTAGAGGACCTGTTCGGGAGCCTCGGGAAAAATATCGACGATACACGGGAAGTTCTTAAATTGTATGGAAATATGAGCAGTGCCACGGTGCTTTACGTACTGGAACGTTTTCTAGACAAAGATATTCCTGAAGGAGAACTGGGGCTCATGTTGAGTTTTGGACCCGGGTTTTCAGCACAACGGATTCTATTACAATTCTAAATGAGCAAACAACAACATACAGCCCTTATACTAGGAGGTAGCAGTGGCCTGGGACTCGCTTCCGCGATGAAACTGGCAAGTGAAGGTATGAATATTTGCATTGTGCATCGTACACGGAAAACTGATGTTGAAAAACTTAATGAGGCTATCGCCGAGATGCGATCACATGGAGTTTCAGTTGCTGAATTCAATAAGGATGCACTGAAAAAAGAAACCATTGACGGAGTTGTTGGATCGTTAGCTGATCACAGCATAAAAGTATTACTTCACAGTATCGCGAAGGGAAGTTTAAAACCTCTTCATGGTGATAACAGTCTCAATAAACAGGACCTGGAAATCACTCTTCACGCCATGGGTCATAGCTGGCTTGAATGGACGCAAGCCTTGTTTAAGGCCAATAAGTTTTCCGAAAATGCCCGAAATCTTGCTTTTACCAGTGAAGGCAATGCTAAGGTATGGCCGGGTTATGCTGCCGTTTCTGCAGCAAAAGCAACTCTTGAAGCTTTAATGCGCAGTATGGCGGTGGAATATGCATCCCTGGGAATGACAACCAACTGCATACAGGCCGGGGCAACGGAAACAGCTTCTTTTAAAATGATTCCGGGGAGTGAGTTACTTGCTGAAACGGCTCGCAAACGCAATCCGTTTAAACGACTCACAACTCCTGAGGACGTAGCCAATGTGGTTTACTTGTTAAGCAGGGATGAAGCTCAGTGGATCAATGGTTCGGTAATCAAAGCCGATGGAGGGGAAAGCCTGAGATGATGGATAGTAAAACCATCATATCGAAACTACCGTATTCGGATCCCTTTCTATTTGTAGATGATATTACAGAGGTAGATACGGAACACATAATTGGTCAATACACCTTCAAAACAGACGAATATTTTTACCAGGGTCATTTTAAGGGACATCCGGTCACGCCTGGGGTTATACTTACTGAATGTATGGCACAGATAGGTCTGGTATCCTTCGGAATTTATCTGTTATCCGGTGAAATTGATCAAGATGTGCGGGTTGCCTTGAGTAGTATTGAAATTGATTTTCTGAAACCGGTTTATCCCGGTGAATTGGTCACCGTACATTCGGAAAAGATCTATTTCCGATTCAATAAACTGAAGTGCAAGGTAAAAATGATAAATGCCGAAACTGAAACGGTATGCAATGGAACTATTAGTGGTATGTTAATTCCAAAGAGATCATGAAAAGAAGAGTGGTGGTAACGGGAATGGGAGTTGTTTCCCCCAACGGAATAGGGGTGACAGAATTCCTCCATGCTATTCGCGAAGGAAAGAGTGGCATCCGTCATTTCCCCGAACTTGAAGAACTCAAGTTCTCTTGTCAGATTGCCGGCCAACCCACCGTTTCCGAAGAACAAAAAAGAAAGTATTTTACAGAACTACAACTACGAAACTTCAATAGCAGCGGTATTCTTTACGGGGTAATGGCCGGAATGGAAGCACTGGAAAATGCCGGTATTCCGGTCGCTGAGAAAGAAAGTGAGCCACTTTGGGACCTGGGTATCATCTTCGGTACCGGGACCAGTGGAGTTGATAAATTCAGGGAGTCCGTCTATTTGCTGGACGCAGGAAAAGTGAAACGATTAGGAAGTACCACCGTAGTTCAAACCATGTCGAGTGGGATTAGTGCCTACCTGGGAGGAATGACCGGAGCCGGAAACCAGGTCACTACAAATTCTTCGGCTTGTGCTACAGGCACCGAAGCGGTGATCATGGGATTTGAGGCCATTGCTTCAGGGAAAGCGGAGCAGATGCTCTGCGGAAGTTGTTCCGATCACGGCCCGGTGGTATGGGGTGGTTTCGATGCTATGAAGGTACTCACCTGGAAACACAACGAAACTCCCGAATCCGGCTCCAGGCCTTTGAGTTCAACCGCTTCAGGCTTTGTTCCCGGAAGTGGGGCAGGGGCAATAGTATTGGAATCCCTTATAAGTGCTCGAGAACGAGGAGCAACCATTTACGCTGAAGTACTAGGCGGACACGTGAACAATGGAGGTCAGCGACTTGGAGGAAGTATGACAGCTCCGAATAGCACAGCTGTGCGGCGCTGCATAGTGAAGGCTCTCGAAGCTTCGGAAATAAAAGGTTCCGATATCGATTATATCAACGGCCATCTCACCGCAACAATTAAGGATCCCACGGAGATCAGGAACTGGAGCCAGGCCCTCGGAACAAAGGGAACGTCTTTTCCATATGTAAATTCCCTGAAAAGCATGATAGGACATGGTCTGGCAGCCAGTGGTAGTATGGAGATTGTGGCCGCGCTATTACAACTACATCACGGATTTGTTGCCCCCAACCTGAATTGTGAGGACCTTCATCCGGAGATTGCCGAAGTAGTTGATAGGGAGAGAATTCCTACTGAAATGATAAAGGCAGAGCTCAATACCATTGCGAAAGCCAGTTTTGGTTTTGGAGATGTCAATGCCTGTGTTATCTTTAGAAAAATTTCCGATCAATGACTTCAGAAGAGATCTACGAAAAGCTTCAGCCCATCATCGCTACTTATTTACCCGAGGACGTGTCGGCCGAGAACATCAACAAAGACGCCGACCTCACCCAGGAACTTAATATCAATTCAGCTCACCTGGTGGATGTGGTACTGGATGTTGAGGACGTTTTCGATATTGAATTGAGCAATAACGACCTGGAGTCACTTCGCACGGTAAATGATGCGATATCCATTATTTCGGATAAGCTGGACAAATCCTAGCATGAACTTCAATGTAGAATTCCCGGACCTTCAGCCTGGCAGACTCGCCATTAAATTGAGCAAAGTTGGCGAAAGAAGTGTTCGATCCGGCCATCCCTGGATATTTTCAGATAGTATTATAAAGGTCAAAAAGGATGGAAAATCGGGCGACCTTTCGATCATCTTCGGAAGCAGATCGAATGATGTGATAGGAGTAGGGCTCTACGATCCGGATTCACCCATTAGGATTAAAATGCTGCATACCGGCGGACCGGCAACCATCGATTCAGAATTCTTTCAGAAAAAAATAGAAGCCGCCTACCAAAAGCGAGCTCCTTTGTTACTAACCAATACAAACAGTTATCGAATGCTGTTTGGTGAAAATGATGGTTTACCCGGATTTATCGCTGATGTCTATGCCCATGTACTGGTCGTAAAACTATATTCCGGGATGTGGTTTCCTTACCTAGGTATGATCATTCCCAAACTCATAGAACTGAGTGGTGTTTCCACTGTGGTCCTCCGACTCAACAGAAAGCTCTCAAAAGCGGATACTTTCGGCCTGGAAGAAGGAACTGTACTATATGGTGAACTAGAGGATGAGAATGTCCATTTCGTTGAGCACGACGTAAATTTCTCGGCCAACGTGATCCATGGACATAAAACGGGTTACTTCCTGGATCACCGTCATAACCGCAAACGAGTAGGGGAGCTTTCCGAAGGAAAAACCATGCTGGATGTCTTCAGTTATGCCGGGGGATTTTCGGTGCATGCTCTTGTTGGAGGCGCTTCGGAAGTGACAAGTGTGGACATCAGTAAACAAGCCCTGGAAGTAGCAAAGTACAATTCAGGTTTGAATTCATTCGGAGGTACGCACAGAACTATTGCAGGCGATGCTTTCGAAATACTCGAGCAATTGATTTCCGAAGGAAAAACATTTGACATCGTGGTTATCGATCCGCCCAGTTTTGCGAAGAGGGCCAAAGAAGTTGCATCGGCCAAAAAGCGATACGCTGAATTGGCGCAACTGGGGTCTTCCCTGGTGGCTAAAGGAGGAATTCTCGTTCTTGCGTCCTGTTCATCACGAGTAATAGCAGAGGACTTTTTCGAGATCAATGAAAAAGTGTTCAGTAATTGCGGACGAGCATATCATTTGGAGGATACAACCTTCCATGATATTGACCATCCTATCGGTTTCCCGGAAGGTGCCTATCTCAAAACAGGCTACTACCGTTTCTAGCAAAATGTTAATTAACATTCTGCAAAGTTAAAAGTTGTACTAGGGTGATCTTACAGCCGTTGTTTTAATAACAAACCTATTTATCTACTTATGAAAACTACCATCAAAGGGATGGTCATAGCCTGTATGGTTATGTCTGTCAATTACTTTGGCTATTGCCAAACCGACCAACAATCAAATTTTTACATCGGACTTAATGCAGGGTACAACCGCGGACTGGGTTTTCAGGGTACCTTAACAGCTTCAAATCTAATAGAAAGCCTTCCCGTGG
The DNA here is from genome assembly GCF_026126405.1 of Aureitalea sp. L0-47. Classification (GTDB taxonomy): domain Bacteria; phylum Bacteroidota; class Bacteroidia; order Flavobacteriales; family Flavobacteriaceae; genus Pukyongia. The sequence goes on from NZ_JAFMTQ010000004.1 coordinate 53,523, forward strand.
ATCTCAGGATAGGAGTTGGCTACACTTTCCTGGATCCCGGAAGTTCTGCCGATGCACGACGGATCTTTATCAACAACGCCACCAATGGAGTTCCTGAAGAATCGGCTAGAGCATTCGACTATCGACTGGATATCATGGTGCCCGTATCGCTCCTCGGTCTCGAAACTTCATTTGTGCACTTCGGGCCCAGATATTCTAGTTTTAGAGCCAACTTTAAATATATAGGAGGGAATGAGGACTTTGATGTAACCAGCAGGCAGGTTGGCGCAGGCCTGGGTGCGGAAAGTCATTTTAGAATGAGCAACAAACTCAACCTTGTGGTCATTGCAGGTGTGGATTATTTTTTCGATAACACCTTAAAAGGCCACGACACATCCTATAGCCCCGATGATGATAATGTGAACCCGAGAAACGACAACCAAAACAATGATGTGGAATTCACTTATAGTGACGCAGATGATGCAATAAAACAGCCAGATATTATGCCACGCCTACTTATTGGTATCAATTACCAATTGTAATATGGTGAAGGACTAAACAAAAAGGGAAAGCAGGCTTACGGTCGTTATCCCCACTAACGCGAGGATCGTGGTTAACGGTCCAGCTTCTGAAAGTCTGCTTTTCTGTTAGTCCGACAATCTAGATTGACGTCCTCTTGGTGTTTAAAGGATTTCCTTCGCTTGAAAAGGTATACTAAAAAATTGCTCTAATTCTTAGAAATAGAGTGCTTGATGAAGGTAGTACTGCGATCACCGAAAATTGTGATCATATGATTGCGGCAGTTTAATTACTTCGGATTGATTCCTACGCCAGGTTTGGCAGTATCACTTTTCTTAGGATTAATTCCGACTCCAGGTTTGGGAGTATCCGATTTTTTCGGGTTAATTCCTACACCCGGTTTTGATTTGTCTTGCTTAGCCATGAGGTTATTTTTATCATTTAATTATTACTATATTAGTAAAAATAACCATCCCCTGCAAGTAATAATGGTGATTTACAGTTCATTAAGCAATCTGACTTCCCAGTAAAATGACATTAAAATCGTTTTTAAAAGAATGTAACGAGAAAGATGTCTTTAAAAGGCTCTCCATATACATTGTATCCTCCTGGGTGCTTATTCAGGTCCTTGCAGTTACCTGGGAACCTATAGGAATTCCTAAAAAATCGGTTACTTTTCTAATAATTGCCCTACTTGTAGGACTTCCCATTTATATATTCTATATATGGAAGTATCATTTGCAACCACTGGAAAAATTAAAAAAGGTTCGCATTAGCAAAAAGGGTGTCCCGAAAAAAAGCGGATTTCAGAAGTTGTATTTTTCAAGTCTGGGAATCATATCCATTTTATCGTTGATGGCTGTTGTTCTCATCATTCAGAATAACTTCTTTAAAAGTGTGAAACTTCCTACACAAATAGCAACCGATAAGATTGCAATCTTGGAATTTGGAAACAATACCGGAGATCCGAGAAATGATATTGTGAGTAAGATGGCCTCAGATTGGATCAGTCACGGGATCACCCAACATCAATTGGGCCAGGTAGTATCCCCGGAAGTTGTGACAGAGTATGTGGGGTTTCTTCAAACTCCTGAAGGTGATACGGACGATAAGAGTGTTTTGAATACCTATTTTAAACCAGCGAAAGTAATTACAGGAAATTATTATCTCGATGGGGATAAATTATTGTTTCAATGTTCTATAACCAATGGAGACTATAGCGAAACCTTTATTTCTTTTGAACCCATAAGTTGCGATAAAGAAAGTCCTCTGGAGTGCATTGAGACACTCAAACAAATAGTGTTAGGGTTTTTGATCACTGAGGTCACCCCTGAATTGAATTTGCAGGAAACACCCCCTAAATATGAGGCCTATCAGCATTTTATCGATGCAACTGCTATCTATTCGAACGAACCGGATTATTTAGCATTACTCAACAAGGCCATAGAAGCAGATAGTAATTACTTTGAACCTAAGGTAATGCGTGTGGCGTATTACTATAATATTGGAGAATATAAAACGGCCGATTCCTTGAGAAAATCAATAGTCCCTAATTCCATGAGCAGTACCAGGCAGATCAATTTATTGGGGTTATATGATGCACTACTGGATGGGAATAATAAAAAGATATATAACCATACCATGAAAGAATATCAAATCGCCCCTTTTGATATTACTACCAATGCAAGTGCCATGGTAGTTGGTCTTCAATATGTAAATAAACCAGAAATTATTGATTCGATCTTCAAAGCTGTACCGATGACGGGTATGGACATAGAAAACTGCACCCAGTGTCAGTATCGCTATTATGTGGAGGGTTTGGCTGAAGTGCAGCTTAAGGAATACGACAAGGCAATTAAAACACTCACTCCTATAACTGATATTATAGACGATCTATATTTAAAAAGACCGCTTATGTCCGCTCATATACGTTCCGGGGATTTCAAAGGTCTGGATAAGGTATTCACTAAGTTAAAGCTCAGCAATTCAGAAGATGAGCTCAAAAGTGCCTATTTATTCGCCGGTAAAGAAAGCATTCTCTTTGGTCATGAGGGCCGGGCCGATGAATATCTTAACAATATCATTTCATTGGAGGAGGTAGCAAATGATAAAGATTATACCGCCTTTGCATATTACTACAAGGGAGAATTTGAGAAAGCTGAAAACTTCTTAAAGCAAAAAATAAAGAATGCCCCCGATGATACGAACCTATTAACCTTGCTTGCTATATCGTATTCTAAAAACGGTAAAAATTCCGAAGCTAAAAAATTGCTGGAAAGATTAGAAAGTCTACGTGGCGATTATCAGTTTGGAAGTATTGATTATGCGCTATCCCAGTACTATGCAGCTACGGGTGAAGAGGAAAGATCCTACGAGCATCTTTTCCAGTCTGTGGCCGAAGGCAATACTTTTACCACAGGAACTTTCCAAAACGATCCGCATTTTAAGGAGTATCTTGGTACTCCTGCTTTCGAAAATATTTTGACATTTTGGCATTGAACTAATCATTAAGTAAAAAACAGAATATGGTTCACGATACACATAACCCCTCCAATTTTGAAATGCTCGTTCGATTAATAGAAATATTGATTTGGCCAGTAACCGTACTCATTATTGTTTTACTCTTCAGGAGTAAGATCAAAGGGGTCATCCATAGAGTGGGCTCATTTAAAGCGAGTAGTTCCGGTGTTGAAATGACCTTTGCACCCCAGCTTGATGCTGCAAAAAAGATGTTTAAACAACTGCGACCCGATAGTGTTTCCAAAAGCGTAACTACCCTCGAGTCTTCCGAAAGACCATCAGGCACTCCTTACGAACAATTGTTACAGATTAAATTCGAACTTGAACAATCATTAACAGAATTAGCACAGGAGGCCAGTATTTCAATTACCGGCAAAAGCAGTCTGCAATTATGTGCTGAACTTGAAAAAAGCGGCGTGATAAACCACGAAAACGGTCAGCTGATGCGGTCGTTGCTAACTGTGATCGATGCTGCAAATGCGGGTATAACGCAAGCCCAGGTTGATGAAATAAATACGATGTACAAGGCCATTTAAAATATGAGCAAACTAAACAACGCATATGGCCTGATTATTGGTGTGGGCAATGACCTTCCGGCTAGTGTCCGAGACGCCCAGGCTATATACAACATACTATCTAACAAGGATTTAGCTGGATATCTGGAAGAAAATCTAACACTATTGGTCGAAGAGGACGCCACTGATATTAAGATAAAAAACGCCCTTCAGGAACTTGTAAAAAAAACGAATGAAGATTCTTCAGTATTTATTTTTTATTCCGGACATGGAGGTACTTATACCGACAATGATATCATCGAATTGGAACAGGGCGGTGAAGGAATGAAGCCCGATGATGAAAATCAGTCACATTATTACCTGGTTCCGAATAATTTTGATCCGAAAAATTACCGGGACACATGGGTTCATGCATCCGAATTGAAACAATCGCTCCGGGAAATGAAAAGTCGGCGACTCATTTTGTTCCTGGACTGTTGTCATGCGGAAGGCATGACAAAGGCTGGTAACGCTATCAATGTTAAAGATCTTAAACAACGATTGAAGAATCCGGAGGGCATGGTGCACCGCATTGATGACGGCCAGGGGATATCGATCGTCTCTTCATGCAGATCGGACGAGCTTTCATGGATACTTGGTGAAGAACCAAATAGCCTGTTCACTTCTTGTTTACTTGAAGTGCTTCGAGGGGAGCATAAATCGGTCTATACTGAACCTTATATTCGCATGACTGAAGTGGTTCAGCATGTTATGAAGCGTGTTCCTGAAAAAAAGCCAATTCAAAGGCCCTTTGTCAACCTGCAGTTGTACGACGACTTTATATTGAGTTGTGTTCCCGAGCATTTAGGTGAACGTATTGCTCAATCGGAAATAGTTGAAGGAGGCACGGATAAAAGTACTATTAGTGAAGTCGTCACCACCTTTAGAGAGAGTGATACTGCAAAGAACCTCGTATTATTTGTTCATGGGTTTTCGGGAGAAGCCTCTGACACATTTGGTAATATCCCGGAATATTTGATAAACGATCCCTCTATGGACGGCTGGGATCTCCTTCCCTTAGGTTATTCACAAAATGTCCAGCCGGAGAAAGGGAAAAATGTCTGGGCTTCGGTGGAAGATATCAGCAGAATATCAGACTATTTGCAATCGGCGATCGCACACCGTTTTACACAATACCATCGAATTGCTATCATTGGCCATAGTTTAGGTGGTTTAGCTGTTCAGCAAGCCATATTGCAATTGAACGAAGCCAACAGGAACAGGGTTAGCCATGTAATTTTGTTTGCGACACCAAGTAACGGAATAACTGAAAAAGCGCTACAAGGCCTCTGTAATTGCAACATTTCTGAGCTGAACGAAAAGGGTAGTTTTATTCAATCGCTACGCAAAAACTGGGATTCACAATTTGCTGAAAATATACCATTCAAACTTAAGGTGGTATCCGCTACGGATGATGAGTTTGTACAGATAAACAGTGTATTCGATAATTTTCCTGAGGAAACAAGAGTGACCATTGATGGTAATCATTTTTCACTAGTGCAACCAAAGAGTGAGAAGAGTGACAGTTTTAACCTTATCGTTAAGACGTTGTCAAATTCCGAATTCCACCTGATATATACCAACCAGGAAAATATCAATAACGCACTGGGCGAATACGAGGCAGTGGTTCAGAAATTACTTCCCCAGAAGGAAAGCTTAAAGATCAAAGGACTTCGAAATCTAATTTTTGCTTTGGAAGGCCTGGATAGAAGAGAAGAGGTCATTGACCTGTTGCAAAATCACCCACTGGCGAACGATAATTCGGATCTGCTGGGAATAATGGGAGGTAGGTACAAACGTATGTTCTTAAATAGCCTGTCTCATGAAGACGGTTCCAGGGCGATTGATTACTATAGCAAAGGATTAGAAATAGCAGAAGAAAAGGGAGATCACGAACAGATATATTATCTCGCTATCAATCTTGCCTTCCTACACCTTGTTGCCGAAGAGGACAAACAGGAAATGCGCGATTACGCCATGCAGGCATTAGAAGCTGCAAAAGCCGATCCCTTTGATAGCCTATGGAAACAAGCCACATTGGCGGAGGCGAATTTGTATCTGGGTAAATTCGAAGAAGCAAAAGAGTTGTATGGTTCAGCAGCCAAAATGGCGGGGATACGTGAAAAAATATCCATCCACACCAATGCTTATGGAGCTTATACAACCTTGATGAATACTGAAAATGAAGACGACGCATTTATAAAATTCTTAAAGATGAATTTTTTGTCGTAACTTTTTTTTGAAATAAACACCTGACATGTTGAAATTCAATTCTGATAACCTGCCCCAAATGAATTTCAGAAAAGCAGTCAAGAAACCTATACCTGTTGAATGTGTACAAATCGATGAACCTTTCGAAGTGGAAACTATGGAAGGAACATTAAGAGGCAAAAAAGGGGATTGGTTGATGAAAGGAGTAAATGGAGAATTATACCCCTGCGATCGGGAGATCTTTGAAAAGACTTATGATCTACAATAATTAAACTAACTAAAAAATATATGTCAGATAACAAGATTTTCTTCAGCTATTCAAGGGATAACTCCGATTTTGTTCTCGGCCTTGCCAAAGACCTAAGGGATACGGGAGCCAATGTATGGCTCGATCAGTTGGATATTAAACCCGGAACCCGCTGGGACAAGTCGATTGAAACCGCACTTGAGGATTCCGGAACCTTGTTAGTGGTACTTTCTAAATCTTCCGTGGCCTCTCACAATGTAATGGATGAGGTATCCTATGCATTGGAGGAAGGTAAAACTGTGGTCCCCATCTTACTGGAAGAATGTGATGTTCCATTCAGACTACGACGACTTCAGTTTGCAGATTTCACCCAATCACATGAATCCGGCATGCAAACACTTGTCAGGGCATTACATATTGGTGAGGATAGTACGAGTACACCTGCATCCGATACGGTTAAGTCGAGTCCTCCAGAAAAACCAGCTGCTCCTGTCAGTAAGGAGTCGTCATCTTCGAAAAAGAAGAATAGTAAAACGCTACTTTATGTAATCGGGGGAATTCTTGCAGTTATCGTAATTGTATTTTCCACAGGTGTGATCAATCTTGAAGACTCCAGTGACGAACTGAAGTTAAATGGCGTTGAGACGGCGGCGAACGATGAAGAGGCATGGCAGAACGCACAATCCATCAATACAGCTAAGGCCTATCTCGATTATGCCGCAAAGTATAATGAAGATGGTAAATATGTACAGGAAGCGTACGAAGCTATAGATGGTTTGTACAATTCTAAAGGAATTGTTGAGTATTCTGAAGGTTCAGGAAGCGAGAAGGAGAATTTCTTCTATAGATATAAAGGAGGTCTAGATGATGAGAGTGACGCTCCTGAGAAAGGAGGCTATATTATAGCACTGGACGACTGGCCAGTAAATTTGGATCTGTTAGGGACAAATTCCGGAGCTACCGGCAATATTAGAAAGAATCAAATAGCCACTGTTGTCCAGATCCACCTGGTAGAAGATAAGGTATACTGCACGATCAATTATCATCAGGAGTAATGAAATTGCACCTAAACAAATACGAGGGAAAGCAGGCTTACGGTCGTTATCCCCACTAACGCGAGGATCGTGGTCATAACGGTCCAGCTTCTGAAGGTCTGTTTTTCCGTTAGTCCTAAATACTTACTTACCAGCCAGAATCCGCTGTCGTTCACATGTGACATGATAGACGCGCCAGAAGCGATAGCGATCACCAGCAGTGCTTTTTCAATTTCCCCGGTACTTCCAGTTAGCAAGGGGGCTGTGACCCCTGCAGCCGTAATCATGGCTACCGTGGCCGATCCCTGGAGGATACGAACCAAAGCCGCAACCACAAACGCAAAGAACAGGGTGCTTAGTCCCAGTTCTGAAAAGTACTCCGCCATCATATCTCCGGTTCCTGTGGCGATAAGCATTTCTTTAAAAACACCTCCGGCACCTGTGAGCAGTATAATTATGCCGGCAGGACCCATGGATCTAGTGGTGATCTTCAGTAATTTTTCTTTTGAAGTATTCCTGCGAATTCCGAGTAAGTACCAGGCGATTAGGTTGGCGAGGATCAATGCGGTAAAGGGATGCCCTATCATCGACATCCAGTCTTTTATTTTTTCTGAAACTACATCTTCAGCAATAGGGCTGTTCAAGACGGTGTTACAGACGATGAGAAGTATGGGTAAGCCAATGATAGCCGATATCATTCCTACCGAAGGTCTCGATTCGGAATCACTTGTTTCAGCAATCAATTCAGGGGCGGCCACCTGTATCTTTTTTGAAATATATCGAGCGAATAAAGGTCCTGATGCTATAGCCGTTGGAATACCCACAATGGCCCCGAAGACGATCACCCAACCGAGATCGGCGTTAAGGATATCCGCCACTGCTACCGGTCCGGGAGTAGGAGGGATGAAGGCATGAGTTATCGCAAGTCCCGCTAGCAGAGGAATACCGTACATGAGTAAGGACTTGCCTGATTTCCGTTGAAGTGAATAGATTAGAGGAACCAGTATGATGAAAGCAACATCGAAAAACACCGGGATCGCAATTACAAAACCCGTCGCCATCAACGCCCAGGAAGCACCTTTTTCACCAGCTACTTTCAGCATAAAGGATGCAATGGCCTCGGCACCACCCGAATGTTCCAGGATGGCACCGAACATGGCGCCTAATCCAACAACTACGGCCACAAAGCCAAGGGTGTTGCCCATTCCGGTTTGGATGGTCTTTACAATGGTAAGTGGATCCAGCCCGGCAATGATCCCAACCACTATACTAGAGATAAGCAATGCGATAAAGGCCTGAATCCTGAATTTCAGAATTAGGATGAGAAGAACTGCTATTCCCGAGAAAATAGCAATGAGCAGGGTGCTATCCATTATTTTTCCAGTTGGTGGTGTGGTTATCTTCGGAATCGATCCGCCTGTAGGTGTGTCCGCCAAAATAATCCCGCTGCGCCTGAATCAGGTTGGCCGCCGAATCACCCGTGGTCAAACCGAACCAAAATTGCAAGGCCGCATTCATGCAAGGGAGGGCTATACTTTTTTCGGTGGCCGCTACCACCACCGACTTCATCGCGGCTTCCTTTTTGTGCAATTCACTGATTAATTCGGGTTGTGTCCATATAAAAGGATCTTCCGAAAATCGCTTACTCAGCATTTTCATTAGCTCCGACTTTATAATACAACCTTCCGTCCAGGTCCTGGCGATCTCAGCCAGGTCGAGATGCCAGTCGTAGGCTTCCGAGGCGCTGCGCATGAGTTGGAAGCCCTGGTAATGATTGATGAGTCGGGCAAATTGATAGGCATCCTGTAATGCTTTCAGTTCGATAATTGCGGACGACTTCAATCGATCAAAATCAAGTTCTTTCCGCGTGTGTTTCATATTGGACAAGTAGCGAGCAAACAAGGCATTCGACATCAGGTTAGCGGGTGATCCCAGGTCTATTGCCGCTTTACTACTCCAACCACCGGTTCCTTTATTCGAGGCTTTGTCCAGTATCTTATCCAGCAGGTAATCATCACCATCCTTTACTTTCAGTATCTCGGTGGTGATACCAAGCAGGTAACCTGATAGTTCAGTTTGGTTCCAATGAGATAGGATGTCGGCGATCTGCTCACTCTTGTAATCGTCCTTTAGAAGTGCATAGACTTCGGTGAGCAGCTGCATTTCCGCATATTCAATACCGTTGTGTACCATTTTCACAAAATGTCCCGCTCCTCTTGGACCAACTAAGGACAGGCAAGCTTTATCATTGTCATCCTTTGCTGCGATAGCTGACAGGATCGGTTGTACTTTGTTGTAGGCATCCACAGAACCGCCTGCCATCAGGGAGGGTCCATTCAGGGCTCCTTCTGCGCCACCTGAGATCCCTAGTCCGATGAAATCAACACCAAGCTGCTTGCAATATTCGAAACGGCGGTTACTATGCTTAAAGTGGGAATTCCCACCATCGATGATGATATCGTGATTTTTTAGGTTGGGCTGTAGTTTGTACATAACCGAGTCCACCAAGGGCCCGGCAGGGATCATCAGTAAGATCTTTCGCGGTGTTTGAAGTGACTTTACAAAGGCACGGTATTCTGTAAATCCCTGAACAAGGGGCGTGTCAACTTCAGAAATAAAATCCGAAACCACACTTAACTCATCGCCATCCGCTCGATTATAGACAGAGAGTGAAATTCCCTTGTTGAGAATATTCTTCGCCAGGTTTCTTCCCATCACTCCTAGGCCAACAATACCAAACTCGGAGTGTTTAGGGCCAACCGTATGCTTGAGGATCTCTCCAACAAGGTCTTTCGGACCGGGAGTAATATCCAGGTGAATTCCATATTCGGGTAGTTCCAGATCTTTGAATTGCGACCGCAGCATTTCGAACCCCATGTAGTGACCGCTCCGTTCTTTCAATCTCGTTTCAATAAGTTCGAAGGAGCCGTTCAGCACCACCCACTGAACCGCTGAATTCTGCTGTAATATTTTTCGGTATTCTTCCTTTAAGGCAGAACAGGCGAGGACCGCACCGGTTTCGGACCAGCCGTCGATCTCTTCGGCAAGTGTTCCCAGCCAGGGATAACGATCTTCATCTTCAAGAGGAATGCCCGTTGCCATTTTTCGGATGTTGGTATCAGAATGAAACTCATCGGCATCATAGAAGGGTATGGAGAGCTCTTCGGCCAAAAGCTTACCTACGGCAGTTTTTCCGCTGCCACTTACTCCCATTATGATAAATACCGGTTTCATATAATTCTATTCAGGAGTACCAAAAAATGCGCTCTTAACGCCTTTCACTCCGGGTTTTACGCTAAAAATAGAGCCCGCGAGCGGGTACTTCTCCAATTCCTCTTCGGTCATGTCGATGCGAGCGGTTGTGATATAAAGTATATCCAGGTTTTCTCCACCGAAAGCACATGCTGTGACGTTATGGGCAGGAACTTCGATCTTCTCCATCAATTTTCCATTCTCAGGGTTGAAGCGTGCCACCGCATTGCCATTCCATAGGCCTACCCATAGTTTATCTTCCTCATCGATGGCCATTCCGTCTAGTGTACCGTCTTCCTCATCTACTTCAACTACCACTCGTTCGTTGCTGATTGTGGAGGTTTCAAGGTCGAAATCGTATGCCCTGATTTCCGAAGTAGGAGAGTCTATATAATACATCGTCTTGCCATCCTTGCTCCATACTATCCCATTTGAGATGGTAATATTATCCAGCATCTTGGTAGTTGTACCATCGGGTGCCACTTTATATAAGTTGGCGGCCGGTTCCGTCTGCTCCAGGTGCATGGAACCTATCCACAGGTTTCCGTTCGGATCACACTTTCCATCGTTAAACCGATTGGTCGGAACATCTGCTTCCACGTCTGATAAAGGAGTGAGAAGCCGATTTAAAGTATTCAGGATATATATACCGTTATCCAGCGCAACTACGGCGGTAGAGTCGGTTTGAGGAACTACCGTTCCTACGCGAAAGGGTAGGGGGAACTCTCGATTCGATTTATTTGAAGGGTTGTAGATGTTTACTGACTTCCCCAGGATGTCGACCCAGTACAATTCCTGTTTTTCGTGGTTCCATATAGCACCTTCGCCCAGCAGCGCCCTGAATTTGCGTTCGAGCACTACTTCGCTGCGTTCGGTTTTATCTTCGGAAGCAATTTCGCTTTCTCCCTTCTTTGATGAATCGGCGCAGGAAAATAACAATATGGCTACAAAAAATAAGCTGAAGTATTTCATGGAGAATTGATTTATTCAATTGCCCGTGAAGTTACATATTAATCGGAAAATACAGAAGACTTATTCCTCGCTAAAAGCTAAGTTGATGTAGATATTTACAACATTGCGCTCCCGGCCATCATAGATGGTTATGTTGAAATCCATGGTATTGATAATTGCGGAGCCTATAAGCCTTCCGGGCGCTTTAGTGAAAGTGAAGGTAACAGGCTTGCTTACACCTTTAATAGTAAGGTCTCCTTTAACAACGAATTCATTCTGCTGTCCGCGAATCGAATTGCTCTTGAAGTACAGCCTGGGATATTCTTTTTTATGAAAGTATTTCTTCGACCTAAGATGCCGATCCCTGAACCAGTTATCGGTATCCAGTGTTTCCATAAGCACTGAGCCTGAGATTTCAGAATCTTCCATATCGCTTAAGTCAACGGAACCCGTGAATTGGAAGTCGGAAATTGTTCCCTCCAGCTCTTCATCGGTGAAAACAAACTTCACTGTGGCCTCCTCCTCGTTTATGGCTATTTGCTGCGCATTCAGCAGGGAGAGTGGAACTAGCAGTAAGATGAATAGATTTTTCATACTAAGTTGTGTGTCGGAATTTCCTTCGGAAAATAACAAATATCGTTCCGAAACAGAAGGATTTTCCTCTCCTTTATTTTTTCCGAAGATATAAAAGGATCAAAACCGCGATAGAGGAACAAATGGCAAATCCGATGAAGAGGGGTAGGGATGTCTCGCCCACGAATCTCCCTATCCAAGTACTGATGGGCACCGCCATCATGGTAGCTATAAAACCCGTGACCGCAGAACCTATCCCCGCGATGTGTCCAAGGGGTTCCATAGCGAGGGCGCGAAGATTTCCGAAGAGAAAACCCACACAGAAGAATTGTAATCCGAAGAAGGTAAGCAGCACATAGATACTGGGGTTCTCACTTCCGAAGAACAACACTATATACAGCAGGGATGTGGCGAAATAGCCAACCAATGATAGTGATACCAGTCTCTTCATACCGTATTTAAGTACAAAACTACCATTGAGGAAAATAGCGGTACCGATAGCGATAGCTAGTCCGGCAAAAATGTAGGGAAACTCCTCTTTGAGTCCGTACTGCTCCTGGAAGATCTGTTGCGAACTACTGAGATACACCAGGAAAGAACCTACTACAAGCCCCGAAATAAAGGTATATCCCATGGAAACCTTTTGTCGTAGCACTTCCTTAAAGCCGTTTGTAATAAGCGAAACGGAAAAGCGGATCTTGTTTTCTTCTGAAAGTGTCTCTTCCTGTCGTTTCCAGAACCAGAGGGCAACCAGTAAACTGATGACGATCTGAACATAGAAAATGCCTTGCCAGTTATGGAGTTCCAGTACCAGTTTCCCCATGGCCGGTGCCACGATGGGAACCAACAGGAAGACCACGGTCACGAAGGACATGATCCTTGCCATATAATCACCGGAATACTTATCCCGAATGATAGCAATGGCGATAGTCCTTGGCGAGGAGAGTCCTATTCCCTGTAAGATTCGACCTGCGATCATCACTTCAAGAGAAGTGGCGTAAACACATATAAAACTGGATATTATAAAAATGATAAATCCGAAATAGACTACGGGTTTTCGCCCTATGCTGTCGGACATTGGACCGAAGATGAGCGGTCCAATTCCAAGGCCCAGGAAGATCATGGTAATGAGTAATTGATTGTCTATCAATCTGCTTGTACCAATGGCTAATCCAATGATATCGAGGGCCGGTAAAAGGGCGTCTATTGCGAGGGCAACTACCGACATCAACGCAGCCATCAGGGCGATGAATTCGAACTGCGAAGATTTTGGCTTAGACATTTGGCAAAAGTAGTTTATTATTAGTATATTCATTACGTCATAGCGCTCAATCTACTCAGGAATAGACCCATTTTTTCAGAAACCTAACAAACGTCATATTTTATGATGTTGGAGCAACCTAGCTTTAAGGTTTTAAAAGTAAATCGATTCGATAACCAACAATACTAGTATGAAAGTATTCGACAACAAGCACATAAAGAACGTTGTGTTCGTAGGAGCGCACCGTTCTGGCAAAACAACCTTGTCTGAGACCATGCTTTTCGAAGCTGGTCTTTTAAATAGAAGAGGGACCGTAGAGCAACAAAACACAGTATCCGATTACCATGAAATTGAGCACCAACGCGGTGCTTCTGTTTTTGCTACCCCTTTGCATACGGAGTGGCGAAACTACAAGATCAACATTATTGACACTCCGGGACTGGACGATTTCATTGGTGAGATCATCTCTTCCATTCGTGTGGCCGATTCCATCGTGACGGTGATAAATGGTGAACAAGGGGTTGATATAGGAACGGAGATCATCTGGAATTATATTGATCGCTATCACAAACCAACACTGTTTGTGATCAATAAAATTGACGCCGATATCAACTACGAGGATAATGTGAATAGCTTGAGGGGGCTTGTTGGGAATAATGCAACCCTTATACAGTATCCGATCAAAATTGACGGAGCACAGTGCATCATCGATGTACTTAAAATGAAGTGTTATAAGTTTGGTCCCGAAGGAGGAAAGCCTGAAAAGCTCGAGATCCCCGACGACCAGAAAGAACGTGCAGACGAACTCCACAATATCCTGGTTGAGAAAGCAGCGGAGAACGACGAGGAGTTGATGGAGATGTACTTCGAAAAAGGAACCCTTAATGAGAATGAACTTCTGAAGGGAATCAAGCTGGGGATGCTGAACCACGACCTATTCCCGGTATTCTGCGTTTCTGCGCTGAAAGACATGGGAAGTGGCCGTTTGATGGGCTTTATCGATAACGTAGCCCCATCGGCTCAGGACCTGCGCCCCGAACAAAGCGTGGAAGGTGATGAGATCGCCAGAAACCCGGATGCAGATACTACACTGTTTGTATTTAAAACAATGTTCCAGCCCAACCTGGGAAAAGTAACCTTCTTCAAGGTAAAAGCCGGGGAAGTGAAAGTGAACGACAAGTTGTACAACAACCGAACCGGGGAACTGGAAACACTTAACCAGCTATTCATAATGGATGGTAAGGTGAAGCATTCGGTGGAAAAGCTAACCCAGGGAGATATTGGGGCAACCACCAAGTTGAAAACCACGGAAACCAACGATACTCTGAATACCAAGGAAGACGGGCCAACCATTAAGCCTATCAAATTCCCGCAATCCCGTATTGAGAAAACGGCCATGGCGGTGAACAATTCCGAAGATGAAAAACTAAACGAAGCTCTGAAGAAGATCCATTCGCAGGATCCAACACTTCAGATCCGTTACGATAATGAGACCCACCAGACGGTGATCGGTTGCCAGGGAGAATTACACCTGTCTACCATCGCATGGGCGTTGAAAAACATTTACGAAGTAGAACCGAAGTTTGAAATTCCGAAGATATCCTACCGGGAGACCATACAGCGTTCCGCAACCGCCAACTACCGCCATAAAAAGCAGAGTGGGGGAAGTGGACAGTTTGGTGAGGTACATTTAAAAATTGAACCTTTTTACGAAGGAATGGCGGAACCCGAAGGTTTCAATATCCGTGGAAAGGAAGAAATAGACCTTCCATGGGGTGGAAAACTTGTTTTCTATAACTGTATAGTAGGGGGTGTGATCGATACCCGCTATTTACCTTCTATCATGAAAGGAATACAGGAAGTGATGGAAAGTGGTCCGCTTACGAAGTCGCACGCCCGAGACATTCGCGTTATGGTGTACGACGGAAAGATGCACGCGGTGGATTCGAACGATATTTCGTTCAAGATCGCCGGGGCGCATGCCTTTAAGGAAGCCTTTGTGAATGCGAAACCGAAATTGCTGGAGCCCGTTGATGAAGTGACCATCAAGGCGCCGGAGAGTGTGGTAGGTAATGTAATGACCGACCTGCAATCTCGTCGTGCCATGATACAGGGAGTGGATTCCGAAGACAGGTACCAGATACTGAAGGCACTGATCCCAAAGGGAGAGATGAGTAATTTCTCAACCCAGTTGCGTTCATTGACACAGGGAAGAGCGAATTTCACCTCGACCTTCCACAGTTACCAGGCCGTTCCAACGAACATCCAGGCGAAATTGACCAAGGAGTCGATGGAGGAGGATAAGTAGATTGAATGTCCTGTGTCGGATGTAAGGTCACTGAGTGATCCACCGGATTTCGATACAATTCGTTTTCAACGAATCACTCAATCATCGGCGGATCGTATCGAAGTGACAAGAATGCGAAATACTAATAATCTAAAATTCTAATATACTAACATACTAAAGAAAAATAAGAACCCTAATAACTACAGACTATGCAGACAAAAGTGCGTTATTTAAGTGACTTGAAGTTTAATCTTGAGACCTGGAGACGGGAGTTGCGATTCCATTTTGACGAAATGGATACCTTCCAGGAGAAGCTCGAAGAGATCGCTGCAAGGGAATTTGGCATGGATGCCAGGAAATCACTGGAGAACTTCCAGAACCGAATAATGATAGAGAAAGCTGCGATCGCTAAGCTAAAACACCGATGCAAGGACAAGTTGCGAAATCTACACACCGTAGACCTGAATGAAGAAATAGATGGACGTTTACGCCATGAGCAGTCCGATCTTAAGGGAGATATGCGAACGTATATTCAGATGCATTACGACCTTAAGGAAGAAATGATGGATTATTTTGCAGAGTACCTGACAGAATAAACCATACTACTAACCAAATTCAATTTCCGAAGTCACATTCCGCTTCAGGTGGAGTGTGGCTTTGTTATTCCTGTTTACCAAAATAAAAAGTTGAGATGAAAAAAGAACAAGCAGTATTACAACCATATACCATGGCTGACCTGAAGTTACCCAACCGGGTAGTAATGGCGCCAATGACGCGTAGCCGTGCCGACAACCCTGAAAATGCACCCTTTGAAGGTATGCACGATGTATATTATAAACAGCGCGCTTCGGCAGGCCTTATTATTACTGAAGGATCCCAGGTATCCGAAAGGGGAGTGGGGTATGTTCACACCCCGGGCATCTATAGCAAGGAACAGATTGAGGGCTGGAAGAAAGTTACACGGGCCGTACACGAGGCAAATGGAAGAATATTTATCCAGTTATGGCATGTGGGCAGGGTTTCGCATCCCGATTTCCACGGAGGGGAACTGCCCTTGGGGCCGTCGGCTATTAATCCGCATGGGAAATCGTACACCTATGAAGGATTTAAGGAAACCGAAACTCCCAAGGAAATGACGCTGGAAGATATCGAACGAACCAAACAGGAATTCGTTCAGGCGGCAATAAACACGAAGGAAGCAGGATTCGACGGACTCGAGATCCATTCCAGTAATGGGTATTTGTTTCACCAGTTCTTTAGCAGTAGTAGTAATGTACGCACCGACGCCTATGGAGGGAGTATAGAGAACAGGGCGCGTTTCTTTTTTGAAGTACTTGATGCCATGAAAGCCGTATTCCCGGAAAACAGGATTGGTGTAAGATTTAACCCGTCCCTGCACGGTTTGTGGGGGATCATGGTAAATGAAGATACGCTGCCAACCTTTGATTACATCATTGAAAAGCTGGATGCGGAGTACAATTTGGCCTACGTGCATTTGTCGGAACCCTTTACGGATGTGAGCGAAGTACCCCATGCCGAAACTCAGATCGCGAAGCGATACCGACCCAAATACAGGGGGACCCTGATGATCAACACCAATTTCGACCTGGAGAAGGCCAATAAGGTGATTGAAGATGGCGATGCCGATTTGGTAGCCTTTGGAAAGCCGTACATCTCAAATCCCGATCTTGTGGAACGTTTCAGGGAAGGGGTGGAGCTGAGTGAATGGGACCAGAAAACCTTCTATACACAGGGCGCGGAAGGGTACCTGGACTACGAAAGAAAGACCTAAAGTTTAATTGTCGGATGTCGAATATTAATTATTGTTTATTGTTATTCATTATTGTTGGTCGGGATTCGGGAGTTCGAAGAAAGAAGCTTTTTAACCTTTTAAACACCTAAGCTTATAAACTTATTATTGTCCGGTGACGGGTGTTGGATGATGATTGATTATTATTTATTGTTATTTATTATTGTTGGTCAGAAGCAATGAACTTAGTGTGCGCCAGAACGGAACGGGCAGGGAGTCGAAGGGTCGGATGTCGAATATTAATTATTGTTTATTGTTATTCAATATTGTTGGTCGGGATTCGGAAGTCCGAAGACTTATGTCAGTTCGAGTGATCCGCCAAAGGCGGATTGTATCGAGAACCTGTCACGTTATTCCAATAGTCAAACATTCTAAAATACTATCATTCTTATATACTAACTGTCTAATATTCCGTATCTTAGGAATAGTTTTTGATGCTATAAAAGAAAGAAAGGTTATGAGATCAACTAAATATTTAGTTATATTACTGCTTTTACTAACTGCCTGTAGCAGTGCAGATAAGGCAGTGCAGACGGAAGAAGCAATGGCCACCAAGGCTTTTGTGGAGAATAACGACTACGAGGTACAACTGCAATGGGTGCGTCCGTTGGCCACAAGTGAATTATCACAACTGGCAGCCAGTAATTTACTGCCTATGGATAGCAGATCCGGACAGATCAATTTACGAGGAACACAGAACTTTATTAGAAAATACGGTGACAGCTTGTCCATATATTTACCGTATTTCGGAACGAGGCAGATGACGGTGAATATGGCCGACACAAATGGTGCTATAGAATTTGACGGCGTACCTGAGGATTACAGGGTGACGTATAACGAGAAGCGACAGCGGTCTGTGATCAATTTCTCCATGGATGACGGAACAGAGAATTATAATGTTGCCATTACCGTATGGGCGAATAAGAGAGCCCAGGTAAACGTAAACAGCAGTTTCCGGAATTCCATTTTCTACACGGGGAATATGAAGGCCTTAAAACAGGAGTAGATTCTATACTATACTGAGGTAGAGTGGATTTGGAAATATTCTATTTTACATAATATAAATTATAGTACATTAATAGCAAATGGGCGGATACGCCAGTATTTTACATAATTTTAGATATCGACGGTCACGGCTATATCGTCAACAATTATGTAAAAGCCCATTTGCGCCAGGCACAACTCCTTTGTAGCTATAATTCTATATTATATAAAATAGTACAATCTCCTAAATCGCTTATTCTGTATAGCCTATAAAGATTTTTTAAATAATGAATTCTCGAAGATCCGTCGCTATGTACCATAATTTGCCGTTATGTAAAATTGCCGCGCCCAACCGCTAGATTGTTTTGTAAAAGTAAAATGCTGATCGCATTTTCTTTTTCATCCAATTTTCCATCGCTTGGCCACACCATAAAAAGCAATCACTTTTGCTTTCCTTATAAATCTTCCATTATTCAGATTACTTGTGCTGGAAAAAGTTTTGACCACTTTCTTGATTGCGATTCGCAACAGCATAAAATTTTGCCGTTGTAAAAATTTCTATGCCCTTGCTCGTATCTGCTTCTAAATAAAGCTTTTTAGTAATTGTCTCGAAAAATTATGTCAAATAAAAGTTGATATGCTTCAATAATAAGATTCTTTCCTTTCTTTTTCCTTGATGAAAAAGAAACAAAAAATCAAGAAGAAAATAAGCTTCCACGCGCCCTTTGTGTCTATTGGCTTCGCCACCGGGCGCTCCACGCCCCTACTCACAGCCCGGGACCACGGCTCTATAAGTAAGACACAAATTCACGCCAACGCCGGCCCGCATTTTCTTCAGGCCACTGCGCTCGCCTATTGTTTGAATGAATATTATGATGCTTTCTTATTTCTGTTATTAGAGTGCGGATGAATTCCACCGCCTTTCCATTCCCCTGAAATATGCCAATTCTCATAATGATACAGCCATAAACTTATCCAAGGAATTATACAATCTGCGATTAACATCTTTGAATTAAATTCCTGATACTTTGGGAAATACAAGCATAATTCATTTAATGAGTAAATATGGGGGATTTTTTCATTATTAAAGTTTCTTTTCAACACAGGGTTCAGAATATTAACTTTTGGACGTCTACCCAATTTATATCTTAACTTAAAAGAATAACTGACACTTCTTGAAGTAGGTTTTATTATTCCTTTGCAGACAACACAATCTCTTAAAAGCCTAAGGTTGAATTTCGGGTAACTTTTTTTTAGAGCTATATATTGCTCTGACAAAGTATAATTCTTTTGTTTATTCACCTCCGTAAAATGTATTTTCTTTTATTGGTTTCATGGTAGCTGAAGTTGATCCTGCTATAATACCTGTGGTGGTATTTATCCCAATATTTCTAGTTTTCCTTGCTTTTTCTAGTAAATCTACTTGTGAATCTTGAGCTCTCAAGAAGGCTTTTTCACCAAATAACCCTTTTATTGTTTTAGCTTCCTCGATAACTCCATTCTCGTCTTTTAAAATTTTCCATTGTTCATCTAAATGAAGTATAAACTTTCTAAATTGTTCATACAATTCAGGCTCCTTAACATCATCCCATTTGTCGCTGAAATCTTCTTGAGGGTTAACTGGATTCAAAATTTTCAAACGATTTCCGACTAAACCTGCGGCATTAAAATTTTGTTTTATTTTGATAATAATGTTTTCAATAGCGTCAAAAATCGAATCATCGCCTTGATAAAATTCTCCAGCAATAGTCGTTAGTATTATACTCGACGTTGCCATTTTTGGATTTGTTTTGAAATATTCATCTCGATACATCTTAATTAGCTGAACTGCTCTCTGCAAAGGTTTCTTTTTAGAAAACTCATCAGCCGGCAAATCTTCCATAGCGTAGGCCTTTTCTAGTAAAGTAGTTTTCGCAAGATTAGATTTTTCAATAAACCAATTGCCATACCCTCTAGGATTGCTAGATGTCCAATCTCCTAATTCTCTATCTGGCACGACTAATTTATCTTCATCATAGCTAGTTTCTTGACATCCAGGTAGTATATCCATATGAAAATCACCAGCGTAGTTTAATCGAACACATCTATTTTTTAATTCAACTTTATCCTTATATCTATCACTATTTTGAAGAACTCTTTTTAATTGGTTGTAAATATATTGCGGTGTATAGTTCTTCCAATCTATAACAATATGAACAACTATGTCTAAATCAAATTCATTCTTTCCTGTAGGCTTAACGGTTGTTCCAATACGAACTGAGCCTTGTGGGTATATTTCAAAAGTTGCATCTTTAAAAAACTTATCATCTTCATTAAGTAAACTCTCAATGGCACGATAAGCCGATTCCATCCTTTCTTTTCTTGTGTCGTCTAACTGAATTTGTTCAGCTATTCTAGCTAACAAATCATCTAGTTGTGCGCTTCTATTTTTAAATAATATCATTCTTTACTCCATTTTAAATTTAATACCCATTTAGCATGAGGTCCAATATTGTATTCAGTATTTAAATCATCTCCATTATAGCCTAAACTATTTATTTTTTTGGCACTAGCCCATTTAATATATTCAGTATCGCCTTTGGATAAAAGATCTTTTAATTCCATGAGCTGCGGTTCATTTGGTATCAGCTCTAAAACATCATACTGCAAAATCTCCCAGCAATTCCAACCAGATTCAATTGGCGCTCTTTTTAAAGGAGTCTGGACTGATTTTATAAATCTGTATTTGACAAATGGGAAGTTTTTCTTTTTAAGAACTCGTTTGTCTGCTTTACCACCAAGCAATTCCTCATAAAATTCTCTCCAATGAGATATCTCACGATCTTTTTCGCTGTTAAACCAATCAAGAAACTTTAATGCATTTCTTGCTGGAACGAACACAGCCAAATCTCCTTTTTTTAAGCCACCGGTTTTCATTCTCAAATCATCAGTAGCTCCTAATTTTTTTAAAATGCTATAAGTCTCAGGTAACCTTTTATATTTCCCCCCTACGTGTTGATACCAATTCCAATTTGGATTGGCATTTTGTACCAAAAGAAATTTATCATCAACCTTAATTAAATATTGATATGACATTGAAAATCTAATGTATTTTCCAAATAGGCCGATCCAAAAGGAATGCAATGCCAATTTTAGTCTTCTCCTGTTACCGTAAAAGAAATCAAAACCATCTATGACTAAAACGGTAATAAGCAAAATAAATCCACCACCTACAAACTCAGGATGAAGAGATTCATCTATATTAAGCCCGATTATTATAAGAACTAAAGCAACTAGTATTTTTAGAATAAATCTCTTCATGAAAAAAAATTATCCTTTTGGAGGAAAGTTATCGTTACCAAAACTATCTTTCTGCCTAATTTGGCCTTTTTGGTTATGAACTAAAAGTTCTGATTTTTGATTTTTCGCAATATTTCTAGCTACATTAATTGCTTCCTTTTGAGTAGAAGTAACTTTTGTTGCCTTTTGATTCCCTGCTCCTTTAACTGCCCAACCTTTACCATGTGGAACTACGTGTTGATTCTTTTTCATTATTTACATTTTAAATTTTTATTATACTTTCTACAATTCCTTGTATCTTAAATTCCCTTGTTAATATAATTGGCTGATGCTCTTTAGTTGTTGATTTTGGTAACAATACAATATGGTCTCCATTATTTTTAAATTCCTTTATTGTAGCTTCATCATCAATTAAGGCCACTACTCTATCACCATCTTCAGCATTTAGTTCCTTTCTTATTAATACTAAATCTCCATCATCTATATTCGCTTTGTTCATTGAGTCACCCGAAGCTCGAAGAATAAAATACTTTTTACCCCTTCTAATGAGCTTTGTTGAAACAGAAATTTCCGTTTCAATATTTTCTTCAGCAAAAAGAGGAAATCCACAAGCAACATTTCCTACCACTGGTATGCTTACCATTTTTTCATACTCTTCTTCATCTTCAGCAACTTTCAGATTTGTTGGCTGCATTGAATCATATTTTTCTTTAGAAGTACGGCTTTCTAACAATTCAGCAACTGCAACATCTAATATTTTTGCAATCTTGAACAAATCTTCAAGACTTGGTTGTCTCCTATTTTGGACATAAGAGTTAACCATATTGTAACTCTTTTCTAACCTTTCAGCCAACCAAGTTTGCTTAATACCTTTGCTTTCTAAAACTTCCTTTATACGATTCATTTTAATGTATTGATTTACAGAAACAAATTTAACATTTAGTGTTTTAATATCTCATAGAATGAGATATATTTTGTCAACAAAATGATATAACTTGTTAACAAGAATAAAATATATCATCAATAAAATGGGAAAGGCTCTCTTTCGAGAGCCTTTCTTGCGGAGAGTATGGGATTCGAACCCATGGAACCAATTAAGGTTCGGCTGATTATAAATCAGCTGCATTAGACCGCTCTGCCAACTCCGAAAAGATTATTATTCCTTTCGGAAATGTAGAAAACTAAATCTCCGCAAAAGATGTTTATTAATATTTAAACTACTCATCCAATTCTAATTCTTGTGTTACAAAACCACCGTGTTTTAGTTCATTACCATCAAACCATTTACAGCCAACATCATTACCATTAATTTGATATATGGTCATGCTAGGACCTCCTGCTTTTAAGACAACTACATCTCCAACTTTTAATTCATCCATTATTAATAGTTTTATTATTTATATTCCTTGTATGAGTCAAATTCTATACCAATGAAATATTTTTATCTAATCACAATATAGTGTGACATATTGTCAATATTTAATAAAAATAAATGAATAAATGTCATATTTTAAGTTAATTTATGTCATTCTACACACATTCCCCTTCCCTCCTACCTCGGGTCGGGAAAAGAGTGTTCGATTCGATTTTTTAAGAAGATTTTTTAAGAAAACTTTTTGATAAAGATTGTGCAAATCGATTTTGCTTTTACCCAAGCAAAGTTACATAACGCTGAACATTATAGTACATTTATAGCAAATGGGCGTATACGCCAGTATTTTACATAATTGTAGATATCGACGGCGAGGGCTATATCGTCGACAATTATGTAAAAGCCCATTTGCGCCTCACTAATCCAACTGTAGCTATAATTCTATATTATATCAAATAGAGCCTCATGCATAAATTTAATATTCCGGATAACTTATAAGAATCTTTGAAATATTGCATTCCAGGAGTTCCGTCGCTATGTGCAATTTATACATTGATAGGTTCCACAGTATATTCCCTGAATAAGCCTTGATATGTTAATGGATTTCTAGCTACCCTATGGGCATCCCGCCCAGCTGCTAAGGCTAGAATATCAGCATGCCTGTCGTTAATAGCGTGTAGATGTCCCATTTCATGACAGAGTTCATGAATTATTAGATCTGCCATGCGGTTGCCACTACCGTTAAAAAAATCTTCACACATATGGAAGCGAATCACAGGACTGATATATCTAGCACCTCGACTAGCTCCACGCCTGGTATCGGCGCAGATAAAATCTTCTTGCTCGTGAAATACAACTAAAATTCGCCTGTTTTCCAACCATTTACGAAGTTTTGATACACGTCTCGCTATTCTTCTTAGCCTTCCCCGCTTCTGAATACCTATCCATTTTTTAATTTTACCATAATCATGAATGGCTCTTTTCCTTCTGCGCCGTGGTACGTTCATTAATGCGTTAAAGTCTTGTTCAACCAGACGTTGTATTACTAAAGCATGTCTAAATGCTGCTCTAATAATATTCTTTTGATCTTCAGAAAGGCTGTTTGATCGATCCCTAAATACTATTTTTGCCATGGTACTCAATTTTCAATTTTTTACTTTCTACTTTGGTGTCATTAAAATCGTGGTTGATATACCTAAATGATCAGACATAAAACCAATTTTGTCTAAATCTTTAGCATCTGACGGCCGAATGGTAAATGGACGTCTCGGTCGTGTAAAATCAATAGTGAAAGATGTATTCAATCTACGTCCATTCACAAACACATGATCAATGGCGGTGGGTTTATGCTCAGTAATTCTTGTATTCGGTATAACCTTGTCATCACAATACAATGGAAATTCTGGATCTACCACTGGCCTATTTGACATTAAGGGTGATGTGGTTAAATTACTGGTAAATCCCGGGGTGCCATTTCTAGTTTGCCATAAATCCTTAAAACCAAGGACTAAGAGCAAGTCTCGCATTAAATTAAAACCTGTCTTAGCTCCAATTCGAGTTCTACTCACCGTGCCATTAGGAAGAACTCGACGACCAACAGCTAGTTGCAGATGACTAGGAAGTGATCGCGTTACCGACCAACTTAGTACCTCTTCCGCTCTCAGAAGATTACCACGCTGGAAGCGGTCCAGATTAAAATCTCCACATAAAATATTATTATTAAGACCTTCTCGACCTGGCCTCGAATCGTCACCAACAACCTTATTTTTGGTTTCCCAAATAAATTTAATTAACTCAATTATCTGTTTGTTTTTGGCGTCACCAGCTGCGTTCATATGGGTATTGTAGATATTCAGACTGCTAGGTGTTCTTGAAGAGTCACTTGAGATTGGTGTGAATACAGTTAATAAACAGCCTTTATCAGCACGCTTATCGCTTCCCGATTCATATTTAAACTCATAGAAATGACTTTTCCTTATCTCATGTGTTTTAGACAGAGTTAGCAGTCCCGCAGATTTCAACATACTAAATGCATTAATCATCGCTCCCCTTCCTGATTTATGGGCAACATGAGAATTATCTGGCCATTGTTTTAAGAGATCCTTTCTCTCTTCTTTATGCCAAACTTCGGATAAACAGCAAATATCAAAGTTATCTGCAGTAAAACGGCCTATTTCGGTATCTCTATATTCCACAGCTGGTTTTCTTCCTTTACCCGGAATGTCCATTAAATAGGTATTAAACATGAAGAACTTTTGAACAATTTGATCAGGATGATTATGTCGTCTCCATACTTCTGCATAACCATGACCTTCTTCCAATAAGTGCATGTTGAACAAGTCTCTTAAGCCAGTGGCTGGTTCAACTGGATCCATGAAGGCTGCTATATCTCTAAAATTATCTCTCATGACTTATGTAATTAACGACGCTCTAAAGTGTCAATTCGTCTTTTAAGGGTATCTATTTCGCGTTTCATTGCTGAAATAGTATCGACCAGAGAAGTGTGTCCGTATAGTCTGCGCAACTTATTTAGTTCCAGCGCATCTGAAAATAACTTTCCCTTAATTGTTACACCTCCAGGATAATCGCCATTAAAGTTTATGGTTAGTCCGTCATTTGTGTTATGAACCATTGCTCGCCTGTGACCAGATCCTTGTCTCCTTTTGGGACTATCAAGTTTAATATCATGCGCTTGAATGAATAGTTCGTTTCCTTCAAACTGAAGTGTACCCCGCTTTAATAATTTAATATCGCTTTCCATATTTAAAATGTGTTATTAATTAATGAAAATTCTAAAATCGAAATTAATTCATTATAAATCTGACACTTATAACGTACGTAACAATGATCGTAACATTTGTAACATTCAGGAAATACAGCTAAATAAAGCTTCCTTCGAATAGAATAATCACTGTTCGATCACTGTAGTTCGAGTTTTTAGCTTTAGAATAAGTCGCTTTTATAGTAGCAGTCTGTTCGCTCGCCACTTCCCTATCTTGAGATTTAGGAACTTGCGATCCCTTCTAGTTTTGTAAACATTGTTCAATAAGCTTTTGTGATAAATTCTTGAAAAAACGGTAGTAGGACTTTTAACTTTTAACCAAAGCTCAAGTTACATTTCGGCTTTAATCAGGGTAAACTCCTCCCTCCTTCTCCGCCATAGGCGGATTAGGAGGACAAGCCCTCAATATTTAGACTTCTCTCCTAAGAACTTCGAGGGGAGAGCTCCTTAAGACTGTTCGAATATTACTAAGCCCTATCCCCAACACCAACAACGAGATTCCCGGCAGAAAGACCAGGAAGGGAATTACGGAGGGTACAAAAGGCTCATTAAAGACCAGTACAGCAAGCAACAGGCTGCTTACCAGGGCCAGGAGTATGCCGCCCAGGCTTCCTAAGACTCCTAAGAACAGGTATTCCAGGGCCGAGATCTTTAAGATTTGCTTGTTGGTAGCGCCCAGGGTTCGCAATAAAACACTTTCGCGTATGCGCTGGTATTTGCTGGTGCGTACGGAGCCTATCAAGACAATGATGCCGGTAAGTATGCTAAAGAAGGCCATAAAGTTGATGATCCAGGTGATCTTGTCCAGGATGTCTTCTATGATGTTATACACCTGCCGCAGATCGATCACCGACACATTGGGGTATTTGGCAACCAGCTCACGCTGGAAAGCCGCAGAGGTTTCTTCGTTGGGTGCATTGGTGGTCAATACATTAAACTGTGGAGCGTTTTCCAAAACCCCTTTGGGAAATACGATGGAGAAGTTAAGCTGCAGTCGGGCCCAGTCTACCTCCCGTATGCTGCCCACCGTGGTTTCCATCAACACTCCCTGCACATTAAAAACGATGGTATCCCCTACCTTCACCCTGGCGTCTGCCGCGAGGTTGTCGGAAATGGAGATCTTTACCTGTTCATCCGGACCTTGTTCAGGAACCCACTCCCCTCCTACCAGTAATTCAGAAGGAATAAGCGAATCCCTATAAGTTGTCCTGAATTCATGACTCAGTATCCATCTTCTCACCTGTCGTGTGCTGTCCTGCCTTAACGCATTAACCAATTTCCCCTTAATGCTGTGCATACGCATGGTGACCAGTGGGATATTGTCAATGGCTTTTAGCTCATTGGCATCAAAGATCTCCAATACACCGGCTACCTGTCCGGGCTGCACGTCCAGGGCAATAAGATTCGCATTCGCTGAAGTCTCTCCAATACTGGTCTTGGCCAGCAGGATGTCCTTGGTGAAATACAGGGTGCTTATTAAAAAGGTACCTAAGCCAATGGCCACGATCAATACCAGGGTTTGGTTATTGGGCCTGAATAAGTTCAGTAAACTCTGGCGCACGGTATACTTCGCTCTCTTTGGGAAGAATGTTTTTACCCACTTCATGGACAATTTAGCGATTCCGGCCAGGATGGCAAAGGTCACCAAAACTCCCAGCGTAAAGGCGAGTGCGTACCACATATACCTGAGTAACCAGTAAGAGAATAGGTATAGAAAAATAACGATCACCGTAATTATGATAAAACGGGCTTCCTGAGACTTTTCAGAGGGAGCTCCGCCTATGCGAAGCACTTCCAGTGGCGATACATACCAGGTGCGCATGAGTGGCAGGAGCGCAAACAACACCGACATAAAGAAGCCGAGTAAGACACCCATCACTATGGGCGGTATGGTGATCCTGATCTCAACATCGAAAGGCAGGAATTCCTGTAAAATAAAGGGGAATAGCTCCTGCAGACCAACACCTATACCTGTTCCAATGATCCCTCCAATGATCCCGATCCCTGCTATCTGGAGCAGATAGATCATAAAACTCTGTCGCCTGGAGGCGCCCATGCATTTTAAAACGGCAATGGCCTTTAATTTTTCTTTGATGTAGATATTCACCGAACTAGCGATCCCCACACATCCTAATAGCAAAGCAATAAAAGCTGCTAGGTTCAGGAATTTGCTAACGTTCTCATAACCACGTCCCAATCGGGCACTGGTGCTTGTGTGTGTGTCGAGGTCGGCATTCTCATCGTCCAGTATGGGATCCAGGAACTCATCCATGGCGTCAAGGTCGGCATCAGGGTCCTTGTAGAAGAACTGGTATTCTTTCCGACTGCCAAATTGTATAAGCTCTGTGGCTTCTATGTATCGATGTGGGATGACCACCGGCGGGGCCACCGAAGTGGAAATAGCCGAACTGCCGGGAATGGCTTTTAAGGAGCCGGCTATGGGCAATGTCACCTCCCCTACTTTTATGGAATCACCGGGCTTTACATTGAACTGTAGCATTAGGGTGGCATCTACCAGCGCTCCGCCGGATTGCTGATATGTATCAGCGGCCGCTACCGGCTGAGTGTCGATCTCCCCGTAAAACGGGAAGTCGCCCTGCAGTCCGCG
This sequence comes from Aureitalea sp. L0-47, assembly GCF_026126405.1. Classification (GTDB taxonomy): domain Bacteria; phylum Bacteroidota; class Bacteroidia; order Flavobacteriales; family Flavobacteriaceae; genus Pukyongia. Next base: position 81,746 of record NZ_JAFMTQ010000004.1, read on the forward strand.
AACTCGCACCAGCTTGGTACCTCCGTTCTTCGGAAAGGCGATCATGGACACAAAATTCACTTCAAAGGCGTCGGGCTCCAATGAATCGATGATAGCCTGTGCCCTTTCGTTGGGTTCCTGCTGACTGTCGATGATGTAATCTGCACCCATCAGCGCTTTGGATTGCCGCTGGATGTTTTCCTTGAGATTTGTACTGAATAGCTGAATAGAAACCACCGCCGCTATACCCAGCACGATCGAAGCCATAAAGAGGAAGAGTCTAACCCTACTCGCTTTTGCATCTCGCCAGGCCATTTTTACCAGCCAGGCAATGTTGTTTTTGGATGTTAGTTGGGGTTGGCTCAAACTATGGCTGTAGGTTCGTTGGTAAGTATTCGTCCGCCTTTGAGTCGGAGGATCTGCTGGGTTCTGTTAGCCAGGTCGAGGTCGTGAGAAATGATAACCAGAGTGGTGCCTGCCTCTTTGTTGAGTTCGAACAGGAGTTGAATGACTCGCTCCCCGGTTTCTTCATCTAAGTTCCCGGTGGGTTCATCGGCAAACAATATGGAAGGGGTGTTCGAGAACGCTCTTGCCAGGGCCACCCGTTGCTGTTCCCCTCCCGATAGTTGGGAAGGATAGTGATGGGTCCGGTCTCCCAATCCAACTTTCTCCAGCAAAGTTTTGGCTCTTTCGGCAGCATCCTTGGCGCCCTGTAGTTCCAAAGGAACACTAACATTCTCAAGTGCGGTAAGGGTTGGCAGCAATTGAAAATTCTGAAAAATAAATCCTACTTCCTTATTCCGCAACTGGGCGCGTTCGTCTTCGTTGAGAGAATTCATATCGTAGCCACAGAGCTCCACGCTGCCTTTATCGGGCTTATCCAGACCAGCACATAATCCCAGCAAGGTGGTTTTTCCACTACCGGATGGCCCGACGATGGAAAATGTTTGTCCTTTCTCCACTTCAAAAGAAACATCCTGCAGGACCGTTAATTCTTTGGAACCGCTGGTATATCGCTTTTCCAGCCCGTTTATCTTTAATATCTTTGACATATAATTGATCTTACCTAAACTGCTTCATTCGATGCCTGAAAATAAACATTTGGATTTAAATCTCACCGCTTCGCCTACCTCTAAAATCATAAAATTTTGTTATTTCATCCTGGTACTGTTCCTACTTGGGTGCGGGAACGATAAAAACGTACAGAAACCGGAGGACACAACGAATAACACGGAAACTGAAACAACAGCTTCAGAAACCAAAACCAAAACCATACTCTGCTTTGGGGATAGTATCACGGCCGGTTACGGACTGGACGATACCAACGATGCGTTTCCGGGGGTACTTCAAACAAGGATCGATTCCCTGGACCTCGACTATGTGGTGGTAAATTCCGGTTTGAGCGGTGAGACTACGGCAGGTGGCCGAAGTCGGATTGAATGGGTACTCAACCAGGATATAGATATTTTCCTTTTAGAACTGGGCGGTAATGACGGCTTACGAGGCGTTCCCTTAACGGAGACCCGTGCTAACCTGCAGGCCATCATGGACGCAGTTCGGGAAAAAGATCCAGAAACCACAATTATACTAGCTGGTATGGAGCTCCCTCCAAATATGGGTCAGGAGTACACTGCGGAATTCAGAGCTATCTTCGCAGAGCTTGCCGAGGCGAACAACGTATTGTTCATCCCTTTTATTCTGAAAGATGTGGGCGGCATAGCGGAGTTAAACCAGAATGATGGCATCCACCCTACTGTTGAAGGCCATGCGATCGTGGCGAATACGGTTTGGGAGGCATTGGAGACTGTAATAGTTCAATAAAATAGAAAGCTTTCAGCAAAACCTTTTCAAGCTATTCCGCTTTATTCCTTGGTTCCCATTTTAAAAAATATTTGAGCAAATTCGCAATTACCCTTAGTTTCTAAAAGTTCTTTGAATTCGTTCTCGGCAAGTGGATTGTCTTCTAAGTTCGCATCCGAAAGAATTTTGTTAAGGTTGCTGCAACCATCAATTTCAGCTAGAGATTGATCGAATTGCTCCAATGTTTTGCCATCTTTCATTATCTGCTCTATTTCACCAGGATTTTCCTCAAGATATTTTGTGAAATTTTCCATTGCTTTTTCCTCACCCAAGGCATCCATTTCTCTCACCATTTCTTTGATCTGAGGGTGTAAGTCGGTCATAAGAGAATTTACACAACCGCAAAGCATATCGATCCTTTCTTCATTAGTATATTGAGTTTCTGAATCGGGTTCTTGTGCTAAATTGTGGTGTGGAAAACTGAATAATGCTAAACCAATAATTAAATAAAGAAGCTGTTTTTTCAAAAGAATAAATTTTTAGTGAGCTGAAAAGTTAGTCATTTCCAACGAATGAAATTGTTTTACGATAAAATTTATCGAAATTTTGATGAGGTTTGATTGCTTTGCTATTCCAATTACAGATAAAAATGGATTGGTTATATTCCCACTCGGAATTCTCCCAGCCAATTAATGGATAAAAAAAAGAAATTCGGAACTTTTGAAGGTGTATTTACGCCTTCCATCTTAACTATTTTAGGCGTTATCATGTATATGCGCCTGGGATGGGTTGTAGGTAATGCCGGCCTTATCGGTACTATTGCCATCATACTAATTGCTCATCTTATCGCGGTTACCACTGGTTTAAGTGTTTCTTCTGTAGCTACTGATAAAAAAATTGGCGCCGGTGGTATTTATTATGTCCTATCGCGAAGTATGGGGGTTCCAATTGGAGGTTCTATAGGTATTGCTTTAGCGGTAGGAACTGCATTTTCAATTGCCTTATATCTAATAGGGTTCGCAGAAAGCCTGAATGCTTTTTTTGGATTTGGCCTCACTCCGAATGATCTTCGATTAACAGGTACGCTGGCACTGGTATCGCTTACTGTGCTGGCATTAATTAGTACGTCACTTGCTCTTAAAGCGCAATACATCATCCTGGCGGCCATCATTGTTTCACTGGTTTCAATCTTTATAGGGTCATCAGAATTTACAGTAGATAGCATCCCTCTTTTTTCCACAACAGATTCGGTCCCGCTCGAGATTGTTTTTGCTGTATTTTTCCCTGCTGTTACAGGTTTTACTGCTGGGATAGCCTTGAGTGGCGATCTTAAAGATCCTAAAAAGTCTATTCCCCGGGGAACGCTATTTGCCATTGGTACTGGTCTCACAGTCTATCTTGGACTTGCAGCTTTCCTCGCTTTTACGGTAGATCCTGAAATGCTTAAAAGCGACTACAATATTTTAATGAAAATAGCATTCTTTGCCCCTGCCGTAGTTGCAGGTATCTGGGGTGCTACCCTATCCTCTGCTCTTGGTGGTATTCTAGGAGGCCCCAGGATTATTCAAGCGATGTCCATTGATAAGATCACACCCAGGCTATTTGGTTTTGGTAAGGGAAAGAATAAAGAGCCGGTAAATGCGCTACTTTTGGTTTTTGTCATTGCTGAAGCGGGTATTTTAATTGGTGAATTGGATATTATTGCTCGTGTGGTTTCCATGTTCTATCTAACTGCCTATGGCTTTATCAATATTTCTTTTTTCCTGGAGAGTTGGGCAAACCCTGACTTTCAACCCTCATTTAAAATTAAGCGCTGGATCGGCCTGTTGGGCTTTATAGCTTGTTTTATCGTCATGTTCAAGCTGGACATGATTGCGATGTTCGTAGCCCTGGCGGTTATTGGAGGTTTATATTTTGGATTGCAACGTAAAGAAGTGAAATTACAATCCAATGATGTGTGGCGTAGCGTTTGGGAAAACATCGTGAACAAGGGATTGAAAAGAATTGATGCACAGGAAGATGAAAACACAAACTGGAACCCGAATATCATACTCTTTAGCGGTGAGAGTGAACACCAGTATTATCTATTGGAACTTTGCAAGACCATTTCCGGTCGGACGGGTATTGTGACCAATTTCAAGCTCATTTTAGACAAGAAAAATACCAAGCCCTTAAAGAGAACCGAACAGGTGATCAGAGATGAAAGATTCGCAGATCTTGGGATCTTTGCCAGACAAATAAAGGTTGATAATATTTATACAGGGATCACTAATATCGCCACTACTTTCGGTTTTTCCGGGGTGGAACCGAATTCCATAATGATGGGTTGGCCCAAAGGCCTTGAGCATTCTACAGAATATGCTAAAATGACAGAAACGCTGTTATACTTAGATTATAATCTATTGTACCTGGATTTCGATAAAAAGAAAAAATTTGGGGAGTATCATACTGTTGATTTTTGGTGGAGGGAGACAGACAGCAAGAATGCCGAAATGATGCTGAATATTGCGCGATTCATAATTGCCTCACCAAGATGGAATAACCCACATATTCGAGTACTCTTTGTTAATAATAACAATGTTGATATTGAAGTTATCCATTCAAAAATTTCGGCAGTGGTGGAAGATTTAAGAGTTAATGTTGAAATTACCATTATCAATAATGCTGTAGAACAAGAAGCATTTTACAGTTTAATAAAACAATACTCCAAAACTACAGAGCTAACAGTAATCGGTATCCCTAACTATCAGATTGAAAAACAAGCAGCTTTTGTACTCAAAACAAATGATTTATTCGAAACCATAGGGTCCACACTCCTGGTGAAGGCAGCTAATAATTTCAATGTACTGGATCTGGATTTTGATTAGAAAGCGCAACTAAAACTGCCGATTGAAGGAAGAACCTGTAAGGCACTAACTAGGTGCTATTAATTACATTTCTTTTCGACCCCTACTCTATGCTGATCCCCAACTTAGCTGCGAGCTCATCGGTAACATTCATGGTTTCCATTCCATATAGAATGGTAGGAACACCATTACCCGAGCTGTTATTGATAATATATGTGAAATTACCTTCACGAGCTACTTCGTCAATCTTTTCTTGTATCCTGTTTGTTATTGGTGCCAGCAATTCTTCCCTTTTTCTTAGGAGTTTAAACTCGGCTTCCTGAGCTTCTTTTTGAATTTCCTCCTCGAGTCTCTGAATTTCTGCTACACGTCGCTGATCTTCATCTGCACTTAAGCCGGATTCCTTCTTTTTGGAATATTCCTGAAGTTTTGACTGGTAATTGGTTTGCTTCACTTGCAACTTCTGTGTGAGGGATGCTTCGAAGTTGCTAAGCTTGTTCTCAACCGATTTCACCTCGGGCATGTAGGCCATTAAAAGTTCCACATTAGTGTACCCCATTTTGGTCTGTGCATCAACTGCAGATACCATCCCAATGACAAGAAGCAATCCCAGTATATAAATTTTTTGTTTCATATTGCTCAAGGATTAATTTCCACTTGGAATTTGGATTCCCAATTCTTTCATTATTTTTTCGGTCATATCATGCTCTTCCGGACCGTATAGTATGGTGGAAACCCCGGCAGAAGTAGTCTGATTCATGATATAGGTAAAACCATTTTCCTCTGCGACCTTATCTATAGCATTCTGTAATTTATTCAGGATGGGCTCAAGCAGTTCCTGTCGTTTAATCATTAGTTGTTGTTCCGATTCCTGTGCGAATTTTTTTACTTCACTATCGAGTTGCATCAGTTCATTTTCCCGTCTCTTTCCTTCCTCTCCTGACAGACCTCCGGACTCCTTTAATTTAAGATACTCGGTGTATTTACCTTTCATATAATCATCCTTGGCCTTTAACTTTTCCGCTAGCTTTTTTTGGAAGGATTGAAGAGACTGCTCCATACTCTTAGCCTCGGGCATATAAGCAAGTAACAATTCAGCATTCGTATAGCCTACCTTTACATCCTGGCCATAGCTGATGTTCATGATTAGCATGCAGGCCAGGCATGCCATCACGGTAGTAAAATTTCTCATAGTTTGAATTTATTTTTATTTCTGAATTAAGCCTTTAATGATTTCATATCGATTACAAAACGATACTTCACATCTGCTTTCAGCATACGTTCATAAGCCGCATTGATGTCCTGCATATTGATCACCTCGATATCCGAAGTAATATTATGCTTGCCGCAGAAGTCCAGTAATTCCTGGGTTTCAGCAATTCCACCGATCAAAGAACCGGCCACAGACCTTCTTCCCATGATCATGGAAACCGTCACCAGCATAGGGTCCAGCGGACCTAAATACCCAACCACTACAAGGGTTCCGTTGGTGCTTAGAGTGTTCACGTAAGGATTGAGATCGTGTTCATAAGGTACCGTGTCGATAATAAGATCGAATCGTCCCATGGCAGCTTCCATCTGGGCGTCGTCCGTAGAAATGATCACTTCATCCGCTCCCAACTTTTTTGCATCGTCTATCTTCCCCGGTGATCGTGAGAAGAGGGTTACATGCGCTCCAAGGGCATCCGCTAGTTTGATGGCCATGTGACCCAGGCCACCAAGTCCAACAACGGCTACTTTGCTGTTCTCGTTTACCTTCCAGTGTCGCAACGGAGACCAGGTAGTAATCCCTGCGCAAAGCACAGGAGCTATTCCCGCTGCATCTAAGTTCTCAGGAACTCTTAGTACAAATTCTTCATCCACAACTATTCGTTCCGAATAGCCTCCATGGGTATTGGTTTGCAAGTGTTTGTCGAAACCTCCGTAGGTACCCACCCATTCAGGGCAGTACTGTTCAAGGTCATCTTTACAATTGTCACAGGTGCGGCAGGAGTCCACCAGGCAACCAACGGCCACCAGGTCGCCTTCTTTGTATTTGCTAACTCCGTCCCCAACACGGGTAACGCGGCCTACGATCTCGTGGCCGGGTACTACGGGAAATTCAGTCATGCCCCAGTCGTTCCGAGCAAAGTGGAGGTCGGAATGACATACTCCGCAGAACATGATATCTATTTCGACGTCTTTAGCCAGTGGCACACGTCGGTCTATTTGTAATTGTTTTAGATCCGCATCGGCAGCTTCCGTGCCGTATGCTTTTATTGATGTAGTTTGCATTTTTGTTGAATTATAAAATTATTGTGAGTTATTTATTGCGCCATATCGTCCTGACCGAGCATCAGGAAGTGATTAGATTCCGAGCCTTGAGTTCGCATCTTCAGGAAAGGCGCATATTCCGGGTCATTCATGAAGTTTGTTGCTGCCTCTTTAGAGGGCCATTCAATAATGACTCTCACCCCGACAGGTGCATCGGTTCCTTCCAGTTGTTCATGGGTAAGCGTTCGGGATAAGTAGGTACCGCCGTGTTTTGCCACCAGCTTTGAAGCGGTGGGTATGTACTTCGGGATCCATTCTTCGGAATTTGGAGTTACGTCTAATACGGAATAATACTTCATTGTATAAGGGAGTTAGTTAGTTTCTCCTAAAACTACGATTTTAATCCCAATCATTTCAGAATTAATAGTATTGAATAGCTAAACATACATTAATACAGCCCTCAATATAATTTAGTATCTTCGCACTCGTTATACCACCGTACAGATTTCCCAATTAATCTTCTGAGAATTTCGATTTAATGATTTTAATAGGTGTGTGCGTAAATCATTTACTACATCGAAAATAAAAAGCTTACCCTCGACTCCCTACTTCAAGTAGATTTTAATATTATCATATGGATCGCCGCACCGGTAATGTTTACACTGGTGGCGCTTGAGTATTACCTGTCTATTAGAAACAACAGGAAACTCTATAACGGTAAAGATTTCCTCGCATCCTCGACCATAGGATTTGGAAACCTGTTCGTAAATGCACTCACAAAGGTGGGCATCTTTTATTTTGTGGTAGTATGCTATAACATTACACCGTGGAGCATACCACATACATGGTGGTCCTATATACTGTGTTTTCTGGCATTGGATTTCACCCGCTACTGGTCGCATAAGATATCGCACGAACAGCGGTTCTGGTGGTCCACGCATGTGGTGCACCACAGTTCCACATTCTATAATTTCTCAACTTCTTTCCGGCTGTCCTGGGTTCAGAACTTAAAACTTGTCTTTTTTATCCCGGTCTTACTGATGAGTTTCGACCCTATCGTTTTTGCCATTATTCATCAAATAGAAGTGCTATATCAATTCTGGATACACACCGAATTGATCCGCAAACTCCCAAGGCCCATCGAATATATCTTTGTAACCCCGTCCCACCACAGGGTGCACCATGCGGTGAACGAGGATTATATCGATAAGAATTACGGTTCTACGCTAATTATCTGGGATAGGATCTTCGGAACTTTTCAACCCGAAAAAGAACAGGCCATTTACGGGATCACTAAGCCGGTGAATTCATACAACCCGGTATACCTGGTGTTTCACGCATGGGGAGACTTATTGAAAGACGTGTGGAAACGCCCCCGAAAAACCTGGACCATACTCTTCGGTAGCCCAACCAAATGGGAACGCGAGCAGGTTAAAAAAACAAAGGAAATACCAGCTTCAGAAAAGATACTTAGCTGATCATAACTACTAAAGTTATTTGATAGCGATCAACTCAAGATCGAATACCAGGTCCTGGCCTGCAAGAGGGTGATTGGCATCAAGCACTATATGTTCTTCGTGGACTTCAGTAATTCTGAATTGCTGTTGTGAACCATCTGGTCTGGAACCAACCAGTCCCATCCCGGCTTTAGGCTCTATGGTATCGGGAAGATCGGATTTCGGTACTTTCTGAAATAACTCATCCATTACCTCACCGTAAGCTTCTGCTTTTGCGATCGTGATGGTTTTCTTTTCAGCCACAGCCATATCCACAAGGGCGCTTTCGAATCCGGGGATCAAATGACCTTGTCCCAGCTGAACCTCCAACGGTTCCCTCTCCAGGGAGCTGTCGAAAATCTCACCACTTACCAATTTACCTGTATAATGTACCTGAACTGTATCGTTCGCCTTCACTTTGCTCATAACTTTTAAATTTAGTTTATCCAGCAAAGGTATAACCAATATAACAGAGAAGAAAATTTGAGAGAAAACTTTGATTCTACCGGGTGTTCCGGGAAATTATTCCTGTAAGCTTACGTTTACAGCATTCAAACCTCTTGGGCCTTTTTCCAGTTCGAAGCTAACCTTGTCATTTTCTGAAATTTCGTCGTTCAGGCGACTCACATGACAGAAGTGTTTTTCTTGTGTTTCGGTATCTATAATGAACCCAAAGCCTTTACTGTGATCGAAGAATGAAACCTTCCCCTTTCGAATAGGATCAAATTCCTCGTCTGATTCTTCCTTTTTGGGTATGCCTAAAATTATTTCAGAAGCTTCTATTTCTTCCTCCTCGTCCCGCTCAGGTGGAGTATCCGTTAAATTCCCGTACTTATCAACGTACGCAAAAGGGATACTTTCGTCCTTATCTTTCGCTTCTTCGCGACGAGCTTCTTTTCTTTTCTGCTTCTCTTCGCGCTTTTTTAATCGTTCTTTTTCTTTTTGTCTTTTACTGTAGGATTGTTGTGATTTTGCCATATAATGTAATATGCCGATAAGTTACGGCATTTTTAGATGAATTTTGTACAGTTCCACTATTTCTTATTCAATATTTTACATTCCATGTGCTGCGAAACTTATTCATACCTTTAAACCAACTATTTACATCTTCAAAATGAAAGAAATATTTTCATTATCGTTCGTTGTTATCTTCTTGTTTACTTCAGGTTATGCTCAAACTAAGGTGACCGGCACTGTTTCAAACAATAAGAACAAACCCCTGAGCGGAGCCATGATCTACCTGGATTCTATCAATTCCAACGTAACAACCGACAAGAAGGGACGCTATTCAGTAATGCTTATGGGAGATGTCAAGACCATTCATGTGTACTCACCTAAGTACGGACTCCTATCCCATGACTACAATGAAGAAGAAAAAATTGACTTTGTCTATATCGATGGTCGACTACCGGCCAATGAGAGGCTTGACACCAAAGACAGGGTTGCTATAGGCTACAATGAAGAGAACGAGAAATATATGGCAATGAAAGTAGAACAAGTGGATGCCGAAGAACGCATAGATGCAACTCGTTTCCTTTCTATTTACGATCTGATCCGCGATCGGGTTTCCGGAGTGCGAGTGAGCAGTGACAATAAGATCACCATTCGCGGGGTGAATTCTTTGATTTCTTCCCAGGATCCTTTGTTCGTGGTGGATGGCAACATAGTTTCCAGCATAGATTATATTCTTCCCGTAGATGTGGATAAGATCAGTGTTTTAAAGGGAACCGAGACTTCAATGTACGGTACACGCGGGGCCAATGGTGTGATCGTAATCAAAACAAAAAAATAAACCCAGCTATTCCTATCTCTCTGAAATTCAAGAGGATATAGCCGGGTTTCCTAAGTTAGTCAGGCTTGCTATTAATCACTAATGTGAGTACCTAACATAGTAGGGCGTTATAGAACCATCTGTTTCGTAGGTAAATCCGGCCGACACCCACTCATCTGCATTCGTGCCGGAACGTCTTGTAGTATGATAATGGCCATAATTATTATAGCTTCGGGAACTTAGTCGGGGATAGTAGATCACAAAATCACCCCATACTCCTACTCCACTACTCGCGTTATATATATCTCCACCAAAAGCGGTAATGATACCTATCTGTCCTTTACGGTTAGTTTCAAAATAAGGATAGGCAAAAGCGAAGTCGGGATTCCATATCTGCATCTGGTTCACCAGGTTCCAGGAGCTGGTATTGATCTCGGCGATCTGAACATGTGTATTTGGAAAATTCCCATTATCTGAAGCATTCCAAGCGAAGATCACATTGTTTTCCCGCGTTGTAGCTGCCCTAACATAGGTCTTCCAGGAAGCATCGTCTAACCAATCGTTGCCATCGGCTGCTATTGAAGACATGGTGCCATTGGGCCAGGAATTGATATTCACTTCACGCCAGCTGTAGGAGTTCTCATTATCCCTCATACTATACACCAGCATCGTACTGTTGTTCTGGTGGCCCGCCCAGTATACGGCATTGTTTCCGTTCTGTGAGACATGCGACCAGTAGGCCGTTGTTGCTCCTGTATACTGGTAGTTAACAGTACCTCCGGCTGCCAGTTCCTGAAGCGGTACTCGGACAACATAGCGGTTCGCTCCTCCTCCTATGCTACTCGTCCAGTATAGGAACTGATTTCCGAAGCTCATATCATTGTAATCCAGCACACCGCCTGAAGCCAGCGCATCATTGGTAAAATCCCAATAGGTCCAGGAAGTTCCGTTGCTGTTTCGCACACCTTGTGTATCCTGAACTGCGATGCGAATGGCATTCTGCCCGGATCCATCCTGTGAATATTGCAAGAGCCAGACGAAGAGATCGAATTCGGGAACATATTGCAGGACCTGGTCGCAGCAGAATCCACCATAATCATTTGGAAATATGGTAGTTGGATTCACACTTGTAAAGGATTGGCCGCCATCTAATGATAAGGATACCCACCAGTTTCCGGTGGTCATAACAGTTTGGCCATTTTCGGCCACACTGGGTTCCGGCAAGGTCATACTGGTATTCGGCGCATCATCGATCTCATCGTATTCTTCGAAGGAGACCGCCTGGCTGGCGCCATCGTCCTGCTTATCTACTTTAAATTCAGGGTTTAAAGGGGCGAGTGTTCCGCGTATCGGGCCATTCGGAACATAATAAGGCTTGGTTTCCTTGTTCAAAGTGTCCTTGGTTGGTGGAAATGCGGGATAGTCTCCTCCTTCGACTCTAAAAGGTTGAATAGTGCCTATCCTTAGCGAATCCCTATATTCACATGGGTCGTCGGATGACGGGTCCACCGGATCGGTTTTACCCGGATCACAATTCACTAAAAGAGCCAGAAGGGCTAATAGTCCTAGAAAGTACTTAATTAGGTTTTTCATATGGGTTAGATTTATAATTACTACTACTGAATTATTCAGCGCAGGGGATATACAAATCTAACTTATTGATAACCAGTTTATTCAAGGAAATACCCCTAATTTACAACGGGAAAATTCTAAGGATAAGAAGGGTTTTTCCTTAAATCTGATTTAGGCGTTTTCGGACTGTGGTTCGGATTTAACCTTTAGGTAGGCTTCGGTCATGTAAAAAGGATTTTCGTTAAAGGCTTTCCAATCCTTATTGAGTTCCTCGTACATATCATCCAGTAGTTTTAATTCTCCTTCGTCCAATTCCAGATCGCGTTTCAGCTCGATAATATAATCCATCAGTTCATAGCAGCTGGTGAATTGTCCGCAAGCAATTAAGGTTTCCATTCGGTTTTTGCGAATATCAGTCTCATCCCACCAAAGTGTGGTTGGAGTCTCCGAAGCTGTTAATCCAACACTTTGCAGCAATTTACCTGGAGGTGGCTTTATCTCTTTGTTGTAATCCAAACCATTGGAATAAGGGGTCTTTTTCCCGTTCAGCGCATAAACTGTAGAGGTTATAATTTTGTTCTTTAAATTTTCTTCGGAATATAGAATTCGATAATTGAGTCGGCGAATTTGTTTCAGAAAAATATCATTGATCATCTTTGCTGATGAAGTCATTCGGTCTATCAACATCCGTTTTATCAAGTCGATCCCAAGTTTCTCAAAACTGAGGACATCATCCAGCAGGGGTTCGGGAACATTTTCCTTAAACAAACGCTTTACACTAGCTATTCCAATTGCCTTTCCGATAGCTAATAATATGCCTGCCACGGTAAGTGTAAGTCCCACGCCTGTAAGCACACTTCCAATGATGTACAATGACGTCCAGGCCTGACCTTTAAATAATTCCAGGGAGTTCAGCACTATGAGTAATACCCCTACCAGCAAGGTGATCCAGTAAAGAGGCTTTACACCAAAATAACCCAACCATGTATTGATACTTGTTTTAAGAGAAGTGCTTTTATCAATTTTCGTAGTATCCTGCTGCCATGGTACCATTTTATAGCTACCTACGTCATTTACAACGATCAGGTCCAGTTCGCGGTCACGGTTTTTTTGTTCACTGATATTGATCATACTACCGATCCCCTGGTTATCGGCAATTCCACCATCCATGATCCCTACCCCATCGGTAAATCGTTCCAGGCTCTTGAGGGCCTTGTATTTAGTTGTGTTTTGATCCTTAAAATAATCATCCGGAAAAACGAGAGGTTCAAATCCCAAAGGAAAACAGGATGAGGACGCAACTATATCTCCCAGTTGTACGTCGTACATCAGCGCATCGACCTCCTTGGTATTTAAAGGATAATTTCCAAATCGCCCGGTATTCTGAAACCGGAATGCCAATCCAAAGGAGAAGTCGGTTGCGTTAAAACAAAGGTGTTTAACATGTTCAGTAGGGCTTTCCCGGAACAGTTCGAAAGCACCGCTGTACAGGTCCATTTCGGCATATGTAAGTGCGAAAGCATTGATTAAAGAGCGCTTTTTATGCGGATTATCTTTCCAAACTGCATCATCCTCCAGTTTTTTAATGGCAGTTTCCAATAGTTTGTCGTTCTCCGGTTTGAACGTATTGTAGACTTCGCGAAAGAAGTCACCAAAGTCGAGATCAGGATCCTGGGCTGCCTTTGCATAGGCAACACCCAGCAAGGTACCTCCACTTACAGTGCTCATAGCCTCTGTTTTTTTTAGCAGGTTACTATCTTTGTACTTTACTTTGTTCAGATATGAAATAACACCAAGTGCGAAGAATGTTGCGCGATATCCACCTCCGCTAAAGCAGAGACCGATACTTTCAAACGGTTTGAAATTCAGGGTTCCCATAGGATAGGTTAGTTTAGAATGATATCAATAAGGCAGGGAGTATTTCAAAGGTAAGGATACTCATTACATTTTTGCTAAGGGTTTTTACTGAAAAACTAGTCAAGCCAATTCCAGCTTATACCCTACCCCGTGTACGTTGGTAAGTTTGATGGTTTCGTCTTGCTGGAGTTTCTTCCGAAGTTTTGAAATATAAGTATCCAGGCTTCTACCAACGATAACACCGTTGTCTTCCCAGACTTTTTTAGTGAGCTCTTCTCGCTTGATCACTTCATTAGGACGCTCCACAAATATGGCGAGCAGTTCGCATTCCTTGCGTGAGAGGCTGATCTCTTCAGATTTTTTAACAAGTTTGTTCTGATCGGGAAAGAAGCGAAAACTCCCCACGGATAAGTGCGGTGGATCTGAGCTTTCGTGCCGGTTTTTATTCTTTCTGAAAAAGAAAAAATCCAGCAACACTATTAACCCTAGAATTACCAGTAAATATCCCCAGTGCAATTCGAGGCTCCGTTCAGCAGGTCGCAAGAGCCTGGCTTCAATTCTATATTCGTCCTCCGGGAGTACGCGCCCCCCACAGGCAACGATGGTCTCCTCTACCCCGGTATTCATCTGATAGCTGTATGCAACTTCCTTGTCTGAAGTTCGTATGACCTCCACTATGTACTCATCGGTAAGCCCGGCATTGTGAAGGCTATTTTCAAAAGTAGAAACCAGCAACCCGGGATCCATGGACAATTCCTTTTCAAATGAGAGCTGGAAAAGGTTGTCCGCAACTTCTTTTATTGGAAGCACCAGGGAAGTTGAATCTCCGTCGGCTCTCAGCATACGATCGCCTACTTCCCGCAGTGCGATCTTACTTTTAGAACTGAAATCGTTAGGAGAAGTGGGGTTTCCAGAGAAAATCCAGGCCACTGCCAATAAAGCAGCACCAATAATATAAAGCAGTATCCTTTTCTTCATTACGAATGTAAATAACATATAATTTGATGATATTTTACAGCTTTTGACATATCTTTTACACTCTTTTGACACATTTGAGATCTGCTTCCCCTAGTTTTACCCCATCATTAATCATACTCCTACGCCAAGGCTTCGGAGTACTATAAAACGAACGATCATGAAATACTTCTTATTCCTTTTTGCTGTCCTAACACTAGTAGGATGTAATACCAATACTTCAGAAACATACAAAGATCTCGCACTCCTTGATAAATCGGAGATGGTTATAGAAGACAAGAAAGATTATACCTATTACTACGATTCCATTGCCACGGATGAATACAAGATCAAGTTCGGGGTTAATGAACTTAAGAAAGAAGAGTTTGAACTGGTCATCAGTATGGAGCTACTCAATGATTCATACTTTGTCTCACCCAATGCCAAAAGAGATTTCAAAGGAAAATTCACAATCCAAACGGATGAATCTTCCGACATAACTTTTATCGGTGACATTGACGAAATACCTCGATCTATAGAGGAATACGACCTGCATCCTTTCGTACGTGGAAAAGTGAACTGGGTGCGAGAAGACACAAAATACTACCTGAAAGTAAAAAGAAATAGCAAGGAAGATTTTACTGTATCAAGTAACTTACAATTCGTGATCGAACCAAAATGCACCTTGGAAGAAATTCCTTTATTCATAAGGAATCAGGGAGGATACTTGAAATTTGAGGTCAGGGGTTGCTAGATTCATCAAAGGATATGGCCCTAAAGTGCTCAATCTCCTTTAATACGCTCCCATAACTGCCCCATAAGGTAAGCTGCGTCTTCCCTTGTTTTGGGATCCTCTGTGGCCATAATCTTCCCATCCTCCTCTGTTAGCAAATACGAGAAGGCAAAGGAGAAGCTGCCATCGCGTTTCGGGATCAACCCGAAACGCAGGTCGTTAAAATGCCATTGCCCATCGCGCTTGTCTATGATATACCAGCCTTCAGAGATCTTTATCAGGCGTTTCACATTGGGCCGTTCCGAGAATTCCCTGGACAACAATCGATCTTTAGCAAAGGGTGTGAAAGTAATGGGCTTATTATCGAAGAATGAATAATCACCTATGAGATAATCTTGCTCGGTATCTACATTGGCGTTCCATAGCACGGTTGTAAATGGGGCGGGGCGTGTTGACATTTCCTTATATTCAATGCCCTGGGTCTCCAGTGCATTTTCAAACTTGCTGAACGCAGCCCATTTCAGAAGGACACATAACAGCAGGTATCCGCTTGATATCCCGATTCCGGTCCAATTCAATTTGCTGCGAATCCCAGATCCCCTTTTATTAAACATGGCCAGAACAAGGAAAATGAGGAAAGGTACAGTGTACATCGGATCTATCACAAAGATGGTGTTGTATGCGAGCCGAAGATCAAATGGCCAGAACAACTGCGTTCCCCATGTGGTAAAGGCGTCGAGTACAGCATGCGTTAGCAATCCCCAGAAGAATAGCCGTGCCCATGGTTTCCAACCGAGGTTCTTTTTTCTTTCGAGCTTGTTGACCAGCCACCCGAAAACCGGTGACATGATAAGGGCAAAAAACACCGAATGACTCACACCGCGATGTAATTCGATGGCGGTAATGGTATCTGTTAAAAAATTAGCCACCACGTCAAGATCAGGTATGGTGCCCGCGATCATGCCATACAACACAGCTTTATTGCCTACCTTCTTTCCTAAAGTGGCTTCTCCAACAGCGCCACCAAGTACCATTTGAGTGATTGAATCCAATCTCGACTATGATCTAATTTAAAACGAGGGTAAAGATAAGAATTGTACTATCAAACTAAGTAGAGCTTTTATAGTTCCAGTTCTTTCCGGATGGCTGGGACATCCAGGGAATTGATTAGCGTGATGATATTGGGATACCAGTTTTCGTGATATCCGAACTCATCGTATCTCAACTCACGAATTGCGTCTTCTTTGGACCAATTCTGAAATACCACCCGATAGGCCGCGGCAACCGCCCCGGTCCTGTCGGATCCATGCCAGCAGTGGATCAATACCGGTTTCTCCGAGTCCTTTATCACGCGCAGGGCCTCCACTAGCTGAGCTTCAGTCAATTCCTTAGTCCTGATGGGTATCCAGTTCAATGTAAGATCGGTAGATCGTGCTTTCCTTCGATCCTCCTTCAACCTTCTGAAGTTGATTATAGATTGAACACCCATGCCTTCAAGCTCCTTAAAACCCTTACGAGAAGGCTGTTCAGAACGAAAAAGAGAATCGTTCAGTTTGTAGAGGTTTTTGAAATTTCGGGATTCAATCTTTTCGAAATCCTGCTGACCCAAAACCATAACGGGGAACAGGAAGATCGCTATTAAAGATGTCTTTAATTGAATATAAAAGTTCATGCGATGGACTCGGGTATGTTACTTTTTAACCGATTGTTTTAGTTCTTCAAAAAGTGTACCTAATTTGAGCAATCGTTGATTCGCGTCCTGCCCGATCTGCTGATCGGCTCCACTAACCATATTCAGTAAATAAGAAATCTGTGATACCATCATTTGCTGAGGATAGGCACCGTCGGCATTTTTAAGTTTGGACAGCGCAGTATTCACTAATTCCAATCTACGTTTGTTCGCCTTTCCTTTCATCTTTTCCAGTTGCTCGACTTCCTTCTCCAGATCTGACTGAAGTATCCGTGCCTCAGAAAGCAAGCTGATCACTTTATTTTGAAAAGCGATCTGTTCTTTGATGATCATCTCCGTAATTCCCGAAGCATTTACCCTGGGATCCATAACGATCTCAAACGGTTGTTCCGAAGTTTGATCCCCAACAGTTAACACTGCGATATAAGTACCCGGCGCCACCATTGGACCGTTCTTAAACCGCCTTCTTTCGCTTGAATGCCAGGCTCCTTTGCTGCGCATATTCCAGGAAAAACGGTGTAGTCCGGGTTTCGACTCTAGTTTTTTATCGGTGTATCTGAAAGTCTGACTCAAATTCATATCTTCCACTACCTCTTCTGAATCAGCCTTACTGGAGGAAGCACTTTCAATAACCGCAACGGTACTTCCCTGGCCATCTCGTATTTCCAACTGAACACTTCCGTCTTGTCCACCAGGGACATAATAATCGATTATAACGGCAGGGTCGGGGTATTGCGGGAACCTGGACCAACTTGATTTTGGCCAACGATAACGAACAGTAGTATCCGGTTTGAACAGGACTGCAGCTACTGCAAGTTCGTTCACGTTCTGCTGTCTCAAGGTGGTAATATTATCGAGTATCCAGAATCCACGGCCCATAGTACTTATCACCAGGTCACCACGATGAATCTTCAGGTCGGTAATGGGTGTCACAGGTAAATTTTGCTGAAAGGCCTCCCAGGATGCTCCGTCATTGAAAGAAACAAAAACTCCATATTCGGTGCCAGCGAATAGTAATCCCGGTCTTACAGGGTCTTCACGCAGTACTCTAGCATTAAAATCGGATGGTATTCCTTCGGAAATCAATTCCCAGGAAGTACCGTAATTGGAAGTTTTATACACATATGGCTTAGAATCACCCATTAGATGGTGATCAACAACCACATAGGCCTTTGCCGCATCAAAATGGGAAGGTTCCACCGATTCCACTCTTCCCCCTTTCGGAAGGCTCCTGGGTGTAACATTCTCCCAGTTTGCACCGCCATCACGGGTTACATGAACCAATCCGTCATTGGATCCTACCCAAAGAAGTCCTTTGGATAGTTTCGACTCACGAATCGAATAGATCGTACTGTAGTATTCTTCCCCGGTGATATCACGAGTGATCGGACTTCCGGAAATAACTTGTTTATCTGCCTCAAAGGCGGTAAGGTCGGGAGAAATGGTTTCCCAACTCAGTCCGTCATTGGTTGTTTTATGAAGGTATTGTGATCCGTGGTACACCACATCGGGATCGTGAGGAGAAACATGAATGGGTGCCACTCTTTGAAAGCGGTATTCCAGGTCCTTCGGATTGTGGCCATAGATGTTAGAAGCTCCCACATAATAGCCCTTTTCGTTCCCTGTGGTCTTGTTGAACACAGAGAAACGTCCTTTGCAGTTTGCATATACAATGTTGTGATTACCGGGTTTCGGTACGGCGGGTCCTGTTTCACACCCCCCCGTGTTGATGATCCATCCCTTTCCAGCCGTTTGCGTTGACGAAGGCGGAAAACTTGGTACGGCAATAGTAGATGAATTATCCTGCATTCCGGCGTACAACCAATAAGGATATTGGTCGTCTACCTCAACCTGGTAAAGCTCTGATGTGGGCTGATTGAACTGGGAAGACCAGGTCTTTCCCCCATTATGGGAAACGTTTGCACCTCCATCGTTACATTGAATGAGAATGTCCGGGTTATCAGGATTGAGCCAAATATCGTGGTTATCCCCATGCGGAACGTCCATACGTCCCCAGGTCTCGCCACCATCAGTAGATTTTAATAAAGGATTTGCATTGGAATAGACAATGTCCGAATCGGTAGGATCGAGTTCAATATTGGTGTAGTAAAAGGGCCGATTTACCAAGCGTTTATCATCTGAGACATGTTCGAAGGTCTTTCCCTGGTCTTTTGATTTATACAAACCCAGTTCTCCATCCGCAGCTTCGATCACGGCGTACAGTATACTTGAATCTATCGGCGAAACCGCAAGGTCAATCTTACCGATAAGTCCTTTAGGGAGTCCTTTTTTCAAACGTTTCCAGTCTTTTCCTCCATTTTCGGATTTGTAAATTCCTCCTTCGGAATTCTTTCCACCCGAATTAATGGACCATGGATATCTTCGGGCCTTCCAGGCGGCGGCGTACACTATCTCCGGATTACCGGGAAGCAACTCGAGGTCGACGAATCCTGTTTCTTCAGAAACAAATAATACTTTTTCCCAGGTCTTTCCACCGTCAATGGTTTTGAAAACCCCACGCTCGGGATTCGCCCTGAATGCATTTCCGATAGCTGCTACCCATACGATATTATGATTATTAGGATCAATCTCAACAGCTCCTATCTGACCCACATTCTTTAATCCGATGTGATCCCAGGTCTTTCCACCGTCCACCGACTTGTACATCCCACGGCCACTGATTACATTGGATCGCAGCCCGTCTGTTCCGGTGCCTACGTAAACGATATTCGGGTCGTTATGTGCGATCTCTATAGCACCAATGGAAGGTGTTTCAAAAAACCCATCCGATACGTTATTCCAGCTAACCCCATAATCGGTTGTTTTCCAAACGCCACCCCCGGTTGCACCCAGGTAAAAGGTGCCAGGTTCCATGACGGTTCCGGTAACGGTTGTTACACGCCCACCGCGCTCGGGGCCAACGGTTCGGTATTGAAAGGACGAAAAGTCCTGAGCGATAATCGGGTTGATAAAGAATAATAGTATCCAGGCTGGGGTTAAGCGAAATATAATTGACATAAATTCAATAAAATGATTGGTAAGAAGCTAAAGATAATGAAGTTTTAGCTTACAATTCAATAACATTTTAGCCGTGGATCCCCATAAGAACTTTTAAAAAACCCTGAGGTAACAGCCCCAGGGTTCTATAACTATTGACAGAGCTCTTCGAGCGTATCTTCAATGTCTCCCGGAGTACTCATTATCTTCATGAAGGTACCCATAGTGAGGTCTGGCCAGTGCAAGGCTATTCGATATTTACCGTGCAACATTGTGGCTTTATTGCCCTGAAGTATGATTTCATAAGGTAGGGCTGCAGCATGGGCTTCGCCAATCTTTGGAAGGAAGTGGGATTCTCCGTCTTCGGAACTACGGAGTCCAACGCCAAATACGGCTACTTTACTGTTTTTATAGACGAGTTTATACACCTGTACCGTATTTCCTTTCTTCTGTTTAAGGTTATTCTCAATAGTTTGCAAGCCTTCTTCAAAAGAGGCAAATTCATTTAGTTCCACGGGATCTGTGAAATAAGGCATCATTATCTTGTAATGATACTTCTTTAATTTGTCGGCTTCTACACTCCCTCCGAAAGGAGTAAATTCAGATCCTAATGGTGCGAAACAAGTACGCAGATCAGAACTGAACGTTGTAAATACATTTTTGTAGGAACTGTAATTATCCATGAGATATGCTCGTAGAATATAATCGGGGTTTGTATAGGACATCACAACCTTATCTCCTTTTTTCACCAACCCAACTTTATAGGCTGCCGCAAGTGCTCCCCTATCCTTAACTTTTACAACGGTGTTCTTTATATCGGACCGTGTAAAGACGATAACCTTAAGTCCGCTCTTACGTGCCGGATTATAAACCCCCAGAACCGAAAATGAATTATCCTTCAAAGCATTTATTACTTTCTCTGAAACTTGATCAATGGTTTCCGAGGATTCCCCTATCTTTATATAGGGTGCTATTTCCTGGGCTGTAGATTGAAATCCAAGACCCAGAATGAGAATGAAACTGATGATTAAATTTTTCATATTTACGGTTTTAATCCAGTAAAATTAAGACCCTTTAATTCTCGTGGCAATGACAATAGTCATAGAGATAAAAGCCACTGCATCTGAGCTTTAACTTGTAAGGTCGTAGTAAGATGAAAATCCATCACAAAATATTATTTGTGCCGCTTTTGGGGATGTTATTATTTGTGTTTTTTTATCTGATTGCTGCGTTTTCATACCCCGGAGGCTCTTATGTAGACCCCACTCATTCGGGTTTTAGTTTTCGCTATAATTATTTGTGTGATTTGCTGGATAATTACGCTATTAACGGCAAACAGAACACAGCCAGGATATACGCCAGGATTTCACTGGGCATACTTTGCAGCAGCATCCTGATCCTCTGGTTATACTTACCCAGATTGTTCGATATTAAACGGTCTGTTGCAGTATTAACAAGTGCTTTCGGTGTATTGTCCATGATAACCACCGGTTTTATGGTATTTGGCGGGCATGATGTAGTGGTTCGCGTCGCGGGTGCTTTCGGGGCGATTGCCCTGCTACTTACTTTCAAGCAATTGTATGATGCCCATTACCGAAAGTTGTTTTTCCTCGGAATATTCAGTTTGATATTATTCCTGGCAAACTATTTTATTTATGAAACCGGTCTAATGATCGAAAATCTCCCGCTCCTTCAGAAGTTCACATTTATTAGCTGTATGGCCTGGTTTGCAATTCTGAACGTGATGCTCATACGCAGGTACAGTTGATTTGAAAACTTTTCCGCAATCCTGACGCAGGTCATTGCCAAAATTTACCACCTGTCCTATCTTTATTTGTTAACCTGAAAACAATCTGTTATGCTAACTGCTGTATCAAATATTAAGATAACACGACTCCCCAAAAGGACGCTTGCGTATGTACGTAATGTTGGGCCTTATATGGGTGATACCGAGCTATTTGGACGATTGTTCAATACGGTCATGGAATGGGCCGCACCTAAAGGCCTGATGACCGAAAAAACCGAGGCAATTACGGTATATCATGACGATCCCTGCACTGTGCCTGAAGAAAAACAACGGATTAGTGTGGGCTTTACCGTTCCGGAAAAAACAATCACTCCTGAAGGAATACATCTAATGACGCTACCCGAAGGAAAATACATCGTGGGTTCTTACGAGATCCTTCCCGAAGAATATAAAAATGCATGGAAGGAAGTCCTGGACTTTATTCGCGATGAAAATATCACACCCACAACGCTTGAATTTGAGTCGTATAAGAACGACCCGAATACGCACCCGGAGGGTAAGCATATAGTGGACATCTGTGTTCAAATTGAATAAACAGATACCGGATGTTTCAAGCCTGTGCAAGTGATGAAAGCAAGCTCCAAACCGAGAAAGAGGCTGTATACAAAGGTATTTTTGCAGTCAAAACGAGTTTGATTTGGTTTCTATAGGTTTTCTAAATCCCAAAATGTTGAGATTCTGAATTAAATTCAGAATCTCATAAATCCAATTTTTTGAGGCAGTCTCTTTCTTTAAATCTGAAGTATCTCTTTACTGCTTCGTTCCGCGTCCGGGTGTATACGGCATTTTGGCTTGTTTGAATGATGCCTCCAATTGTTTTACTTCAACATCTATCAGATTATTGAGTTGCGCAAATAACGAATTCAATTCGGCCTTAGCTATATTATAACTATCCCTGTGTGTCTTGGTAACTTCGGAGGTAGTATATTTTTGCTCATAACTAACGATTCCTAACCTATTTGCAGGAGAAGGCGGTTGATCCATATCAAGTGAACGCTTCACAGGATCGCCATACAACTTATGGTTTATATCCTCCAGTTTGTCCTCCACAGCAATGACTTGCTTTAAAAGGTTTCCATAAGGCTGTTCAGATCGCTTGAGAGCCGATTTCATGTATCGGAGCTTCTCATTGAGTTCGCCCATCTTGCTTTGCATTTCACCTACTTTAGACTCCAATTCACTTATCTCACGCTGGAAAGCCACTTTCTCTCCTCGGTCTTTAGCCGGCATAACCGTATTGTTCAATGCCTTCACCTCAAAGGATTGCGGTGTTACCAGGGGCGTAAACTCACCGTCCTGCTCCAATTGCATGTCAATGGTATAACTGCCGGGTTCAACAAGCGTCCCCTCATCTTTGGATGCCCACGGGTTGTAGAAGGATGGGGTGTAAAAGTCTATTGGATCCTGGAGCGTATACCTCAGATTCCATTTAAACCTGTTGATCCCTCTTGAAGGTTTCTGAAATTCCTTCTTCACAATCTGTCCTTTCGAATCGCGAATAGTAAAGACGAGTTGTGGATCGGCTTCTTCTCTTTCAGCTTTTAGCTCATCATAGGTAGGATATCTAACATCCTTCTTCTCCTTTATCAATTCATTTTCGCTTTCCTTACGGGTATCTTCCAGAGACTTGTGATCCTCGCCGTAGTAATAGGTGATGATCGCCTCCGGACCGAGATTTTCGGCCGTATAAAAATTGTCTCCCTGGAAGGCCTTACCCGGTAATCCTAATGGTGAACTCTGCTCCCAGGTAAGTGCATCGCGAATTGGGAATATCTTTGCTTTCTCCACAGGGACACTGTTCTCAACAGATCGCAATGCTGAATAATCATCAAGCACATAAAAGCCCCTTCCGAAGGTACCCAGCACCAGGTCGTTCTCACGTTCCTGTATTGCAATATCCCGAACAGCTATCGTTGGTAATCCCGCTGAAAGTTCCTTCCATCGTTTACCGCTATTGGGTGAAAAGAATGCAGCAAACTCTGTTCCACAGAAAATAAGATCCTTATCTACCGGATCCTCTTCAATGGCATAAACACTTCCTCTCTCAGGCAGATTGCCACTTATTGATGTCCAACTAGCACCTTTGTCTGCCGATCTAAAGATATACGGCTTAAAATCACCGTACTTATGATGATTAAAAGCAACATAGATCACGTTTTTATCATGACGAGACAGGTAAATGCTATTCACATAGGACATGTTGGGAACACCATTAACCCCGTCAATCTTCCTCCAGCTTTGTCCACCATTCTCAGTTATGTGGATAAGGCCATCATCGGTTCCAATAGCCAGAAGATTGGGGTCAAGTGGCGATTCTGATAAGGCCACGATACTGCCAAACTGAGAGGTTGAACCATTTTTCATCACTGCGTCTATGCTAAGTACTCGATCGAACACTTTCAGTTTATTTCGGTCCAACTTGCGCGACATGTCGTCGCTGATCACTTCCCAACTATTGCCGTAATCATTGGAACGGAACAATTTATCGGCTGCAAAATAGAGTCGGCCAGGTGCATGACGACTTACCACAAGAGGTGAATCCCAGTTAAAATTGTAAGCATTCTCTCCCTTTCGCTCCTTGGGTTGAATTCCTACGATCTCACCACTTTTTCTATCGTAACGAACCAGGAAACCATATTGCGATTGGGCATAAACTATATCCGGGTTGTCCGGATCCACCTGGGATTCAAAGCCATCACCACCATTGGTAATAAACCAATCGAAATTGGTGATGCCGTGGTTTGTCAATACGCGGGAAGGTCCACCAATACTAAAATTATCCTGGGTCCCTCCGTAAATATTATAAAAGGGATAGTCATTATCTACCGCAACCTTGTAAAACTGGGTAACAGGTAAATTTTCTTTGAAATCCCATTGCTTTCCGGAATCGAATGTCTCGTAAATACCGCCATCACATCCCACCAACCAGTGCGCTGTGTTTTTTGGATTTATCCACATAGAATGGTTGTCGACGTGCTTGTAGGTCTCTCCTACTACCTTGAAATTCTTTCCGCCGTCATGACTAACGGACATCCAGGTATCCATGGAGTACAATGTTTCAGGATCTACCGGATCTACTATGATCTCCTGGTAATAGTTTCCACTGGTCACGTGACCGCCTCGCTTTTCCCAGCTGGCACCGCGGTTTGTAGTTCTGAATACACCTCCTTTGCTATCCGCAGCCTCTACTATGGCATACACCAGGTGAGGATCTGCCGGGGTTACGGCCAGGCCGATTCGTCCCAATTCAACACCAGGCAATCCCGTCTGAGCTTTAGTCCAGGTTTCTCCTCCATCGGTGCTTTTATGGATCCCTGAACCAGGGCCACCTCCTACGTATGTATAAACATGTCGTCTTCGCTGATGTGTAGACGCGTATAGAACATCCGGATTAGCAGGACTCATAACCACGTCATTCACACCGGTATGCTCATCAACCGTAAGCACGGCTGTCCAGTTTTTTCCACCGTCTTCCGACTTATAAAGTCCGCGATCTCCTCCTTTGCTCCACAAAGGACCAATGGCCGCTACATAGATCACATCCGAATTATCGGGATGTACAATGATCTTTCCAATATGCTCCGAGTTTTTTAAACCCATGTGGGTCCATGAAGCACCTCCGTCTTCCGACTTGTAAACCCCGTCCCCGTATGCAACGGATCGTTGATTGTTATTTTCTCCGGTACCCACCCAAATCACATTGGGATTGTTTGGATCCATGGTTATACATCCAATGGAATACGATCCTTCATTGTCGAAGATAGGGGTGAAATCGACGCCCGAATTTATAGTCTTCCATACACCACCTGAAGAGGTCGCGACGTAGTATTCAAAAGGATTATCCGGGTTTACGGCGATATCGGATATCCGGCCGGAAGTCAGTGCCGGTCCAACACAACGCCAACTTAGACCGCTGATGTTTAGCGTATCCAGTGCCTGTTTTTCTTCGGATTTCTTTTTTTGTGCTGAAGTATCAACAGGAAGTATAAATAATACAAATGCAAGGAGAATAAAACATTTTTTCATCGGAATAGATTGTTAGTTTTTTAATGCGGAAGCATAAAGATAGTGAACTATTTGAGACCTGTAAGCAAATCACATAGCTGATATGCTTCAGGAAATTGAAGGCTAATCGAAATCTAAAAGAAAGGCCGGGCAGTGCTGTCAGAATAAAATCCTAACTACCTACCCGACCACTCTATTATGGAATTTTACATATCAGTTGAACTGATTTTAATAGCTTTTACGTGAGCGTATATCTTAACCCCATTAATCGTAGCTTCCACGTCGGAATCCATCATTTTAAGTCCTTTAACCTGGTTTACATCCCCAAATGGAGAAATAGAAATTATATTGTAATATTCAAGTCCGTCGTCAATAGCCCTTAAGTGAATTATATTGCCCGTTTTACTCACACCTTTGATAGGTAATTTAAAGCCTTCTTCAGTGATGGCGCGGACATCCATGATCATTCCATCTTCAGTGATGGCTTTCAAAGGGTGGTAACGGTCTCCCTCAATCATGATGAGTTTGATTGGAAGGTATTTTCCATCCACAATTGCTTTCACATTAAGAAGACTGGTATCATCCGAACCCTGAATGGCCTTTACATCGTAGATGTTACCATTACCATCAAAAGCTTTTACCTTTAATAACTTCACATCAGGGTGATAGGCCTTAACCTGCCAAAAAATGTTAGTGGAAATTTCAACTTCCGGCTTAATTAGTGACTCCTGATCCTTGTCGGGAATCTGAGCGTTAACCTGGAGCATAGCGATTAAGGAAAAAACAAGGAATATATTGAAGGTTTTCATAGATCTTAATTTACAGCCTGAAAGCTATTGAAGACCGATGAAAATAAAAATGATAATAATCATGAACAACCACTGTTTTCAATCGTAGAAATCTGGACCCCACTCATGAAACAATGGCCGGTTCAATAAAACTAAGAGTTAATTTCGAGGTGCGATATTCTGGTTAACACTAAATAGATTAGAAGGATCGTATTTCGTCTTAATATCGACCAGGCGTTCATAATTGTGACGGTAACTCGCCTGAACTCGCTCTTGACCCTCATCCATCAAAAAGTTTGAATAAGCCCCACCGCTTGAATATGGATGAAGTGCCTCCCAGTATTCCTTGCACCAATCTGTTATTTTCCGTGCATTTTCAGGATTCGGATCCACACCTACTATAACACCCGCATAGTTGGCATCGCGATATGCCCACGGTGTATCTTCCGCACCTACTCTGCTCGCAGCCCCACTAATTGGGTATAGGTGCATCTGTGATAAAGGTGTAGGGATCTTAGAACCATATTCCAGGTGAGTTGCACGGACTTCTTCTCCTAATTCCTTAAAAAAGTCGGCTCTCCAGTACCATTGCAAACCATGCGGTAGCAATCCGTCGAATAAAGTCTGGATTGCTGGGTAAGGCATTTCACCCACATGTGCAAAAACCGGATTCTTATCCATGACAGGTTTGAAGGCTTCCTCAGCTTTTGATGTATCCCCAGTATAACACCAGACGATACCACAAAACTGTTTGTTGTGTAACTCTTCAGGAAATGGAGGTCCGGGTATGACCATAGTAGCAATAAATCCGTTTATATCATCCTCGGCGCTGTTAATGAAATCATGATACCATTCCATGATCTCCTCGGTCCGTTCAATGGGCCATAAGGTAGGTCCTCCAAATACTGTTTTTACAGGGTGGCCCTGGAATTTAAATGAAGTGACTATGCCGAAATTTCCTCCTCCTCCGCGAATAGCCCAAAAAAGATCGGGATTTTGTGAAGCATTTACAGTGACAAATGAACCATCGGCCAAAACCATGTCTGCCTCAAGTAAATTATCGATTGTTAATCCATACTTCCTGGACAAATGGCCAACGCCTCCTCCTAGGGTCAGTCCACCTACACCGGTTGTTGAAATAATTCCGGCTGGCACCGCAAGACCAAAAGGATGTGTAGCATGATCTACTTCTCCCCATAGGTTTCCGCCTCCAACACGAACGGTATTGTTGGATAAATCAACACGAACAAATTTTATCCCGGACAGATCGATCACCAGCCCCCCGTCGCACAGACCGAGACCTCCTCCATTGTGGCCACCGCCTCTCACGGCGACAAGCAGTTTATGTTCTCTTCCAAAATTAACCGCAGCTATTACATCCGCCACGTCAACACACATTACGATCAGGCCCGGATGCTTGTTGATCATGCCGTTGTAAACCTTACGGGTTTCATTGTAATCCGGATGATTCTCACTTACAAGATCTCCTCTTAGTTGGGACGCAAATGTTTCGATAGCAGACGGGTCCACTTCCTTAATTAAGTTATTCATAATGATGTGATTAGTTAGTTATAAGTTTATTTTCAGCAGCTAAATTAGGCTGCCGAAAATGGGAAGAGTATCACATTCAATTCAAAAACTCATACATATCATGCATGACAAGAAAGCTGATGTTTGATGATTTAGTACGTGTGCTGCTGCAGGTATTTTGATGGTAAGATCCCGTATTTCTCATAAAAACATTTGGAGAAATAAGTCGGGCTGTTGAATCCCGTCTCATAAGCTATTTCAGAAATATTACCCGCTTGATTATGAAGTAAGTCGAGGGCCCTGTGTAATCTGAACTCTCTAATGAATAGATTCGGAGATTTTCCAGTTAGATGCTTTAATTTTCGATATAACTGAGATTTACTGTATCCGAGTGCCGTGCTAAAAGTCGCCACATTAAATGACTGGTTTTTCCAGTGCGCTTCGGTGTAGTCCATCATCTGCGTTATAAATTTCTCTTCGGAAGGACTTAAGGTTCGTATCGTATTCTTATCGATGACAGCATTGCGATTCTCGTTTTCAAACATTGTTTTCACTTCCGAAGAAATAACAAGAGGAAACCTAAGGATTTCACACATTCTGGTGGCAAGAGAAATACCTTCCTGAAACAAACCGGTATTGTCTGTAACAGGCATTCCAACAGTTAGTGCCAGGTCTAACTTTCGCTTCATAAAACTCCCCTTAGGTGTTACATATTTAAATTTAAACTGCATCTTAAGAGCACAATGCACAGCATCGGAAACCGATTCGAAAGAAACCAGGTAATTATTATTGTTATTCCTAACTACGCTCCCGTTAAACTTCGCGATGGTTTTTGAGGCGCTGTTGTGAAATTTCTGAATGAACAAGGAATATTGATCTGCTTCAACCCTATCAAGGTAGTTGCTGATCTCTATCACCATGATCACTCGATACGCAGGTTCGTTTATCACCTGCACTGCCTCTCCATTCTGGTCTACTGGATCCTCCATCCTACCCAGAAAGGACTCAACTAAACTTTCATTAACTTCTATTATACTATGAGGTAAATCACCATGCGCGTGGTTATGCATCTCCTGGATTGCTTCTTTGTTTGGAGCCTCAATGAGGCAGAAGGCAGTTCTTCGTTTTTCATCACACCAGTAGGTCATGCCCTTACAACCGAATAAATGCTGCACCTTCAGGTCTTCCTGGTGCATCTGTGCCACGTGCTCCGCTTTTAAGTCATTTGGGATTTCGTGACGGTCCATGTAAATTGGCATAAAGTATATTTTCAAACAAGTTAGTGATATTAAATCGGTTAACTCGACTAATACACTCCTAAATACTATTGCCGCAATTACATTGAAATAAATAGTAGAATCTTTCGCGGCTGCAACCAATCAATTACAAATCGCCTGTCCCTGCTTCACGATGGATACACCTTCCCTGATAAACATATCCCCGTTTTCCAGCTTATAAATGGGAAAGAATTGCTGGGTTCCCTGCAAACTGACATAATGAATACCATTCAGTCCATTTTGGTTAATGACCTTCCAATTTCCGTATTCCTGCCAATTCGATCGCTGTTCGTTACCCAGAACCGTTTGCTTTACTGTATTACCATAAAGGCCGTAGTAACCATTCGGACAGTAATGTATCTCGAGAAAGTAATAGGTCCCGTACACCGCTTCGCCTTCGCGGTAGGTGACAAGGAGTTGCTGTCCATTGAAGAATTGCTGTAGCTCTTCCACGGATGGGTTAGATTGAGCCTGCACTGTTTCCGAAGCAGAAATACAAACGACAGAGAACAATAGCGCAAATAAGAATCGTTTCATAAAGGTTATGTATATCAAATACCTAAAGTAGTAATATCAAGGTAAATAGATTTTTTTTTCTGAAGAAAATACCCTTAAAATAATCTCAATTCTCCATCCACCACTCAGATTGTGGCTTTGGTAAGTCATTGATAATAATAGGTTCGCCTATCCTTGGTGTAACTAAGGGAATGCCTAATTCCGAGGCCTTTTTCTGAACCCGGATGATCGGATCTGTCCATTCATGTAAGGCAAGTTTGAAGGCTCCCCAGTGAATGGGCATAATGGCCTGGGCCCTAACATCGAGCCCTGCCTGGGCAGTTTCTTCCGGAAACATATGAATATCCGGCCATTTTTCGTTGTACTGTCCGCATTCCATCATGGCAAAATCGAAAGGACCATAAGCATTACCGATGTCTTTAAAGTGCTCACTATAGCCGCTGTCACCACTGAAAAACAGCCGTTCTTTATCCGAAAGTATCACCCATGAACTCCACAAGGTGCTCATGCGGTTGTTGAATTTACGACCAGAGAAATGCTGGGCAGGTGTGCAGGCAAAGGTCAATCCTTTAAACTCTACTTCCTGCCACCAGTCCAATTCTAAAATTCGATCTTCGGGTACATCCCAGGCTTGTAAATGAACCCCCACTCCTAGCGGCACATAGAACATCTCAACGCGGTCCTTTAACTCCTTGATGGATTTGTAATCCAGGTGGTCGTAATGATCGTGAGATATGATGACCGCATCTATTGCCGGGATCATTTCCAGCGCTATGGGTGCTTCGGAATTAAAACGTTTTGATCCTAACATCGGATGAGGAGCCGGAACTTCATCCAGCATGGGATCAATGAGTATTGTTTTGTCTTCCATTTGAAGCAGGAAACTCGAATGTCCGAACCATATCAGGCGTGTCGGACTATTATAATCGGCAATTGCGCTTGAGTCGATTTTCTGCACTTCAAGGTTGTTCTCAGGCCGTGCATTAGGTACTTTTTCGAAGAAGAATTTACGGGCAACTTTTAGCATCTCGCCAAAGCTCATATCCTCGGGAACCCTGTTTTTATTTACAAAAGCACCCTCGCGATGGTTCTCCGAAAGACTGTAGCGTTCTTTATCTGCTTTAGAAACATTACCTCCAAAACTCGGATAAAAATTCACAAATAAGAGGTAGGCAACAACCATCGTTGCAATCAGGATGACAATTGTGATCAGCATTCGTTTTAGATATTTCAGAAATCGTTTCACCTAAAGGTGGCAGCATTTAGTACCTGGGTTAAATGATCACGATCTGAAACCAGGAATTCAGGATAGGATTCTACAATGTAATCTGATAGTTAATAGGAGATATTTAATTCGCCGCTTTCCATAGCCTGCGAATAATTGGCCTGTACAGTTCGCCAATGCCCGAAAAACTTCTTACTGTACAAAGGTTTTAAAGTAACGACAAATACGCCGTTGCCCCTGGATTCAACCTTTGTGATCTTTGCCTCTATCCCAAATACCTGCTTGTAATCTAGCGATCCTGTTTTCTTCTGAATTACATCTGGTTCAGGAAAGTATATATGTTGAAAGTGTTCAGAGGAAGGCGAGTTGACCACAACTACATCCCCTACTTTAGGGACTGTATTATCTGAAAATATCTTTTCTGCCTGAGCAAAAGATAGAGGTAGAATTAGAAGAAGAACTAATAATGGCTTTTGAAGGAATCTCATATCTGGCAATTATTTTTCTAAAAGTACAAATTTGAATTAAAATAAGGAGCTGTCGTCCGAGACAAATGAAAATACGTAACATTTTGAGAAGAAATGCACTAATAAGATAATTCCGGTTAATTCGGAAGATTAATAATTCAAACAAATACATAAATGGGAAAAGGAAAAATAGTAGCATTACTTGGTCTTGCGGGTGGCGCTTTCGCTTACTGGAAATACAAAAATTTAAGTCCGGAAGAAAAGGAACGACTTAAGGAAAAAGCAAAGAAGGTTGGTGACGAAGTAAAAGAAGCGGCTGTAGACATAAAGGATACACTTACCGAGGAATTCGACAAGTTCAGCGGAAACGTAAAAGATTCGTTCAACAACGCGACTGAGTAATTTACACATTAGTTTAAAGTGATGGCCCGCTTATAGCGGGCTTTTTTTATTTTATCAGTATCTTTATGATCCTTTGAAAAAAATATACTAACCGCTTACAACTGCACTTTATGAGATCATTTTTATCCCTTTGGATGGCCGCACTCTTAATCCTCGGTTCATTCCAGTTCGCAAACGCTCAGGAAAAACCTGAAGAATCCAAGAACATTTACAACGGACTCGAACTTAGAAGTCTCGGACCCGCTTTTATGAGTGGCCGTATTGCCGATATCGATATTCATCCTGAAAATGAAAGTATCTGGTACGTGGCCGTTGGGTCGGGAGGCGTTTGGAAAACCGTCAATTCAGGAACTACCTGGACCCCGGTTTTTGATGATCAGCCTTCCTATTCCGTAGGTGCCGTAACCATTGATCCCAACAACCCGGAAACCATCTGGGTAGGTTCGGGAGAAGATGTGGGTGGAAGGCACGTAGGTTATGGAGATGGTGTTTATAAAAGCCTCGATGGCGGTAAAAGCTGGAAGAATATGGGGCTTAAAAATTCCCAACACATTTCCAGGATTTTAGTGCACCCTTTCAATAGCGATGTGGTTTGGGTAACTGCCCAGGGCCCCCTTTGGAGCAAAGGTGGCGACCGTGGATTGTACAAAACCACCGATGGAGGTGAAAACTGGACCAGGTTGCTTGGCGATGATGAATGGACGGGTGCTACCGATATAGCCATGGACCCTCGTGATCCGGATGTGTTGTATGTATTCACCTGGCAACGACACAGAACAGTAGCAGCCTATATGGGTGGTGGCCCGGGAACAGCCCTTTATAAAAGTACTGACGGTGGTGATAGCTGGGATAAACTAACCAACGGACTACCCTCTTCCTGGCTTGGGAAGTGTTCGGTGGCGATATCACCTCAAAATCCGGATGTTGTCTACGCAGCTATCGAATTGGACAGAAGAAAAGGAGGCGTTTATCGCTCTGATGATGCCGGTGGCTCATGGACTCAAATGAGTGAAACCGTATCGGGAGGAACAGGTCCCCATTATTACCAGGAACTGTATGCTTGTCCGCACCACGAGGGCCGACTCTACCTGATGGACAACAATCTTCAGATCTCGGAAGACGGTGGTAAGACCTTCTACCGCATGAACGAAAGCAATAAGCACGGCGATAACCACGCCATAGCATTTAAGCAAAGTGATCCGAACTACCTGATCGTAGGTTCTGATGGTGGTTTGTACGAATCCTTTGACCTTACCAAAACCTGGAAATACGTGGAAAACCTACCGGTTACTCAGTACTACAAAATGGCCGTTGATGATGCCGAGCCGTTCTATCATATCTACGGTGGAACACAGGACAACAGCACACAGCGAGGGCCGTCCAGAACAGATAACGTTCACGGTATTCAAAGTAGTGACTGGAGTGTAATTCTGAATTGGGACGGCCACCAACCGGCCACAGAACCCGGCAACCCTAATATTGTCTATGCAGAACGCCAGGAAGGAACACTTTCGAGAATAGACATGAGCACTGGCGAAGTTGTCGATATTCAGCCACAACCGGGTGAGAATGAAGACTACGAGCGCTACAACTGGGATGCCCCTATTTTGGTGAGTCCGCACTCCCCTACTACGATTTTCTTTGCTTCGCAGCGAGTGTGGAAATCTACGAATCGAGGAGACAGCTGGACGGCAATTTCGGGTGATCTTACCAAGAATGAAGAGCGAATCACCTTGCCTATCATGGGCAAACAACAAAGCTGGGATGCACCATGGGATGTGTACGCCATGTCTAATTACAATACCATCACTTCCCTTGCAGAATCACCCAAACAACAAGGTTTGATCTATGCGGGAACCGATGACGGAATTATACAGGTAACCGAAGACGGAGGAGCTAATTGGAGAAAAATCCCAGTCGGCAACCTACCGGGTGTACCTTCAACGGCTTTCGTGAACGATATAAAAGCAGATCTATTCGATGCGAATACGGTTTATGTTGCCCTGGACAACCACAAGTATGGCGACTTTAAGCCTTATCTTCTGAAAAGTACCGACAGGGGACGAACCTGGACATCACTGGCAGGTTCAATCCCGAACAGGACGCTTGTCTGGCGTTTGGTTCAGGATCATGTGAAGCCTGGCCTGTTATTTATCGCAACTGAGTTCGGATTGTATTTTTCGGTGGATGCCGGAAGAAAATGGACTCAGTTGGAAGGCGGTGTGCCAACGATTTCATTCAGGGATATAGCTATTCAGCGAAGGGAAAATGACCTGATAGGAGCTTCCTTCGGAAGAGGATTCTATGTGTTGGATGACTATTCTGCGCTGCGCGATATTTCAGAAGCTACCCTGAACCAGGAAGCCAAGTTGTTCTCAGTACGCGACGCCTGGTGGTATGTGGAACGGCCTCACCTTAGTTTCGGACCTGGAAAGGGAAGTCAGGGAGATTCACATTTCGTAGCCCCTAATCCTGATTTCGGTGCGACGTTCACCTATTATCTCAAAGAGGCTCCCAAAACAATGGAAGCACAACGAAAAGATTCAGAAAAGAATAAAAACAAGGCAGCCGTTCCTTTCCCAGGATGGGATAAACTTGCCGACGAGGTAAATGAAGTGGATCCAATGCTTGTTTTTGCTATTAGTGATGCCAGTGGTAATGTGGTTCGAAAACTGCACACAAAGCCCAAAAAAGGTGTGAACAGGATAAGCTGGGATCTTCGCTATCCCGACCTGGACCTGGTTCGATTCGATGCGAAGATGAATACCAGCAGGAGTGGATTCATGGCACCTCCGGGTAATTATTCGGTGGAATTGTTTATTTCTGAAAATGGAACGACTAGAAAATTGGATGGCCCTGTTTCGTTCACAGTGAAATCACTACGTGAAAACTCCTTGCCAGGATCTTCGATGAACGAAGTATCCTCTTTCTGGCGATCGTATGAAAGCACTTCGAAGGCTGTTTCGAAGATCAATGCAGACATGGGTAAAGCCATGAAACGAGCCAAGGCAATGCAAGTTGCTCTGGCACGTAGCACTGCTAAACCAGGAACCCTGGACAACGAGCTGAATGCCGTTATCAAGAGTTTACAGGATCTTTCCGCCAGTTATTACGGTAACCCTGCTAAAGGAGAGATCGGTGAAAAAGGCAGACCGACGGTTGGAGAACGCATGTTTGCCATATACCGAGGAATAGAAAGAGCCACCTACGGTCCTACTCCTCAGCACAAGGAACAATTGCAAATCGTGAAGAAGGAAGTGAATTCTGCAGAAGCTAAATTAAGAACGGCACAACAGCAGTTGGATAACCTCTATTCGAAGTTACAGGCTGCCGGTGCGCCATATGTAGAAAACTAGGAAAAATAAATAGTTCAAAAAACCACGGCGCTAGGGCCGTGGTTTTTTATTTCAATTTGTTCCGAAGGTTATTTATGGAAATGAATAACAACGTCTTTCTTGTGATCGCCCTTCTCTAGTTTAATTTTGTAGGTGCGTCTTACAAGGTCAGTGTCGTTGTAACTACTGCTGTAACGATTACTGGTCATTTTCCATTCGTCATTACCTTTGAATACCTCGTCTCTCACTTTGGCTGGTAGTTGTACATCTTTGAAGAATTCGCTGGCCGCGACGATCCTGCCTTTGTTGTCGTAATAAGCATCGATATTACCACTGTTGTTCTTAAATACCATTTCGAAATAGTCTGCTACGTTCTTATCGAATTCCTTATTGGAGCGCACATCATAAGTGGCTGCTTGCTTTTGTAGCATTCTGGCAACAGCAGGTGTGTTTTCATCCTGAACCGTAGCGAGATAAGCAGAATTTGCGGTAACTACTACATCTTCCAATTCATATCTTGTAAGTGGGTCTGGGTCTTGTGCGTAAGCTAGGAATGCAAATCCTAATGCGAATATTGTGATTAAAGTTCTCATAATAAATAATTTAGAGGGTTCGTGATTATTACTCCAAAGGTCTTTATTATGAGGTTGCGATACATAACAGCTATGTTCCGAATGCTTTAAAGTTTAATTTGAATGCTTCTGAATATAATTTGAAGGCTGAAATGCTTATCATCTTTTTAAGCCTGGTATTGCCTCATACGCTAAGTAGTTATTCCACGAGCGGTGAAATCACATTAAAACCGATTTTGTTGTAAAGCTCTAGATAGCGAGGATCTTCCTTTAATGGATTTAACAACGGCTCCTCCTTGAGCCATGTAAGTTCCACTTCTCTATGCTCAAACGACTTATTCAGCCAATAAAAAGAGGTGTCGAATTCCCCAATTTCACAATAATATAAAGCGATGAACCAAGCTGGACTACCTGAGGTATTTTCTTGGTAATTTTTCTTAAGTCTTGACAAATGCTGCTCTACTTCCTGATAATCTCCTTCAATCTGGGCGTGCATCGCTCTCAACCATGTAATAATTGGTGGATAATCTGGAAACCTGGCGAGTAATTTATCCAATTGCTGTTTGGACTTCTCGTGATCCTCTATGTAATAATAGATTTTCGAGGATTCCATGAGGTAAAAGAATTCATTTGAGAATAAGGCCTCGTTTTTATCCAATATTTCCAGAGCTTTTTCCTTATTGCCTTTAAGATAGTTCGCAAATGCTAATCCTGCGATTGTCCCTGATCCAACTTGATTTAAATCAATACCCAAAAGACCATATTCTATGGCTTTATCAAAATTACCCATTTTGCGATGGAACTCAATCAACCCTCCTATTTCCATTGACGACAAGTTATTTTTAGCTTTACCTTCTATTTGCTGGAAGTTGTTGTATAAAAACTGGAAATCCCAATTGTAATAGAAACTACCAAACATCCTTACTATCAGTAACGAATCCTCATAGTCATATTCTTTGCCGGCACTTATTTTTTCAGCTAGCTGCAGATACTTGTTTCCTTTAGTTTTTGCCTCTTCCTGTGATATCCCTCCCCACACTAGCCCGGACACAAAATAGTTACTTGCGAGTCCAAGATATGGCTCTATGAATAGAGAGTCCTGTTCAATAGCACTTTTAAATAACCTTTCTGCAGCTGAAAACCCTAAAGGACTTAAGGTTTCATAGTTGTATTGCGCATTGAGATAAAGTTTATAGGCTTCGGCACTTGAAGTTGGTACAATTTCAAGGGTTTTTCTCTCATTTGATGAAATATCAACTTCCATATTCTCCGCCACATTTTCAGCGATCGCAGCTTGCATTTCAAAGATCTCATCGGTTCTCCAGGCTCCTTTATATTCCAGTGTCCACAGATATTTTTCAGAAGCCGCCTCGATTAAGTTCAAGTTACTCATCACCCTATT
Organism: Aureitalea sp. L0-47; assembly: GCF_026126405.1. Classification (GTDB taxonomy): domain Bacteria; phylum Bacteroidota; class Bacteroidia; order Flavobacteriales; family Flavobacteriaceae; genus Pukyongia. The sequence continues at coordinate 119,020 of NZ_JAFMTQ010000004.1, forward strand.
TCCCGATAGTTTAAAATTGCCTTCTAAAATGAACTCAACATCGAGCTCTTTCGCAATAGTGTTGGTGGTTTTTTCTGAATTCTTGTAATTAACAACTGTAGAATAAGGCACTACCCTATCTATGTCTGAAATACCAGCCAATCTCGTGATCACTGCATCCGTCATCCCATCACTTACGTATTCCAGTTCGGGATCACCACTCCAGTTCTTAAAAGGCAGTACAGCGATGGTCTTCGATTTATCCGGCAACTCTTCTGAAGCGAAATTACTGGTCGGATCCAAATAATTAAAGGCAATAGCACTAACCACAATAACAGTAACAATGATCAACCAGACTAGGACGCGCCTGATCTTTCCTGATCTCTTCGGAACTTCTAATGATGAATCTACCGATGGTTCGTCGAGCTCAGCGCGATGCTTAACCTCTCCGGGAGGATAGCCGAAATATTCGTTAAAACAGGTGTTGAAATAGGTAGGGCTGTTGAATCCAACCTGGTAAGCCACTTCAGAAGCAGTTATGTCCTCCGTAAAAAGTAGCTTCTTAGCCTCATCCAGGCGAATCTCACGAATAAACTGACTCAATGATTTTCCGCTGGCCGATTTGACCTTTCTATGAAGTTGAGACCTACTCTTGCCGCAAATTTCCACTAATTCACTTACGCCAAATTGTTCGTCGGTGTAGTTGTTCAGAACAATGGCGCGGAGATCTTCAATGAATGGATTGCGCCTGCCCATCTCTTTAGTTTTATGTTCGTGGGAAGCTAACTACTAAAGTTAAGGAATTTTTAATATATAATCAAGGCTAATTATCATCAAATCAATGGGTTTCTATTGAAAAAAGGCCTTTCCAGAAAGTTGTAAGACTTCTTCTCCAACCTATAATACTACTCATAAATACCATGCATAACTGATTTACGGCGCATTTCATCGAATAGTTTCGAAATTCTAATGACACCATCAGGAAATTTCTTACATTTAAACAACCTCATATCTTCATTTCTACTTCCTATGGTTCTTAATGTAAACGAGTATTAACCCGTAAAGGATCGCGTATGAAGAAATTACTACGATTTAAACTTTCTAACAAATGGAATGAACGCTTGAAAGTATGGAACGAAAAGCTCGTGATCTATGCGAGAGCGAGTAGTTATGCCATTCACAGGTAGTGTAAACACATTTGAGAAATGAAAACCCCACGATTTATTCGTGGGGTTTTTATTATACCTCACCTTACTTACGTGTGCAAAGTAGGACCTTGTCTCCCACTTCGAATCAGCTTAATAAACAGTCCCATTTAATTCTGAAGCACATTCTGAATAACTATACCCAAAATAATCAAAATAAAGAAGAGCAACACGCTCCACATCCTGTATCGCTTTTTCTTTTCTGAATGGAACAGGCCGTACACAACAATAATGATACTACTTATCTCCAAAAAATACACAAAATTAATGACTATCAAATGCTTTATTGGCACCTCCAGGTAGGAATAACTCCCAAGGAAATTAGCAACCGAAAACAATACAGCCCATATCAGGGTAAATTGCATCAGCTGAGTGCGGGATGGCGGTTCAGGATACGCTTTCGAATAGGTGAAGGTCACCAGTAAGGTTAAAAGAAAAAAGCTGCCATATCCAGCAGGGATGAGGATTGCGAGATCATTCAGTGATTTAAATGCCGGTACCGACTCTTCCCAAAGGTTAGCAAAAATAGCTGCATGGCAGATAAAATCAATACCTAAAAATAGTAACCAGGCAAAAAATGTATTGATCCAGAGTTTTGACGATCTCATTTCCTAAAGTTACGAAATGTCGCCGGATTAATTCATTTGGCTAACAAGGGTCTCAATGTCCTCTTTCAATCTTCTTCAACATCATGCTTGCATTCTTCCCAGTGGGGCCATCAGGATCCATGGAAAGTGCTTTATTGTAGAGCTCTTTGGCCTTTTCCAAATCACCGGCTTCCATATAGCCTTCCGCCAGGCTATCCCACGCATTAGCCGAGTCCGGGAAAATTTGTGTTATAAAGGAGAAGATCGCTATTCCTGTTTGATGATCTCCTCTAGTGAGTTGCCTGTAACCGGCGTTGTTTAACTCACCTTCAAAATCAAAGAACTTGTAACGTGGATCCTGCACCATTTTCGGAACCTCTGTGGCCAGTTTCTCCTGCTGGCCCGAAGTATACAACATCGTCATATATTCCATCGGATCCAGTACAAAGTCTTCTCCGTCAAAACTCAGGGCCGCCTCAAGCACCGGGTCCTTGTTCGTCTTGTAATCTTCAAAACTCATTTCAACCGCAAGATGAGGCGCTAACCAGTCGTCGTTCTCCCACTGCGGCTTGTCTTGCCACCAGGCGTATGATAGGTACACAGGGAGCTTAGTGTTGGGAAGGAGATGTTCGTTGTTATCTCCATAGAAATTTATATTCTCCCCGGTAGGCTCTCCGATGAACGTGGCATTGGTGTAATTGTCGAGCTCGTTAACAAGATTCTGACAGGCAGAAAAGGTCCTTCTTCCCAGGATTACCATAAGTCCTCCAACCTTGTTTACTTTTTCCGATTGGATGATGCGCGTAACAACATCCTTGTTTTTGTAATTGTTACCTCCTCCATTTAATCGGACATCAAGCACTAAATGCTCTACATCGTTGTTTTCTATAAAATCGAATACCCTGTCGTAAAATTCAGGGATAGTCTCCGAAGGGTCGTCCTGTATCTGACTCTGCCTTACGTATACCGTTTTCTCTTCAGGGATGTATTCGTAATAGTAGATCTTGTCAAGGTTTTTGAGATACAATGGAGTATCCCCGCTCTCCCTGGCATCCAGCCAATCTTCTTGGGTTTCAACAAAACCATAGGTAGTTGGAGCCATCTTACCAGCCGGTAAAGCTGTTAAGGTCCTCGTGAAGGAGTTGCCGTCTTTTTCAAAGGTAATCGGAATGGTTTCCGAATATTCCTTTACTACCCCCTGTGCATGCAATACTTCCGGGCTGTTGAGGTACAGAAAACCATAAGCACGAAAGAATTGTTCGTTTTCTACAGGAACTACCGGGTAGACTTTTTTCAAGGCATCCATAATAGGCATGCCTCCTATGCTGATCACTCTGGCTCCAATTGCTTCGGAATAATCCTTGTGTACTCCCTGAACATAGACACCATCCGAGAAGTGGTACATGTTAATCGGTAGCTGCCTGAAACGAACCGGGTTACCTGTCCAGCCCATTCGGGTGTGACCGTACTTAAACATCCCTATGATGCGGGCAAAACCAACGCTTATCTCGTGTTCTTCTAGATCGGGAATTTCATTGTGAAGCTTCTCTACTGCTGCGTCAAAATCTTCAGCGCTAACCTTTTTGAATAGGAACGGATAGTCTTTATGAACTGTATTCTGAAGAAATCTAAGGTCGTCCTGCCATTGTTTGGCAGTGAATTTGGACTGCGCGTTCAACTGCAGTGCAAGGAACGCCACAAGTACTAAGAGTAATTTTTTCATTTTTTGATTGATTAATGGTTGTTATTAAAAGTGTGCGAAATACCGCAATTGTTACAGTTTTCGAGCATCAATTTGTTGAAAACAATAAGGTTAGATGAAATAAATGTATTTTTATGGCAATTCGATTAATCCAAAAATATCTTTCTAATGAAAAAACTTCTTACTCTCACTTTACTGCTGCTACTTTCTTTTTCCGGATATACCCAAACATCCGATCCTGTTGTCGAAGCCATGATCAATGAGGCCAATGAAAACTCTATGTTGGAACGGCTGGGTCATGAGCTTATGGATATTATCGGACCAAGGCTTGTGGGATCACCTCAAATGCAAGATGCCCACGATTGGGCCGTAGACCGTTATGCGGGATGGGGAATCACTGCTCGTAATGAGAAGTACGGTGAATGGCGAGGATGGCAGCGCGGGATTACCCACATCGATATGGTTCATCCCAGAGTACAGAGTTTGCGCGGAACACAACTGGCCTGGAACCCAAGTACGAGTAAGGAGGGCGTCACTGCAGAATTAGTAGTCCTGCCAACTGTTCAGGATTCATTGGAATTTGCCAAATGGCTGCCATCGGTAAAAGGAAAATTTGTACTGACGTCAATGCATCAGCCTACCGGCCGACCTGATTACAATTGGGAGGAGTATGCCACAGAAGAGTCCTTTGAGAAGATGAAGAAGGAACGTGATGAGCAAAATACCGCATGGAGGGAGAACATGAAGCGAATGGGATATAACTCACGTACCTTGCCAGCTGCCCTTGAAGAAGCAGGTGCTACAGGAATCGTAATGTCCTATTGGTCCAGGGGATTTGGTGTGAATAAGATCTTCAGTGCTCGTACTAAAAAAATTCCTACGCTAGACTTAGAACTGGAGGACTACGGTATGCTTTACAGACTAGTTGAGTCCGGGCAAAAGCCGAAAATTCACGTAGTCGCCCAATCGAAAGAGTTGGGTGTGATGCCTACATTTAATACAATTGCGGAGATCAAGGGAAGTGAAAAACCGGACGAGTATGTAATACTTTCTGCTCACTTTGATTCCTGGGATGGGGCCACCGGGGCAACCGACAATGGCACCGGTACCATCATCATGATGGAAGCCATGAGAATCTTAAAGAAACACTACCCAAACCCTAAACGCACCATTCTGGTAGGACACTGGGGCAGCGAGGAACAGGGATTAAACGGATCACGAGCATTTGTGGAAGATCACCCTGAGATCGTAAAGGGTGTTCAGGCATTGTTTAACCAGGACAATGGTACCGGACGTGTGGTACGCTTATCTGGTGGTGGTTTTCTGAATTCCTACGATTATCTGAACCGTTGGCTGAATGCCGTTCCCAGAGATATCACATCCGAAATTGAAACCACCTTCCCGGGCACACCAGCCAGAGGTGGTTCAGATTACGCATCCTTTCAGGCAGCAGGCGCACCGGCATTTAGTTTGAGTTCGTTGAGTTGGGCGTACTGGAACTATACCTGGCATACGAACCGGGATACTTACGATAAGATCGTATTTGACGATGTGAGAAATAATGTAATACTAACGGCCATACTGGCATATATGGCAAGCGAAGACCCAGAGACAACTTCAAGGGAAAGAGCCGTATTGCCCGTAAGCAGAAGAAGCGGGAAGCAAATGGAATGGCCTACACCCAGGTCACCAGAACGAAAAGGAGGAATGGAATAGAAATAATTCGCCGCAGAACCGGACTAATATAACCTCTCCGGCCCTGCGGCACGCCTAAAATACGAGTAGATCGTATGAACTCCTCCTAAACCTAAGCAGGTTCCTCTTCCTTGCTTCGGTTTTCATAGATCTTCTCGATCATTTCCGGTACTTTTTCGAAAGCAGCAGCAAGACCGTGGGCCTTTCCTGCTTCGATAAAGCTAATTTCTTCGTCTTTTGTGACCAGGAATCCGAGTGGTTCGATGCCCATTCCGGCACCGGCTCCCATTCCATATCCGGTTTTAGCCTTGGTTTTTTTCTCAATACCTTCTCCTTCGCCGGATCCAAATCCCATTCCTATCTTAATAACAGGAACACAGGTAAATTCACCCAAGGTAAATGGTTCTCCGACAACGGTTTCTGTCCGCGCTTCAGTCCTGATAAACTCAGTGATCTGTTTCATTAATTCTTCAAAGTGTAAGACCATGACAAATGTTTAATTGTTAATAAATGATTTCAGAATAAATATCGGTCGGTTTTGTACTTGCAGTGCCAATCGATTCTTATCGTTAAAGTTGATGGCGAAGTCCCCATAAAACCTGTTCAGGAAGAAGAAAACCGGATATAACTTAGCATTTAAGATATAATCCCCGGTATCCAGGTGAAGCAGAAATTGCTTTATTTCGAAAGTCCGCAGCACTCGTAGTGCAATACGCCCGTTTTTCGGATTAAATTTCTTTGTCTTTTTTACTTCGGAATGCCCCTTCTTTTTTTCCGACTTCCCCCAACTTCTCAGTGGGTAGAATTTGAAATTGAGAAACAGAACATTCAACTTTACACGAACAATTTCCTGCTCGTCTCCTTCGATCCTCGCCTTCGCCAACCCTCTCCATTGTACAAAATAATCGTTGGTGTCTGTATCAACCTTGATAATTATTGGGGTCCAAAGCAGAAACCCGATCAGAATGACAACAAGGGTTATTATGACATACAAGGCAGTCATAATCTCAATTTCAGCAAAGGAAGAATTCTCAAGTTTAGATTCCTATGACGCCAGTCATTGACGTACATTTTATAAGCGGTCTAAATAGTATCTGGAATGAAGGATACTATTCGTTTTTATCTCGCTGAAATTCTACAAAAACAACAGGCATCAGATATCGTTTTTTGATCTTACCTTTTCTTTTCTTCAACAGTGTAAGTTCTCGCGTGCTTCGCTTAGGCCCAACCGGAACGATGAGTCTTCCATTCTCAGCCAACTGGTCGATGAGTGGCTGAGGAATATGATCGATACCCGCCGTGATAATGATCGCATCGAATGGTGCATTCTCCGGCCATCCCAGGTAGCCATCACCGATCTTTACAGTCACATTATCATAGCCTAATGATTTCAGGCGGTTGTTAGCTTGATTCCCAAGGGAATCTATGATCTCAATGGTGTATACTTCGGAAACGATCTCGGCCAGTACCGCAGCCTGGTAACCGGAACCTGTTCCAATCTCCAGAACCCGATCGTCTTTCTTTAGATTGAGTTGCTCCGTCATATAGGCCACGATATACGGTTGAGAAATGGTCTGCCCCTGCCCAATATTTAAAGGAGCGTCGATATAGGCCTTCTGCTGTGCAATGGCGGGTACAAAAAGATGTCTTGGTACGGAGCGCATTGCGCGTAAGGTAGCCCTATCCTCTATCCCCCTGGAAATAAGCTGTCCTTTAACCATGCGTTCTCGCCTACCGTCATAATCCGGCTGACAGTTTCCGAAGGAAGTTATGAACAGCAACGCTATGGTAATAAATCGTGTCATTTTTCTGAAATGGATCAACTTATAAGATACGAAAAATCGATGATTTTTCATATTGAACGAGTTCGAAATATTTTAGGAATAAAACTATATCAAACAGTATATCAATGCATTAGGGCAACCGTCATTATTATGGCACACTTGTTGGCTTCCAATGAGTGTTTAACCTAAAATACAGAGTTATGAAAGATCTAAAAAAAATTTGGAGTGATCGACTGAGTAAGTGGAATGTAAAACTTGCTGAATTTGCAAAAGCCAGTAGTTATGCCATCCACAGATAGTTCGAATCGCGCCAACCGGAATCCATAAACCTCCCTGCTGTTCAGGGAGGTTTTTTTATGAACTAACATGACGAATATCATTCCGTCCCTCGGCCATCTTTGTATCTTTAAGCATCTGAATTTCAACGGTTAATTCAGAATAAAAACAAAAGTTATGAATCCAATTGTATTGTTTAGTATCGTATTTGTTGTATTCCTGTTACTGGGGATACGCGTTGTTTTTGAATATAAACGAGCGCTGAAATTTAGATTTGGGAAATACGTTAAGACCCTCCAACCAGGGTTCCGATGGATCATTCCTGTGGTGGAAACCATACAGGTAGTCGATATCAGGGTGATTACTATAAACATTGTTTCGCAGGAAGTAATGACCGAGGATAACGTCCCCTGTAGTATTGATGGCGTAGTTTTCTTCAAGATCAATGATCCTGAAAAAGCTGTCCTCGAAGTCGAGGAATACAAATTCGCGATCTCTCAATTGGCGCAGGCAGCACTGCGTGATGTGTGTGGTAAGGTTGAACTGGACACTATACTTTCCAAACGCGAAGAAATGGGTAAGAACATCAAGGCCATAGTAGAAATTGAGACCAAAGAATGGGGAATTGATATCAACGATGTGAAAATAAAGGACATTCAACTTCCCGAGAATATGAGGCGTATGATGGCCAACCAGGCAGAAGCCGAACGTTCAAGGAGAGCACGTATAATTCTCGCAGAAGCTGAAGAGCAAGCGGCCAACAAGTTGTACGAAGCTGGTAAGATCATCGACGAATCCCCATCGGCAATTAAGTTGAGGTTGTATCAAACCCTCTCTAATATCGCGGCAGAAAAGAACTCAACCATTCTATTCCCGTTCCCGGAAGAAGTTCTTCCAAGGAGAAGAAGAAAAGACAAAGATTAATTCAATAGCTAAATAAATCCGGAGCTGTTTTGACCCCATCGATGAAAAAAGTATCTTCCTCCTCCTAATTATACGATTCATCCATGGAAAAAACGGTTTCGGAAGCTATTGAGTATCGTCGTGCTGTACGTGTTTTCAAAGAGCAGCCCATCGATTCGGAAGAAGTGAAGGAATGCCTTCGCCTCGCCACCCTGGCGGCTACCAGTAGTAATCTTCAGCTCTGGGAGTTCTATCACATTACAAATTCAGAAAAAATAAAACAGCTTGCTAAAGTGTGTTTTAATCAGAATGCAGCCCGTACCGCTCAACAGCTTGTGGTGGTAGTAGCAAGAAAAGACCTGTGGAGAAAGCGTGCTAAAGCTAATCTTAAGTTTCTGGAAGAAGGTTTCGCGAAAGCCGAGATGACTCCCAGGTTGGAGAAGCGAAAAAAGATGGCACTCAATTACTACGGCAAATTAATTCCTTTTACCTACTTCAATTTTCTGGGTATTTTCGGATGGATAAAATACCTCGCTTTCCAGGTGGTAGGACTTTTCCGCCCTATTTACCGCCAGGCTCGAAACAGCGATATGCGAATTGTAGCTCACAAAAGCGCCGGGTTGGCCGCTCAGAATTTTATGATCAGCATGGCAGCCATAGGTTATGATACCTGTCCCATGGAAGGCAGCGATACATTAAGAGTAAAACGCATTCTGAATTTGCCCTATTCTGCAGAGATCAATATGGTCTTAGGTTGTGGTATCAGGGATGAAAAAGGAATCTACGGCCCTAGATTCAGGGTTCCTTTCGAGGAGGTATATTACCCAATAAATTAGAATAATTCTATTGAAATGATATAGGAAATCTACTATATTTACGCTTATGAAAAAACTTTTACTAACCACCGCATTTTTAATAACCATCCATGGTTTTGCCCAGGTAAACAGAACTTACGATGGTACTAACAATAACCCCAACAATCCTAATTGGGGTGCCGCGCTCGAGCATTTTAGAAATTTTGTAACCAACGGTTATAACGACCTTATTAGTGAACCCGGAGGTCAGGACAGACCGAATCCGAGGAAGGTGAGTAACGCCATTGGAAGTCAGAGTGAATTTACACCGAACGAGCTCGGTTTAAGCGACTTCATCTGGGGATGGGGGCAGTTTATAGATCACGACGTAAACCTGAACGACGATAATTTCGATGAACCCAATAATATCCCGGTTCCCAATTGTGAGCCACTTTTCGATCCCGACTGTACCGGAACCATGACCCTGCGCATGTTCCGCTCTAAGTCGGATCCGGCTACCGGAACTTCTATAAACAACCCCAGGAAGCACATCAATGATATAACGAGTTATATCGACGGCTCCTTGGTGTATGGCAGTGAGGAGGATAGAGCCGATTGGCTACGTACTTTTGAGGATGGGAAAATGAAAATGTCTGCGGGCGATCTTTTGCCCTGGAATACTATAGATGGCGAATACGACAGCCCGATCGATCCATCAGCCCCTTTTATGGTGCTGGATGGTTTCCCACTTCCCGAAAAGTTCTTTGTTGGTGGTGACATTCGTGTGAACGAACAACCAGGACTCGCTTGTTTCCACACACTGTGGGTACGCGAACACAACAGATTGTGCGATGAAATAAAGGCCGCTAATCCAAGTTGGAGCGACGAAGAGATCTTCCAGCGTGCCAGAAAAATTGTGGGTGCCTTGATCCAGGCAGTCACTTACGAAGAGTTTCTCCCACATATCGGTATCCAACTGGATCCGTATACCGGATACGATGAAAACGTTCAACCGGACATAACCAATACATTTTCCGCAGCTGCCTATCGATTTGGCCATACAATGGTAAATGGACGTCTCGTTCGATTTGAAGAGAATGGAGACGACTGGATGTTTGGAGCCAAGGACCTGAGAGATGGCTTCTTCCGTCCTGAGATCCTTCGGGATGAGGGTGGTATTGAGCCTTTCTTCAGAGGACTGGCAGCCCAGGAGCACCAGTTTGTGGATCCGCTTATCATGGACGATATCCGAAATTTCCTTTTCGGTCAGCCGGGTGCCGGAGGAATCGACCTGCTATCCATTAACCTGGCAAGAGCGCGCGAACGCGGATTACCAGATTACAATACCATACGTGAGGACCTGCAGCTAACGCCTCACACCGACTTCAACAGTTTAACAAGTGATGGGGATTTGAGTCAGCGCCTGGAAACGGTATACGGAGATATTTCAAAGGTGGACCCGTGGATCGGATTCATGAGTGAAGATCACCTCCCGAATGCGTTGATAGGAGAAGGCCTTCATGAAATGCTGAAGTTCCAGTTCCAGTCGCTTAGAGATGGTGATCGCTATTATTATGAGAACGATCCGGCGTTCACGGCGGCGGAGATCGACGAGATCAAGAACACTAAGCTTTCAGAAGTAATTCTTCGGAATACCATCATCGAGATCTTGCAGGAAGACGTTTTTATCGCTATACCCAGAGGACAGCTGGCTGTAGAGTTATTTCCTTTTCCTGAAGTGCGTTCCATCGAGCTATCAGCTTATCCGAACCCGGTTCAGAAATACTTTAACCTGGTAATAGAAAATGCGCGCCCTTCTAGTGCTACACTCAATATTTACGGTGTTGGCGGACAGGTGGTCTCTACGAGATCGGTTCAGTTGAACCGAGGAAGAAACGAGATCAATTTTGAATTGAGCGACCAGCTTGCCAGCGGGCTTTACGTAATTACTTTGGAATCGGATAGCGGGGCAGGCCAGTTGAAACTGATAAAGCAAGGACGCTAAGATCTCTCGCTTTTTCAAGCAAAACCAAGTAATCCGTGGGAATTGCTCATTGAACCTATAAAAGTTTTAATATTGTAGTTCTAACCATGGAAACCGGCCAGCAAAACATCAAGAAGTTCGGAACCTTCGGAGGTGTATTCACTCCTACCCTGCTCACCATTTTAGGTGTGATCATGTATTTGAGAATGGGTTGGGTAGTAGGTAATGCCGGCCTTATCGGCGCCTGGCTGATCATTATAATTGCCTTTCTAATCACTCTCTGCACAGCTTTGTCAATGTCGGCCATCACAACCAATATACGTATAGGCGCCGGAGGTGCGTACGCGATCATATCACAGTCCTTAGGACTTGAAGTTGGTGGCAGCCTGGGTATTCCCAGGTACATTTCACAAGGATTAGCAGTCACCATGTATATTTTCGGTTTCCGTGAAGGTTGGCTTGGGATATTTCCCCACCACAACGCATTCCTGGTAGATGCCGCCGTATTCGTGGGTCTATTCACTATCGCCTACATTAGTGCAAATCTCGCCATCAAAACCCAGTATATCATCATGATGGTGATCATCGCCTCTTTAATTTCCATAGTGATGGCGGCCTATGAAGGTTCAATGACCATCCCGTCGGATGAAGCCTTGAAGTGGGGAACGTTCAAGGGATCTCCTGAAAATAATTTCAGCGGAAGTAATTTTTGGTTGGTGTTTGCGGTTTTCTTCCCGGCAGCCACCGGGATCATGGCCGGTGCTAACATGTCAGGCGAATTAAAAGACCCCAGGAAAAGTATCCCGATAGGAACTCTTTGGGCCATAGGGGTGAGTTTTGTGATCTATATGCTTCTGGCGTATTGGCTGGCTACTTCTGCTACTGAAGAGGAACTAATATCGAACTACAATATCATTATCGAAAAGGCCTATGTCGGGCCACTGATCATCGCAGGGGTACTGGGAGCTACTTTTTCATCGGCCCTTGCGTCCATAGTTGGGTCTTCACGGATACTCTTTGCTATGGGACAGCACAGCGTATTACCATATTCAAATTTCCTGGCAGGTCAGAGTAAGAACGGGCAGCCCAGGAATGCCATGTTGGTGACCGGTATTTTGATCTTCGGTACTATGCTACTCCGCAATCTGAATGCAGTGGCACCTTTGGTTACTTTATTCTTCCTGGTCACCTATGCCATGATCAATATAGTAGTGATCATAGAACAGAATCTCGGTTTGATAAGTTATCGACCCATATTCAAGATAAAACGCTGGATTCCGTGGTTAGGATTGATCTCTTCGGTATTGGCGATGTTTATAATCAATCCAACGATCAGCCTTATCACCATCGCCATAGTCCTGGCAGTTTATTGGTATCTCTCTCGTCAGAACCTGGAAACTCCGTTTGAGGATGTGCGTTCCGGGCTCTTTGTTTCTTTTGCTGAATGGGCAGCCAAGCACACCTGGGGGATGAAAAAAATGCAGCAGCGGGCCTGGAAACCGAACTTAATGGTACCAGTTCGCGATATTACAGGTGCCAGGGGAAATTTTGAGTTTCTTCGGAATATCGCGAGTCCGAAGGGCTCCATAAAATTATTAGGCATTGCTCCGGATGAGGAAAACGACAGTATGACCTTGGAACTGGACACCCTTGCGGAGTCCTTCAGAACCAAAGGAGTCTTCTCTTCCTGGACAGTGATCAATACCACAGAATTTGCAAAAGGTGTGAATTACGGTAACCAGGCACTTCGAGGGGCTTTTTTCAGACCTAATATTGTATTTCTGAACCTTCAGCAGCACGATGACTACGAAACTGAACTGCGACCAGTAATTCGGGAATGTATCCGTTTGGAGATCGGGGTACTGCTTTATCAGTCTCATCCTACTGCCCTGTTGGGACAGCGAAACACTATCAACGTATGGGTGAGTAACCGACAAAACAACTGGAGCCTGGGTTGGGATATTGGAAACCTTGACCTCTCCACTTTGATCGCCTATAAGCTCAAACGAAACTGGAAAGCACGAATCCGCCTAATTACTGTGATTGACGATGACAAAGAACTGGACAATGCAACGGAATTCCTCAAGAGTCTGATTAACCTTGCCAGGCTACCGGAGACCTTGACTGAGGTATATGTAGGTAGTTTCAAAGAGATTGTGATTAAAGCCCCACAGGCAGATTTGAATATCTTCGGAATGGATGAAAACCTGAGTTTTACCTTTGTACAGGATATGGCGGACAAAACGAACAGCTCATGTCTGTTTGTAAAGGACTCCGGACACGAAAGTATATTAGCATAACTCGAATTTTATTGGGTTGATTTCCAGTTCATTTTCCTACATTTTGAAAATATAATTCCTACAGTATATCATCTATTTCTAAATTTTTTCGATGTAATGCAGTATATAATCGATGTAAAACATATTCTAAAATATTCTTTAACAACTAGTTACTGAATTACACCATATATTTGTAGTACCCAAATTTGTTTTACCTATGAAATCGTATAAAGCCCCCGCTGCGATTTTATTCCTACTAAGCTTGATTGCGAGCGGAACTATTTTTTCGCAAGTAGGAATAAACACTACAAATCCCAGGACCACACTCGAGGTAGCCGGAGATTTAAATATCAGCGATGGTATGGAGATCGGTGACTACGGCGGTCTGAAAGATGCGGACACTTCCACTTTTTTAATTCAGGAATCCAGTAATCAGATCAAATCACTTAATGTAAGCAATCCTACAGGAGTTGCATTGGCTTACATCCAGGAATATGTTATTGAAGACCCTAACCTGGACTGGGTTAAGGATTTTGATACTGGAATAGATGCTACCGATTATATGGTGATCGTGACTTCGGCAAGTTTTAACCAGGAATTAGACCTTACCCCCAACCCTGGTGCAGAAGACAATGCGAGTATTCCATTTGCATCAGCCTTCGTGTCCGGGGGCACATGGCATCTGGTAGCAGACTATCCCCAGGCTGCGAATATAGACGAAACTGCTATGGGTGTGTGGACCATCAGCACTCTAATATTCTCAAACGACGTATCCAAGCAATATGGGACCGTTCCGGTACCTATGGCAGGGAATTCCAGTGCCAGCGCATCTTCACCTATTATAAATTAAGTTGATATTATGAGAAACTATTACTTGATATTATTCTTAGCTGTTAGTTGGTTTACTTCAGCCCAGGTAGGTATAGGCACCTCCTCTCCTTCTGCTAGTCTTCATATAGCTGGTGAACTATTGGTACAGGATGCACTTACAACAAAGAATCTGAACACCGTATCAGCAACAGAAGAGGATTTCAAACTTGTAACCAGGGTAACAAATTCGAGCCCAATGGGTAAGATCACCTTACTGGACCCGGACAATTTGTATGTCGCACCAGTGAATACCGTGAATTATCATTTTACCAACGTATTTCTTGACAATCTGCAGGACGTTGATCTGCAGTATGACGTTAGTAAATATGTTGTTGGGGTAGCTGATTTCAGACATGTTGGTGACGCCATTAAGAAAGTTCCCGGTGGCGATAACTACTCTATCGGGCATTTCGTTGTTCGTACCTTCAAAAGTGGTGGCACATGGCATTTACAGATTAGCAACGAGGAATTAGAACTAGATGCAACAGATTCACTTGAGTACTATATTACTTTAATTGTTTACGATAAAAAATATTTCAGGGACCTGCCGGTGATTACTACAAATCTTGGAGGGTCTAATATAGGAACGGCCTCCTCCATTCCAGTTTTTGAATAAATGACTATGAAACATTTCTACTTTCTCTTCGTAACTGCAATCTTCAGTATCGGACCAATCTTCGGACAGGTGGGTATCAATACCAATACACCATCGGCCACTCTTGATGTAAATGGTGATGTGATGATAGACTCTGGAGTATATCTTGAAAATCCCGGTGAGAATACAAATATCAGGGGATCAAAATTCCTTGTTCGAACTACAACCAATGAGCTATCGCGTTACGATATAAATATCAGTAAATACGGCCCTATGAACTATGTGGAATTAGAATTTCAGAATTTATCGGCTAGCGGACTTCTGAATTACGACACAAAAATCTCTACCGATGATTATTTGGTAAGTATCCAGGGATATTCCTGCGGGATCGCAGGCGCAGGGCGAACAGGAAGTATTATGCCAAGTAGTTCAATTTCAATAGATAACATCGAAGGATACCAAATCTACGCGTATCCGAATCCAATCACAAACACCTGGTTTCTCAGAGCTTTTGTAAATAACTCAACCTGGCAGAAATACGATAGCAGTGTTGGTGACTATGTGGACACAGATATTGATATGTGGCTGAACGTAATGATATACAGAAAGGGATTCATTGCCAAATCACAGAATGATATCACTGTTGATATGGGAAATTCAGCTACGGGAACAGCCAGTCTGCCAACTGGATTTTGATCTAAGAAGTCCTTACATAATTCCTACAATTCATCCATTTTATTCCTACGTGTTTACACGTATATTTGATATTTTTTCGATGTATTGCGCTATATAATCGATATTCAGCATGTTGTAAAATTTTCTTTAACAATAAGTTACGCTGTTGGACTCTATCTTTGTAACACCCAAATTTGTTATACTTATGAAATCGTATAAAGCCCCCGCTGCGATTTTATTCCTACTGAGCCTAATCGTTTGTGGAGACATACATTCACAGGTAGGAATAAACACAACAAACCCGAGGACAACACTGGAAGTTGCCGGAGATGCTTTGATATCAGGAACTATTGAAATAGGCAATTACAACGCCTTGTCCGACGACGAAGACTCCACGTTCCTTATACAGGATAATCTTGATGAAATAAAATCTGTAGATGTAAGCAATCCCACCGGAGAAGCTCTTGCATATGTTCAGGAGTACATTATTACAAATCCTGACGAGGATTGGGTGTTTGATTTCGATACCGGTGTTGATGCAAATGACTTCGTTCTCATCGTGATCTCGTCTTATTTTAATCTTGAACTTAATACCAGTTCTTCCAGCGGAGCCGAGGATAACGCAAGTTTACCATATACTGCCACCTTTATTAAAGGCGGTACCTGGCATATTATTGCTGATTACCCCATGGTAGCGAATCTGGATCCTGCGGAAATTGGAACATGGACACTATCCACCCTTATTTTCTCGAGAGATCTTTCCAAACAACTTGGGAGTATTGATATTCCAATGTCGAATGCGACATCGGGAAGCGCCTCCTCACCTATCATAAATTAAAAATCGTATGAGAACAATTACTACTTTACTCCTGGTTTTCGTGTTTCAGGGGATTTTCGCCCAGGTGGGAATTGGCACTGTAAATCCACAAGCCGACCTCCACGTTGGAGGAGATTTACTCATCCGGGATAATTTTACACTGGGATCGCTTAATACAGTAAATAGCGCTGATGAAGATTTCATGTTACTTTCTCGCTCCACTACATCCACTCCTACAGGTAAGATCACTAAACTCGATGTGAGCGCCCTATCTGTAGCTCCTGTGAATGTTATTGACTATAGTTTTTCAAACATATCCCTCGACAACCTCAGGGATGTAGACCTTCAATACGATGCATCGAAATATATAGTTGGAATTGCTAATTTCAGATATATAGGTGATCCAATTCAAAAAGTGCCGGCAGGTGGGACAAAATCCATCGGGAATTTTGTTGCACACACTTTTATTAGCGGAGGAACATGGCACCTGGAGATACGGAATCAGACCCTGGACCTGGATCCGGTAGATTCGGTTAATTATGAAGTGACCGTAATTGTTTACGACAAATCATATTTCCGCTACCTGGCTCCAATCATGACGGACCTTGGTGGAAACAATACGGGTACAGCCTCATCTGTTCCCAACTTGTATTAAAATATATCGATATGAAAAGACTTCTACTTCTCCTTTTTATAATACTACTTAACTCTAGCCTTTCGGCTCAAGTTGGTATTAATACAACCACTCCGGATTATACTCTTGAAGTAAATGGAACTACCATGATCGATAATGGTCTCTACCTTGAAAAACCGGGAGTTTCTAACCAGATCAGGGGATCGAAACTGCTTATCGCACTTCAGAGTAACGAAATCGTTCAATACGATATCGATCAAAGTAAATACGGACCTATTAACTATGCCGAGTTTATTTTTCGCGATTTATCTAAAGATGGGCTTCAGGATTATGATACCAAAATATCGATTGATGATTATATCGTAACGGTACAAGGTTTTTACTACCTGGAAGCAGGAAGCGGAGATACTGATGTGATGACCAACAGTAATAATGGTAACGATAATATTGAAGGACACCAGATCTATGCTTACAAGAACACTACTACCAATACATGGTTTCTTCGTGCTTTTGTAAATGATTCTGAATTCAGAACAAGATTTGGGACTACCTTTGGTAGTACTCCTGTAGATATGTTCCTCAACCTAATTATATACCGAAAAGGCTTCATTTCGAAAGAGATCAATAGTATATCGGTAGATTTGAGTGGGAACGAAACGGGAATCGCCCCCTTGCCGGCAGGTTTTTAAACGGTATATTTACGGAAAACCAAACTATGTTCAACGCCATTGGCATTTGGCAATTAGTCCTAATTCTAGTTGTAGTTTTTATTATCGTTGGGCCAGTTCTTTTCCTTATCATTAAGGGTAAAAATGATAAAGATAAAAGAAGATGAATCCCCAGGATTATCCGGAAATAAAGGCGCTTAATTTGTTCATCCAAACAACCTCTGCTAAATTTCATGGAAACAATACCATCCCTCCTACTTTAGACCTGGTTGCCGGTTCTTTGATTCTTTCTGAATCAGCCTATCCGGTGTTCATCAACGATGAATATCAAGACCTCGAACTCCCGGATGAGCGAATTGCCATAGTACTGGCTCTTAGAGAATTCGAGATAATCGAAGAATCAACCGATTATCTTCAATGGTGTAAGTTGCAAGGTATTACTGCCCATTCCGAAGAAATCAGAAGTTACTACCAGGAAACCGTAAATAGAATACCGGAACTGAAAAAGCATTTCAATTCGGGTGAACTATCCAGTTTTATTACAGATCTGGATTTCCAGCTGAATGCCGGAGCCATGCAGTTGCTTCGCAGATCTTAGTTATTCAAGACAATTTTCTGAGTCTTTATTACCCCATTTACATTCAGCCTGGCGAAATAAAGACCTTTCGACAATCGGTTCCCTGCAGAACTCCTACCGTCCCAGCGAATCTTTTGGGTGCCGTTCGATGATCCATCGAACAGGGTATTTACCAGCCTGCCTTGAATATCATAGACCTCAAGACTCACAGTACTTTCGGCGGTAGTATAGAATTGTAAGGTTGTTGTTTCTGAAAACGGATTAGGATAGCTTACAAAGCCGAATCCCTCCGCCAGTGCGATATTGTTCACTCCAAGTTTTCCGTCTGGTGAAATTCTCGAATAATACACATCTTGTCCGCCATTCAATGTGTTACACCATGCAAGATGGGCGAAATCGTTATCCGATTTCATATCGAAGTAGTCCCCCATCTTATTCTGATTTGGATAACCGATGGTAGGATCGAACATATCAGACATCACCAGGTAATCGTTCCAGGTATCCCCCTGGTCGTCGGACCAGCAATAGATCAGCCTGGAATCCACAGTTCCCGGATCGGCCGTGCTCGTATCAAGGTATACCACGTCTATTCTCCCATTGGGAGCTACGGACATGGCAGACATCCATTGAAAAGAGGTATCATCATTATCGATATTGATCCGTACCGGTGGCTCGAAGCTAACACCTCCATCTGTACTCCTCGCGAACATCACATCTGCAGGATCATTATTACTACTTCTGAATACAGAACCAAGCACATATACGTTTCCATCGCCCGGTCCGCCGGAATTATCGGTGTCTATCCAAGCCTGTCCAACCAGGCCGGCCGGGTTTACATCGGCCTGTGCGTATACCAATCCACCTAAGTCAACCGAACTCACAAAATCCCAATCCACTACCTGGGCGGGGTTCTTCGCATTGGTGGATTTAACAACCACCATACCCGATCCCTGTCCGTTTCTTCCCACCAGGTACAAATCTCCATTGGTGTCTACTTTCAGTGTCCCCCAGAAAGGAGTGTTATCGATCACTTCGCAATTCTCAAATGAGCTACTTCCATCCGTGGAACGAGTAAACGCTCCCGGAGAGCAGGTCGTGAAGGAAGTATTCCAATACGAATAATTGTGGCCAGCGCTGGCACCTCCACTTTTGTCTATGGTCATCCATTGTTTATCCCCACCAAATGCCGGTACCGGATTCTCCCAGGTTGTTCCACCGTCTGTAATTTTGAATACATCACATTCGAAGGTATCCTGGAGGCTATTGTAGTAGAAGTTTCCTTCTGAATCGAAATCTAATACAGGATCCGATCTGAATACTCCCGGGTCCAGAACACCGGGAAATGTAAATGAGAGTCCGCCGTTCAGAGAATAACCGTATCCTGCCTGACGGAAATTATTTCCAACATCGTCAAATTGCCTCCATCCTATCACGATCCTGTCCGGGTTTGTTGGATCTATGGCGATAGAAGGTTCGTTTCCCGCGTCACCCACGATATTATCACCGTTAGCATCTACATTAACCTGGGTTGTATAAAAGTTAGCAGCCCGAACATTATAAGGAGGAATTCGAGGCTGGCGACTCTTATCCACCTGCACATAGGGATCATCAGGAATTTCGTTGTGCATTTCACGTACCTGTTCTGTTGATTGCGCAGTAGAAACGGAGACTGAGAGAAGGGCAAATGTTGAAAGAATAATTTTAAATGTAATTTTCATAGCGATTCGTGTTGGAAATTCAAAGTTAAAGATAACCTATTGAATTTATTTTTCCGGCTTCAAAAAGGAAGGCAAGTCTTGATTTATAAATACAGGGTGATCAATCCTCGAGCTTTTCCGGGACCTCGTTCTGTGATGTGATCTTCCAATTATCCCCGTAGATACTTTTATACTTTATTACATATTGGAAATCATCAGTACGTGTCATGTTCATAAACTTCATGAAATCATCATAACTTTTCTTAGACCCGCCGATTTTTAAGATTTGTCTTGAAGCTCCTGCGGGCAAGGCAAACCCGGGTTGTAGGGTAGAACTACTAATCACGTTAATACTATCGGTGCCAGGTGCTACGTCTTTCAGAAAATCTACAAACTCCATATCGTATTCTTCTCCTTTGTAATACAACAGACGCTCCTGGATAATGGCTGGCCCTACTCCGTGGTTAACGATCTCGATCTTGAATTCATTTTCATAGGCATTATTTGATGATTCCAGCAATAGATATGGCATGACCGATAAATGGTTCTGCTCTTCGATGATATTAGTTTGTTTTACGAAGATGAACAAACTGAATACACTTACAACTATGGCGACAAAACTCACAACTTTATCGGAGGTCCAGAACTTCTTTTTCATTGATACAGAATAGTTAGTTTCATAACGAATTTACTAAAACTCGGGATACTGGCATTTTTTTTGATTCCAATTTCACATCAACACTAAAACCATCATCTTATGAGAACGCAGAGAAACTTGCCTCGAGTAAACGCAGGAAGTATGGCGGATATCGCCTTCCTGTTGTTGATCTTCTTCCTGGTTACTACAACTCTGGCTAAAGACAAAGGAATTGAACGTAAACTTCCAAGGAAATGTCCACCCGGCCAGGAGTGCGCTGTAAACATCAAGGACAGGAACATCATGCGACTTTACCTCAATGAAACCGGGGAATTATTGGTAAATGATGACATCACGGCTATCGATGAGCTAAAAGTCATGATAATGGATTTTATCGACAATAACGGCGATGGGAGTTGCGAGTATTGTACCGGTCATCAACTAGATGATTCTTCGGAAAATCCAGCAAAAGCTGTTATTTCATTGACTACGGACCGACTTACACCCTATGCTGAATTTATCGCATTGCAAGATGAGATAAGTAAAGCCTACTACGCATTACGCGAACAATACACTCTAAAGTTGTTTGAGAAAAAACCTTCAGAGCTAACGGCTTCAGAATTAAAACAAGTAAAGGAAGCCTACCCGTTTCTCTTTTCCGAAGCGGACGTCAAATAGCAAAAAAATTGTAAGAATATCCCTATCTTGCACAGAAATAAACTGCCGTTATGAGAAAATCGATTTTCGTTAGCATCCTTCTTATACTAACAGTTAATGTCTGTGTTCTGGCCCAGGATCGCCCGGTTAAAATTACAGACGAGCGTGTAAATAATCGTCTGATGATCTATGCTGTGAATGAGAATGA
This sequence comes from Aureitalea sp. L0-47, assembly GCF_026126405.1. Taxonomy (GTDB): domain Bacteria; phylum Bacteroidota; class Bacteroidia; order Flavobacteriales; family Flavobacteriaceae; genus Pukyongia. Next base: position 140,243 of record NZ_JAFMTQ010000004.1, read on the forward strand.
AGTTGACCTGGATGTTTCCATAAAAGTTAAGGGTACCGGATTTCGACAAAGAGGCGGTGTACCTCGTATGCATCGAGTACCTAAGGCCTCCAAGGTGAATATTGCAAGCCTGGTGATAGAGCGAGGCCGCGTTCCTGTTTACACCTACGATCTAACAGTGAAGGACAGCCTATCGAGACGCGTGATACGCAAACCATTTACCAGGATAAAGATCGATCCTAAGAAGAATATATTAGTATACCTTAAGGATGGTTGTACCTCCTGTGATAGCCTTATTCAGAAACTGGACAGCAGCTATTACAAGTACAGAACCATAAACCTGGAAGAGGAAGAGAAAAAAGAGGTTAAAGATTTCCTTATTCGAACTTTTAAGTACACAAAGACTCCTTACGATTCTATTTCGAATCCGATAGTTAGCCTAGGCGGTACTTTGTACTCCGAGATAGACAGCTACGATCAACTACTTGAAAAACTCAATGGAGTTGAAGGGGAAATGAAAGAGGAAGAGGAAGAGGAAAGCCCGAAGGAAAAGAACTAATTCTAGTCGTTCTTCATCACATCTATTATCGCTTTATGACCTGTGAGTAGGTTCCATTCTGCAGCTGAGATCAATTGGCCTTTATCGTTGTACACGTGAAGTTCGGCAGTATTCGGGCCAGAACTTCCCTGGTTCAATGCCTGGAATACGATCTTATTCAAACCGGGTTCCAAAGTAAGCGTAAACCCTCTGAATGCGCCGCCTAGTGAGACATCCGACTGCACCACATCACCATTACAGAACACGCGGATGCGGTCGCCATCTACAAATTCGTGATCGCGGTACTTTACCATAACAAAGCCTCCGGAAGTCCCAACATCACCCAGGTACTGATCGCGTGCATATTCTTCCTTGGCCTCCTTATCTTTTTTGAAAGCCTTCGGAACTATGTTTGAGGTATAATCTATAAGGCCATCATCGGCCGAAAAATCTACCTTATCTTTTTCATCGGAAATATCAAGCGTCGCATTTGGCTTGAATGTCGGGTCCAGATCGGTTAAGGTAGGTTGAGAAATAGCAGGGAGCTCTACCCCTGTAGGATCACTGAAGTCATCCTCCACAGGGTCCAGGTTAAGATCCACGTTTCGGTTATCAATTTGAGCAAATAAGGCCGTTCCCGAAAGAAGAACAGTAACTAAGAATAGGGCTCGCATGTAAACTTTTTCAAATTGCATTGCAATAATTACACCAAATAACTAGATCCGGATCATTTTCTTCACTGTTATCTCTCTTCCTTCTGAATTTACAAGACTTACGAAATAAACGCCAGACGACATTCCGTTGGTGCTTACCTGTAGCGTATTTACCTTCCGTTCTACCGATGGAGCGATTCTTCTTCCGAAGATATCATAGATTACTACCTCGCTCAGTTCGTCCATTATTCCTCCCCTGGCCTCGATGTTGAATCCGCCTGATGAAAAAGGATTGGGGTAAAACCTAACTTCAGATAATGTATTAGACAGCGTTCCAAGTGTGGAGTTATCATAGGTGGTTATTGTGAAATCGTCAAAGTAAAATCCATCACCGGGAAGGAAACCGTCGGTTTCCATAGTAAATCGAAAACGCACATCGGTAAGGCCCACGTAATCGGTTAAGTCGAAATACTCATTCGCCCAATCGTTATTACGTGTATACTGTTTCAAAGTATCCCAGTTAGTACCTCCATCCGTTGATATTTGAAAGAGAGCCTGGTCATCATTTTCGATGGACCATTTACTGGCAAAGGTGACCAGGGGTTTAAAATCTCCATCGAAATTAAAACTTTGGTTCAGTAAAAAAGTATTGTCGGTGTCATTTTCGGCATTACCACCGGGGGAGTCACCAAAACTAAAAAGTCCGCTGTAGGAATCATCCGCCAGTTCTCCCCATGCTATACCATTCCCGGAAGCGGTCCAATTAGTGGAGCCGTTTTCGGCATCATCTGAAAATAGCACTGTTCCTTCTCCCACAGTTATAGGTACCACAATGGACTCGTTCTCCACACCATCCTGGTATGTAGTAACCGTTAGATCGAAAGTCAAGCCTGTAAACGAAGGATCTAAGGATAAAGTGAATGGACTGGCACTATTGTCCTTTTTTGTTCTGGCGGCAACTGTACCGTAGGTATTTGCTGTAGGTACGGTTACATTCGGATTGGAGGTAGACAGGATCACACTGGTGTTCTGAGCACTGGCCCCCACTCCTGTATTTTTAATTTCCACGATGAGTTCGAAGGATCCTCCGGGGATGGCATTTCCAATTTGCTTATGACTTTGAACATCCAGGTACGCTCCAGCGATCCATGACTGGAAAAATAGTGGTCTGATATTCTCGTCCACGAGATCGAAAATTGTACTTGGTGTTGGCCAGAATCCATCACCGTCTATTTCAGGTGTCCAACCATAAATTCCTTCGGAATGCAAGTAATCCCTGGTAGTTCCGCAGCTTGTGTAACCTAACATTTGGAATGTAACTCCATACGGATAATCATTATCTGCCAGGAAGGAAGAGGCCCATTCAGAATAAATCTCAAAATCCGGCGGTGAAGTATCAAATCCATAGGGCATGAGATAGCTGCCAGCCGTAGAATGTGTTGAAAAGGCAGTATTTGGTTCAACCTGGTCAAGGAAATCTCTCACCGCTACAGCTTCCGGTTCAGAGAAAGGTCCGGACCCCCTGTAAATTCCGGAGCATGGATCAGTACTGGAACAGGAACCGTTTGCAGCATACCCGAAACCGTAATTTCTATTGAGGTCGACACCCGGGCAGCCGCTACCACCATTCGGGTTACGGTTCTTTCGCCATAATCCTCCCCCGTTGGGATCCGTAGTTTCATTGTACACATATCCGTCCGGGTTTACGATAGGAACAAAATAGATCTCTCGATTATCCACCAAAAATTTCACTTGCGGGTCCGTGTCGTAGTTTTCAAGCAACCAAAACATATAGTTAATGGTAGTTGCCATAGCCAGTGGTTCCCTGGCGTGGTGAACACCGTCAAAATAAGCAACAGGTTCCGCCTCGTCCACGTTCGGGTTATCGCTGATCTTCACCATCCATATAGGCCTTCCTTCAACCGATGTTCCTATGCTGCTCTTGGTGGTCACCAGGTTTGGATAGTTTGCCTTCATTTCATCCAGTTTGGCTTCCATTTCGGCAAAGGTGTAAAATCCACCCATGGATCCAAGATCAAATCCATCGGCAACAAATTCAGAACGAGTCATCTGTGACTGTTGTGCTGCATCATCCAGTAACATTTGCTGATAATAAGTGCGGAAGTCAGGTATTAAAATTTCATATTGAAATCCATTGAACTGCAATCGGGCTACTTCTTCCGAAGTAAGATAAAGGGAAACATTCCCTTGTTTGTCAAATTCGGGATGATCCACATCCAGATCGAGCCCGGAGAGCCTGTCCAGTTCATGCATATCCGTGATTTCGATAGATACTTTGCTGTAGGTCTCCTGAGCTAGGGTAATTACCGTTGTTCCCAGGAACAAGACACAGCTAACAAAAAATATATTAAGTTTTTTCAATTTATTTTTCTTTTTCCTTTTATAGCCACAAAATACAAAATAACTATCAGCAAAGGAATTATAACATAGATGATCAATTCCGCCGGGTTACTGAGATCCAGGGGACTATTGTTGTCGGGATGCGGCACCCCGGAGGGTATTTGTAAATTGAGAATCAAAACAACAGGTCAATTTTTTTCAGAGTTAAGATAAAGAAATGACCTCTGAGAACAGTTTGTTTTAACAAATATTGTTAAGAATTTTGATTTTTAAATGCAGATAGTTATAATGGGCTATCCTTTCGAACTCCTAAAACTTTCTATGCGACAACTCAAGATTACCAAACAAGTAACAAACCGAGAATCAAAATCCTTAAACAATTATTTACAAGACGTCAGCAAACTTGACTTAATAACAGCCGAAGAAGAGGTTGAACTGGCAAGACGAATCCAAGATGGAGACGAGCTGGCACTCGAGAAATTAGTGAAAGCCAATCTTCGTTTTGTAGTGTCTGTTGCGAAGCAATATCAAAATCAGGGTGTAAGCTTACCAGACCTCATCAATGAAGGAAATATAGGATTGGTAAAGGCAGCAAGGCGTTTCGACGAAACAAGAGGTTTCAAATTCATCTCATATGCTGTTTGGTGGATACGGCAATCGATCTTACAGGCAATAGCAGAGAAATCGAGAACGGTCCGCTTGCCGCTTAATAAAATAGGGTTGATGAATAAGATCAGGAAGGTCTCTCTACACCTTCAGCAGGTAAAAGAAAGACCTCCAACGTACCGAGAAATTGCGAATGAATTGGATCTACCCGTAGACAAAATAAAGAATTCCATCAAGGAATCGGCCAGGGGAATGTCCCTGGATGCTCCTTTTAGTGAAGGTGATAATGAAAACAATTTATACGATGTGATTAGTTCGAAAGACTCCGTTCGACCAGACAAACATCTTATGAGGGAATCACTTGGAGTTGAACTGGATCGTGCACTGAATACTCTATCCGACAGGGAAGCTGATGTGATTCGTTTGAATTTCGGTTTGAACAATCAAGCCCCCATGTCATTGCAGGAAATTGGAGAGACCTATGATCTTAGCCGGGAAAGGGTTCGACAGATCCGTGAAAAGGCCATCCGCAGACTGCGAAGTGAGCAGCGCAACCACATCCTGGTAAAATATCTTGGGTAACTCACTTACCGTGTATGTGTTAATAAGTCTTTTTAATTTAACAAAAGTATAGCACTTCTTACTGAAGAATTTGGCAGCGGCTCAGATACCTTTGTATTACAAACCTTAATACTTAGTAAAATGAAAAAGTTATTTGCACTAGCCCTGCTCTCGGGCGCCGTGATGCTTACTTCTTGTGTATCTAAAAAGAAGTATGTCGAATTAGAAAACCAGTATAACTCCACCCGCTCTACCCTTAGCAAAACTCAGCTTGAGAAAGAAGAGATTGAAGCGAAATACGCCAAAATCGAGGAACGAGTTGCGAGTTACAATGCCAAGATCAATTCCCTGACCCAGGAAAATGTAGACCTGGACAACAGTAGTTTGAGAAATTACGGTAATGTAGTTCTGTCTAAAAACGACAAGGAACAAATGAAGGCCGCCCTGGATAAGGTGGACCAAAACGAACTGGCAAAAGCCGAGACGCTGCAGGATACCATGAATCTCATTGTTTCTTACAACCTGAAGAAGAACCTGGACAACAACCTGGTTGCTGAGGGAGAAGAAGACGATATTAAGATCGATATCGATGAGACTGTTGTTATGATCACCATTTCCGACAAACTGTTATTCAAATCAGGAAGTTATAAAGTAAATCCTAAGGCAGATAACCTGTTGAAAAGACTAGCGGATGTGATCAACAGTGAACCTGCTATGGAAGTGCTGATCGAAGGTCACACAGATGCGAGAACCGTTAAGCAAGGGGCTTACATCAAGGACAACTGGGAATTAAGCGTAGAGCGATCTACAGCCGTGATCAGAAAGCTACAAGAAGATTTCGGGGTTGCTCCTGAAAAACTGATTGCAGCAGGACGAAGCAGTTTTGCTCCTATCGCCGAGAATGACTCGGAAGAAGGAAGATCCAAAAACAGAAGAACACGCATCGTGATCCTTCCGAACCTGGATAAATTCCTTGCCTTGCTTTCTGCAAACTAATTGTTGAAGCGCATAAAATAAAAAAAGTGGCCATTGGCCACTTTTTTTATTTCATCGCACTCGGCGGGATCGAAGGCCTCACCTCAATTTTAGAAGGTAGAGTTCTTGGGTGCATTTCAAGTAAGTCCACCACCAGTTTTCCGATATCCTCGATCTGTATTTTCCAGCTATCCTGGTCATTTGGAATATGATCGTTAAAATAAGTAGCTACGCTTCCCGGCATGATAGTGCTGACTTTGATACCGTGTTTACGCAGATCCAGCATAGCCGCCTGTGTAAAACCGGTTAAACCAAATTTACTGGCGTTATAGGCAGACCCACCGGCGAAGAAATTAGTGCCGGCAAGGCTGGAAATCGTTATGTAATAACCTTTGCTTTCTTTCAGTGCATCCAGGTTTGCTTTTAAAGTGTAAAACGCCCCGGTAAGATTCGTATCGATGGTCTCTTGCCATTGTGTACTCGTAAGAGATTCTACACTACCGAAATGACCGATCCCCGCATTGGCGATCACAACGTCTATCTTTCCGAATTCCGCCATGGTTGCCCTCATAGCACTCTCCTGACTCGCAAGGCTACGTACATCCGCTTCAACACCAATGGCCTTTGCTCCAGAATTAGAGTTATCGTTGAGTTTGGTTGCTGCTGTTTGAGCTGTTTCCTCATTTCTGCCGGTAACCGCCACATGCACTCCCTTTTGCATAAGAGCCTCTGCTATTCCAAAACCAATCCCCTTGGTACCACCCGTTATCAATGCTACCTTACCGTTAATAGTATTCATAGTTTTCTGTTTTTTTTCAAAGGTAACAACTCGAATATTTCTACTAGCCAAATTATCCTTAATTTTAGCCAAGATGCAGCGGTTTGTGAACATCCTGGTTGTTTTATTCCCCTTATTCACCTTCGGGCAAGAGGAACTAGTGGATATGGCCGACCTTTCCACAGAGTTTGAATACGAGGTGCGCTATGCGACTGAGGACAATTTCATAGGAGAAGTTTTGTATGAATGTTCTAAATGTTTACTTCGGAAAGAAGTAGCGGAGGCACTGCTGAAGGCAAATCAGTATTTCTGTGAGAAAGGCTATCGCATCAAATTATACGACTGCTATCGACCCCTGGACATTCAGAAGAAAATGTGGGCTAAAGTGCCCAGGCCGACCTACGTTGCTAATCCCTACACCAAAGGCTCCATCCACAATAAAGGGGCGGCTGTGGATATAACTTTGGTTACTCTTGACGGGTGCTATGTTGAAATGGGTACGGATTACGATTACTTCGGAATTGAAGCTCATATCGACAACTATAACTTTCCGGAGGAAGTGTTAACCAACCGAAAACTGCTTATGGATGGAATGAAAAAGTTCGGATTTAACACCATCCGAAGTGAATGGTGGCATTACAGCTTCCGAAGAAACCGCTCCTATTCCACTCTCAACGAACCTCTGCCTTGCGAAGACTAAAGATCCCTGCTTTCAAGGGCCCTGATCTCGTTTCCGTAGATATCCAATTCAACTACTCTCTTGCCTAATTTCTTGATCTCCTCAAATTGCGAAGCCTTGTCACCCACTACCACATACACCATTTTGTCTTCCTGGATATACTTATCAATGACAGATTTAAAATCTTCGAGATTCATAGACATAAGCTCCTGTTGCTCAAGATCAATATAATTCTTAGGCTTCCCGAACTTATCAATATTAGTGAGTATCCCTAGTTTCGCTCCCAGAGATTCGTATGCCCGTGTATTCTGCTTCACGATCTTGTTTTTGGTAAGCTCCACATCCGCTTCGGTGAAGCCGGGACCATACTCCTGAACCATATTGCGAATGATCTCAAGCGACGGCAAAGTAGCATTCGCGCGCACACTGGAAACGATACTGAACGGGGCTACTTCCGTTCGAGAGGGTATTCTCGAATAGGCTCCATAGGTGTATCCTTTCTCTATCCTCAGGGTTTGGAACAAACGACCGCTAGACCCTCCGCCAAGGATCTCGTTGGCGAAATCGAGACGGGCAGCATCCGGATCATCGGCTGACAAGGCAAGGGAACCTACATAAAGAACAGATTGTTTAGCATTGGGTACATCCACAAAATACAGCACAGATTCGTTTGTTTCCTGAGGTAACTGTTGAGAGGGTATTTCGATCGCCTCACCGCGCCAATTTGTTGCTAAACCTGACACTGCATTTTCAACCTCTTCCTTGCTGATATTCCCAACTACTTTTAGACTGGCACCAATCGGACTTAACATTTCATAGAAGGACTTTACATCATCGAGAGTTACGTTATCTGCCGTCTCAAGGGTTCCCTTTGTTGGTAAGCTTGCGATGTGATCATCGCCGTACATTAGCTTATTGAAGTTTAGTCCGGCAATCGCTCTTGGGTTTGCTTCACGGCCCTTCAGACCGGTTTTCCATTCCTGTTTGAGTCGCTCATAATCCGCCTCATCCCATCGCGGCTGAAGAAGCATTTCTTCAACAAGTGCAAGTGTTGCTTCAAAATTCCTGGACAAACAATTTCCGGTGATATTGATCTCTTCCAGACTACCGTTAAATGAAATACCAGATCCTAATAAGCCAACAGCTTCTTCCAGTTCCGCTGCGGTTCTATTGGCGGTTCCTTCATTCATAAGATCTGCCGTGAATACAGCCAGACCGGCTTTTTCGGCTGGATCCAGCATATGGCCGCCGGGTATGGAGATGGTAAAGGTTACAATTGGTAACTCGTTATTCTCGATCCCCAGAAGTTTCATGCCATTGACGGCACTCGATTCCCAAACATCAGGCATCTTGAACAGTGGCGCTTCCCCAAAGGGTGGTTCGGAACGATCGTATTTTGTCGCTGTCTTATCATATTCGGCCTCCTCACCCTGGGCTACCATTTCATTGGCTTTCATAGCGGTGATCTCCTCCTGCCAAACTGTGGCCTCTACGGCTCCGGAAACAGCCAATTCAGGACTAGTTGCAGGTACTACACTTGTCATCACATAATGTCTGTCCTTAATATATTTTTCGTACACTCTCATCACGTCTTCACGGCTGATCTCCTGTAGATACTTAGCCCGTTTTGTGATATATCCCGGGTCATTTCCGAATTCGTTATCCTGCACCAACTGGAAGGCTTTATTCAGAACAGTAGCCACGCCGTAGTATAGTTGTGTTTCCAATTCCGCCTTGATCCGCTGTAATTCATTATCGCTAAAACCATCGGTTTCAAAACGGTTGAGTCCGTCGTTAATAGCATTCTTCACATCACCTAAAGCAACACCTTCGTTCGCTCTAACCCGGAACACAAACTCGCCGGCCAACTCACTGCTGTTATTATATGAACCAACATTGGGAGCCAGTTTTCCCTCCTCCACAACGGTTTTATAAAGAGGTGACTTCTTACTTCCACTCAATAGCTGACCAAGCACCTGGAGGGCATATTCGTCCTTATTATATTGCTCCACAGATGGGAAGACCATTCTAAGTTCGGGTAGCTTCGCAAAGTTGTCGGCAAAAGAAAGTGATTTCGTTTCGGAAAGGGTAACGGGCATAGGTGTTAAAGGCGCCACTTTCGGACCACTGGGAATTTCCCCAAACCACTTTTCCACAAGTTGTTTGGTCTCCTCAATATTGATATCTCCTGCAATCACAAGTGAAGCATTTGCCGCACCGTAATATTCATTATAGAATTCCTTCACGTCTTCCAGCGTAGCTGCCTGCAGATCGGGAAGAGAACCTATTACCGTCCAGCTATAGGGATGCCCTTCAGGATATAAGTTTTTTCTGATGATCTCATCGGTGTAGCCATAGGGTGCATTGTCTACCCGCTGGCGTTTTTCATTCTTCACCACCTGCTTTTCTCGTTCCAATGCTGCTTCGGTAACGGTGTTGATCATATAACCAAAGCGGTCACTATCGATCCAAAGTATCTTCTCAAAGGCATCCTTCGGAACTACTTCGTAATACACTGTCCCATCGCTCCAGGTGCCACCATTGCGGCTACCTCCCCATTCCGGGATCATCTTTCGATTGGCACCAACAGGCACATTCTCTGAATCATTAAAACTCATGTGTTCGAAAAAATGTGCAAATCCCGTCTTTCCAGGTTTCTCCCGATTGGATCCAACGTGCATCATGGTTGCAACTGCCACAATGGGATCGCTTTTATCCACGTGAAGAATCACTTCAAGGCCATTGTCCAGGGTAAATTTTTCGTATTCAATACTGAATTCTTTGGTCTCGGGATTTCCCGAATTATTGTCTTTACATGACCCCATAAGCAAGATGAAAAGTGTTGAGAAAATGATTGATGAATATTTCATGTCGAAAAATGTTGATTAACAAGCTGGAAGATACTTCCTTTGAGAAAAAAGACTTCCTAAAGATATCTTAAATTTGATATGTCATCCCCTATTGACGTATCTTTGCAAAAAACGTAAACAGTGCAGTTGACCGTAAAGACATTTAAGATCATAAGCACCCTGGAAGCCCTGTCATTTCTAGTGCTTCTGGGTATTGCAATGCCATTGAAATACCTTTGGGACCAACCCGAATATGTGAGTGTGGTTGGGATGGCACACGGTGTTTTATTCATGATGTACCTCTATGGTGCCTGGATCATGAAGGAGAAACTCAATTGGACCTGGCAGATGTTATTTATAGCATTCGCCTGTGCCATTTTGCCGTTTGGACCGTTTTATGTTGAACGAAAATACCTCCAATGAACAAAGATCAATTAATGGAATACGCCGTTTGGCTGCGTGATATTCTCATTGAGCAGGGAGTAGGTTCTTTCTGGGCATCAGTTATCAACACCGCGGTTTTAATCATTATCACTACGCTTGTAGCATTCGTTATAGATGTAATTACGCGAAAAATAATCGTTCAGCTATTCAAAGCCTTCAGTAATCGCTCAAAAACCACCTTTGACGATTATCTGGTTAAAAGCAATTTCCCCCGGTTTGTGGCGCACGCATTTCCGCTTGCCCTGGTCTGGTATTTGATACCCGTCATCTTCGCGGATTTCATGGAGTTGCAACGTCATGTGGAAACCCTGGCTGAAGCCTATCTCGTAATCTTATGTATCCTTGTTTTCAGGTCGATCCTTAGAACTATCACGAATTACCTGCGGGAGACAAATCCGAAGTATGCCGACAAACCCCTGGAAAGTTATGTTCAGGTAATGATGATCTTCGCCTGGGGAGCTGGTATTTTCTTCATCATTAATGCTATCACCGGCTATTCTATTAAGAGTATTGCCACCTTAAGTGCAGTTTCCGCAGTAATTCTATTGATCTTTAAAGATACTATTCTCGGTTTTGTCGCCAGTATTCAGGTTTCGGTGAATGATACTGTACGCATTGGAGACTGGATCACCTTCAGCAAATACGGTGCAGATGGTCTTGTTACTGAAATAACCCTTGCTGCTGTTCGAGTGCAGAACTGGGATAACACCTATACCACCATTCCTACCTATAGTTTGATATCCGATTCGTTTCAGAACTGGCGTGGAATGCAGGAATCTAACGGAAGACGGATTAAACGTTCACTGTACATTAAACAGGCTTCCATAAAGTTTCTTTCTTCTGAAGATATTGAGAAGTTCAAAGCTGTCGAATTGGTACGGCCTTTTATTGAACACAGACAAAAGGTAATCGACAAATACAACGAACGTACGGGTGCCGATAAATCTTTATTGGTAAATGGTAGAAATCAGACCAACCTGGGTGTTTTCAGAAAATACATGGACGCTTACCTGCACGAATCACCGGCCATTAATAAGGATATGTATATGATGGTTCGCCATCTGAACCCAACCGATAAGGGAATACCTATCGAAATAATGTGCTGGAGTTACGATAAAGTGTGGCAAAATTACGAAGCTATACAGGCAGATCTCTTCGATCATTTTATCGCCGCTTCTAAATATTTCGATCTCGAGATATTCGAACTCCCCAGTGGAAAGGACCTGGCTGCCTTGGGCTAGTCGTCTTTAAGCCGATTCGATACAAACTCCACCTCAGTCTTACCATGCGGACGAGGTTTACCTTCTTCATCGAGGCTCACCATGATTATGGAGTCTATAGTAATAATGGTTTGGTGTGTCATCTTGTTTCGCACCTCACATCCAAGAGTTAAAGAACTCGTCCCGAAATTCTTCACCTCAATACCAATTTCAACAATATCCCCTTTTCGTGCCGAGCTCACAAAGTTGATCTCGCTTACGTATTTGGTAACTGTCCTGGGATTCTCTAATTGGATGATAGCGTAGAGTGCGGCTTCTTCATCGATCCATTCCAGTAGTCGCCCTCCGAAGAGTGTACCATTAGGGTTGAGGTCTTCGGGTTTTATCCATTTTCGAGTGTGGAATCGCATATATCTTATTTCTGAAAGGGTAAAGGTAGAAATTCGATAGCTGAAAATTCAGAAAATTTTAACTTATGGCTGTAACAATCAAATGGTCATTAAGACTTACCTTTAAGCTAAACTTAAATAAATACACAATGAAGACCATTAAGACACTGTTTATCTTGCTTTTAATAGCGGCTTTCGTGCCAGCGAATGCCCAGGAAGTAGATGAAATTATAGCCAACTATCTTGAAAATACGGGAGGTGCAGAAAATTGGAGCTCTCTGGAGGGAATAAAACTTGAAGGGACTGTGAGTGCACAAGGTATGAGTATTCCTGTTGAAGTCTACCAAACCAAAGATGGTAAAATGCTTGTTAAGATCAATATACAGGGACAGGAAATGACCCAGGTTTCTTTCGACGGAGAAAAGATGTGGACCACGAATTTTATGACGATGCAACCCGAAGAGGCAGATCCTGATATGACCCACAATATGAAAAACCAGGGTAAGGATTTTCCGGATCCTTTCCTCGACTATAAGGAGAAAGGATATACTGTAGAATTAATAGGCGAAGAGACCATGGAGGGTACTGAAACTTATAAGATCAAACTTACAAGGCTTCCGATACTCGTTGATGGTGTTGAAGAACCCAACGTCACTTTCTACTACTTCGAAAAGGAAAACTTCGTACCAATTGCTACCGAAGCAGAAATTCGGCAGGGCCCCATGAAAGGCCAGACGATGAAAGACACCCAAAGTGATTACCAGGAAGTTGATGGATTGTACTTCCCATTCGCAACAACTATGGGCGGGCAGCCAATTACCTGGACCAATATCGTGCTAAACCCCGAGATTGACGACACCATGTTTGCTATGCCTGAAGTCGCGGAGACTGAAGAGAAGAAATAGAATATATCTTAAACTCAAAAAATCCCCTGTCTATGGGGATTTTTTGTAACCAAATACCAAAAAATGAAAAAGCTAATCATCTTATTTCTAGCGGGATTATTCTTACCATTAACACTACCCGCACAGGAAGTTGCACTTAAAGGAAAAGAACTATTTGGCGATATGCAGGCGCGCCATATTGGGCCTGCACTTATGAGTGGTCGAATAAACGACATGGAAATGCACCCCACAAACACTAGGATCCTTTACGCAGGTACTGCAGGAGGTGGTGTATGGAAATCGAACGACGGAGGTGCCACATTTGTTCCAATTTTCGACGACTATGTACAATCTATTGGAGTGGTAAAACTAGATCCCAAAGACCCCGATAACATTATTTGGGTAGGAACCGGTGAAACCTGGACACGTAATTCTGTTTCTGTTGGAGATGGATTGTACCGCTCAACAGACGGTGGAAGTAATTGGAAAGAGATTCCCGGATTTGAAAATAGCGAGCGCATTGCCTCCATAGTGATCGATCCAAACAATACCGATGTAGTATATGTTGGCGTTCTTGGAGCACTTTGGAGCGACAGTGAAGATCGTGGTGTTTATAAAACCACAGATGGTGGAAAGACCTGGAACAAGATACTATATGTGAATCCATCAACCGGAGCTGCCGATGTTATCATGGATCCCAAGAACCCAAATATCCTGTATGCATCCATGTGGGAGTTTCGCCGTTCAGGTTGGGGATTTAATTCCGGTGGCCCGAATAGCGCACTGTACAAGTCAACAGACGGAGGACAGAACTGGAACAAGATCCATAATGGATTCCCTCCAGGAGACCTGGGTAGAATTGCTGTTCAGGTAGCACCAAGCGACAGCTCTATAGTCTATGCAGTACTGGAAACCGAAGACAAATCAAAGAATGGTTTGTGGAAGTCAACTGATGCGGGCGCCAGCTGGGAACATCTCAATGCCGACTTCGGACTTACGGTTAGACCGTTCTACTTCTCACGAATCACGGTAGACCCAAGGAATCCTGATGTAGTCGTAAAAGGTGGCTTGAGCGGTTCGATTAGCCGCGACGGTGGAAAGACCTTCAGAAATCTTGGAAATATGCACAGTGATATTCACGATGTGACTTTCCATATTAAAGACAGTGATATCATGTATTCCGGAACCGATGGTGGTGTTTACAGATCCTGGAATGGTGGAACCACCTTCGAGATCGTTGAAAACCTACCATTGTCGCAATTCTACCATATAAGTGTTGACGATGCAGAACCATATAATGTATATGGTGGTTTGCAGGATAACGGAAGCTGGTACGGACCTTCCTCCTCGCCCGGTGGTGTGAATGCACGCGACTGGAATAGCGTGGGAGGCGGAGATGGTTTCCGCGTTTTGAAACACCCTGCCAAGAATATTATTTATTCTGAAATGCAGGGAGCAGAGAATGTTTGGAGATACGATGTAGACAGAAACCGAACGAAGACCATTCAGCCATTGCCACGAAAAGGTGATCCGGACCTTCGATTCAACTGGAATGCACCAATGGCAGTGAGCCATCATGTACCGGACAGGTTCTACATGGGTAGCCAGTTTGTACACAAGTCGGATGACATGGGCGACAGCTGGACCATCATTTCACCAGATCTCACCACAAATGATCCTACAAAACAGAACCAACTGGAATCTGGTGGTTTGTCCATGGATAACAGTGGTGCCGAGAATCACACTACTATTTTTACCATCGCTGAATCTCCGCTGGATGAGAACATTCTTTGGGTAGGTACAGACGACGGAAATGTCCAGATCACCACCGACGGAGGGAAAAACTGGATCGACGTAACTGAAAACTTAACAGGTATCCCTGCCAATACATGGGTATATCATATCGAAGCCAGCGTACACGGTAAAGGAACCGCTTATGCGGTGTTTGACGGACATACAACCGGTGATATGAAGCCGTACGCCCTAAAGACAACCGACTACGGTAAAACCTGGAAATCCATCATTTCGGATGACATACAAGAAAATGCTTTCGTTAGAAATATCCAGGAAGATTATGAGAATGAGAACTTGTTGTTCCTCGGTACCGAATTCGGACTATATGTAACTATCGATGGAGGAAATAACTGGTCGCATTTTACAAATAATATGCCTCCGGTTGCAGTTCACTTTATCGACCTTCAGAAGAAAACCAACGATATCGTAATGGGTACCCACGGCCGCGGTGTGATCATCATTGATGACATAAGTCCGTTGAGAGAATTGGGGCAGGAAGTACTGTCGAAAGACGTTCACTTTTTCGCTACAAAGCCATTCACCATGGTGGAGGAAAGTGGTTTTTCAGGAGCTTTCGGAGGAGAGACCCAGTTTGTTGGAGGAAATAAAAGCACTGCTGCCAGGATCATTTACTACCTGAAGAAGCGACACACTTTTGGAAAAATGACCATGGAGGTCCAGGATATGGACGGAAATAAAATTTCCACCTTAACGCCCGGAAAATCGAAAGGAATCAATGTAGTTAACTGGAATTACAACACCTTTGCTCCAAAGATGGCCGAAGCTAAGACCTTGTCTTTTGGTGGGTTTACGCCACCAAGAGTTCCTGCCGGAAAATACAAGGTAGTGCTGAAAAAAGGAAAAAACACTTACGAGCACATTGTAGAACTGGAATATGACGAGAAGTCATTGACCACACTTGAGGAACGTAAAGAACAGCAGAAGCTTACCCGAGTATTGTTCGACATGGTTGAAGACCTGGCCTATACTGTATATGAATTGAACGAAACTCAGGATAAGGCCAAAGAAGTAATGGATAACAATCCGAAAGGAAAGAAAACAGCTCAAAAACTTTACGATGCTTTGGAAGCGCTGAAGAAGGACCTTGTGGTGACCACGGGCGACAATTATGTAGCTTCGGCAGATCCTGAGTTGCGCGAGAAGATGGGAGATCTGTATGCCAATGTAGCTTCCAGCTACGACCGGGTGTCCGGTGCTCAAAAACAAAACTTCGAGCGTATCTCTGAAGAATGGGATGCGGCAAAGGCACGTTACAAATCCATAATGGAAAAAGAAGGCAAGAAGTTTATGAGTTTCTTATCGAAAAACGACATGGAAGCTCCGAAATTGAAATCCAAGGAAGAATTTCTGAAAAAGGATTGATTTCTGAAAAACCCCGCAGCTGCGGGGTTTTTTATTTTTTCTTAAATTAGTTCGCATATTAGGGGAATATGCGCTTCACTTTACTTTTATTCATTCTACTTTCATATTATTCGATAAATGGCCAAAATCCAAATAAACTGGATTCTCTCAAGCGGGCATTGAGTATCCCGCAGTCTACTGATGACAGACTCCGTACGTTGGAGACTATTTATAATATGACCGTCCCGAGGGATATTGAAACTGCTAACATTTACCTGGACCGCATCTTTGCTATAGGCGATAGTTTGGATTATGACATGGCCTATTACATAGGCTGGTACGGACGTGCCTATCAAAATTTTATAAAACGGGAGCCGGACAGTGCAGTGGCTGTACTGAAAAAAGCAATGATTTACGCCAAGCGTTTGGATGATCCCAGAAAAATTGCCGAGATCCATAGCAAATTAGCTTTAAGTTATATAAATTTTAAAGTTGATGCAGACAAAGGAATCGTCCACAATGATTCTGTCATTGCCCTCTCCAAAATACACGATCTGAGATTTCAGGAAGCCAATGCCTATTATTCGAATGCCCTGAGCTTAATGAATCAGGAGCGTTTGGATCGCGCACTCTCCTACCTTATTAAGGCAGATAGCATGGAGAGTGATGAACCCCTTGTGAATAGCATCAAAGGCCATAGTGCCACTGAAGCGGCCAAAATCTTTTCGAATCTGAAGCAATATGACAAATCTATAAATTACTACGAGCGAGCTAGTGAATATTATATGATATCCGGCGATGAGGTTAGTGATTATATAACTAAGAAAAGTCTCGGCAAGACCTATTTAAAGCAAGGCTTGCCACAAAAAGCTTACGATACCCTCTTGATAGTCTACAATTTCTTCAAGCAAACAGATGACCTCTACCAAATTAGTGAATCGGCCATGGCATTATCGGATGCGACTATTTCTCTGGGAAATAAATCCGAGGGATTCCGGTTATTGAACGATGTGCTTGAAATGAAGCTATCCCTGAATGATACCATCAGTGTTTCAGGAACGTATCATAAACTGGGTAGTTATTATCAAAACGAAAACATTTTGGAAAAAGCGGAAGACGCCTATTTAAAATCGATTCGGTATGCCGGTGATTCCCTGAATCTTCAAACCAAATCCGCTACCTATTTGAAGTTGTCAGAATTATATGCCAACAGTGGAAATAATAATGCCGCTTACAAGGCGCTTCGGCAACATCTCAGTCTTAAAGACACCATAGTATCACGCAGAAATTCTGCCGAACTGAACAAGATTGAAGCAAGTTATCAAAATCAATTGAAGGAGAACGAAATAGCAATCCTTGAATCGGAAAATTTAAGGGCTAAGACCGTAGGGAAAAGTCAAAGAAGAATTTTTATCCTCTCTTCTTTATTTTTCCTGATCCTCATAGGATTACTCATCGTTCTCTACTACAACCGAAATAAGGTGAATAAGGAACTTACTCGTCTGAACTCATTGAAATCGAAACTATACACAGACATAGCACACGAAATACGTACCCCACTTACATTGATCAAAGGGCCGGTTGAAAAGCAATTGAACAATGGTGAACTCCCTGAAAATGGCCGTAAGGACCTGGAATTGATAAAGCACAATACGGACAGGATGCTCAGGATGGTAGATCAAATGCTCGATCTTTCGAAAATTGAATCGAATACCTTTACCGATGAAGTTTCGGAAGGGAATCTCGCACTTTTAGTAGATGAACTGGTTTCCTTGTTCCGCTTTAAAGCCTCTGAAAAATCCATCGAGATCGCAAGTTCTTATTCTGGTATTGCAACAGTTCAATTTCAGAGAGAAAGTTTCGAGAAGATCATTTCAAACCTAATTGAAAACGCAATAAAATACAGTCCGAAGGGCAGCGCGATAAATCTTACATCATCATGTGATGAATCAGCATATCAGCTTTCTATTACTAACCCAGTAGCAGATTCGGCCGATGTCCTTCAAATAGAAAAGATCTTTGAGAGACATTATAGAAACGACCAAACTACTGACGGACTCGGGATTGGGCTTTCATTGGTTCGGGAGCTCGTTAGTCGCATTGACGGTACAATTAGTGCCAGGCAGTTACAAAATAATCAGATCTCCTTTGACCTATACCTTCCTGTAACTCTTCCGATTAATGAAGAGGCTGCGATTTCCGATCCTCAGTTCGAAGATTCAATTTCCGAAGACAACAAGCCTCTTATCCTTATTGTTGAGGACAATGAGGAAATTCGAAACTTTACTGCCGATTTATTTAATGATGGCTACAATGTGATCCAGGCAGAGGATGGTGCAGTTGGGATCGAAATGGCAATGGAAAAGGTTCCAGACATCATCATTAGCGATGTAATGATGCCAAAAACGGACGGCGTTGCACTGTGTAAGAAGCTGAAGGCGGCCCAGGTAACCAGTCACATACCGATTATCCTGCTCACTGCAAAGGTTTCAGAAGAGAATGAACTTGAAGGACTACAGGTTGGTGCAGATTCCTATGTTCGGAAGCCTTTCAACCCGGATATCCTCAAACAACAAGTGGTAAACCTGCTCGAATCAAGAGATAAACTGCGCGACAGGTATTCAAGGACCTTATACCTTGAACCTGTTGATACGATTGTTGATTCTTCGGAAGCGATTTTTATTGAACAACTAAAGCAAGCTCTTAAAACCCATCTGAACGAACCCGAATTCAATGCTGCCGCATTTGCTGAGAAACTATCAATGAGCAGGATGCAGTTGCACAGAAAACTTAAGGCGTTATTTGGGCTCAGCACAACTGCCTTTATTCGTACCGAAAGAGTGAAGGCCTCCCTGAAGTTGCTGGAGGATGAGAACCTGACTGTATCCGAAATTGCCTATTCTGTTGGATTTAACACTCCCTCCTATTATATCAAATGCTTTAAAGAAATCCATGGGGTGACGCCGCAGGAGTTCAGTAATAATAAGGCTTAACAAGCCTCGTTACATTTATTCCATCCTTTGTTACATTCCAAGTATCCTTCATTTTAAGGTCTGACTAGTTTTATCCCTGTATTCTCGAACTATATGGGTAAGAAACAATTCAAAGCAGACCTATTACATTCCTGCAATAGTGTATATCTGAATTTAGACAGATTAGCGAACGGCGAGTATTGTTTCTACTTCACAGTAAGAGAAAAAGTGATCAAAACAGTAGAAATTAAAAAGAACCAGTCATGAAACCGATCCTCCATTTTATCGTAGCTTTTTTTGTCCCAATCACATTATTAGCCCAGGTAGGAATTGGAACCACCAATCCCAATGCTTCACTGGACATAATAGCACAGAATCCATCCGCGCCTACATCAGAAGATGGCTTACTAATTCCCCGGATAGACGATTTCCCGGCATCGGATCCAGGTGCCGCCCAGGATGGGATGCTGGTCTTTGCCACTGGAAACGGAACACCGTCAAAGGGATTTTACTACTGGGACAATGGAACCACATCATGGGCGCCCTTTAGCGGTGGAGATGCAGATTGGCACCGGGCCAGTACCACCTCACCACCCGGGAGTATTAACGATAATCTATTCACACTGGGGCAAGTAGCTATAGGGAAGAACAATCCCTCCTATTCACTTGACGTTGAAGCGGAAACTACGGCTTACGATCGATTAGTAAATCTGTATGGAAACACTGATACGAATACCGGAAACAAATACAATATCTTCAACGAAATGGAATACAACGGAGCAGCCATGGGCCAGGCAAGAGGAATGTATAACGTGATCACTGGTGCTGGGAACGGAGAAGTCATTGGGCAGGTAAACGGGATAACCAATTCGGGAGACGGCGAACACGTGGGAGTGGAAAACCGGATTCTGGGAAGTGGATCTGGTGTTCATTATGGGGTAATTAATAGAATGACGGCCAATAGTAACAGTTACATCAATGGAGTCAGAACCTTGATCTCGGGTACTGGCACCGGAACCCAAACCGGCCATTTTAGCTGGCTTTCTGTAGATGGAAGCAATTTACAAACCGGATCCTACAATTTCTTATCCGGGGACGGTACAGGGGTAAGAACGGGGACCGAAAACTTTTTACAGAATAGCAGTTCAGGCGACCAAAATGGAACTTCGAACACCATAAATAATTCGGGTACTGCAGACACCTACGGTGTAAGAAACAACCTGGGTTCGAGTGGAACCGGGATACAACGAGGCATTTATAACAATATAACCAATAGTGGAAATGCAAATCACTATGGACTACAAAATAGTTTAAATGGGACCGGCGCAGGAAATCATTATGGAAGTTATAGTTTTCTGAACGGATCAGGATCAGGAACACATTACGGGGTACTTAATTCTTTAGTCGGAGTAGGGACAGGAGATCAGTACGGAATCAGGAATGATATCTTTAATTCCGGAAATAGTGACCATTATGCCGTCTATAACAATATCGACAACAGCGGCGGAGGTGATCATTATGGTATTTACAATAGATTGCAGGGTAATAGTGCAGGACAGCAAATAGCAATCTATAATTATATGGGTTCCACTTCGGACCTTGCTCAATTCGGAAAGTATACCTTATTTAGCAATTCGGGCAATGGCAATCAGTACGGTGACTATAATAATATGGGAGGAACCGGCTCAGGTGAGACCTATGGAACTTTCAATGCAATAGCAAGTTCAGGAAGCGGAGATAAGTATGGAAGTTACCAAAATTTTTCAGGTAATAATTCTACCACCCAATATGGCACCTACCATAGGTTCCAGGGGACCGGAGGAATAACACATGGATTGTACAACAGGTTCGAAGACTCTGGTAACGATAACCGTTTCGGAGTATTCAACAATATGGCTTCTTCAGGATCTGGTTCTATCTATGGAAACTACACAACAATTTCGGGCGCAGGAGCGGGAACAAAAATCGGAACCTATGTATCAATTCTAACTGGTGTTGGAGGGCAACATTACGGACTGTATTCGGATGTAAGAAAGAGCGGAAGTTTTGCTGGCTACTTTTTAGGACGCGTTTCAATCGGAACCACAGGAACGAACAACTATATCCTACCAGCAGTAAGAGGTACAGCTAACCAGGTGATGCAAACCGACGGCGTTGGAAATGTGAGTTGGGCAACCCTTAGTACTGGGGTAACCGCCAATAACGGACTGAGTGCTTCAGGGAACAATGTAGCCCTGGGTGGTAGCCTTAATCAAAATACAACCATCACTCATAACACCTTTTCGCTCACGCATAACCTAAACAGTTCAGGCGACTTCATCGTACAGGATGCTGGTCTCAACCATTTTGAGGTAAGGGACAATGGAAATACATACCTTGGAGGTGACACTTATTGGTTTGATGAGTCCACCTCCGGTACACTGTTGGCGAGCCTCACCGATCTAGGGGATGATGGGATTTTCACATTATTCAACAACGGAGCCATTCAGCATTATATGCCTGCCTCAGGAAATGTGACTTTCAATGAGCAGGGTCTGGCCACTAATTTCGCTATTGAAAGCGACACCGAACCCTATTTGTTCTTTGTGAGGGGTAACCTGGACCGTATTGGAATAATGACCACAATTCCTACCCACGATCTCACCATTAAACAGTCTAATACCACCCAGGCATCCGCTGGTGGCCTTGGTCTAGAGAGTGCCAGCTCCACGGCCAATTGGAAAGTATATCACTCGGGAAGCCATTTGTCTTTTGCAGAGAATGGCGTGCGCAGAGCTTATGTGGAAGCGGGTACAGGTAACTATGTGATCACTTCAGATAAACGCCTAAAGAAAAATATATCGTCTATGGAAAGTGTGCTATCTAAAGTTAATGATTTAGACGCTTTTACATATCTATACAAAGACCAACAAACGGGATCATCACGCTCCGCTGGTTTTATGGCCCAGGAAGTTAAAACCATCTTTCCGGATGCCGTTAAAATGAACGAGGAAGGGTTCTATGGGATCAATTACGATTATTTCACCGTCATGGCGATAAAAGCAATTCAGGAGCAACAGCTAATCATCGAATCACAGGAAATAAGACTTGAAAAACTCGAACGTGAACTGGGGGTTATAAAGGCTATGCTAAATAAATAGCCATTAGACTACTTGTGCCACCCCGGTTTGCCCTAACCGGGGTTATTACCTTTTAATGTAAACGGTTTTCGTATTTACAAACTCCTTTATCCCATGAGAGCTGAGCTCACGTCCGTAACCACTCTCTTTAACACCACCGAAGGGCAGTCTCGGATCACTTTTTACCAATTCATTGATAAAAACAGCGCCTTCCTCAAACTCCGGGATCATCTCCATCGCTTTGGAAATATCCGTTGTGAATACTGAAACTCCGAGTCCGAATTTTGATTCATTTGAAAGCTCAATTGCTTCTTCAACCGTTTTAAATGTAGTCACGCTCAGTGCCGGTCCGAAGGTCTCTTCCTTAAACATTACCATGTCTGGAGTCACACCACTTACTACAGTAGGTGCATACCAGGCCTCCTCCCTCCTGCCCCCAGTTTCCAGCTTGGCCCCGGCGGCTATTGTATCTTTTACCTGTGATTCCAGTTCCTTCGCAAGGTCTTTCCTTGCCAGGGTTCCTATATAGGTTTCGGGATCTAAAGGATCTCCACTTTTTAATTCTTCAACTCTTTTAACTAGTTTCTGAATAAATTCTTCGGAAATGGACTCCTGGACTAGCAGGCGTTTTCCGGCAATACAACTCTGACCCGTATTCTGAAACCGAGCCTGTATGCAGGTTTCCAGGGTATTTTCCATATCGCAATCCTCCAGAACTATCAAAGCGTTGTTTCCTCCCAGTTCCAGGACACTTTTCTTAATGTTCTTTCCTGCCGTTTGGGCAACTGCAGAACCAGCAGGACCACTTCCTGTTAAAGTGACGGCTTTCACCACAGGATTATCAATAATACTCTCAACTTGATTACTACCCACCAAAAGCGTTGTAAAAGAATGATCAGGGAAACCTGCTCGCCTGAAGACTTCCTCGATCTTTAAGGCACTTCCGAAAACATTGGACGCATGTTTTAACACAGCCACATTTCCGGCCATCAATGTGGGAGCAGCAAAACGAAATACCTGCCAGAAAGGGTAGTTCCATGGCATAACAGCAAGAATCACTCCTAAAGGTTCATGACGCACATAGCTAATATCGGCATCGCTTTCGATTGTTTCATTAGACAACTGAGATTCCGCATTTTCGGCGTAATAATCGCATACCCAGGCACACTTTTCCACCTCGGCAATAGCCTGGGAAATCGGTTTTCCCATTTCATCTGAGATGTTGCTAGCATATAACTTTGCATCCTTTCTCAATATATGGGCGGCTTTCTTCATGAGTTCGGACCTCTCCGAAAAATGAGTTTTCCTCCATTTCAGATAACGCCGGTGCGCCCGCTCTAACAGGGCATTCAGCTGTTCCGAAGAATGTAGTGTGTAAGTGTCTACAACTTTGTTGTTATAAGGATTTATGGATTGAACCTCCTTCATAGCGCTAGTGTTTCAGACCTATAAAAATACATCGAAAGCTGTTGAAAACATAGTTTATAACTTATCCTTCTGAAATTTTTTAAACGACCGTCTTTTCCTACTTTTATTCAAACACCTAGTTATGGAACCACGTGACAGGTCGCTGCTACATTTAAGGCCAGAAATTCCTTCAGCGACCGTGAACCCCGCAATGACTTCAGAAGAAACCTTTCAGAATCAAACGCTACGCCCTGTAGCCAAGCTTCAGAATCAACTTTTACTTGAAGTATTCAGAAATTATGTCCGAAAGCACAAAAATGTGTTTTACGACCTTTCCATTGAGAAACGACTCGATTATATCGAAAACGCTATCCACAAGGATATGAAATTTCGCAATTCACTGAAAGGCATCATCATTGGACAGTTTACAGTTCAGGAATATAAAGAGTATACCTTGAATTCCTCTGCATTGAACAAACGGATGATGAATATCGTTAAGGAAAGACTGAAGAGTAACGTCCAGCTATTGGAATATCAGTACGCGCATTAGGAAGCCTATCACAATCGTTAAGGCAAAACTCATCAATGTTCCTATAAGTACGTATTCGGTTTGTTTACGAGCACCACTCTTACTTTTATCGCTGAATCGAAGTATCGATTTGGCGGCGATAAGGAAGCCAATAGCCGAAAAATTATCAGTTATTATAAAGGTAAGCACAAGAATCCGTTCAAATATCCCGATATACCTGCCGGCCTTATCCAGGCTTTTGATACCATCTTCTTTCTTAATTTCCTTTTGCCAGCCACGTGTAGCCTTTCCTATGATGAATCCAATGGGAAAGATCACCATGAGATAACCTGTTACATAAATGAGGAAGTCTTCAGATGCCAGTGCGGAAGTAACGAACGGGATAAGTTCACCGAAATTCTCTGTGGCATATAACCATACGAGGGCCAGTACAACAATATGAAAGAACTGATCCCAAAGAAAGTACACAAGCGAATCCGATTTTTGATGAAGTTTCCACAGATCGATGAAAAAATGGGTAACGGCGATGATAAGCGGAACTTCCCACAAGCTCCAGTCCTGAACTATTAAATAGGTTAACAGCCCGGCAAGGGCAGCATGAATGTACAGGAATATGGACTTTCCCTTACGATCGCGTTTTTGCTTTATCCACTTTTTGGATTGAAAGACAAAGTCGGTTATTACGTGTGCGAGCAGTAACTGCAAGGCAAAAATCAATTCCTGATTCATACGAATTCACTTTTTATTACTTGTTCAAAACGTTGTAGCAACAAACGAATCTCTTCCCAGCCTGCTGCCTTTTTCCTGTGATTTATTGCAGCCTGGCTTCTATTAAGTTGTTCAGCGATCTGTTTTTCTTTTAATTGCTTCAGAAGAAAATAGACAACTTCAGCAGAGGCCATTGACCATCGGTCGGTGATGCTGTCCAGAAACTTCATGTGTACCCTGAATTCATCATTTATATTGCTATTCGGGGTTGTGAGTGCCATTTTTAACTGCTTGGTTTTCATACTGTCCAGCGTGCGTCCGGATAACTGAAAAGCCTCGCCATTACTCACATTAATCGCATTTACATCGTAGCTTGCTTCTCCTATGCCAATGGAGATTCGTACATCCGACACAGGAATTGTATTCCCTGCCTCCTCACCACTGTCACTAAAACTGTTGATCAAGGCTTTTAATCGCAGTGCGATCTGCAAGGCCTGTGAGGGATCTTCAACGATACCCTGAAAGCTATCACCACGAAACAGGGTAAAAGCGGTGACATCATCCCCGGTTTCCTGACTGATTACCTGAAATTCATTGGTTAAACGTTGAATAATCGTCTGAATCGTATTCTGACTGTATGCCGAGGAATTTACCAGGTCTCCAGTTATTACCGCTACGGTTGCAGTTTTCATTCTTTTTTACTTTGAATAATGAACTATCTCACTACAAATATAACTATTATTACTTATATTTATTATTTATTAGCTTATTTTATTATATTTCTCATGTATAATAAGTAATGATGGTCTATTGATCATTCAGTAGTGATACCCCATTGAGATCGGTGGTTAGTACCTCGCTCATATAATCAAAATAAGGTCGCAACAATCCGAAGTGATGCGCCAGATTGTCCCTAAAATCGGTCGAAAACACCTCCTCATCGGTGAAAGAATGTGTAACAAAGTAGCTTTTTAGTCGAATGAGGTCTATATCGGGATGATCCTTACTGAAACCTTTAGGGGCTGTTTTTACTGCATATTCCTGGTTGAATCCCCCGAATGCCTTCTCGAATTTCTTGTCTGAGAGTATTTCCCTTATTTCTGAAGCATCCATTTCGAATTCCTTCCGAATGCGCAACAGATCTGCCGGTTCCGGATTAAAGAAACCACCCGCCATCAAGGAATTACCGGGTTCTAGCCGAAGATAATAACCTCCTCTTCTATGTGCACCTGCCCTACTAAAACTAACGCTCCGATGAACATTATACGGGGTCTTATCCTTGCTAAAACGAATATCCCTATTAATTCGAAACACCTTTACCTTGGCGATCTCATCGGTTTGATTCAGGGCCGCTTCAACATCAGCATAGAACTGCTTCAACAGTTTTTCATTGGCCTGGTACCGCTTCTTGTTTTCCTGCATCCATTCCCGGTAATTGTTCTTTTTTAGTTGCTTGAGAAAGCTGAAGATCTCTTTGGTGATCACTGTACTCATAGTTCTGTCGCTTAGTGCATTAAAGATACGCTTAATTATTTTTCAGTACATTTATCTATTCAACCCTAAAAACCAATGTATTATGACAACCACCAAACCCAACACTGGCTTTTGGATCATTGCTGTTCTAGCTCTTTTATGGTATCTCTTTGGGGTATTTCAATATCTGGCATCAACACTCATGTACGATACCGTAAAAGACACTATGACAGAAGCTTTAATCGAAATCGTCGATGGGCTTCCCTCCTGGTATAATTATGTGTTCGCCCTGGCGATATTTTCCGGGTTATTTGCCTGCATACTGATGCTGGTAAAAAAGAAACTATCGGTTCCCCTATTTGGGCTCTCCCTGCTGGCAGTCCTGGTTCAAATGTGCTATTGGTTGTTCGCGACCGAAGTAATGGACGTAGAAGGAGCAAAAGCAGCAATAATGCCTATGCTAGTGATCATAGTGGCGATTTTCCTTTACTTCTACAGTAAAGGTGCATCCCAAAAAGGTTGGCTGCGATAAGGATAAGAATAGTTTAAAGCGGGATCATTTCCCGCTTTTTTTATATCCACTTTTTTCTTCTAAAATACCACAACATCAACAAAAACACAAGTAGCATGAGGCCCCAAAGGACAAAATAACCATACTTATATTTCAATTCTGGCATATAATCGAAGTTCATACCATATATGCCCGCCATAAACGTAAGTGGAATAAATATCGAGGCCATAATGGTAAGTACCTTCATGATCTCATTCATGCGATTACTAATGTTCGTCATATGCATATCCATTAATCCCCAGGTCATCTCGCGATATAAATCCAGGCTTTCACTTATCTGAAGGATATGATTGTACAAATCGCGGAGGTAGTTATTCGTTTTTGGGTCGATCATATCAATTTCCGACTTCTCCAATCGGTTGATCACCTCGCGCAAGGGCGTTATGGCTCGTTTGATCTTTAACACCTCTCTTTTGAGTAGCTGTATATCTTTTATTATATCTGAGCCATGTACATCAGAATCAAAGAGAACATCTTCTATTAATTCAATTCTATCACTGAGAGAATCAATTACAGCGAAATAATTATCCACGATCGCATCTAGCAACGCGAACATTAGATAATCTGACCCGGCCCTACGAATCCTTCCTTTATCTTTCAATATTCGGTCACGCACAGTACCAAAAACGTCACCATCCGCCTCCTGAAATGTGACTACGTAACCAAATCCAACTACCATACTTACGTGCTCAATTACTAGCTCCGATGCATCATTATAATACAGCATCTTATAAATAATGAACAGGTAATCCTCGTATTCATCCAGCCTGGGTCGTTGATTGGTGGTAACGATATCTTCCAGAATTAAAGGGTGGAGATTGTAATGTTCTCCCAGCTTTTCAATGACCTCTACATTGCTTAATCCATCAACGTTGATCCAGGTTACTTCCTCGGTTGTTTTAAATCGAAATGCTTCCTCAACACCCTCAGCTATAAAGGAATCTGCATGGGTAGGAGAATAGTCGATAATCTCAACCTGACTCACAGCCGTGTCCTTAGTGCCTATATATTTAACCGTGCCAGGAGAATAGTTCCGCGCCTTGCGCTTTGGCAGGTTTTTAAATTTGCTTAATCGGACTCTGTTGTTTTTGGCCATTTCAATCTTGATTTCGTAAGAAATATACAGAAAAACAAGATTAACTATTCCGAGGAAGGGTTAAACTTATGCCTGGAGCGTAAGGTTTTATCCACATCCCGCAGGTGAAATCCTTTGGTTTGCAGCAATATCAGTGTATGAAACAACAAATCCGCGGCCTCATTCAGAAAGGCAAGATCATTGTCATCTTTCGACTCGATCACAAGCTCTACGGCCTCTTCCCCCACTTTTTGAGCGACTTTATTCACACCTTTCCTGAAAAGTGATGCCACATATGAACCCTCCATTTCCGGGTGATTCTTCCGTTCTTCTATAACATCCTCCAGATAACTTAGAAATCCGAATTTTGGCTGGTTCTTCTCACCCCAACAGGTATCGCTGCCTTTATGACAAACCGGCCCGTCCGGGATCACCTCCGCAAGCAAGGTGTCATTATCACAGTCCGAAGTTAGAGACACGAGGTTCAGGGTATTTCCGGATTCTTCTCCCTTCATCCACAGTGCTCCTTTTTTTCTGCTGAAAAAAGTCACTTTTCTGGTTTCAAGAGTCTGTTTTACTGCTTCCTCATTCATAAAACCAAGCATCAGGACATTGCGTGTTAATTTATCCTGAACTACTACAGGCACCAGGCCGTCTGTGTATTTTTTAAAATCGATTTCCATAGTGATCGTTTTTTATGTACGAACAGGGATTCCCTGTTCTTTTAATTTCTTTTTTAGATCTGATATTTTAATTTCCTTGAAGTGAAAAACACTGGCAGCCAGTGCCGCATCTGAGTTTCCATAGATAAAAGTATCGGCAAAATGCTGCTCATTTCCCGCACCACCGGATGCGATTATCGGAATATTTACGAGTTCAGTGAGCTTAGCCAGTGCCTCATTGGCAAAACCATTCTTGGTTCCATCGTGATCCATAGACGTAAACATGATCTCTCCCGCTCCTCTTTCCTCTACTTCTTTCGCCCATTCGAAGAGATCTACCTCGGTAGGCACTTTTCCTCCTACCAGGTGTACTTTCCATGAGTCATCAATCTTCTTTGCGTCGATAGCGACCACTATGCACTGATTTCCGAAACGGGACGACAGCTCATTCAGTAATTCAGGGCGCTTCACCGCCGCTGAATTTACACACACCTTATCTGCACCGTTCTTTAATAGCACTTCCACATCCTCTACACTCGAAATACCACCTCCCACGGTGAATGGTATCCTGATTCTAGCTGCTACGCGAAGAACGAGGTCGGCCAGGGTTTTTCTTTTTTCTTCTGAAGCGGATATATCAAGGAAAACCAGCTCATCTGCCCCGGAATCACAATAGATTTCGGCCAGTTCAACCGGGTCCCCTGCATCCCGAAGGTTCACGAAATTGATTCCTTTCACGGTCCTTCCATCTTTGATATCCAGACAGGGTATGATTCGTTTAGTTAGCATTCAGTATAAAATTTTCAAGTTGTTTGAGTGAAATTCGCTGCTCATAGATCGCTTTTCCGATAATTACACCCTCACATCCTAAATCCTTAAGTCGGGGTAATTCGTCAAACTTCGAGATACCACCCGATGCGATCAGGTTTATTTCTTCTATTTCATTTAAAATCTTTTCATATAACTGGAAAGATGGCCCCTCCAACATTCCGTCTTTGCTTATATCCGTACAAATGACATACTTAGCTCCACCCTTTCGGTAGTTTCGGATGAAGGGAATTAGCTCTTCTTTCGACTCTTCCAACCACCCGCTGACAGCAACTTTTTCGTCGCGGGCATCCGCCCCCAGGATGATCTTATCACTTCCGTAAGTCTTTAACCATTTCAGAAATATGTCGGGCGATTTCACTGCAATGCTTCCACCCGTCACCTGGTTTGCACCGCTTTCGAAAGCGATATGCAAGTCCTCATCCGATTTCAATCCTCCACCAAAATCAACCTTTAACCCTGTTTTTCCCGTGATACTCTCCAGAACTTTGTGGTTTATAATCCTTCCTCCCTTCGCGCCATCCAGGTCAACAAGATGAAGGTATTCGATACCATGTGCTTCGAACATTTTAGCCACCTCCAGCGGGTCCTCGTTGTAAATCACCTTAGTATTGTAGTCTCCTTTTGTGAGTCGGACACATTTTCCTTCAATTAAATCTATAGCGGGGATGATTCTCATAACGACAAGAAGTTTTTTAATAGTTGTTCTCCTGCGATACTGCTTTTTTCGGGGTGAAATTGGACACCGTAGAAGTTGTTCTTCCGTAGCGCTGCTGAATAGGGTATTTCGTAATCGCAGACTGCTATAGTTTCATCGCATAGAGGCACATAGTAACTGTGTACCAGGTACATAAATTCATTTTCATCAATGCCATCGAACAAATGAGAATTAAGGTCATGAATGCGATTCCAGCCGATCTGCGGCACTTTTACCGCATTTGAAAAGCGTTTTACCTCTTCTGAAATGATTCCAAGTCCTTGCGTATTATTTTCTTCTGAAGTCTCACAAAGCAATTGCATGCCAAGACATATTCCCAGAACGGGCTGGGTAAGTGTTGGAATTACCTTATCCAGACCCGTCTTCCGAAGCTTTTCCATTGCTGAACTGGCCTCTCCCACTCCGGGAAAGATCACTTTATCTGCACTACGAATTTCCTCAGGATCCGAACTCAAAACCGGGCTGATCCCGAACCTCTCAAACGCAAACTGGATGTTCTTCACATTACCGGCACCATAATCTATTTGTACTAGTTTCATCTACAGTGTTCCTTTCGTGCTAGGTAATAATAGTTTATCGGTATCGCGCTTTACAGCAGCTTTGATCGCTTTGGCGAATGCTTTGAATATGGCTTCGATCTTGTGGTGTTCATTGTTGCCTTCAGCCTTGATATTAAGGTTAGCCCGGGCGCTGTCTGTAAACGACTTGAAGAAGTGCATGAACATTTCGGTAGGCATCTTTCCTATCATTTCTCGTTTGAAGTCTGCTTCCCAAACCAACCAGTTCCTCCCTCCAAAATCGATGGCCACCTGTGCCAGGCAATCATCCATTGGTAAACAAAAACCATAACGCTCTATACCCATCTTATCACCTAATGCAAGGTAGAATGCTTCTCCCAGGGCAATCGCGGTATCCTCTATGGTATGGTGTTCATCCACTTCGAGATCTCCCTTAACTGAAATCTCAAGATCAAGCATACCATGACGCGACAACTGATCCAGCATATGGTCGAAAAACGCAATCCCTGTGCTAATGTTGCTCCTGCCCGTACCATCGAGGTTCAGATTTATAGAAATATCCGTTTCATTGGTCTTGCGTTTCACTTGGGAAGTCCTGGCTCCTAACTTCAGAAAGGTAAAGATGGTATCCCAATCGTTGCTTTCCAGGGCTATGTATTCATCTAGCTCTTTTCTTTCAACAGTGATCTCATCAGTTCCGAGATGTGTCTCGTCATTTATGTAGATCCCTTTGGATCCCAGGTTTTTGGCCAGTTCCATATCGGTTAACCGATCGCCAATCACAAAGGAACCTTCAAGGTCATACTCCTGGCCAAAATACTTCGTGAGCATTCCGGTTCCGGGTTTCCTGGTGGGTGCATTGTCTTCGGGAAAAGTGCGATCAATACAGACCTCATCGAAGACCACACCTTCATTCTCAAAGGTCTTAACTATAAAATTCTGGACAGGCCAAAAGGTATCTTCGGGGAAAACATCGCTTCCAAGGCCATCCTGGTTGGTGATCATGACCAATTCAAAATCAAGCTCTAAAGCGATCTTGCTCATGGCGGCTATAGCTTTTGGGTAAAAATCCAGTTTGTCGAACGAATCTATCTGCTCATCGGCAGGTTCTTTAATAAGGGTTCCGTCCCTATCTATAAATAGTACTTTCTTTTTCATCTCAGATGGTTTGTAAGGCTTTGATTAGGAAGTCATTTTCCTCCCATGTTCCTACAGTTATTCGCAAAGTATTTTTACATAAGGGTTGATTACCCCTGTTTCGAACTACAATCCTATGACTGATAAGTTGAGCATATCGCTTATCAGCATCATCAACTCGTACCAGGAAAAAATTTGCTTCACTTGGGAATATATCTTTTACGTATTTTATCTGAAGTAATTGTTTAAGTAATCGGTTCTTTTCTCTTATTATTGAATTCTTTTCATTTTCATATTGATTTCGATTGCTAAGAGCACTTAGCGCTCTTTGCTGACTCAATTCGTTTACATTATACGGAGGCTTTATTCGGTTTAAAACCTCGATAATTTCTTTAGACGCAAAGCACATTCCGAGCCTGATCCCTGCCAATCCATAAGCCTTAGACAAAGTTTGAGTTACAACCAAATTCTTGTATTTCGGCAGCTGCTTCGACCAGCTTTCAGAGGTTGAGAAATCTATATAAGCCTCATCTATGACCACCAAACCATTGAAATTCTCCAGTAATTCAAGAATGACATCAGGATTCATGAGGTTACCGGTAGGATTATTTGGGGAACACAGGAAAAGTAATTTGGTATTAGCGTCTGTCATTTTTTCGATCCCAGGTTTATCCGGCTGAAAATCGGACCTAAGCAAAACCTCCCTGTTCTCTACATTGTTGATGCCAGACAACACCTTGTACATCCCGTAGGTAGGCGGCAAACTGATGCAATTGTCAGTCCCGGGTTCGCAAAACGCCCTGAATAGGAGGTCAAGAACTTCATCACTGCCATTTCCGAGGAAAATATTTGCAGAAGGTACACCCTTGATTTCTGAGATCTTAGCTTTTAACTCTTTCTGATGCGGATCAGGATACCGATTCACACCATTGTCGAAAGGATTTTCGTTGGCATCCAGGAAGACCATCCCGGATTTACCGCCCGTATACTCGTCCCTTGCGGAACTGTAAGGTTTCAGCGACTTCACGCAGGGGCGTAAGAGTCGGTCCAGATCTATTCTCCTACTCATATCGAATCGATTTCGTTCAACCTCAGTGTTACTGCATTCTTGTGGGCCTCAAGCCCTTCGGCAGCGGCCATTAATTCTACCGCTGGTCCAATATTTTTTAAGCCTTCCTTGCTAACCTTTTGAAAAGTAATGCTCTTCATAAAACTGTCTAGGTTTAGTCCGCTATATTGCTTCGCATAGCCATTGGTTGGAAGGGTGTGATTGGTGCCGGAGGCATAATCCCCGGCACTTTCAGGCGTGTACGCACCCAGGAATACCGATCCGGCATTCTGTATCCGATTAGTGAATTCATCTTCGTCTGAAGCAACTACAATAAAGTGCTCCGGACCGTATTCATTGATTAGGGCTATGGCCTCATTCGTATCACTCACAAGGATCTGCCTGGAATTTGCCATTGATCTTTTAGCTATATCAGCTCTTGGGAGCGCTTCAATCTGGGTTTTAATTTCTTCGGAAACAGCCGTAGCCAATGTTTCACTGGTTGTTACGAGGATCACCTGGCTATCCGGACCGTGCTCGGCCTGGCTGAGCAGGTCGGATGCCACAAAGGAGGCATTAGCCGTCTCGTCAGCATACACAAGCAGTTCCGAAGGCCCCGCAGGCATGTCTATTGCCACTCCGTATTTCGTTGCCATCTGCTTGGCTACCGTTACAAATTGGTTTCCGGGTCCGAAGATCTTGTAAGTTGACGGAACAGTTTCAGTTCCGAAGGTCATAGCGGCAACCGCCTGGATACCACCCACCTTGAAAATATTGCTTACTCCACAGAGTTTTGCAGTGTAAAGGATAACCGGAGCCACATTACCCTGGGCATCCGGTGGTGTGCAAATTGAAATTTCTTCGCAGCCTGCAATTTTAGCAGGCAAAGCAAGCATTAGAATAGTCGAAAATAACGGTGCTGTCCCACCGGGTATATAAAGCCCCACCTTTTGAATAGCTCTCTTCTCCTGCCAGCAAGAAACACCATCCATGGTATCTATTGCTATTCGGTCGGTTTGCTGAGCCTCGTGGAACCTTTGAATATTCGATTTAGCTAGTTTTATTGCCTCTTTTAGCTCATCGGAAAGTAATTTCTCGGCAGCGTCGATCTCAGATTGAGCTACTTTTAATTCTTTCAGGGAGACGCCATCAAAGAGATCGGTGTATTTCCGTAAGGCCTTATCGCCTTTGTTTTTAACTTCAGAAAAAACTTCCTGCACCGTATTCTCGATCTCGTCGAAGGTTTGAGTAGGCCTCGAAAGTAATTCCGTCCATGTGGATGGGTTGGGGTATTTGTATAATTTCATAACTTTTCTAATTAAAGCACCATTTTTTCAATTGGGCAAACGAGTATGCCTTCAGCACCTTCATCTTTCAATTTGTCTATCACCTCCCAAAAGATATCTTGTCTCACAACAGAGTGTATACTGCTCCAACCCTCCTCTGCAAGAGGAAGCACGGTAGGACTCTTCATCCCGGGCAGGAGGCCTATTATGGAATCGAGCTTTTTATTGGGTGCATTTAGTAAAACATATCTAAAATCCCTTCCTTTCAGCACCGACTGGATACGGAACTGGAATCTTTCAAGTATTTCCCTCACACCTTCAGGTATCCGGGGTGAGGCTGCCAGTACGGCTTCGCTCTGCATGATAACCTCCACCTCCTTCAAATTATTCTTGAACAAGGTGCTTCCACTACTCACAATATCACAAATAGCGTCGGCCAGTCCTATGTTTGGAGCAATTTCAACACTTCCGTTAATGATGTGTAATTCAGCATTTACTCCCTGCTCATTTAGGAAATTTTGTGTGGTCATTGGATAGGAAGTAGCAATGCGTTTACCCTCCAGATCCTTTATGGTATCGTACTCGAATATCTTTGAGACCGCCAGCGAAACACGGCATTTTGAGAAACCCAGTTTCTCCAGTATCTGAATATCCTCTCCTTTTTCCACGAGTAGATTCTCCCCAATTACTGCACAATCTACCACACCATCCTTTAGGTACTGTGGTATATCGCCATTTCTGAGATAGTAGATCTCTAAGGGAAAGTTCTTCGCAGAGGCTTTTAACTGATCTCTTCCATTGTTGATGGATATCCCACAGTCTCTGAGGAGCTTCAGGGATTCGTCGTGTAACCTTCCTGATTTCTGAATTGCAATTTTTAGTTTCATAGTAACTGAATCGATTTAAAATAAAAAAACCCGTTTGATTTCTCAAACGGGTCCGATATATGTTGAATACAACCTAATACCACATCACCTCGCCTGAGCGTGGACTTCTATATGGTTATGATGTTGTTTTTGATTATTCATTACTTCACAATATTACACATTTTTTGTTTACTACTCTGTGAAAAACATATTAAATTATTGAAAAATATGTAGTAATAATTTTATAGATTTGAGTGAGTCCCAGTTAAAATTCGTTAACGCCTTATTTTACAGACCTTAACAGCAAAATGAAGAACTTTTTAATCGCCTTTTTAGTGTTCCTCGTATGGTCATTTTTTGGGCTTTGGCTGTATTCATGGCTTCAACCGGACGAACCGGGAGCTGTAAATAAGACCGAGGTAGCAATTGGAAATGACGAAGAACTTCCGGATAACACCAAGGTGGACTCCCCCACAATAATAACTGAAAATCCTGTGATCGACGAAGTCGACTCACTTTCGATTTCCGAGGCTTATAAAGAAGAATTCATCTCACCTCCGTCACAAGGGCTGAAGGCCAAGGGAGATTCGGGCGACATCATTTTCATGTATAACGAAGGGTTTCTAATTCAGAAAAACTCGCCGGAGGTTACTATTCCGAAAGATCTGGTTGATTTTAAATATAAATTGAATACTTACGCAGTAGAACACCCCGAAACGGAATTGCACATTACGTCTCAGTATAGCCCCAGCGAGAATATAGATTCACCTAACCTGGGCATCAAGCGTGGAAGGGCGGTTAAAGAAATTCTCGTAAACATGGGCATTCCTACCGAACGGATCGTAATTAAGCCCTTTATCACTCAAATTCCTTTCGAGGAGGACAATAGTTTCAAACACAGCTTCGAATTCGCATTCAAACCCATAAATGAAGACCGAATACAGGCATTAAAGAAAAGCATTCCGGAAACGAAAACCGTTTATCCTAAATTCTCATATCAGGGCATAATGGTGAACGAAGAACTGATTGCTCTTCAACAGGACGTTTCAGAAATAATAAAGGAAAATCCGAATCTACACCTGGAGGTGATCGGGCATACCGACAACGTAGGTAACGCCATAGACAATTACGGTAAAGGACTTGAATATGCGCGACAACTACGCTGGTTCCTGGTTACTAAGGCGGGTATCGACCGAAATAAGATTACAGCCGTATCCAAAGGAGAGTCAGAACCCATTGCCGGGAATGGTACGGTAAAAGGTCGTAACTTGAACCGGCGCCTGGAGGTAAAATTTTATTTAGACGCAAATGACTAGCATATCCGAATTCATAAAAGAATTACCCAATTTTACAGGAATCTTCATCCTGATGCTGAGTACGTTCTTAATCGGGTATTTTGCAGCCTCATGGTTTCAGAAGAACAAATACAAGAAGATCATAGCCCGGCTTAAGAAAGAGGTAAACCGACTCAAAACTCCTCTTCGTAAAAGCGAACCTACCGACATCGATTCTATCTTTTCAGAAATAAAACCTCGAATTATGGAGGTGGTCAAGCAAGCACAAGAGGAGATTGTGGAAGAAGAGTTGGAAAAAGAAGAAGAAGAGATGTTTCAGGAAGAAGTGGTGCCGGAAGAAAAAGAAATACCTGAACCCCAGAAAGAAGAATCCGAAGAAATTGAAGAGGGTAGTCGACCTGAGGCCATAGCACAAAGGGCTCGGTCCACTTTTGTAAACTACTCTATCGATAAACCCGAATTGGATTTCGATAGTTTTGGTTATGCAGATCACGATCAGAAAGACGACCTCACCAAGATCATGGGAATCGGCCCCTATATCGAACAAAAACTCAATGAAATAGGAATTTGCAATTATTCCCAGATCAGTAAACTCAATGATTCCGACATCCGCGTTATAACAGAACTTATCGACTTCTTCCCAGGAAGGATAGAACGCGACAACTGGGTGGGACAGGCCAAGGCTCTAAGCAAAGTGTATTAGTATGCAACTAGAATTCCTCGATTGGGCACTCATACTATCGTTTTTCGCCATTTTTATAATTATCGGTATTGTAGTTGCCAAAAGATCCGGGAAAAACAGCAAAGAATTCTTTTTATCGGGACGAAACATGCCCTGGTGGCTACTGGGGATATCAATGGTGGCGACCACCTTTGCAGCAGACACTCCAAACTTTGTAGCAGGAGTAATTAGGGAAGACGGAGTCTATGGTAACTGGATCTGGTGGAGTTTCCTGCTCACCGGAATGCTAACCGTATTCTTCTATTCGAAATTGTGGAGACGTAGTGGTATCACTACAGACCTGGAATTCTACGAATTGAGATACAGCGGGAAATCGGCAGCATTTCTCAGAGGATTTCGGGCCATATACCTTGGTGTATTCTTCAACATTGTTATCATGGCGAACGTGTGCCTGGCAGCAATCAAGATAGGTCATGTGATGTTTGGTCTAAGTGCTACGGAAACCTTGCTTATATCGTCGGTGGTAACGGTTATCTATTCTGCACTTGGAGGCCTTCGTAGCGTGCTGCTCACGGATTTTATACAATTTATAGTTGCCATGGTGGGAAGCGTATGGGCAGCCATTTATATAGTCAACTTACCCGAAGTTGGCGGTATCTCAAATTTACTTGCCGTTCCCGAAGTTGCCTCGAAAACCGATATGCTCCCTGATTTAACGAACATGGAAGTTCTTATTCCACTACTTATTGTACCGCTGGCCGTACAGTGGTGGAGTGTTTGGTATCCGGGTGCTGAGCCTGGTGGAGGGGGTTACATCGCGCAACGTATGTTGGCGGCCAAAGATGAAAAACACGCTTCATGGGCGGTATTGTTCTTTAATTTTGCTCACTATGCACTAAGGCCGTGGCCCTGGATTATAATTGGACTCGCGTCTATCATTGTTTTCCCAAACCTTGACAGCCTTGCCCAGGCCTTCCCTAACCTAGACGCCTCATTTGTGAGAAACGACCTCTCCTACCCTGCCATGCTTACCTTTTTACCGGCAGGACTTTTGGGCATTGTTATTTCATCTTTGATAGCAGCCTTTATGAGTACGATCTCAACGCACCTCAATTGGGGAAGTTCATACGTAGTGAATGATTTCTACAAGCGTTTCCTGAAGCCAAATGCTTCCGATAAGGAACAAGTCCTCGTTGGAAGGATTTCCACGGTAGTAATGATGCTTTTTGCTGCCCTATTGGCAACCATACTTGAAGAGGCCAGAGATGCTTTTAATTTGTTGCTTCAGATAGGTGCAGGAACAGGTCTGCTGTTCATCCTAAGATGGTTTTGGCGAAGGATCAATCCGTATAGCGAGATCGCCGCAATGGTTATTTCCTTCATGATCGCCCTTGCATTCTTCGTAAACGGCAAACTTGATAATCCTCTATTCGAAATGGCCTCTCACTGGCAGCTGGTCACCGGTGTGATAATTACCACCCTAGGTTGGCTAGTGGTAACCATGCTTACCAAACCGACCGATAAACAAACACTTGAAAATTTTGAAGCCCTCATCTTTGAGAAAGAGTCGAAATTCAAAGGTTTTGGGACTAAGATACTAGCCTTCTTCTCCGGGGTCATCGGCGTATACTGTTTCCTGTTTGCTACTGGGAATTTCATCTACGGTGACCATACCGAAGGATTTATCCTGTCGGGTATAGCACTTGTGTGTACTTTCCTGATCTTTAAATTCTGGAATCGATCCAAATAATACGACATAAAAAAAGACCGCAATAGCGGCCTTTTCTTCTATTTATCAGGTTAATTTATTGGTTACCAAGTATAATAGGCATTCCACTATCACCGGAGCCTATTACGATTACCTTGCTATTAGGAGACTCAGACAATTTTATTGTCGCATCAATTCCTTTATCCTGCAAGATCTTGTCTGTTAGCGAAGCACTTAAAATCCGGTTCGCGTCCGCCTTACCTTGTGCTTCAATTATCACCTTTTCGGCTTCCTTTGCAGCAGTTACAAGTCGGAACTCA
Source organism: Aureitalea sp. L0-47 (assembly GCF_026126405.1). GTDB lineage: Bacteria > Bacteroidota > Bacteroidia > Flavobacteriales > Flavobacteriaceae > Pukyongia. Next base: position 179,237 of record NZ_JAFMTQ010000004.1, read on the forward strand.
TATTCCAGTGACTCCTGCTCCTGCTTTAATTTACGCTCGATAGCTTCTTTGATAGTTGGCGGCAGGGTGACATCCCTAACCAATACTTCGTTGAGCTGAACATACTGATCTTCAAGTATCTTTTTTGTTTCAGTATAAATTTCATCCTGAATCGCATCACGTTTACTGCTATACAATTGTTCGGGGGTGTATCTACCTACAACGCTACGTGCGGCAGAACGTATTGCAGGCTGAATCACACGCTGCAGATAGTTTTCGCCTAAGGATTGGTGAAGATTCCCCAGATCGTTATAGACAGGCAAATACCATGCTGAGGCGTCAATCTGGATCTCCAGACCATTGGAAGACAACACTTTCATCTTTTCAAATAATTCCTGCTGCCTTACTTCATATTTAATTACGTCATTCCATGGGGCAACCAGGTGAAACCCTTCTCCCAAAGGTGGCTCATCCGTTACAACTCCGCCTCCGAAAGTTCGATATAATACACCCGCTTCACCAGATCCTATGGTAACTGCCGATTTTGCGAAGGCGATGATTACTATTATGACAACAATAATAAGGGGAATCCCAATTTTAGGTAATTTTTCCATTGATTAATTTTTTAGTTATATAAGTCCGTTATATTTTCTTGTGAACCACTCCAGACTCAAGAGTAAAGCGATGAGTCCAAGCAGGTATTTCCAGTCGATTAAAGGTACGACTTTTTGTTCGCTTTTCTGAACGGCAACAAATCGCTGATCCTCAAGTAGGGCGTTGATCAGATTTTCCCTTTCCGATACAAAAAACGCAGTACCATTGGTATTAGTCGCCAGTCTCTTAAGTTTTGTTACGTCAGCATTCAGAAACTGTTGCTCCACATTGAATTCCAGTATAGTAAAACTGCCACTTCGCGTTACAACTTCATCCCGAACCGATACCGTATATTGATAATTCCCGGCTGGTAAACTGTTCAAGTCCACCTCATAGAAATTCGACCGCAATAGCATGGGGAAGGTTCGCTGTTCGTTGGTCTCCGTGTTTACTACTGAAATGGTAACCGAAGCCCTGGGATCGAACACATAATTACTATCAAAATACTGTGCTGTGATCTTTATGGGTTCATTATTGTAGTAGAAAGTCTCCCCTACTACTTCGAGGCGACTCCTCCGTTTGGTAGAAGCCAGGTACTGAACCAGTTTGCCCGTAAATTCATCAAAAGCACTAAAATCCCCAGTTTCGAGGTAAGTCTGAGCTCGCCATCTCCAAAGATCCTCCCCATCCCAAATGGCATTGCGTACACCGTTCAATTCCATGGTTGCCAGCATGGGGCTATCACTTGAAAAGCCATCTATTGCCTGCTCTAATATGGTTTCGTGGGGTATTAACACCTCCAAGGTTCCGAAGGCTGTCTTAAGCGGCGGAAAGCCGTCAAACCCAATGTCCTCAACTGCAAAAGTTCCGTAATTCCGATTCAAAACTCCAGTTGCGAACTCGGATTGAAACGATGCCTCCTTCTCAAAATTTTGTTGCACGGTATTCAGATAATCCCAATTTGTCTGTGTTCCTGTGATGGTAAAGGTATTCTTCTTCAGTTTCTCGATCTCCTCGTATAAACTTGCAAATGTGCCATCCGGTTGATACAAAACGACCAACTGATGGTCATTCAGAAGAGAAACTGCTTCAGAAGGTTTAGCAAAACGCACTGTCCGCTGTTCATTCGAGCTAATTGATTTTCGCAGCGCCCCAAGGTCCGGGTGGATGATCTTACTTACCACCAGAACATTAGTGGCCTGGTCGATCACCTCAACAGCGAATTGTTTGGTGTTATTGGATTTATTCTTTTCCTCCTGAAGCGGGACAATCTGTGCCTGGTAACGCTGTAGTCCCACACTATTTGCCGGAAGTGTAAAGGAGAGTGTACGGGTGTTGTCCAGCTCGGTGAATGAGACTGACTCTCGGTACACCGTACTTCCACCCTGCGATATTAGGAACTGAGCACTCACCGGTGCCGTGCCGCTGTACACCAGTATGGCTTCCACCGGAAACTGGTTCTTCAGGAATGCGTAGCGATTGGTGTTGAGTTGTTCGATCTTTAGGTCGGTGTATTTGGTTGAATCTCCTAATATGAGAGGATAAATGGAGTTACCGAAATCCGAAACTCCAAATTCGTAATCATTGCCGAGGGTTTGGTTCCCATCGGTAAGTAGTACGGTTGGAGCGATCTCGTTCTTAAAAACCGATTTGATCGAAGAAAGCGCCTTATCGATGTTTGTATTCTTTTCTGAAAAACTCAGTGAATCGTTGTTTGTGAGGCCTTTTCCGAAGGAAAAATAGGTAATATCAAACTTGTCGTTCAACTCCGAATTATTCTTTAGCATCTCAACGAATTCGGTGACATTGCCATCTTGTTCCAATTCTGCGATGGAGCTTGAATTATCAATAAGTACCGGTAATTTCGGTTTCTGAACCGTGTAGGTCTCACTTCTGAATTTCGGATTGATGATCAGCAATAACAGTGCAAATAGGCTAAAGAACCTCAGTATACCAAAGATCCAGCGAAGTCTTACCGATTCTTTGGCTTTGTACCCGTACATAAAAACAGCCACCGCAAAAGCAACTACGGCGGCAACAATAATATATAATACGGTTTCTGCTGTCATAGAGTAATTAGGTCAACATCCCTCCGTCCACATTCAACACCTGGCCAGTAACATAGGAAGAAAGATCGCTGGCGAGATATACGCAGGCATTTGCGATATCTTCAGGAGTACCCCCACGCTTTAGTGGTATGGCATCTCTCCAGCCCTGAACCACGGCTTCATCCAGTTGCCCGGTCATTTCAGTTTCAATAAATCCCGGCGCTATGGCATTACAGCGGATGTCACGAGACCCTAGCTCAAGGGCTACCGACTTGGTAAAACCCAGAATTCCGGCCTTGGATGCTGCGTAATTGGTCTGTCCTGCATTTCCCTTAACTCCAACCACCGAACTCATATTGATGATGGAACCTTTACGCTGTTTCAGCATGGTACGTTGGACAGCTTTGGTCATATTGAAAACCGATTTAAGATTTACTTCAATTACTTTGTCGAAGTCCTCTTCGGAAATACGCATGAGCAGGTTATCCTTTGTGATACCTGCGTTGTTTACCAGGATGTCGATACTACCAAAATCTTCGACTACGTTAGCCGCAAGCTCCTGGGCTTCATCGAAGCTGGCAGCATTGCTTTGATATGCTTTTACTTTCACACCTTCCTTAGCAGCTTCAGCAGCAATGGCTTCTGCCGACTCTTTAGATGAGTTATACGTGAAAGCTACATTGGCCCCGTGTTTGGCAAAAATTTCAACAATTCCTTTTCCAATACCCCGGCTTCCACCGGTAACAATAGCGGTCTTTCCTTCAAGTAATTTCATTATGATTCTGGCTTAGTTATTTGAATGACTAAGATAAAAAGATATTGTGCTACCTACTCAATTTATCACCGATTTCTTTGTTATATAATTATTCTGAGAATATGTTGTAACTTAATCCATTACAATCTAAAAACGACCTTATGAAAAAAGTACTGTTGTTTGCATGCTTGATATTCTTTATTGCGTGCAAGAATTCAACCGACAAAGACACGGCAATTGCCGTTGCACCACCTCCCACGATTTCTGTGGAAGACTTTATGAAAAACTCCGATCAGAGTAGGTTCCGCCTATCTCCTGACGGCTCTCACATGGCTTATATGGCTCCTTACAAATCGAGAATGAATATTCATGTTCGAGCTATCGATTCGGATTCTGTTGTAAGAATCACCAGTGTTGAGGACAGGGATATCAATGGATATTTCTGGGCGAGTAATGACCGACTCGTATACATCAAGGACGATGGTGGCAATGAGAACTTCCATTTATTTTCTTTGAACAAGGACGGCGCGAATGAAGTGAATCTCACTCCTTTCGATGGAGTGCGTGCACAGATCATCGACGACCTTGAAAGTCAGCCGGAGGAAATGATCATCGGACTCAATAACCGCATCCCGCAGATCTTCGACCCGTATCGAATTAATATCAATACTGGCGAAATGAAATTGCTGTACGAGAATCCCGGTGACATTACCGGATGGGATACGGATCACGACGGAAAGCTACGCCTTGCCTACAAGACCAATGGCGTTGATACCAGCATCTGGTACCGGGAATCCGAAGACGAAGAATTTTCAGAAGTAATTACGCTAAATTTCAAGGAAACCTTATCACCTCAGTTCTTTGATTTCGACAATGGAGACGTGGTATATGCTATTTCCGATCTTGGACGGGATAAATCCGCCGTGGTCAAATACGATCTAAAGGAAAATAAGGAGATCGAAGAGATCTATCAAAACGACGAAGTAGACATAGATTATGTGGCCTATTCCGATCATCGTAAAGTTGTAACGGCTATTGGATATACCAAAGCCAAACACGAGCGCAAGTTCCTGGACCAGAAAGCTGAAGCTGTTTTCAACAAATTCGCTGAAGAAATAGGAACTGATAACGAGTATTATATCTCCTCTTCAAATAAAACCGAAGATAAACTAATAGTGTACAAAGCCGATGATAAGTCACGCGGCACCTATTACTTCTATGATGATAATACGGGAGAGATTGAAAAGGTTGCGGATCTCAGTCCGTGGCTGAACCCGGACCACATGGCTCCTATGAAGCCAATTACTTATACCAGCAGGGACGGACTTACCATTCATGGCTATCTCACATTACCTCTTGGTGTAGAACCTAAGAACTTACCCATGGTGATTAATCCGCACGGGGGCCCATGGGCGCGAGACAACTGGGGATACAATCCTGAGGTCCAATTACTGGCAAACAGAGGGTATGCTGTCCTACAAATGAATTTCAGAGGCTCTACCGGCTACGGGAAGGAGTTCTGGCAGAAATCCTTCAAGCAGTGGGGACAGGCCATGCAGGATGATGTTACAGACGGAGTGAATTGGCTCATCGAACAGGGTATCGCAGATCCCGATCGAGTTGCAATTTACGGCGGAAGCTACGGCGGATATGCCACCCTAGCGGGAATTACGAAAAATCCAGATCTGTATGCTGCAGCGGTAGACTATGTAGGGGTTTCAAACCTTTTCACATTTATGGAAACGATCCCACCTTATTGGGAACCTTATAAAAAGATGCTCTACGAAATGGTAGGAGATCCGAACACACAGGACAGCATTATGATGAAGGCCAACAGTCCTGTATTCCACGTGGATAAGATACAGGCCTCTCTATTCGTCGCTCAAGGCGCGAATGACCCGAGAGTAGTTCAGGCGGAATCGGACCAGATGGTTTCGGCACTTGAGAACAGGGGAATCAATGTTCAGTATATGCTGAAGATGAACGAGGGGCATGGTTTCAGAAACGAAGAGAATCGCTTCGATTTCTACAACGCCATGGTGCAATTCCTGGATGAAAACATGAAAAAGGAAGAGGAACTAGAAGAAGTTAAGACCTGATGGTTTATTGCTATAAGAAAAGGGCTCCGATGGAGCTCTTTTTTATTTTATGAATGTTATTATTAGCCTAATACTTCGGCAACTCTTTTGCCAATCTCGGCAGGAGAATCCACTACATGGATACCACATTCGCGCATGATCTTTTTCTTAGCCTGGGCAGTATCGTCGCTACCTCCTACGATGGCACCTGCATGACCCATGGTACGTCCGGCTGGAGCTGTTTCTCCGGCAATGAATCCTACGATAGGCTTCTTGCTACCGCTTTCCATATACCATTTGGCAGCATCCGCTTCCAATTGACCACCGATCTCTCCTATCATAACCACGGCTTCGGTTTCATCGTCATTGATCAATAATTCAACTGCTTCTTTTGTGGTAGTCCCAATGATAGGGTCTCCGCCAATACCAATGGCAGTTGTAATTCCCAGTCCCTGACGCACAACCTGGTCGGCGGCTTCATAGGTGAGTGTACCCGATTTTGATACGATTCCAACTTTACCTTTCTTGAATACAAAGCCGGGCATGATCCCAACTTTGGCTTCTTCCGGAGTAATAACTCCCGGGCAGTTAGGCCCAACCATACGGCAATCACGGTTTTTCAGATAGGCATTTGCCTTGATCATGTCTGACACAGGGATACCTTCTGTAATTGTAATAATCACTTTAATACCCGCATCGGCTGCTTCCATGATAGCATCTGCAGCGAAGGCAGGAGGCACAAAAATGATGGAGACATTAGCTCCTGTTGCCTTTACAGCTTCTTCTACCGTATTGAAAACCGGTTTATCCAGGTGTGTTTGACCACCTTTGCCCGGAGTAACACCACCAACTACGTTGGTGCCGTATTCAATCATCTGGCCAGCGTGAAATGTACCTTCACTACCTGTAAAGCCCTGTACTATAATCTTGGAATCTTTATTAACTAAGACACTCATGGAATATTAGAAGTTTACGTTGAATAATTTCGGTGCAAAGATATCTCTTTACAGCCGTTTTAAAAAGAAAATTACACCTTAACTCGGTGATAGGATTCGTTGGTGTCATCCTTATCGGTCACTGGTTGACTCACCTGGTATCCCCTGAAGAGTTTATCGTCTTTCACCTCCCAAATGGCGATGAAATGAGCAATGCCCAGTTCTTCATCGGGGTTCTCATTGGTACGGATATAATATTTATAGCGAATCGTGATATGGTTGTCGTCCTCCAGCAAATGACTCACCTCGATGCGGAGATCGTGGTAGGATCGTCTTACTTCAGCAAAAAAATCGATAAGGTCATCGTAATGCATGATACTCAGGCCATCCGCACTATTCCAGATTAGCACCACGTCTTTATGCATGAAGCGTTCTAAAACGGTGGTGTCTTTAAGGATATCGGATTTGTAAAAGTTTCTTACAACTTCTTTAGCGGTCATTTTATTTTAATTTGTCAAGTTTGTCTATAATGTCCGGAATCAGCCGAATCGATGCAATTTCTTTGTATTTCTTTCTGAATTCATCCGCTGGTGTTCCGAAGTATGATTTATGTCCTGGCAGTGATTTACTCACGCCACTCTGTGCCGAAATAACCGCCTTCTCACCTATGGTGATCCCACTGGTGATTCCAACCTGTCCCCAGATAGTTACCAGATCCTCTATGAGCACGCAACCGGCAATCCCAACCTGGGACGCAATAAGGCAGCGCTTACCGATAACAGAATCATGCCCTACATGCACCTGGTTGTCGAGTTTTGTCCCTTCTCCGATACTGGTAGACGCAGTTACTCCCCTGTCGATAGTACAGAGTGCCCCAATGTCAACATTATCTTTAATTACAACATTCCCTCCACTGATAAGTTTATCGAACTTTTCCGGGCGGTTCTTGTAGTAGAAGGCATCCGCCCCCAACACCGTACCCGAATGGATAGTAACATTATTCCCTATCACGGTATTGTCGTAGATACTCACATTAGCGTGTATCAAACAGTCGTTCCCGATCTGCACATTATTCCCGATAAAGACATTGGGTTGGATAACCGTATGCTTCCCAATTACAGCGCTTTCGGCGATTACGGCCCTGGCGGATACAAAAGGGTTAAAATGATTGGTGAGTTTATTGAAATCACGGAAGGGGTCATCGGAGATGAGTAGTGCTTTGCCTTTCGGGCACTCCACCTTCTTGTTGATCAAAATAATGGTAGCCTGCGACCTCAGCGCTTTGTCGTAGTATTTGGGATGATCCACGAAGACAATATCTCCGGGCTGAACCACATGGATCTCGTTCATACCCAGTACCGGGAAATCCGCACTCCCCACATACTCACAGTCGAGGATATGAGCTATTCCTTCGAGTGTTTGTGGGATTTTAAATTTCATAGTTATTACTCCTTTACTCTTTCGAGGTACTGTCCCTTTTCGGTGTCTATTTTTATCTTATCACCTTCGTTGATGAATAAAGGTACATTAATTTTTGCACCTGTTTCAACCGTGGCGGGTTTTGTAGCGTTGGTCGCGGTATTCCCTTTCACTCCCGGTTCGGTTTCGGTAACCTCAAGGGTCACATTTGAGGGCATTTCTACCGAGAGCGGCAAATTATCTTCAGTATTGATGATCACCGTTACGATCTCACTTTCTTTCATTAGTTCAGGTGTGTCCAGGGCATCCTTTTGAAGTTGAATTTGAGAATAATCTTCCGTATTCATGAAATGATAGGTGTCTCCATCGCTGTAGAGGTATTGGAATTTGTGAGTTTCCACCCGTACATCTTCTATTTTATGCCCCGCCGAGAAGGTGTTATCAAGCACTTTTCCCGTAGTTACACTTTTAAGCTTTGTACGCACAAAGGCCGGACCTTTTCCGGGTTTCACATGGAGGAATTCTATGATCTTATAAATATCGTTGTTGTACTTGATGCACAGACCTTTTCGTATATCTGAAGTTGTTGCCATTTCTTTTCTTTTCTGAATTAATTGGAGCTGAAATATCCTTTCATGATACCGCGTTTCGAATTCTTGATGAATTGAAGAATCTCATCGCGCTCAGGGGTAGCTTCCATTTCTGCCTCTATTATCTCCGAAGCCTGGGTAGTATTATAATTTTGCTGATAAAGTATTCGATAGATATTCTGAATCTCACGGATCTTTTCCGGACTGAATCCTCTTCGTCTAAGTCCTATGGAGTTAATCCCTACATAAGATAGTGGCTCACGAGCACCCTTCACATACGGCGGTACATCTTTTCTAACGAGGGATCCACCAGTTACAAAAGCATGATTACCTATCATACAAAACTGGTGCACAGCGGTCATTCCTGCCAGAACGACGTGATCACCAACTGTGATGTGCCCGGCCAGGGTACTGTTATTTGAGAAAATACAGTTATCACCTACGATACAATCGTGAGCAATATGGCAATAAGCCATGATCCAGCAGTTCTTTCCTACCACGGTTTTGCCACGATCTACAGTGCCACGATTGATAGTCACGTATTCCCTGATGGTAGTTCCGTCGCCGATTTCAGCAGTGGTATCTTCATCATTGAATTTGAGATCCTGAGGAATAGCGGAAATAACCGCTCCCGGGAATATATTACAGTTCTTACCGATACGAGCGCCTTCCATGATGGTTACATTAGATCCTATCCAGGTCCCCTCACCTATCACAACATTGTTGTGAATAGTAGTAAAAGGTTCTATAACGACATTCTTGGCAATCTTGGCTCCGGGATGTACATATGCTAGTGGCTGATTCATTTAACTATCTTTTGTTTTGACTATTTGGGCCATCAATTCGGCTTCTGTTACAAGTTTTCCGTTCGCATATGCGTTTCCGGACATATGTACAATCCCCCTTCTGATCGGGGTAATTAGTTCAAGTTTGAATACCAGTGTATCACCGGGGTTTACCTGTTGTTTAAATTTCACGTTATTGATCTTCATGAAGAAGGTCAGGTAATTTTCAGGATCTGGTACTGTGCTCAGTGCGAGAATACCACCCGTTTGCGCCATGGCTTCAACAATAAGCACGCCAGGCATAACCGGTGCTCCCGGAAAGTGCCCTACAAAGAAGGGCTCATTCATGGTCACATTCTTCAGGCCAATTACGTGCTGGTCTGACAATTCCAAGATTTTATCCACCAATAGGAAAGGTGGCCGGTGGGGAAGCATCGCCATGATCGCATTTACATCCTTAACCGGTTCCTTCATGAGATCGAAAGTGGGCACTTTGTTTCTCTTCTCGATCTTGATAAGTTTCGAGAGTTTCTTTGCGAACTGCGTATTTACATGATGCCCTGGTTTATTCGCGATCACTTTACCGCGAATGCGCGTTCCTATAAGGGCAAGATCACCCACTACATCAAGGAGTTTGTGACGCGCTGCCTCATTAGGGTAATGCAGTGTAAGATTATCAAGTATGCCGTTTGGCTTTACGGATATATTATCTTTTTTGAATGCTTCTCTCAATTTTTCCATGGTTTTCGGAGAGAGTTCCTTGTCAACATAGACTATAGCGTTGTTCAGATCTCCCCCTTTAATCAAACCATTATCCAAAAGCATTTCCAGTTCATGCAAGAAGCTGAAAGTACGCGCATCCGATATTTCTTCTTTGAAATCGGATAGGTGTTTTAGTGATGCATTTTGCGTACCCAGGACTTTGGTTCCGAAGTCAACCATGGTAGTCACCTGGTATTCGTCTGAGGGAATTACCGTAATCTCACTACCCGATTCCTCATCGGTATATGATATCACTTCTTTAACTATATATTCTTCCCTCGGCTTTTCCTGCTCTACTATCCCTGCGTTTTCAATGGCTTCAACAAAGAACTTGGAAGACCCATCCATGATAGGAGGTTCCGAAGCATTTAATTCGATAATGCAATTATCTATTTCCATTCCCACCAGTGCAGCCAATACATGTTCGGAGGTCTGTATTTTTACGCCTCTTTTTTCAAGATTCGTTCCTCTTTGAGTATTTACAACATAGTTTGCATCTGCTTCTATAACGGGAGAGCCTTCGAGGTCTACTCGCACAAAAGTATATCCATTGTTTTCTGGGGCGGGCTTAAATGTAATGGTAACCTCTCTACCGGTATGCAGCCCCACGCCTGTAAGGGAAACTTCCTTACCAATGGTTCTTTGTTTTACCATACATTCTGTCATTTCTTTTGGTTTTTTTCTAGGTTGTTGAACCTCTCAATGATCTTTGGGAGGTTTTTAAAATGGACATAGCTCTTATTGTAATCACCGTATTTTAACGCTGGCGAACCTTGTAATACCTCATCGTCTTTTACATTCCTTCCAATACCACTTTGTGCCTGAATACGCACATTGTTCCCAATGGTGAGGTGACCTACGATTCCTACCTGTCCTCCAATCATGCAATTCTTGCCTATTTTAGTAGATCCTGCAATCCCTGTTTGAGCAGCGATTACAGTATTCTCTCCAATTTCAACATTATGGGCGATCTGTATCTGGTTGTCCAACTTCACTCCTTTTCGAATAAGAGTAGATCCCAGGGTAGCCCTATCGATGGTCGTTCCTGCTCCTACATCCACATTGTCTTCTATGATCACATTACCTGTTTGAGGTACTTTTGAATACTCACCTTTTTCATTGGGAGTGAATCCGAATCCATCCGCACCCACAATGGCACCGCTATGGATCACACAATTATTCCCTATGATCGTTTCCGAATAGATCTTGGCTCCTGCAAAAACAACCGCATTATCACCTATCTCTACGTTATCACCTATATACACATTCGGGTATATCTTTGCATTGTCGCCAATTCGAACGTTCTCTCCTACATAAGAAAAGGCCCCCAAGTACAGCTTATCTCCAATTTCAGAACTCTCAGAAATGTAAACCGGCTGTTCAATTCCCGACTTGTTCATCTTTACCTGGTTATAGTATTCCAGGAGTTGGGAAAAGGCCTTGTACGCATCTTCTACGCGGATCAGCGTGGTAGAAAGATCATTCTCTGCCACAAAATCTCTATCCACAATAGTCACTGAAGCTGCGGTGGTATATATATACTGTGTGTACTTAGGATTCGCTAAAAAAGTAAGTGATCCTTCCGAACCTTCCTCTATTTTGGCTAATTTGGAAACTTCAACTTCCGCATCTCCTTCCACTTCACCGTTAAGTATTCCCGCTATCTGGGTGGCTGTAAATTTCATTTGTAGGATTCAGTGTTGCAAAAATAGAAAAAAAGGATTAGTAATCGGACTTGGGATAGCACAGATAAAATTTGGTTACTTCTTCCGAAAGTGCTTTTAAATTCAGTTGGTCGCTGGCCGTTGCTACATCGACGATTTCTCCATCTTTCGTGAACAGGTTTATTGCATCTTTTTCCATGCTATACGCCTGGTTACTAATATGACCCGTAAAAACGAAATAGGTTGCTTCATGTTCGGAAATATCGTACTTCTTACTTAGCTTTTTTATCTTCTTCTCTACTTTCTCTTCGGAAAAAGGACTATTCTGAAGTTTGATCTTAAGTAATTCACGGTTGATCAACATGTCTGAAATATTCCGTAATACAAAATCAGGATGCTCCATCCACATTTTCATAGCCGAAACAATATCGTAATCATCCATCCTCGAGAATATCTCCAGGGTTTCTGCCGAAAATGAGGCGTCACTCAGTTCTCGATTCAGAAAATACAACAAAGGACCACTGCCTGGCAGGATCTCACGATTTTTTGTTAGCTCCTTGGCGCGAATTAACAATTTCACCAGTAGTTGTTCGGCGACGATACCCGTTTTATGAAGATAGACCTGCCAGTACATCAAACGCCTTGCGACAATGAATTTCTCCACCGAATAGATACCTTTCTCCTCGATCACCAGGCTGTCGTTCTTTACATTCAGCATAAAAATAAGACGGTCAGAACTTATGGAGCCTTCGGCAACGCCAGTGTAGAAGCTGTCACGCTTGAGGTAGTCCATACGGTCCATATCCAGCTGACTCGAAATAAGCTGGTACATAAATTTACGGGGATATTCGTTTTTGAATATTTGAATGGCCATGGAAAGCTGACCGTCGAATTCCTCGTTCAGGGCCTCCATAAAAAAGAGAGATATCTGTTCATGAGAGGTCCCTTCTGCTATACTGTGTTCCATAGCATGGGAAAACGGACCGTGACCAATATCGTGCAGCAGAATAGCAATGCTTAGTGCCTCTTCCTCTTCAGAAGAAATAGAAACTCCTTTCATACGCAATGTGCTCACTGCGCGCCCCATAAGATGCAATGCACCCAGGGCATGGTGGAATCGAGTGTGGTGAGCTCCGGGATAAACCAGGTATGACATTCCCATCTGGCTAATCCTTCTCAGTCGCTGAAAATACCTGTGTTCAATTAATTTGTGTATTAAGGTGCCCGGAATGGAAATAAAACCGTAGATCGGGTCGTTAACTATGGTGAGTTTGGATGTATGCTTCAAACTTTAACTTTTAATTAATAGGATAAGCCAGGGTTTTGATTCACTTCGGAACTAATTTTGAGATAGTAAACTTACCCGCCACATGGCTTACCTAATTCAATAACAAATATACGTATATGAGCGACATAAAAGTTCTTTGGGTCGACGATGAGATCGACCTGCTAAAACCTCACATTCTTTTCCTGGAAAACAAAAACTACAACGTGACCACTGCTCAAAGTGGAACAGAAGCGTTAGAAGAGATCAAGAATGAGAATTTCGATATTGTTTTCCTCGATGAGAATATGCCGGGTCTCACGGGGCTTGAGACACTGGCAGAGATAAAGGAACGACAAGCGTCGCTGCCGGTGGTGATGATCACGAAGAGTGAAGAGGAATACATTATGGAAGAGGCGATCGGTTCTAAGATAGCCGATTACCTGATTAAGCCCGTAAATCCGAATCAGATCTTATTGAGTTTGAAGAAGAACCTGGATCATTCCAGACTGGTTTCGGAGAAAACCACTTCCAGTTATCAGCAGGAATTCAGGAAGATCGCCATGGATATGTCGATGATCAACAGCCATGAAGGCTGGGCTGAATTGTATCAGAAACTCGTATACTGGGAATTACAATTGGAAGATATCGAAGATACGGGTATGTTTGAGATCCTGGAATCTCAAAAAGCTGAAGCCAATAATCAATTCTTTAAGTATATCGACAAACATTATGAGGGTTGGTTCAATAATGAGGAAGAAGCGCCAGTGATGTCGCATACCTTATTCAAGGAGCGAATCCAACCGGAACTATCCAAAGGAAACCCAACCTTATTGGTTGTCGTGGATAATTTGCGTTTTGACCAATGGAAAGCCTTTGAACCATTCCTGAGTAATATATATAAGAAAGAGAAGGAGGAAGTGTTCTACAGCATCCTTCCAACGGCAACTCAGTACGCTAGAAATGCCATCTTTTCAGGTTTAATGCCCAGTGAGATGGAGAAACAGCATCCCGATCTATGGTTGAACGACACAGACGAAGGCGGAAAAAATATGTACGAGAAGGACTTTCTGGCTGCACAGCTGAGACGTCTTGGTCTTGACCTGAACTGGAGCTATCATAAGATTTCCAGCCTCAAGCAAGGAAGGAGACTTGTAGACAACTTCAAGAGTCATAAGAACGACGACTTAACCGTTGTGGTTTACAATTTTGTGGACATGCTGTCGCACTCGAAGACAGAGATGGAAGTGATCAAGGAATTAGCCTCCACGGACAAGTCGTATCGTTCCCTCACTCAAAGCTGGTTCAAGAATTCACCATTAATGGAGATTATTCACCAGGCAGCACATTTAGGGTTTAAACTTATCATCACTACGGATCATGGCACCATAAACGTAAAGAACCCTTCAAAAGTAATAGGTGATAAGAACACTAGTTTGAATTTGCGCTATAAAACCGGTAAAAGTCTTACCTACGAAGGCAAGGATGTACTCGCAGCTACTAAACCGGAGCGGATCAAGCTTCCTTCTATCCACATGAGCAGTTCCTTCATATTTGCAAAGGGTGATCTTTTCTTTGCATATCCGAACAACTACAATCATTATGTAGGTTACTTCAGAAACACGTACCAGCACGGTGGAGTTTCTTTGGAAGAAATGATAATTCCATGGGCTGTGCTCTCTCCTAGATAATGTAGGTATTTTCTTCAATAGTGCAGATTATCGGTAAATTATTACAAATAATCGGTATTTTGTTTATATTTGTTGCAACCCGCTTATATGGAACTTACCTTCACATTAGAAGAATTACCAGCAGTTGCTGCAAAATTACTCTCCAATTCGAAGAGTAAAACCTTCCTGTTTTATGGGGAGATGGGCGCTGGTAAGACAACTCTTATTAAGGAAATTGCTAAAAATTTAGGCGCGGCCGAGGCGTTAAGTAGTCCAACTTTCTCAATTGTAAATGAGCACGTTTTGGATGGCGAGAAGTTATATCATTATGACTTTTACAGGCTAGAAAGCCTGGAAGAAGCCTTAGATATTGGAATAGAAGAATATTTATATTCCGGGCACTGGAATTTTGTAGAATGGCCCGAAAAAATAGAACAGTTGCTTCCGGGAGAGAGCACCAGGATTGAACTAACCAAAAACGATAACGGAAGTAGAACATTAAGCATAATGCCAGTGAAATAGAGGATTGACAAAGAACATAAGGTAGCCGTACTTTTAAATAATCGCCCCAAATCGCATTGTTTTAAAGAAGATTTTTATTGCCAAAAGGGTAACTTATAAAGATACGGTGAACATAATTTAAATACTTGTTTTATTTCGTGATAGGTTTGTAGTAATAACCTCACAAAAACTAGTATTATGAAATTAACGAAAATCCTTATGATCGTTGCAATCTTTGGAGCAGGATTATTTGCTTCTTGCACCCCGGAAAGCATCGAAGATGAACAAACCCCACAACAAGTCGACAACAAACTTAAACCGCCAGTCAACGGGTAGGAGGTCATTGGTAATTGGTGGTCTTATTGTAATAGCAATTGCAATAACCCCATTTATCTTTTATTCATATAAAAGTTTCCCAGATAATTCACAAATCTGGGAGACTTCTCTATTTAGTCTTTCCACGGAATTTCCAAATTGGTTTAGCTATTCTTGGTACTTAGTTGGAAAGATTGTACCGTTATACTTGCTCCTCTTTTGGTTTTTTACTTGTAGACATTGGTGGCATTGGATTATTTTGGTTCCAATAGCTATGTATGCATTTCAATTGTGGGGATTACTTCGCGAAAGTTCGGGTAATTATGACGAGTTAGAAATATATTACCTGATTCCTCTAATGATGTTTCTTGTTCCTGCGGTTTATTTGATTAGAGCCAAGCTATTCTCAAAAATTCGAGGAAACGATCTCGAATCATTTGAAGCCGAACTCTTAGAAAAGAAAAGCTTCTGGGGTCAATTGAAGGATCTGTTCCAATAATTCACTTCCCTACTATCATTTAATTATGTAACTTAGGACTATAGCAACCAAAAGCAGTATGTCTCAACCTAAGTCACCGTTTACCAAAGCACAATTACTCCCCCAGGAAGAGAAATTGGAGGTAGCACGTCAAAAAGGCGAGTTGTTCATTGGATTACCCAAAGAAACTTATTTCCAGGAGAAACGAATTTGTCTTACACCCGACGCAGTTACCGCCATCACCGCAAATGGGCACAAAGTCTTAATTGAGAATGGCGCGGGTGAAGAA
Source organism: Aureitalea sp. L0-47 (assembly GCF_026126405.1). Classification (GTDB taxonomy): domain Bacteria; phylum Bacteroidota; class Bacteroidia; order Flavobacteriales; family Flavobacteriaceae; genus Pukyongia. The sequence continues at coordinate 195,362 of NZ_JAFMTQ010000004.1, forward strand.
GCTGGATTCTCTGACCGCGATTATAGCGAAGCCGGAGCCATGCTCACCAACGACACAAAAAAAGTATTTGGCTGTCCTATGATCTTGAAGGTAGAGCCCCCTACTATCGAGGAACTTGAAATGATCAACACCAAAACGGTCCTTATTTCCGCCCTCCAGCTCAAGACACGTGAACACGCGTATTTCGATGTACTTTCCAGGAAAAAGATTACGGCACTCGGATTTGAATTCATCAAAGATGAAGATCACAGTTACCCTGCGGTAAAAGCACTCAGTGAGATTGCGGGAACTGCCTCCATTCTTATTGCGGCCGAGATCATGGTCAATGCCAAGAATCAAAAAGGATTGCTGTTTGGTAATATCAGCGGAGTGCCACCTGTAGAAGTAGTCGTTATTGGAGCAGGGACTGTTGGACAATTTGCTGTTCGGTCGGCACTCGGACTGGGAGCCAATGTAAAAGTATTCGACAGTTCGATCACGAAATTACGCAAGCTTCAGACTAATGTGGGACAGACATTATATACATCCACCATCCAGCCCAAGAATTTACTGAAAGCGCTGAGACGCTGTGATGTAGCCATCGGCGCGGTTCGCGGATCTAACAGGTCGCCTGTGATCGTTACTGAAGCCATGGTGGAGAATATGAAGCGCGGTGCCGTTATCATTGATGTTAGTGTTGACATGGGAGGCTGTTTTGAAACAACAGAAATGACCTCTCACGATGAACCCACCCGCATAAAACATGACGTAATCCATTATGGGGTTCCCAATATTCCAGCCCGCTATCCTAAAACGGCTTCAATTTCTATTAGTAATATTTTTACACCTTATCTCCTTCAGATCGCTGAATCCGGCGGACTTGAAAATGCCATCCGTGATGATCGTGGTTTGAAAAACGGTTTGTACTTTTACCGCGGCATATTGACCAACAAGGCCGTGGCCGATTGGTTCGATATGTCGTATAGCGATATAAACCTTCTCATCTTTTAATGAATTTAATCAAACGTATAGCCTGGTACTCCGGCGGCTTTGTAATTGGGATCATAGTTTTACTCTTCTTTTTAGGAGGTAAAAAAGCATCATGTGACTACGGCCCTACTGCTAGAACACTAAAGAATATTCGCACCAAAAACATTGTACTCTCAGAACAGGCCTTGAATCAGCTTGCTCAATACAGTCTTGATAGTAGTGCCGTTCATACCATCTTAAAAAAGGGGGATGTGATCTTTTCTGAAAGTAACACATCACTGGATTCATGCAAGATCTATGCGATCCAGGGAGAGCTGGAGAAAGTTGAAGTTAAGTTCTTTGCTGAAAATTGCTCGGACCAGGCAAAAATTGACAAAATAACCATCAATCGCCTTGATTAGTAGCCCCCTGACTTTTTTCCAGCTGTTTGATATAGTAAGACGGATAAATACCATTGCGCTTGTAAAAAGCCTTGGAGAACGATTCTGAGTTTTTATATCCACACTCCTCTGCAATCGCTTTAATGGTATACTTTCGCAACTTAGAATCATTTAGCAAATTGCTTATTGCATAATCAATTCTTAGGTCGTTTATATATTGTGAAAAATTTTTACCGATTCTTGCATTGATAACTCTAGAAAGGTAGTTCGGATTCGTTTCAAATAAACTGGATAACGAATGCAATGAAACATCATGATTTAGAAAGCTTTTATCTTTTTCGAATTGGTGTAACTTTTCTATTATTGAATTGATTATAGTTGTTGAAATTTCGTATGTATATTTTTGAGATTCCCCTTGATTTAAGGGTTTCTTTTCATTAATTAATTTATTGAATCTTGATTTATATACTTTTTGTCTATGAAAATAATAAATTAAAAGTCCTAAGGTTAGAATCAAAAAAAATAAAATCCAATAGCTTGTTCTTTTTGTTCTGAAGTTGACATCGTTAAGGCTCTTTATAAGTGCTTCTTTCTTGTTAATAAGGATAGACATATCAATTTCCCTAACAAGATTTGGCTCAAAGTGCTGGTGATAGACGGCAAGGAGGCTATCAAGTTCTATTAGTTTATTTAATGAAGAAATCTGGCCTTTTAAATCGTTCTTTTCTTCATAGTAACTATTAAAGGTCAGGAAGATATCACGGTGCCTCGGTTCAATTAATACTTCGCCACTATCAATTAACGAATCTGCTTTTTTTAAATATCCAATTCCTTCATCCTTATTATTCAATTTGAATTCAGATGATCCTAGCAATTGATACAAATTCAATTTTGATTCTGGGCTTATTGAGTCAATTTTTTCCTTCAGCATTAGCTTTGCTAATATTTTTGTTTGGTAATAGTTTTCTTTTAAAAATTGAAGTTCTACTTCAGCTTCTTGTAAAAATTCCAAATATTTTGAAAGTCCGACCCAGTGATAACTCGAAATTTTTGATTTCAGTTTGTTGAAATAAAATTCGGTAGAATCTACATTATTCAAATTATAATGGCATATAAAATAATTACCATAAGATAAAATCTGATCATGTATAAATAATTGATTGAGATCAATATGAGCTCCTGACCTAGTGGATTCCCTCAATGATTTAATATAATTTGGAGACATTAAAATTGAATGGCGTTTTTCTTGTAGCGCAAGGGCTTTGGTTTTATCTCCCCATTTAGATTGATTGATAATTAACAAATGAAGAATAAACAATTGTTGCGGCACATTGTCATTTTCTACAGATTTATCATACGCTTTATATAGATTATTTGTAGAATTTACTATATCATTTCTGACATTGTAATGGTAACCTTTTATTATATATCCTAAAGCTGGATATGTTTTATTTTTTAAGTTGTTTGTTAATTCAATAATACTATCCGCGAACTTAACATTCTTCTCCGGATGAAAAATCCTCGCCAATCTATCATAGCCCCTTGCCATTTTGATGGTGTCATTTTCTGCACGAGCCCGTTCCAAATAGGTGCGTGCAATGGCCTCTTGATTAATCGAATCACCATCGTGTGAATCAAATTCAGTGAGCAGCTCTTCATACCCTAAAGATTCTAGGTAGGAGGACGACAGGTTTTGTGATAAAGCACTGTTCACCAGACAATAAAACAAAAGAAGAACTAACAACTTGATATCTCCCTTTCTTCTCATAGTATACTACGTTGTGGTTCACATAAAGTTATGCGAATATTTGCTTCATTCAAACATACAGACCTTCACCGTAGGTTTTGTTTTTAGTAAATACCTCATATTCAATTATTTAGACATCCTTGTTTTGGTCTGATTTCGTGAAAAAACGGCTCCATTTCATGAAAGGAAAGTAGCATGACTTGTTTTGGAAGATATTTCGCTTAAAATTTGAACTGTTTTAAATCCGATTCGCAACCTGAATGATTTTGTTATTATTAACTGGGGAGTTAGAACTGCAGGTCTTCAGGTTGCTTTTTTTATCACCAGATGTCAATTTCGAACTCATACATATTCTTCAATTCGTCCAGGTTTGTAATACTCTTTACCTTTTGCATAATCCTAAAGTGCAATGCATCTGCATCATATCCGTATGAAAGAATAGATCCATTAGAAGAGTGTTTGATCAACTTCGAAGATGAAATTAGTGAGATTAATTTGGCCTACGATACACTACTGCCCAAAATGAAATTAAAAGTGTCTTCTATCGATGTATTTCTAAGGAACGTAGATGACCCAGCATCTAAAATTAACTTACTACTGGAAAAAGATCGATGGTTGGATTCAGTCCAATACTACATACAAAAACGTAAGGCAGAGCTTAACAAGCTGCGATATTTAAAAGGTATAGAAATCATTAAGATATTATATGAGAAGTCCCTTTCGCTGGACCATCATTACACGGCAATAGCGGCAATGCATAATATGGAGCAAATCTCTAACCCTAACAATTACAAGGAATTTTCCTTAGCCAAGGAACTGCTTTCACAAAACCCCCGAAGGAAAAGTGGTTTTAACCTGGGTTCAATTTTAGGCAGTAATATATACACCTCCATCATTCATTCTATGCTGGCTCTCTTTGGCAATCATAACCTTAGCAAAACGAACAAGGAAGGTATTATTGGTGATATTGAATGCATCCTGGATTTCACATTGCAAATGAACAACGACCTTAAAATCGTTTATTTCGAATCCATGTACCTCCGAACGAATAGTCAAAAGACCATACTCGATATTGAAAATTTGTTTGCTTCATATACCGAACCTATCGAGTATATGACCACCTTGCGAGAATGCAGGAATAAAGATGATTGGCTAACAATAAACAAGCAAGTAACCACCTATCTCCAGCGTCATGAGTTTCTGAGTAAATCGAAAATTAGTTGGGATGAGGCGGATGAGATGCAAATAGAACTGGAATTCTCAATAGACCGATTGCTGCAGCTCATTTACAGCTACAACCAATTCATCAACCAAAGTGCAAAATTCTACGAAAAATTTGCTTTTATGCTCGATAGCTATCAAAACGAGGATCTCTGCCTGGAAAGTATTCCTGTTGAATTCGTTGAACTAAAAGAAAGCATCAACATCACTATTCAAAAATTCAACAACACCTACAAACCCGTAGAACTCAACGGTAGCAAAATGAAACAGTTGCTATACGGTGTTGGTTACTAACCTACTAACATTCTAAAATACTAATATACTAATATACCAACCTACTCCTTCACCAACTTCACCATCTGCCCACTCCCCTGGCCTTGCAGGCGGGCCAGGTAAAGCCCGGGGCTCCAGTGAGCACTGTCTCTTACAACCCTGGTTTGGCCTATCTCGAAACGGTCTACCAGTCGGCCGGTGATGTCGTACACAAACATATTACTACCCACGGCGCTTTCGTGCACTAGCATTTCCAGCTGCTCCCCCACGGGATTTATAACAGCACCCATGCCTTTTGGCTCGGCATCTATGGTACCTAGTGTAACTTTTTCATACACCCTTACATAATCGATCTCCAGGCTGCTTTCGGTAAAGGAAGGAGCTATGTTGGGAAGGATGGCCACGTTCAACAAAATATACTGGTTGGCGGTAAAAGGCCAGGTGTCAGCATTCTGCACGGAGGGGTTGTAGGTATAATGCACTACATCGTCCACGGCAAAGACGATCTTGTCCTCATCCCATTCCATGGTGTATACGTGAAATTCGGTACTGGCCGTTGGAATAATAGTCCCGCCTTTGTTTACGGTATTCCCGAAACTGGAAGGCGTATGAATGGCGCTTTGTACGAAATTCTGGTTATCACCCCAATGCTCCATGATATCGATCTCCCCACAAGCAGGCCATCCAACACTGCCATAGGTAGGCTCCCAATACCCTCCCGGTTCGGCTATATTTTGTCCAAGGGTCCACATAGCGGGCCAGGTACCAACACCTGTAGGTAATTTAGCACGGATCTCCACCTTGCTGTAAGTGAATGCATACTTAGAATTCAACCGGGCCGACGTAAAATCCTTTGTCACTCCCTGGTCTGTATAGGTCTCCCGCTTGGCTACGATCTTCAGGGTGCCATTATCCACATAGGAATTCACCTGTCTGTCTGTGTAGTGCTGTATCTCGCCATTGTACCAGCTGCTCCCATTGGGAAGCAAGGTCTGGTGATGCCAGTTATCTGCATTGATGGCACCATTGCCCTCGAATTCATCGGCCCATACCAGTTCATAGGCCGGGTCCTGAGCATATATAGTGATACCAAGTAGAAATAGAAAACAGGAAGTGTAGAATTTCATAGCGATCCAAAGATATCCAATTCTATCCTATTAAGGCAATAATCTTCCTATACAGGACTACATCACGGTATTTTTTGAAAAATAATTCGAACCTTATTCCACAATAAACCTCATATCTGCCAAATCTTTATATGATCAATGACATTCTTCCATAATCCTTTAGGATGTAAGGAATTACATACAATTTATTTGAGCATTATTTGCGATAGTCTCTAAATTAATCCCTACCTTTTTACTATCGTTATCCTCCCCCCCCTATAGCGATTGTATTCTTATACCATTCCCCATTTGTATGTTGCGCCCGTAAGGGTTGTACGTTTTATTTCACGAATTAATAACTAAACCAATATATTATGAAAACAACTTTTAAAATTTCCAGTTTAAGATTTAGCCTTTTTGCTATTTCAGCAAGTGTTATGCTTCTATTTATGGGATGCTCCCAGGAAGATGTTCAGGTTCCTGATAACGACGCTCAAAACCTTACCCAGGAAACCACACAAACGCGTGCCAGCGGTCCTTCGGCTAGCGGACAGGGAACAATATCTCTGGAAGTTATTCCACCCAACGGTGAAGGATTCAGGCATTTTAGCTTCAATGCAAGAGTGAAGAATAACGGATCTGTACAAGGCGGTGGTGTACTCACCTATATCGGAGGCCAGCGTAACATTCAATTCGATATTGACTGTCTTGAAGTAATTGGAAATACAGCAGTTATGTCCGGTGTTGTTACACGAGACAACCAAAATCCAGCTAATGAAGGTTCATTGTGCTGGTTCAAAGTGACCGACAATGGTGAAGGAGCGAATGCGGCACCTGACCAAATGACTTTATTCTATACAGGAGTTAATCCGGCGGTTTATACGTGCACAAATAATTTCAACGAACCTGTGTATGATATTGAAGGAGGAAATATCCAGGTAAAAGAATAAATGATAATAATGAATCAAAAAAAGCTCATCACATTGATGAGCTTTTTTATTTTCTAATGCTTTGACCATTTCCAAAGAGATGCTCTACAGCCTCCTACGCTCCTTCTCCGTCTTTAGTAGATTTAGCTCCCGGCTGGTCTGCCCGGACACAGACGTGTTCTCCTCTGCCCTCCTTATTAAGTAAGGCATTACGTCCTTTACAGGCCCAAAGGGGATGTATTTGGCCACGTTATAGCCTTCATCGGCCAGGTTGTAGCTTATGTGATCGCTCATGCCGTAAAGCTGCCCAAACCAGATCCTGGGATCGTTCTTTGCAAGACCCTTCTCTTCCATGATCTCCATGCACAGGTACGAACTCTCTTCGTTATGACTACCCACAAACAAATGGATATCGTCCAGGTTGTCCAGGATATACTTCATGATCTCGTTAAAGTTGGTATCGGTTTCCTCCTTGTTTTTGCAAATGGGCGATGGATAACCGTATTCCTCCGCTCGCTCACGCTCTTTCTCCATGTAAGCCCCACGAACGATCTTAAAACCGGTCTTATAGCCTCCGGCCTTTGCCCTGGCATGTCTTTGTTTAAGGTGCTCCAGCCTGTCGTGGCGATAACACTGCAATGTATCCCACACCACTACTTTCTCCGTGTTATATTTGGCCATCATGGCCTCACATAGCTCGTCGGCGGCCTTTTGCATCCACATGTCTTCTGCATCGATAAGTAAGGTCACATCGCATTCCCTGGCAACATCACAAATAGCCTCATAACGCGCCACTATTCGGTCCCACTCACCCTGTTCAGATTCTGTGAGTTCCTTTCCGTCCGTTACCTTGTGCCACACATGAAAACGCCCCAGACCCGTGGGTTTAAAAACCGAGAACGGCATGGCCTCCTTATCCCTGGCGAAATAAGTGAGTTCAATGATCTGATCGCGCGCTCGATCAAATTGTTCCTCCTCTTCTTTTCCTTCTACCGAATAGTCCAATACGGAGTAAACTCCGGCATCGTAGACCTTGTCCACAACAGGCATACAATCCGCCTGGTTCACACCACCACAGAAATGGTCGAAAACAGTAGAACGTATCAATCCCTCCACCGGAAGGTGGATGTTCAGTGCAAATTTTGTAACCGCGGTACCTATTTTTACTAATGGTTCATTGGCGATCATCCTGAACAAAAAATAGGCCCTCTCAAGTTCCGAGTCGCTTTTTAAGCGAAACGCAACTTCCGTATTTTCAAAAAGTTGTTTTGATATCATAAGTGAAGAGTATTCTGAACAAATATAATTAGATTTGAAAATTCAAAACATGACCAAAAGCATTTCATGCAACAACTGAAAAATATCGGATCTGTTTATTGTGGAACTGGCGCCTGGAACAGCCTGAACGCCTATTTAGCAGAGAAGCATCACTCCCGTGCCTTTATCCTTACAGATACTAACACTCGTGTGCATTGTCTTCCAAAGTTGTTGGATGCCCTTAGTTTCGATAAAGAGCCTCATATTCTGGAGATCTCTGCCGGTGAACAGCACAAAACCATTGCCACCTGCATGAAGTTGTGGAATGAATTGTCTCGCTTAAACGCCGACCGATACAGTATTATCATCAACCTTGGGGGTGGTGTAGTGACAGATCTTGGCGGATTCGTAGCCTGCACTTTTAAACGCGGGATCGATTTTCTGAATATCCCAACCTCCCTCCTGGCCATGGTAGATGCCTCCATAGGCGGAAAGACCGGCGTGGATCTGGGAAGCCTGAAAAACCAGGTGGGGGTGATCCGTGAGCCATCTTTGGTATTACTCGATGTGAACTTCCTGGACACGCTGCCCTCTGACCATCTTCGCTCCGGACTAGCCGAAATGCTAAAGCACGGCATCATTGCTTCGGAAGACTATTTCGATGCTTGTATTAATTTCGAAATAAACACAGCTGAAACCGAGGATCTCATCTGGGAGTCGGTACTCATAAAGCATAAGATCGTGACTGAGGACCCTACCGAAAAAGGCCTTCGGAAGTTACTGAACTACGGTCATACGCTGGGTCATGCCATTGAATCCTATTTCTTAGACCAGCAACCAAATGCTCCGCTGCTTCATGGAGAAGCCATTGCCATCGGGATGATCCTTGCTACTTATATTTCTTCTGAACAACTTGGGTTTCCAAAGGAATCCCTTGAGAAGATAAGCTCCGGGATAAGTAAGATCTACCCTAAACAGTCTTTTTCCGAAGAAGACATCACTACTATCTGCAAACTCCTTATCTACGACAAAAAAAACAGTAATGGACGTATCAATTTTGTACTTCTTAAGGACTTCGACGATCACGAAATCAACTGTGAGGTACCAAACTCACTGATACTTGAGGCTTTTTCATACTACGCTGCACTTAGCTAAAAAGATTACACAAACGTAATGTTGACGCATTGATTTTTTTATTAGTTTTATTTCTATATCTAACCAGTCCCCAAAATGAAACGTATAATTGTTGATTTCAAGAAACTTACCCCGGAAATCCTTACCCTGCTTGTAGAGAAGTATCCTGATGGATATGACGACGACCACATTGTTGTTTTTAAGAATGCCAGGAACGAAACGGTTGAAGCCGTTGAAGTGCGCACAGACGATACTATTTATTTAGTGAAAGTGAGCTCTCGCCTTGTTACTACCATGGAGAATTTCGATGAAGACGATTACGATGAAGACGATTTCGATGAGCCAATCAGTGAAATTCCAGCGAAAAAGGATACGGAAGATGAAGAGGACGAGGATTATTCTTAATATATCCTAAAGATAACGTTCCGAAATTATTGAGCGATGATGAATTTCGTGTCCGCAGATGAGGAATCCTGCTGCGCGAACAGATAATTTGCTGTTATTGGCCTGTCCTATGCGTTTTAATGTTTCTTCATCAAAACTGCTAAACATCGCTATCGACGCCTTACGAACACTGCTGTATTCTTCCACAAGGTCTTCCATGCTGCGATCGTTTGCCATTGAATTCGCGGCAAATTCATTCTCATCAAAGCCAGGAAGGTTGGTGTTTTCGCATCGGGCAAAGCTCAACGCCCTGAAGCAAAACATTCGTTCCGAATCAATTATGTGAAGCAAGATCTCTTTAGCTGTCCATTTCCCTTCATCGTAGCGAAAGGTTTGCTTTGATTCGGGAATTGCCCTGAAAAAGGTTTCGGTGATTCGCATTCCTTCTACCAGACCATCTAAAAGTGCCTGCTCCCCTACCTTGCTTATATAACCCTGGAAATAAGGATTGTACTCCGATGGGCTTAGGTCTTGAACTTTCATACTTCAGAAAAAAGAAAAGCCCGAAATTGAAATTTTCGGGCCTTATTAGTTTAAATATTTTTTAGATCTCTTTGAAAATGGAATGCATCAAACGCTTTTTGTCGTTGATACTCTCTTCCAGGGAGATCATGGTTTCTGTCCTGGTTACTCCATCGATATCATCTATCAGGTAGATGATCTCCTTGGCGTGACTGGTGTCTTTCGCCCGGATCTTACAGAAGATATTAAACTTTCCGGTGGTAACGTGAGCTACCGTCACATAAGGGATCTCGTTAATTCGCTCCAGCACAAACTGCGTCTGCGATGTCTTATGAAGGAACACCCCCACATAAGCGATGAAGGAATATCCCAGTTTCTTGTAGTCAAGTGTGAGCGACGAGCCCGTGATAATACCTCCCTCTTCCATTTTCTTCACGCGCACATGCACGGTTCCGGCAGATATCCCTAATTTTTTTGCAATATCGGTAAAGGGAGTCCGGGTATTCTCGATAAGCATATCAAGGATCTGATGGTCGGTATCGTCTAGTTTAAATTTGGCCATTGCTTGTAATCTTTTATTGGTAAAAACCTATCAATGATACAACAAAATTAGCACATATCTGTTGAATTAAATAGGGTGTTTTCTGTGTTTTTATCAATAATTGTTACAATTTTCTCACCAATTCCCTCCTTTTTATGATAATTCAATAATGCAAACCCCTTATTTCCATCGTTTTCGTTGTGGGTATACCACTCGTCGAGCTTACCTATTTCCTCCACTATGGGATCGAAGAAAACTTTACCGTTTTTTAACATCTCCTTGTACTGAATTCCAACGGAAACAAGCTCATCGTATCCATCTACACGAATATTTCGGATAATTACATCCTTGAAGTTCACCTGGTTCTCGGGGATGTCAAAATAATCTTTGTACGTCAGCACTTCCGATTCGTGTTTTGTGATCCCGAAAAGTTCCAGCAACGCATAAAAGATAAACTCCCGTGTTCTTTCACGCTGATAATCAACCCTGTAATGCCCTGCTTCAATAAGAATAGAGGGTGTCCCGGCTGTAACGAAATAATCCCCCACACAATTCTCGTTGTACGTATCATCGTACCTGGCCACCTGGCCGGGTATAAGGGATTGTAGACGCCTGTTCATACGAACGATATGCGACATAGCCGTTTTTCGCGCATCGGTAACAGTTCTCTCAGGATCGGCTGCCGGTGCTAAGAAGGAGATCGTAGCCGATTTGCCTTCGGAAGTACCATAAATAGTGCGTTGATCGTGTAAATTGAGGTTCAGATCGGGTTGAAATTCTTCGTACACCTTGCGAAGGATACGGGATTCTTTCTGACTCTGATCTAAAGCATCCCTGTTCAGATCCACCTCATTTGCGTTGACTCTTGTGTACGCCAGGGCACCGTCTGGATTCAGAATAGGTATAAAGACAAAAGTATAACTGCTTAAAAATTGATGGATTTCCTGCTGAAAGGCCTTTTTATGACAAACAAACTGAAGGAAATCGAATAATACCTTGGTCGTTGTAGACTCATTTCCGTGCATCTGAGACCAACCCAACACTTTGATCGGACCATTTCCGATCGTCACCGAAAAAACCGGAAGCCCATTTTCGGAGGTTCCGATCTCCGAAATTTCCACATCATTTTTAGCCCGATCGAGTAGTGGAATAATATGATCATTATGAACATATCTGCCCTCCAATTCACACTTGAAAAGACCAGGGTACAAAGCTTGTTCGTCTTCCATGATTACAAAGGTAAACAAAGGCTTGTTTACAGATGTAAACATGTAAATCCTGGAATTATGATGACCTGTGTAAACAAATGACCCTTGAAATCGATATAAATCAACACAAATATTGAATACCTTCTAAATGTCAAATATAAATATTTATATTTCAACGTTTTAAATTACTTTAATTAATCTCTTAATTTAATTACAACCTAATAATACTTACTGTTTACTGGTGTAAAATCGAATAATATTTTACATTTGTAAACGTTATCTCTACAAAGGACTTGTTACAATGGTAAACAGTGCGGAATTTGCAAAAAGACTACAGAAAATACTGGATTATTACGGTATTTCTGCCACTGCTTTTTCCGAAGAGATCGAAGTGAATCGCTCTACAATTTCACACTTGCTTTCGGGTAGAAATAAACCCAGTCTAGATTTTGTCTTGAAGGTGATCGATCACTATCCCGAAGTGGAACTGTATTGGTTGCTGAATGGAAAAGGCTCCTTCCCTCCTGTTTCTTCAAAACCTGAAATTGAGCAAAGTGATGTTCAGAATAAAACCGAAGCGAGATTACCTTTTATTCCTTCAGAAGAGAATTCAGAAGAAAACCCGACCCTCCCAATAAAGGACAGTGAGATCGACCGAATCGTGATTTTCTACAAAGACGGTCGTTTTAAGTCGTACAAAAACTAAATAATTCTTCCTTTTTTCGGAAATTTGCAAAAAATTCGACTATGAGGGTCCTATTTGCTGCTTTCCTCCTTTTACTAGCCACTTCATGTTACGAGGTTGAACGGAATTGTGCCGACTTCAGAACGGGCACATTTACTTTTGAAGCAGTGAGCGGGACTGAGATCTTCACCACGCGCATCGTACGGAACGATTCCATAGAGATCGAATACTTCAAAGAAAGCGTGGATACGGCCGAGATTCGCTGGATCAACGACTGTGAGTATATTCTTCGAAAGCTCAACCCAAAAAACATGGCTGAAGAAAAGGCCATTCATATCAAGATACTCACCACCAAGGGCAGCAGCTATACCTTCGAATTCAACGAAGTGGGGAAACCCAACAAAAGCAGAGCCTCTGCCGTAAAGAAGAGTGAGTGAGATTTAATGCAGGGTTCCACAAAAATCTTGTTATTTTAGCTGAAATTTTCACCTATGTTCGACATCCTAACCACTCCGGATGCCCTGATGGCACTGCTAACCCTGACTTTCCTGGAAATCGTTCTCGGAATAGATAATATCATCTTTATTTCACTGGCTGCCAGTAAATTAAAGAAAAGCCTTCAGAAACGGGCCACTAATATTGGTCTGCTGATGGCTATGGGGATCAGGGTCATTCTACTCTTTGGGATCTCCTGGCTGGTGGCTATGGAAAAACCATTTTGGAGCATCAACCTTTCCTGGTTGAAGGTAGGAGTTAGCGGACAAGGCCTCATCCTCTTTGCCGGTGGGCTCTTCCTGCTTTATAAGAGTGTAAGCGAAATTCACGAAAAGGTGGAAGACAAAGGCCATGACGAGCGCGAAGTACGAAAAGGCCGCTCTACAACCTTGATGAAGGCCGTGGTACAGATCGCTCTTATCAATATCGTATTCTCCTTCGACTCTATACTTACAGCAGTGGGTATGACAAACGGGGTAGGAAATACACCCCAGGACGCGCTCCTTATCATGATCATTGCCGTGGTGGCTTCCGTGATCATAATGATGCTGTTCGCAAATCCAGTGGGAAAATTTGTAAACAAACACCCTACGGTTCAGATCCTGGGTATGGCTTTCCTTATCCTGATCGGCTTTATGTTAATTGCTGAAAGCGCACACTTAACGCACCTGGTGGTATTCGACCAGGAAATAGGCGCCATCCCGAAGGGATACCTCTACTTTACGATCGCGTTCTCGATCTTTATAGAGTTCCTGAATATGCGCTTCCGTAAAAAGACGAGTGATATTGTTACAACTGTCCCCCTTGAGGAGGACGAAGACGAAGCCTAGACTATTTCTTCTTCAGAAGTTCATTCTGCTCTTTCATCAAATGCTCGATATTGGAGAGTAGCTCTATGTTTTTGGGAGTTATCACCTCTTTATCTTTAGGGTCTTCCGCCTTGCTTTTAAAGCGATTCATACCCTTGATCACCACAAATATTGTAAGAGCGATGATAATAAAGTCTATAGACACTTCGATCAGCTCCCCATAACCAATGGCCACTTCTTCTATTCCTTCAGCAGCTTCCCTAAGGATATATTTCTTGTTAGCAAGCGTTACATCCTCTGTGAGCAGCGATAAGGGCGGCATGATCACTTTCTTCACGAGAGTACTTACAACCGCGTTAAACGCCGTACCGATTACCACAGCCACAGCCATGTCGATCATGTTGCCTTTTACAGCAAAGTCTTTGAATTCCTGGAAAAATTTCTTCATGATTGGTTAGAATAAGGTAGTCTGCCCTTCATCGTCGGTGTTTCCGGGAGGTATATCCTTTTTCACGTCTTTCTTGGTCGGACTCTTTTTCTCTTCTGAAGTTTCTTCGGATGTCACCGCTTCTTCGTCCACCACATCGATTTCCTCTGCTCGAACCGGCTCCGGCTCTTCGTAAGGCAGCGAATCCAACGTATTGATTTCCTTCACTTTGTCTGGGGTAAGTCGGTTCCCCTGGGCGGTTATCCCTTTAACGGCTATGAATTCTTCAAGATTCAGCTTCGCGTTGGGTTTTCGGTCCTTTCCACGCTCTTTTACGAACACTACTTCTGCCATAGGCCTATGGTCCGTGAACAGCTTCTCCAGATACGATTTAGGATGGTCGGAAATGATCAACTCGTCCTTGTCCGGATTCTCAATGAGAAAACGCTTAACGTAGAACAACTCCTTCTCACCGTCCCAGTATATAGCTGAAAGCGGCTTCTTACGATCCCACTTCTCAAGGATGATCATATCGTCATCAAAACGCATGGTTACCTCCGGAATAGCGGTCTTAACCGTTCCATCCTGCTTTACGATCAATAATCTGTCGTCCGCCGTAAACTCACCGAGGAGCTCACCACGACCGTCCACATTGAGTCGTTGCACCGTATCGTCAAACCAGATCTTGCGCGGTTTGAGTGTAGAAAGACCCTTTTCTTTCAGTTCCACACGCTTTACAGAGTATTTGGTCACGATATTACCTTTGGATCCGCGGCCTTTCACCAGTATGTCGGCGAAATCCAGGTCCCACTTCAGCTTTTTGATACTACCCGACTGACGAAGCAAAATAGTCACTACCTCTGCTTCTCCGTTCGGATTCGCAGTGAAATAGATCACCTTAGACCCCTTGCTGCCTGCTGTGAGGTCGTATTCCTTGTCGCGGGTGATGGAAGTAACGGCAAAGCGTTTTACGTAAGTCGCACCGCGCGTTCCGTCCTTGTAGATCATATTGTAAATGGTACGCTTGTCCTTCTTTTTGAAGACAGCCACATGAATGATCCCTTTACCCACAAAGGTCTTGCTATCCACCTTGGTCACCATCATCTTTCCTTCCCTGGTGAACACGATGATGTCGTCTATATCGCTACAATCGGTAACGTATTCATCCCGGCGCATACTGGTTCCTATAAAACCTTCTTCGCGATTCACATAGAGTTTCGTATTTCGGATCACCACCTTGGTACGCTCGATATCATCGAACACACGGATCTCCGTTTTGCGCTCTTTTCCTTTGCCGTAATCCTTCTTTAAACGCTTGAAATAGTCGATCGCATAGGTGATCAGGTTGTTCAAGTGATTCTTTATCTCAGCAATACTATCTTCCAGTGCATCAATTTTTTGCTGTGCTTTATCAATGTCAAATTTAGAGATTCGCTTGATACGTATTTCGGTAAGTCGGACGATGTCTTCTTCGGTCACTTCCCGCTTGAGATGTTTAGTGTGCGGCTTGAGTCCTTTGTCGATGGCAGCGATCACGCCTTCCCAGGTTTCCTCCTCTTCGATATCTCGGTAGATCCGGTTCTCGATGAAAATACGCTCCAGGGATGCGAAGTGCCATTGTGCTTCTAGTTCTTCCAGCTTGATCTCCAGCTCGCTTTTAAGCAGCTCCACGGTTCTGTCGGTGGAACGCCTTAGCATTTCAGAAACCCCAATAAACAAAGGCCTGTTATCCTCGATAACACAGCCCAGTGGTGAGATAGAAGTCTCGCAATTGGAGAAGGCATAGAGTGCATCAATGGTCTTGTCCGGAGAAATACCGCTTGGTATATGGATAAGGATCTCGACCTCAGCCGCCGTATTGTCTTCTATCTTCTTAATCTTGATCTTGCCCTTGTCGTTGGCCTTCAGTATAGAATCGATAAGGGAGGTTGTAGTTGTCCCGAAAGGAATCTCCGTGATCACCAGGGTGTTCTTGTCCCGCTGACTGATCCTCGCCCTGCTCCTGATCTTACCACCACGGTTGCCTTCGTTGTAATTCGTGGCATCCATGATACCCCCGGTTGGGAAATCGGGTACGATCTGGAACCTCTTGCCTTGCAGATGCTTTATAGAGGCATCAATTAGTTCAATGAAGTTATGGGGTAATATCTTGGTTGAAAGCCCCACAGCGATGCCCTCAGCCCCTTGTGCGAGCAGCATGGGAAACATTACCGGAAGGTTTATAGGTTCCTTCCTCCTGCCGTCGTAGGAAGCCTGCCATTCGGTGATCTTTGGGTTGTAGACCACATCCATGGCGAACTTCGAAAGTCGGGCCTCAATGTATCGGGAAGCGGCCGCTCGGTCGCCGGTAAGTATATTTCCCCAGTTTCCCTGGGTATCGATAAGCAGGTCCTTCTGTCCTATCTGTACCATGGCATCGGCAATACTGGCGTCTCCATGAGGGTGGTACTGCATGGTATGGCCCACGATGTTCGCTACCTTGTTATAGCGGCCATCGTCCAAATCCTTCATGGAGTGCATGATACGGCGCTGTACAGGCTTAAAACCGTCCTCAATGGCGGGAACGGCACGCTCCAGGATCACATAGCTGGCATAGTCCAGGAACCAGTCGCGGTACATCCCGGTGACACGGGTTATAGTTTCCCCGGAATCACCTTCGCCGATATCCTGAATTTCTTCAGACTCCTGGTTAAGTTCTTCTTCGTTGGTTTGGTCTTCGGTCATTTATTATTCCTCCACTTTATCCAGTTCCACTTTCAGGTTATTGATAATGAATTCCTGGCGATCGGGTGTGTTCTTACCCATATAAAATTTCAACAACTCCTCTATACTCATCGCCTTGTCCAGCATTACCGGGTCCAGCCTCATATCATCACCGATAAAATGCTGGAATTCATCCGGCGATATCTCCCCAAGCCCTTTAAATCGTGTGATCTCGGGTTTTGGCTTTAGCTTTTCAATGGCGTTAATTCTTTCTTCTTCTGAATAGCAATAAATGGTTTCTTTCTTATTCCGAACGCGGAACAGCGGTGTTTGAAGTATGTACAGATGCCCCTCCTTGATGAGTTCAGGAAAGAACTGAAGGAAAAATGTGATCAGCAGCAACCGAATGTGCATTCCATCCACATCGGCATCCGTTGCGATCACTATGTTGTTGTATCTGAGGTCTTCTATGGACTCTTCAATATTCAGAGCCGCCTGTAACAAATTGAACTCCTCGTTCTCATACACCACCTTTTTGGACATCCCATAGCTATTCAGTGGCTTCCCGCGAAGCGAGAAGACCGCCTGGGTGTTCACATCCCGGCTCTTGGTAATACTTCCACTGGCCGAATCTCCCTCCGTAATAAAGAGCGTAGTATCCAGTCGCTGGTCTTTTTTCATATCCCCCAGGTGCACACGGCAGTCCCTGAGCTTTTTGTTGTGAAGGCTCGCTTTCTTTGCGCGCTCCCTGGCAAGCTTTCGGATGCCGCTCAATTCCTTGCGCTCCTTCTCGGCTGTGAGGATCTTGCGCTGTATCTTTTCTGCTGCTTCAGGGTTCTTATGCAGGTAATTGTCCAGGTGGGTCTTTATAAAGTCGTTCACATAGGTGCGAACCGTTGGAAATCCGCCACCCATCTCGGTGGAACCTAATTTTGTCTTCGTCTGACTCTCGAAAACAGGCTCCATCACCTTGATGCTGATGGCCGCAACTACCGATTTTCGGATGTCGCTGGCATCGTAGTTCTTTCCGTAGAAATCACGAATAGTTTTCACGATACTTTCCCTGAAGGCCGACTGGTGTGTACCTCCCTGGGTGGTGTTCTGCCCATTCACAAAGCTGTGATACTCCTCGCTATACTGGGTTTTATGGTGTGTGATAGCGGCTTCAATATCCTCTCCCTTCAGGTGAATCACGGGATACAACATATCTTCTTTAGCCATATTGTCCTCCAGCAGGTCTTTCAGGCCGTTTTCAGAATAAAACTTCTCCCCGTTAAAATCAATGGTAAGTCCCGGATTGAGGTACACATAATTCCGAAGCATTTTCGCGACATACTCAACACGGTACTTGTAGTGTTTAAATATGCCTTCGTCCGGAATAAAAATTACGCGAGTACCTTTCCGCTTGGACGACTCTTCAATTTCGGGGTCCTGCTTAAGCTCTCCATGCGCGAATTCAGCCGCCTTCATCTTTCCGTCACGAACCGATTCAACCCTGAAGAAGGTAGACAGCGCATTTACAGCTTTGGTACCTACACCGTTCAATCCAACCGACTTCTTAAAGGCACGCGTATCGTACTTTCCACCGGTGTTCATCTTGGACACCACGTCCACGACCTTACCCAGTGGGATGCCACGGCCGTAATCACGAACCCGAACCTCTTTGTCCTTGATACGGATCTCGATGGTCTTCCCGGCTCCCATCACAAATTCATCGATACAGTTATCGATGACTTCCTTCAACAGAATATAGATCCCGTCGTCGGGTGAAGAACCGTCCCCAAGCTTCCCGATATACATACCGGGACGCATGCGGATATGCTCCTTCCAATCGAGCGATCTGATATTATCC
Source organism: Aureitalea sp. L0-47 (assembly GCF_026126405.1). GTDB lineage: Bacteria > Bacteroidota > Bacteroidia > Flavobacteriales > Flavobacteriaceae > Pukyongia. The sequence continues at coordinate 214,004 of NZ_JAFMTQ010000004.1, forward strand.
TCGGTATATTGAGTCTCTGCCATAAAAGTTGCTGAATAAGCCCTAAATATAGGGTTTCACAGAGAAAATGAAAACCTAATAAAAGGAAAGTAATTAACAATTCTGAGCCGAAATTGTTAGTAATTATTCTATGATTTTTATACTTCGGAACACATTCCAAAGAAAAGAAAAGTAAGAAAGTGCTTACACGTTAAAGCGGAAATGCATCACATCACCATCCTGAACCACATATTCCTTCCCTTCAATGCCTAGTTTTCCAGCCTCTCGCACCTTTGCTTCACTACCGTATTTCACGTAATCATCGTACTTGATCACCTCCGCACGAATGAATCCCTTTTCGAAGTCGGTGTGAATTACTCCCGCCGACTGTGGCGCCGTAGCACCTACGGGAATTGTCCAGGCCCGAACTTCCTTCTCTCCGGCAGTGAAATATGTTTGAAGATTGAGTAGTTTGTATGCTCCACGGATCAGCTTAGCCGAACCGGGTTCGTCCAACCCCATATCCTCCAAAAACAATTGTCGTTCCTCGAAGGTCTCCAGTTCTGTGATGTCGGCTTCGGTTCCTACCGCAAGTACCAGTACTTCGGCATTTTCATCGGCCACGGCGGCTTTTACCCGTTCCACATAGTCATTCCCGGTTGCTGCTGAGCCCTCATCCACGTTACACACATACATCACCGGCTTGTCCGTGATGTACTGCATACGATTGATATAATCTTCGCGCTCGGCTTCGGTTACTTCTATGGCTCGCACCGAGATCCCTGCTTCCAGACCGGTTTTGATCTTAGTAAGGGCAGCAACCTCTTTCTGGGCTTCCTTGTCCCCTGTCTTAGCGGCCCTCGCGACCTTATCGATTCTTTTCTCGGTAGTTTCAAGGTCTTTTAGCTGAAGTTCAATATCTATGGTCTCCTTGTCACGGATGGGGTCCACACTGCCGTCTACGTGTACCACGTTGTCATTGTCGAAGCATCGCAGCACATGCAGAATAGCATCCGTCTCGCGAATGTTCCCCAGGAACTGGTTCCCAAGGCCTTCACCTTTACTGGCTCCTTTCACCAAACCTGCGATATCAACGATCTCGACCGTTGCAGGGATCACCTTTTCCGGGTCTACCAACTCTTCCAGCTTCACTAAACGTGCGTCCGGCACGTTCACCACCCCGATGTTCGGTTCGATGGTACAGAAGGGGAAATTCGCGCTCTGCGCCTTGGCATTCGACAGGCAGTTGAAGAGGGTTGATTTTCCTACGTTGGGTAATCCTACAATTCCGGCTTTCATTCCTTGATTTTTAGCGGTTGCAAATATACAGTTTCGATTCGGAAAAAGAACCCATCACCCATCCTGAATTTTTATCGTTCTACTTATTTCAGGATTTAGTAACTTTATGTGAACCTTACAAATTCAGAAAATGAAAAAAATACTACTTTTCAGTCTGTGCATGGCCCTGGGAATTGGCTTTAGTACGGCACAGGAGAACAAAACCATTAAGAAGGAGACTACCGTAAAGAAGGTTGTTAAGAAAGAAGGCAACAAAGTGATCGTCCAGGAGGTCGAAGCCACTTCTTCCGAGAAAGGTGCGGTTATCGTTGCCGACGATGGCGAGGAAAACCAGTATTTCCGGGAAGACACTAATATGGACCAACAGACAAAGACTTCAGATCAATTCGCCATTGACGAAGAGAACAGGAAAATGGTGGAAGCAAAGAAAAAGCAGGAGGAAGAAGAACTTCAGCGGTCCATAGAAGCTGCCAAAGCTAAAGCGGAGGAACAACGGAAAATGCTGGAAGCCAAAGAGGCCGAGCGCCTGAAAGCCCTGGAGGAATACCGCAAGAAGCTTGAAAAACGTGGAAAGGGTGTTGGGAAACTAAAGAAAAAGAAAGGTAACTAGAACCGCAATTCCTTCCCTATCGCATAGTTGTATTCCTGGAAATTGAAAAGGTCGTTGTGCTTACCCCCTTCGATCTTCACCATTTCCCTGCGATCTTCGGGTAACACCATGAACAATTGCTGTCCGGATTCGTAAGGCACGATGCCATCGTCCGTTCCGTGGATGATGACGATCCTGCATTTAACATCATCGGCAAAATCTGCTGTTGGGAATTCATATTTCACCAATCCCAAAGGCACGTAGGGTGCTTTCTGCTTCACCAGTTTCTTAAAATTGTAGAAAGGCGTCTCAAGGATAAGGGTGTTCGGGTCGTTCTTTGAGGCCACATAGGCCGCAATGGGTGTACCTATCGAGCGACCGTAAACAATGACCTTTCGGTCCGGAAGTAATTCCTTTGCCTTGTCGTACATAAGCTGTGCATCCTTATATAAAACTTCTTCCGAAAGCTTCCCCGTACTCTTTCCGTAGCCGCGATAGTCCATTACGAGTACTTCGTAGTTGTACTGAAGAAAATGAGAAGTGATCTGACCCCATTTGGAAAGATCTCCCGCATTGCCGTGATAGTATACGATGATCCCTCTGGGATTTTCCTTCTTGAAATGAATGGCGTTAAGTTTGGCACCATCTTCCGTTTCAATGAACAGCTCGTCGAAATCGTGCTCGAACTCATAGACGTATTCCTGGGATAGTTTGGAGGGTAAAAAAATGATCTTCTCCTGAAGGAAATAGGCGCCTGTCACTACAACAACTATAAGGACGGCAAGAACTATCAGCACTTTCTTTATGATTCTCATATTATCTCTTCGATGAATGTTTAACCTTCATACTGGTTGTTTCCAGGTCGATATCACGGTCGACAAAATTAATAATCTCGCCTAACATTTTGTGATAGGATTCAAAATTATTCAGGTTTTTATGTCCGCCGCCAATTACGGGCCATAAACGTGTACGCTCAGGGTTGATCTTTGAGAGCTTCACACTGGTCTTAAAAGGGATGAGTTTGTCGTTGGTACCGTGAATGATATGAATAGGACATTTCACGTATTTGATCCATTTGTAGGTTGGCATGGGGTATTTCAGAATAACAGATAGCGGCATAAAGGGCATATAGCGGCCCGTTACCTTGGTAAGGCTGTAGTAGGGTGCATCCAGGATGAGCATGCGCGGATTGTTCATGGACGCCAGCTTGGTTGCAAAACCGGAGCCCAGTGATCTGCCGTAAAGGATGATGTATTTTTCTGAAACCCGCTCGCGTATCTTATTGTAGACATGCTGAAGGTCGTGTTTCAGGGCCTTCTGCGTTCGTTTGCCTCTGCTCTTTCCGAAGCCTCGGTAATCCACCATGAATACGTCGTAGCCGTGCCTGGTGAAGTCCACGGCAAACTTTCCCCAGCCTTTCATGCTTTTGGAGTTTCCTTTCAGGTAGAGCACCACTCCCCTGGGGTTATCGGTGATAAAGTGCAAACCGTTGATTACAGCCCCGTCGCGGGTTTCCAGGTTGTATTCTTCTACTTTCTGATGTTCGTAATAGAACTGGAATTCCTTCGGAAGTTTTTCCGGCTTAAAGAGAAAGTAATCCTGAAGATAATACAGCGCCACGCTGATCCCGATGTATATCGCGACCACCCAAATCAGCGCATGTAACCAGACAGGCATGATACTAATGTACGATTTTCTTGGATTGTCCTGTGCTTAGGGACTCTGCAGTCGACCCTTCGATACGATTCACCGATGGTTGAGTGTCTGCCATTTGCGGAAGTATCGAAACCCGGTGAATCACTCAAGGTCCGAAGTATTGGTCACTGAGTATCAGCCCGTGGCTGTTGTATCGAAGTGACGAACAGCCATTGTCAGTTCGAGTGATCCACCTGAATGCTGAGCGGAGCGATGCGCTGAGTTAACCGAAGTGCCGAAGCATGGTGGATTGTGTCGAGAACCGTTTTTTTCAAAAAAGTACCAAACCACAATAGATCAAATAACAAATAAGCTCCAATAACTAATATTCAATCTCCGAAGTTGAGATTTTTGAATTGGTTATTATTTGTGATTTGCAGGTTGAGATTTGTGATTTCACACTTGTGTTGATTCGTTGATACGTTTATTTGTGTATGTCAGTTCGAGTGGCGAACGTAGTGAGGCGTATCGAGAACTGGTGAAGCGGAAATAAATACCAAACCACAATAGATCAAATTACAAATAAGCTCCAAATTCCAAGGCCAAAATAATTAGTTGAGATTTTTGTATTGGTTATTATTTGTGATTTGCAGATTGAGATTTGTGATTTCATACTTGTGTTGATTTGTTCATTCACACCTCTTAGTTCTTGAATCCTGATTCTTGGTTCCTGGTTCTCAAATTTGCATCCTGGTTCTCAAATTTGGTTCTTCATTTACTATCTTTATATGAAACTATCTGATCATGAAAAAAAAGCATCTCATACGATTTTCACTCCTCCTACTCATACTCGTAACCGTAACCTCCTGTGCTCCTGAAGGCATAAGCGACAAGACCTACGGCTTCTTTTACGGTATCTGGCACGGCATCTGCCTGCCTTTCGCGGTTGTGGGTAAGATCTTCAATATGGACGTGGGTATTTATGCCGAGAGCAATTCCGGTACCTGGTACTGGGTTGGGTATTTGATAGGGTTCATTATTATTGGTGGTAGTGGTGCTGCGAGGAAGAAGAGACGATAATTCCTTTATGTACTTTTTTGCATTGCCCAAAAAAGTACCAAAAAACTCTAGCGCTGCAGAGCCTTGTTCACCCGCCATCTCTTTACCTCGCAACTAAAAGAACTCACCACCGATGGTGGTTCAAACAGCTTTTAGTTGTCCTCTCGGTTGCATCCGGCGGGTCCCGAAGTCGTCTCTGAGGCGCAGTTTTGGGCGTAGGCCATGAGTAATATCCTTTTCGTCAGTATAGATGAGTAATTTCCGTTAAGAAATCGCGAAGCCTTGTAGTGATTTTTCTGCATCCGACGAATCACGCAACAGCGTGATGAGAGGAATGCATCCGAATGGTTTTAGGCTGAAAGCCTAAAAATACCTATCGAAATCGAAGATTCACGAACACCTAATTAATCAACTCCCAACACCAGTCACTTCGATACATTTCTCATTGCATTCGAAACACTCAGTGACCATTACTATCGGACCCTGAGTATCCGCCCTTGGCGGATGTACCGAAGGGTCACTTTGCACTTCTATCACCTGACTTCCCACTTCTGACTTTCGACTTCCGACTTCTGACTTCCGACTTCCGACTTTAAACTTTTAACATTTTTTCCCTATCTTTAAACTGTATTCTCCCCCCTATATCACGACACCATCGTGACTAGCGGGGTTTTTTATTGAACGGCCTAAAACTAACCAATGGAATGTTCTAATATTATTGAAGCGGCATTATCCCAACCCAACTTCGCCAACAGGCTTAAGAAAGGCTCCACAGATACCGAAATGGTAACCGACTTACAGCGGGTGCTTTTCGAGCTGGGGTTTAAGAAGGAACTCAAATGGGATCAGTACAATGCCGATGGCGACTACGGAAATGCCACGGCCAATACCGTAAAGGCCTTTGCCGCTAAGAACGGCATACAGACCGATGGCATGAAAGTCTCCAAGGACCTGGCAAAGGTGATCCTGCAGCGGCACGATTTCCTGCCGGAAATGTATGTGCTGTGGGAGATCCACCAAAGCGACCTGCGCACGCGCAAGTATATTTCCAAAGGGACCAAGATGAGTATCTCGGCCGTACAGGTACTGCTGAACACACTGGGCTATGGCGCCGAACTGAAATTCGCCCGCTTTGGGGCCGATGGACTCTACGGCAACAACACCCGAACCGCCATGATCAAGTATGCGGCGGATAACGGGGTGCAAAGCGATGGCGACTGGCTCACCAGGCCTCTTATTAATTTAATGCTGAAGGATATTGACAAGTTCTACGGAAAGCACTGGAGCGAACTGGCCTTGCAGAATTTACCACACAGTGGCTCACCGCTTATTTTGTACGAGGGATCCCGTTTCCAGGGCAAGCCCTGCAGGGCCGACATACAATTCCTGCCGAAACTTAAGAAGATCAATAAACATGCGGAGGATGCCGATGTGTTTATACATATTACAAGCTCCTTCCGCACTACCACCAACGTGAATGGTGCCATAGTGCCCCCGGCTACGTTTAGCAACCACCTGGCGGGTCATGGGATCGATATGAACCTGGTCTACGACAATGGAAAATGGGCCAACAGCTCTGTGTTGAGAAAATACCCCAATGTCCCGGGGCCGGTCCACCAGTTCCTGAAAGCCATTATAGACGACCCGGAACTACGCTGGGGTGGACTGTTTAATACTAAGGACCCGGTGCATATAGACGATCATTTAAACAAGGACCTCACCAAATGGCGCAAACGCTATGATGCCATGCAAAGAACAGTGCAGTTGGGGGGATGAACTATTGCTAACAATGTTGATAATCACTATGGGTAAACGTAGCAATGGTGGTTTAGGTTTAGTAACTTTATGCAACCGTTGGGCACAATTAAAGAATGGAAAATAAAATTAACGAACTAATTAACGAATCTAAGGATTATACATTCGAAAAATGCTCGTATGAGTCTTACGGTGAGCTATATAGCAAATCCACTCCTGAAATGCAGGCATGGGCGGCTGAATGTGAAGATTTTATACTTTCCAATTATGGAAAAGATAGCTCTCCATGGCGAATTTTTGAAAAATTCGACAGCAGCCGACTAGATGGAAACTACCAGTCCACCTTTGAATCTGAAATGAACAAAGTTATTTCTGCTTTACAAGCGTGCTTACGAATCAAGCCCGTCAAATTATCAAACTCAAGTCAACCTCGAACAAATTTGGATATTACAAAGGTTTTTATTGTCCATGGGCATGATAATGAGGTAAAGAATATCGTAGCTCGATTTATTGAATCTTTAAACTTAAAAGCTATCATACTTCATGAGCAAGCAAGTTCAAGCAAAACAATAATTGAAAAGATTGAAGAATACTCAAACGTCGGATTTGGAATCGTACTGTATACACCTTGCGATATCGGAGGAAAAAATGCCAAAACCCCTGATTTGAAACCCAGGGCTAGACAAAATGTTGTTTTCGAACACGGATTTCTAATGGGAAAAATTGGACGTGAAAATGTTTGTGCACTAGTCAAAGGTGAAATTGAAACTCCTAACGATATAGCTGGTGTAGTATATATCCAAATTGATAAAGCTGAAGCTTGGAAATTTCAATTGGCCAAAGAACTGAAAAATTCAGGCTATGAATTTGACATGAACAAACTAATATAACTGTGCCCAACAGTGGCTATAAATCAACGCCAAGGTTTTAGACAGAAATCACTAACTTCAATTTCACATTAACACATCCATAATGAAACCTATTCGCTCAATCCTCCTCATCCTCACCACCCTCCTCCATATGGGAATTGGCACTGCAACAGCACAAACAGCCAATTCCGAAAACGCCATTATCACCGTCCGCTTTAAGGCCCAGCCAGACAAGGGCGCGGAGGCCGTTCTAGCCATAACAAAACTACTGGAACAGGTGAAAAAAGAACCCAATTTTGTGAGTATCACTATGCATGTGGATGCTAAAGACGATACCAACATCCTGCTATACGAGGTATGGAGCGATGCCAGTTATTATTACGGTGCCCACATGGAAACCCCGCATTTGCAGCAATTCATGACCGACTCCAGGAACTTCCTGGCGGGGCCACCGGAGATCGTGGGTTGGAAACTGCAAGGTGAATTCTAATTAAAACAATACCCAATTCAAAAATTTCAAAAATGCTAAATAAGTTATTCTATGCTATTCTACTTGTTCTTGTGGTTAGCTGTAGTTCCAATGATGACAGTGTAAGCACAGTTCCGGCTTCTGTTTCCAATCTTACCTTAAATAATATTGGGTTTGATTCGGTTACGGTCAACGCCGAAGTGACGAGCAGCGGTGGTTCTTCCATTACACGCAGAGGTTTTTGCTGGAGCACAGAAGCCAATCCGGATATAAACGATTCTGTGGTAAATGCAGGTCAGGGAGAAGGTGCATTTTCAAGCACATTAACAGGATTAGTGCAAGGCACCACCTACTACGTGAGAGCATTCGCAGAAAATGCGAATGGAATCGCTTACAGCGGTCAGGCAACTTTTGAAACTCAGGTAAATTGCGATGCAAATACCTACACCGGGGATGTGTTACTGCGCACTCAGACCGATGTTAATAATTTTGCCAGTAACAACTATTGCACAATTGATGGAGTGCTCTTTGTTGGTAGTACACCCCCAGGCTCAACAGATTATATCAGTGATCTATCGCCCTTAAATGGGATTCAAAAGGTGGGCTCCCTAACTGTAGCTGTCAATCCGGAGTTGTTGAATTTAAGTGGACTTGAGAGTATACAGGAGATTAATAAGGCCCTGAGTATCGTTCAAAATGAAAAACTTATAGATTTAAATGAATTATCTAGCATTTCTACACCATTAAATGAATTGATAATTGACCGTAACGATAAGATTAAAAATCTTGGAGGGCTGATTAATATTCCTTCTATGAAAGTTCTCAATGGGGATAATCCTTATTTATCCGTTTCCGACAATCCTGAATTAGAAGATATCGATGGACTCACGAATCTTGGATTCCCAAATCGTGGAAATATTACAATAAATATGAACCCATTGATAACCAATATAAATGGACTTTCGGGCATCTCAGCTACAATTGACGCATTATTAATTTGGTCAAATGATAATCTAATTGACCTCTCCGGAATCTCCAATTTACAAACCGCTCAAGAAGGGATTTCATTAATAGATAATCCGTCATTACAAAGTTTAGACGGCCTCCAGAACGTAACAGATACTGGTAGTTATTTTGAACTGTTCGGGAATAGTCTTAATAACCTGAGTCCCCTTAACAACCTTACATCAGTTGGGGGAGAATTTTATATAAGATCAGAACAATCACTCACCGATTTAAGTGGACTGGAAAATTTATCATCCGTAGGCAGACTTCACATTCAAAATATGATCTATTTAACAAATTTGGATGCACTGAATAATCTGGTAAGCATTCAATCCGATCTTGAGATCATAACATGTGATAGTTTGACGGATTTTTGTGGTCTTCAAAGTTTGGTTGATCAAAATGGTATTGGGGGCCAATACATTGTGTATGGTAATGGATACAATCCTACCCTTCAAGACCTGATCGACGGAAATTGCAGCCTTTAAATTACATCAAATACGCGTAAAACGCAGGCTAAAAGTTCCGTTGGTGACTTGCTTGATATCCTCAGGATCGCCGGAGCTGCGCATGGCAAACTGGAAGCTGCCCTCTACTTCATTACGAGTAAGACGTGAGATAGTGATCGTACCCGGGTTGTCTTCCATTCCACTGGTCATAAACGCGTCTGCTTCATTAAAGTCTTCTTTGTAGAATCCCCGCATACCCATATCGGTAATGGCATAGGTACCCACGCCCACCCCGGATTCACTATAAACAGTAAGTGCCAAATAGGAGCCATCGGCCGCCAGGGCCTCGATACGTACCATGGTGTTGTCATCGGTGATGGCTTCCTCCTCGAAGTTCATTTCCGGATGGCCGGGAGGGCCACTCACCCACTGGGCCCCATCCAAAGTGAAACGTACCTCTCCATTGTCGGTAGGGTCTCCGCTCGAAGGGGTCGATAATGCGGTTGTGGATTCAGACACTTCTTCCGTCAAATCTTCAGAGGTCTCTGCTGTATCCGTGGAGCTAGTGCCTTCTCGGCATCCCAGGGAAACAAGAAATAGGGTGGATAAAAATAATATGGACAGTGTTGTAGTGGTGGCTCTTTTCAAAACGCGGGATATTTTAAAATGTACTCCTTAAAGTTACAAAAAAGTATTGGTCCTCAAATAGTTAACAATTCTTGCCCTAACAAAATAACATAATAATCATAGTCCAATTCGTTTGAAAGTTTCCACCAACTCCCCTATCTTTAACAAAAATCCGGATCTGCCTTATGAATAACATCAAACACATTCACGAAGTGATCTTTCTGGTTGAAAAGAACAATGCACAATGGACTCCCGAGGAACTGGTAACCGCCATTGGCGATACCTGGGGCGAGGATATTCACTTCGGCGCATGCTCAGGGACTGCCTTCCCAAAAGAATATGCATTAGACTTCCTGTTGAACAGGCAAAAAGTGGTCCTTTCCGAAGAAGGAAAAATAGCCCTTCACCCCTCCATGCAGATCTGTGACGGCCACGAGGAGTTTGAAAATAATTAGTTTTGTAACAAATTAGCACATTTCACTACTAACCATCATTACTAATTAGTCCATAATCTGGCAATAACTAAATTTTAGACCTGTGAAAAAACTACTTCTGATCAACGCCATCGTATGGGCTGCCCTCATTCTGGTAGCCGCTTTCCTCTTTAAAGATGTACCCAACTACAATTATTTCTTCATAGGAATGGTCTTTGCTGCCGGGCTTATGAACAGCCTTATCTACACCTATTCCAGACCAAAAAGGAAATCGAAATGTAGCTATTAGAAATAGCTAACTAGCCACCTAGTTCAGCAATATGCGCCTCAAGGGATTTCTTGATTTTCTCCAGGTGACAGAGAACGAATAAAGTCTTACGATACGCTTCTAGTTTTTCAGTGGTCGTGTCTAATTTTCTTCGGAACCGATCGGACATTTGACCAATCCACCCCTGCAGATGAAAAAATAGCATTGTGATTTCCAGATCGTTGATTTTTTCCTGACAGGCCTCTACTCCTTTCAGGTTTGCGCAATAATCCCTCGCATTACTTGTTCCGGCTACCTCAACCCAATATGTACGCATCGACCTGCCCGGACCGAAGGGAAAATCGGAAGTACACTCAATGGCCTCTTCATCCTTTCTACTCCATCTTGTTTCGTTTTCATAAATTGCTATCATCTGCTCCAAATGAAACAACAGACTGCGTATCTGTGCAACGGTGGTTTGAATTTCTTCCTTCATATTTTACTGTTTTGAATGAAGATACAAATTCATATCAAATATTTAATAATCAAGACATTAAGAATTTAAATCGTTAATAATGAAGAGATCCTTAGAAGTTTGGATTGCAAATAAATTCAAAGAATATTAAAGTGCCGAAATACCCGGATTTGTCATTCCCGTTCAACTCCCCTAACTTTAGCCAGAGCAAAATCCAATGGGCGATATCCAACCGCAAGTAGAAACCCCAAAAAACCAAACCCTCCTCTGGATAAAAAGAGTGATCACACTCGTCTTCGGACTGGTGATCTGGAACCTGCCCATCCCCTGGGACCTCAGCCCCGATGCCTGGCATTTGTTCGCCATCTTTATCACGGCCATCCTGGGCGTCCTGCTAGAAGCACTATCTATTTTCACGGCATCCATCATCGCGCTGGTCGCAGTGGTCATGCTCCGCGTCCTCACCCCTGAAAAGGCCTTCTCAGGCTTCTCAGAAAGTTTTATTCTCCTTATCCTCGCCGCCTTCCTGGTGGCAAAGGGAGTGATCAAGTCGGGATTAGGAAGGCGCATCGCATTTATACTCATACGTCGCTTCGGGAAATCAACCCTCAACCTTGGCTATTGCATAGTCGCTACCGACACCATACTTGGACCAGCTATTCCTAGTAATACGGCCAGATCGGGCATCCTCTACCCCATCACCCACGCCCTGGCGCTGGACACAGGTTCGCTACCCACCAAAGAAAGCCGAAGGAAAACAGGAAGTTATCTTATGATGACGGCTATTTCCGGGCATACCATCAGCTCTGCGCTTTGGTTCACCGGTATGGCGGCGAATCCCGTTGGAGCAGGAATTGCTGCCGACTTCGGCGTGAATATGAATTTTGGGAATTGGTTTTTTGTCGCTTCGGTACCTTGCCTGGTAGCGCTTATTGTTATTCCCTACGTACTTTACAAATTGTATCCACCGGAGGACAAATACACTCCTCACGCTCCCGAAATGGCTCGCAAGGCATTGGACGACATGGGTGCTATGAGCAAGCAGGAATGGATCATGGGAATCACTTTCTTCGGAATGATATTGCTGTGGGCACTTTCCCCGGTACTGAACATCAACCTGGCGATCGTCGCCTTCCTCGGACTCTCAATTCTCATCCTTTCGAATGTGTACTCACTGAACGATATTCGCTCCGGTGCGGGCGACGCCCTGGAAACCTATGTCTGGTTCGCCATTCTCTACATGATGAGTACGGCACTGAACGATATGGGCTTTATGAAGACCCTTGGCGTACAGATAGCAAGCTACATAGGCGATTTCCACTGGATAACAGCCTACATCTTTTTAACGGTGCTCTACGTGGTGATCCACTATTTGTTTGTGAGTCAGACGGCACACCTGCTCGCTTTATACGCCGTCTTCCTGCAAGTAGCAGTAAATGCGGAAGTACCGGCAGCACTCATGGCCTTTATGTTGTCGTTCGCCACCAACTACTTCGCGGTCATTACCCCCCAGGCTTCCAGTTCCAACGTTCTTTTCGCCGGGAGTGGTTATTTACCTTCAAGGGATATCTATAAACAAGGAGCCATCATCACGGTGCTGAACACAATAATCTTCCTGTTGGCTACGCCTTGGATATTGTGGGCTTCGTCGTAGAAGGTGATTAGATTATTAGTTTAGTGGTTTATTAGTTTATGAGGTTTTAAGACCATCTGACACCGGACAATAAACAGTTTGCAAGTTTAGGGGGTTGGGCCATTTTTAAAACCCTTTTCGTCAGTATAGATGAGTAATTTCCGTTAAGAAATCGCGAAGCCTTGTAGTGATTTTAGGAAATTACG
>NZ_JAFMTQ010000050.1 GCF_026126405.1 Aureitalea sp. L0-47
TCCTTCGGATACCTTCTAAACGGAACGTACACCGAGCTTACCGATCCACTAGGGGCTAACGCTCAAAGTGGTAACAGCGGACCGATCAACCTGGCACCAGGTGATGTATTCGGATTCCGTTCACAATCGGTTGACGGTATTGGAGGACCTGCCACTACTACAGTGAGCGGCTTCGTACCTGGCTTCGATGGACAGTTCGATCCAGCTAACTGGACCCTTACTCTGGACAACTCCGATGGAGATGCGTTCTTTGTTGAGATCACTCCGGGATCAAATGGAGCATTCGATGCTTGTGGTGTCACTACCATGGCAGTAGATATCAACGAGGTAGACTGTGACGACATTGCAGCTTCACCACTAACGGCTACGGTATTCGCTACCGACGCCAGTGGTAACCTTGCGGCATGTCAGTCCATGATCACTGTGGTAGACCTATTAGGACCTGAAGTAACTTGTCTTGATGATCAAACCATCGATCCGGGACCAGGTAACCTGTT
>NZ_JAFMTQ010000051.1 GCF_026126405.1 Aureitalea sp. L0-47
TCCTTCGGATACCTTCTAAACGGAACGTACACCGAGCTTACCGATCCACTAGGGGCTAACGCTCAAAGTGGTAACAGCGGACCGATCAACCTGGCGCCAGGTGATGTATTCGGATTCCGTTCACAATCGGTTGACGGTATTGGAGGACCTGCCACTACTACAGTGAGCGGCTTCGTACCTGCATTTACAGGACAGTTTGATCCTGCTAACTGGACTCTTACACTGGACAACTCCGATGGAGATGCGTTCTTTGTTGAGATCCCAGGAGGACCACTATCCTTCGACGCTTGTGGTATTACCACTATGGCAGTAGATATCAACGAGGTAGACTGTGACGACATCGCAGCTTCACCACTAACGGCTACGGTATTCGCTACCGACGCCAGTGGTAACCTTGCAGCATGTCAGTCCATGATCACTGTGGTAGACCTATTAGGACCTGAAGTAACTTGTCTTGATGATCAAACCATCGATCCGGGACCAGGTAACCTGTT
>NZ_JAFMTQ010000052.1 GCF_026126405.1 Aureitalea sp. L0-47
ATCGAAAAACTTTAAATTACAAGCATCAATTCTCAAATAACTCCCAATGACCAAATCTCAATATTTTGATCGTTAGATTTTGGAACTTATTTGTTGTTTGGATATTGCTTTTTGATTATTCCCCTCTACTCACTATTCACTACTCACTTCTAACACCGAACACCGGACACCCGACACCCGACAACATACACCTGACAAATTGTTTATGCGTTGATTTGTTGAGTCTGTGCTTCCGACTCCGGACTTCGGACTTTCAACACCTTCCGAAGCAAATGAAGTTTGCGAAGATAGGCTGACTTTCAACCGAAACACCGGACATCATTTTGATTCGCTGATGCGGTAATCTATGCATTGTCATTCAGAGTGTTTACCCTGAGCGTAGTTGAAGGGCAGCGAGGAATCTACATCGAAAAACTTTAAATTACAAGCATCAATTCTCAAATAACTCCCAATGACC
>NZ_JAFMTQ010000053.1 GCF_026126405.1 Aureitalea sp. L0-47
AGTAATGCGGCAAACGTGACCACTCTGGATCCACCGGATACAGAGGCGCCTACCTCTCCTACCAACCTTTCGGCATCAAATGTTACCATGACGAGTCTCGACCTGTCATGGACGGCTTCAACCGATAACGTAGGTGTAACGGGGTATGATGTTTACGAAGGTGTCAATTTGTTAGGATCTACTGCAGGAACGACCTTTAATGTTACCGGGCTAAGCATGGCGACATTATATACCTTCACGGTAGTGGCCAAGGATGCTGCTGGAAATTTATCGGCACCTAGTGCGCCACTGGATGTTACTACCATGAGTGATACAATTGCTCCGAGTGCTCCTACAAATCTTACGGCTTCCAATACTACCCAGACCACCACTGATCTGAGCTGGACAGCCTCTACGGATAATGTAGGTGTAACGGGATATGACGTTTATGAAGG
>NZ_JAFMTQ010000054.1 GCF_026126405.1 Aureitalea sp. L0-47
AATGCCGATACGGCGGGTACAGAGGTGAATGTTCCGGTAAGCGGAAATGTACTTGTGAACGACTTCGATCCTGAAGGCGACAACCAGACGGTAACCAATGTAGGTACCTTCCCAACAACCCAGGGAGGAAGTATCACCATTGCTGCCGATGGTAGTTTTACTTATACGCCACCGCAAGACTTCGAGGGGGAGGATACCTTCGAGTACTTCATAACGGATGATAACTTTACACCTGCCACCGATTCAGCCATTTTGACCATCACGGTCAATGGTGATCCGAACCGCAACAGGACGTATGCTAATGACGATGCCTACAATGGCAACCAGGGTGCTACCATCACCGGAAATGTATTGGACAACGATACAGATCCTGAAGGAGATACCCAGACGGTAGATACGGTACTTTCTCCGGTAAGCGGTCCTTCGAATGG
>NZ_JAFMTQ010000055.1 GCF_026126405.1 Aureitalea sp. L0-47
CCATTCGAAGGACCGCTTACCGGAGAAAGTACCGTATCTACCGTCTGGGTATCTCCTTCAGGATCTGTATCGTTGTCCAATACATTTCCGGTGATAGTAGCACCCTGGTTGCCATTGTAGGCATCGTCATTAGCATACGTCCTGTTGCGGTTCGGATCGCCATTGACCGTGATGGTCAAAATGGCTGAATCGGTGGCAGGATTAAAGTTATCATCCGTTATGAAGTACTCGAAGGTATCCTCACCCTCGAAGTCTTGCGGTGGCGTATAAGTAAAACTACCATCGGCAGCAATGGTGATGCTTCCTCCCTGGGTTGTTGGGAAGGTACCTACATTAGTTACCGTCTGGTTGTCGCCTTCAGGATCGAAGTCGTTCACAAGTACATTTCCGCTTACCGGAACATTCACCTCTGTACCCGCCGTATCGGCATT
>NZ_JAFMTQ010000056.1 GCF_026126405.1 Aureitalea sp. L0-47
GTGGCCGTATCACAAAGGGCCGGGGTTCCATCATCACAAATGGTGTATTCGAAGGTGTCTTCACCTTCAAACCCAGGATCCGGAGTATAGGTATAGCTACCATCAGGATTCACCACTACCGAACCATTGGCTGGCTGGGTGTTGCCGGTAACTACGATCGGATCACCATCAGGATCAAAGTCGTTCACAAGTACATTGCCATCTACCGGGGTATCTACCTCGGTGGTATTGGTATCGGCATTGGCTACCGGTGGTTCGTTCTCAGGACCACCTATTGGCAATACCTCTATATATACTGTAGCGGTATCACACGCCTGTGGGTTTCCACCGTCACACACCTGATACTCGAAGGTATCTTCTCCTGTAAAGCCAGGATCCGGTGTGTAGGTATAACTTCCATCAGGATTGAATACCAG
>NZ_JAFMTQ010000057.1 GCF_026126405.1 Aureitalea sp. L0-47
TTTGAAGGTGAAGACACCTTCGAATACACCATTTGTGATGATGGAACCCCGGCCCTTTGTGATACGGCCACGGTAACCATACAGGTGATCCCGAATAGTGGAAACATCACGGTAGCCAATGATGATGCTTATAACGGCTTTATCGACAATCCGATTACCGGAAATGTACTGGACAACGACAACGATCCTGAAGGGGATACACAAACGGTAGATACGAATGTAACTCCGGTGAGTGGTCCGTCCAATGGTACCCTTACCATTAACCCTGACGGTAGTTTCACATATACGCCAAATGCTGGTTTCTTCGGAACAGATCAGTTCGTATACGAGATCTTCGACAATGGAGCTCCAGTTGCAACTGATCAGGCAACGGTTTACCTCACGGTAGCCGATCCGAACAACGATAT
>NZ_JAFMTQ010000058.1 GCF_026126405.1 Aureitalea sp. L0-47
ACATTGCTTATCGATACATTACCGGCGTTAGTTACCGTGAAAGTGTAGTTGATAAGCTCTCCGGGATCTGAACAATCACCGCCATCATCATACATAGCTGTTTTCAGGATGTCGATGGCAGGGTTCTGACAAAGTTGAGTCACAACCGCAGCCGAAGTATCGGTCACTGTGCTCTGATCTGGAGCCGTTCCTGTTACTGTGGCTGTATTTGTTACTGAACCAGCATCGATATCATCTTGTGTAATAGCGTAGCTTCCTGTGTATATCCATGTTTCAGTTACATCAAGTTCACCGTCACCATCATCATCTCCTGAATCTGGTCCGGGAACCACTCCACCTAATAGTGGATCGGTTACTACAACATTGCTTATCGATACATTACCGGCGTT
>NZ_JAFMTQ010000059.1 GCF_026126405.1 Aureitalea sp. L0-47
GTGAAAAAGTCATCCGCACTATTGGCAGGTGTACCATTATCATTACAAGCCGAAAGATTCGAAGTACCAATAGCTGTGATGCTGCATGGTGCTACACTACACGAAGCCGGGGCCGTACCCGCATTAGTTTCATTAAAAGTACATGGCGCATCATCTGAAAATGTCGCCGTTAGATCGATCGCTCCACCATCAGCTGTCATTTGAACTAAAGTAAAGGTGTGAGGAGAGGTGAGCCCGACAACAGACACTGAGGCCGTACCATCACCCGTAAGATCAAGGGTTCCCGTAGCAGGTGCATTGGCAAAAGTTACCGTTACATCTGCTGTGAAAAAGTCATCCGCACTATTGGCAGGTGTACCATTATCATTACAAGCCGAAAGATTCGAAGT
>NZ_JAFMTQ010000005.1 GCF_026126405.1 Aureitalea sp. L0-47
GATTCAGGGTCTCGGGATTACTCGCTATCACCTTCGTTAAAACTTCGGTGATCAGAGACGCTCGTGATCCCGGACCAAGCGTAAAAAAAGTGTCCGGTGGACACTTTTAGCGAAGGGGCCAGCCGGCGTGGTGGCTATTCCTTAATACACCGCTGCAGATACTATGGCTTCAATGTGCTTTTCATTCCTTGTCATTCTGAACTCGATTCAGGGTCTCGGGATTACTCGCTATCACCTTCGTTAAAACTTCGGTGATCAGAGACGCTCGTGATCCCAGAGATGGGAGAACTGCTCATAAAGCCTTCGCGCTTCGCACGAAATTCTTTCTTGTTTTCTGAAACCTGAAGCAAGCTTCGGTTCTGAAAACAAGAAAGCCTTCAACTTTTGTTGAAGGCTTTATGGGTGGAAGACGGGATTCGAACCCGCGACCCCTAGAACCACAATCTAGTGCTCTAACCAACTGAGCTACAACCACCATGTGTGCTCCGTATTATAAGCGGACGCAAATATAAATCTTTTAGCCTGCCTGTACAATACCCTTAGCTATTTTTTAAATAAGGTCGTCCAGGGAGTTTATGGCTACGTATCTTTCTACAGTATATCCTTCCCCATATTCCGTGCCAATTAATCGTCCTAGGTTACGATTCTTATACCTCAAACTCTCAGTGGCATTCTTACTGGAGATAGGTGTTTCCGGTTCCTTTGAATTTTCGTCGTAGAACTGGCTCTTATAAGCAAAGACCGCCTCCAGTTTCTTGTCCATGAATCCGGAAACATCAACTACGAAATCCGGCTCAAGATCCTTCCATTGAATGTAGTGATACACATGCTTCGGTCGCCAGGCTTCCTGAGCCTCACCATCCAATTTAGTTTCTATGCGTCGGAGTCCGCTGAGAAAACAAGCGTCGCTGGTAAGCTTACTGCCTTTTCCATGATCGATATGTCGGTCGTCCACCGCATTACAAAGTACCACATCAGGACGATACTTTCTCAACACCTGGATAATTGCGAGTTGGGATTCAGCATCATTCTGAAAAAATCCGTCCTTAAGCCCCAGGTTCTCCCTCACTTTAACTCCCAGGATCTCTGCTGCCCTATCTGCTTCTTCCTTCCTTATTGCCGCACTTCCACGTGTACCTAATTCTCCCCGGGTAAGATCGAGTATACCCACTGTCTTTCCTGCCGCTATCTCTTTGGCCAGGGTTGCCCCACAACTCATTTCCACATCATCGGGATGCGCCCCAATGGCTAAGATGTCTAACTTCATACTGTTGAATTTTGTAATTGATCCCGGGTAATAGCTTCAAAGGCCTGTTGCAGATCGGCAATAATGTCTTTCTTGTCTTCTATACCTATTGAAAAACGCAGCAGTCCATCCGAAATACCTTGTCGTTCACGCTCTTGGGGAGTTAGCAAAGCATGAGAGGTCTTGGCAGGCGACAAAATCGTAGATTCAACACCGGCGAGACTCATTGATTGCTTTATCAACTTAAGTGTTCTCATGAATTTCTCCGGATCAACGCTTGGTACAAGCTCAAACGACATCATCCCTGTATAGCCCTTCATCTGCTTTTTGGCCAGGTCGTGATCGGGATGGGTCTTTAAGCCGGGATAATACACCCTGGCCACCAACTCATGTGCATCCAGCCATTTAGCTATCTTTTTTGCATTCCGATTTTGGGCTTTTACACGAATTCCGAGGGTTTTCATACTTCGCTCCAGTAACCAAACGGTTTGATCACTTAAACTACCGCCCAGGTTCTTCCCAACGTTCCAGATCCTTTGAATATTTTCTTCTGAAGCAGCTACAGCTCCGGCACATATATCGCTATGGCCTCCCATATACTTGGTAGCACTATGGATCATAATATCGATTCCGAAATCGGCAGGGGTTTGGTTTATGGGTGATGCGAAAGTGTTGTCGATCATCGATACTAAATTAAACTCCTTTGCCAACCGAACGATCATTTTCAAATCGGTAATGAGCATCAGCGGATTTGAAGGTGTTTCAACGTAGATAACTTTTGTGTTGGGCTTGATCTTAGTTCTGAAATCATCTTCAGAAAAACCATCGGTAAAATCATACGCTATCCCGTACTTGGGAAATTCCTCAACCATAAAATTAAACGCACCACCGTAAATGGTCTTCTGAACAACCACATGGTCTCCTTTCTGCAAAAAAGCAAGCATAGTATGACTGATCGCTGCCATCCCACTTCCGAAGATCAACCCGGCTTCACAATGCTCCAACGCAGCTACTTTCTTTGATAATCCCTCCTGGTTCGGAGTGTTGAAGTAACGCGGATAACGTTTTACCTCCACATCTTCATAAGCATAAGAACTCGCCATATACAAAGGAGAAATAGCCCCTTTGTGTTGCTCGTCTAACAGCTCACCTACATGAGTGCAAATGGTGTTTACACCTGGTGATTTCGATTTCATTTTACCTGAATTTTTTTACTGTACTAAGTTATAAATTCCTTTTCAGGTTTGCTATCTTTGATCGATGAATGTTTTGCTAACCAACATCAAGGAACTCTTGCAAATACGGGAATTTCCGGTAAGAGCTTTAAGTGGCCCGGAGATGAACGATCTTCCCACACTCAAAAATGCCTGGTTACTTATAGAGGACGATCGCATCCTCAATTTCGGAGGAATGGAGGCAACTCCTGAAGGCTCATTCGACCAGGTGATCGATTGCAGCGGTAAAATAGTCCTCCCCTCCTGGTGCGATTCACATACACACTTAGTCTACGCGGGAAACAGGGAACAGGAATTCGTTGACAGGATCAACGGATTGAGCTACCAGGAGATCGCCGAAAAAGGAGGTGGGATCCTCAACAGTGCCAAAAAGCTTCAGGAAACTTCCGAAGAAGAGCTATTCCGGCAATCAGCTAAACGACTGGAAGAAGTCATGAGTCTCGGAACAGGCGCTATAGAAATTAAGAGTGGTTACGGACTAACTACCGAAGCTGAACTAAAAATGTTGCGCGTTGCGAAAAGACTGGACCAGGAATACCCGGTGACTGTAAAAACTACTTTTCTCGGTGCTCACGCAGTTCCGAAAGAATTCAAAAACAATAAAGACGCCTATATCGACCTGATCTGTAACGAAATGCTTCCCGCAGTGGCTGAAGGAAAACTGGCGGACTACGTGGATGTGTTCTGTGAAGAGGGCTATTTTAGCGTTGAAGACACCGATCGAATTCTCTCCTGCGCTGTTAAATTCGATCTCATCCCGAAGATTCATGTGAATCAGTTTAATTCCATCGGTGGGATTGCGGTAAGTATAAAACACAATGCCCTAACAGTGGATCACCTCGAGGTACTTAGTGACGACGATATAAAAGATCTGCAACATTCCGACACCATGGCGGTAGCACTTCCCGCCTGTTCTTTTTTCCTCGGAATTCCTTACACCCCTGGACGCACCCTTATCGATGCAGGAGTACCTTTGGCTCTTGCTACCGATTTCAATCCAGGCTCCTCGCCTACCGGAAACATGAATTTTGTTGTAGCCTCGGCCTGTATCAAAATGAAGCTTACTCCTGAAGAAGCTATCAATGCTGCTACTGTAAATGCAGCCTATGCCATGGGTTTAAGTGAAACACATGGCAGCATAACGAAGGGAAAAAAAGCCAACCTGATAATAACGAAAGAGATTCCATCTTACGGTTTCCTTCCTTATTCCTTCGGAAGTAATTGTATCGACAGTGTAATTTGTAACGGACAACTCTTATGAATGGTTTGAAGATATACAATCGGGAGTTTCTCACTTCGCAGGTTCGCCTGACGGAAGGAGAAAAAAAGTTCGCGGAAGTAGTAGGCGTTGTTGAAAAGCTTGAGGACATAAAAAAACAGAGGGCACCTTATGTGCTCTTCGGAATTAAAGAAGATGTAGGCGTACTGGCGAATTATGGTAGAAAAGGAAGTTCGGATGCCTGGGAAGCTTGTTTGAAAGCATTGCTTGATATGCAGGCAAACAGTCTCACCAAACCAGAATCCATTATAATTCTGGGAGACCTTGATTTCAGCAAGGAAATGAGGACAGCTTCGCTATTGGACCCCGATGGAGATAACTTCGGAGAGACCATTGGTAAACTGGTAGAACAAATTGATCTCGAGGTTTCACAATTGGTTCGTTTCATTGTATCTACAGGCAAGATCCCGGTTGCTATTGGTGGCGGTCACAACAATGGTTTTGGCCTTGTGAAAGGAGTAAGTGACGCACTGGGAGGACCAATCAATGTAGTAAGTATGGACGCTGATAGCAACTTCAAAGCATTAACCCACCGTCATAATGAGAATGCCTTTTCCTATGCCATGGAAAAAGGCTACGTGGACAGGTACGCCATTTTCGGTATTCACAAGAGCTATACGGCCCAGGAGGTGTACAACAGGATGGAGCAATTCAAGAACCGGATCGGGTTCTACTTTTTTGAGGATGTGATCATTCGTGAGAACCCCCCGTTTCATCAGGCGGTGAAGGTAGCAAAGCAGTTCATCAGGAATAAGAAATTCGGACTGGAGATAGACGTGGATGCAATTGAAGGTTTCCCATCCAGCGCTGAGACCCCAACCGGTTTTAGTATGACACAGGCGCGGCAGTTTGCGAGATTCTTTTCAAAGAACCCGCTTCCCTCCTACGTGCATATTTGTGAAGCCATCCCGGAAAAAACAGAAGTCAATACTGTTGGTAAAGCACTTGCTTCTCTTGTGCTCGATCTAACCGCTTAATCAATAGAATTATCATGCAAAGACAACTAATCGAATGTGTACCTAATATCAGCGAAGGCCGCGATGCCGAAAAGATCAAGGCAATCGCAGGTGTGGTTGAAACTGTTGAAGGAGTAAAACTACTGGATGTCGACCCCGGAAATGCCACAAACCGGACCGTCATTACTTTTGTAGGAGAGCCGGAACCAGTGATCGAAGCCGCCTTCCGACTCATAAAAAAAGCTTCTGAACTCATCGATATGTCGAAGCACAGTGGCGAACATCCCCGCTTTGGTGCCACCGATGTTTGTCCGTTAGTGCCAATCAGCAACATCACCATGGAAGAAGCTGCTGATTATGCACACAAACTCGGTGAACGAGTTGGTAAAGAACTTGGAATTCCAGGATATTTCTACGAGCAAGCGGCTTCAGAAGAAAAAAGAAAAAACCTGGCAAATTGCCGATCGGGTGAGTACGAAGGCCTGGCAAAAAAACTAGTGGACCCGCGCTGGAAACCGGATTTCGGACCGGCCGAGTTCAACGATGCAGTTGCTAAGACCGGTGCTACGGCCATCTCTGCGCGTGATTTCCTAATCGCATACAACATAAACCTGAACACCACCTCAACCCGACGCGCCAATTCAATTGCCTTCGATATTCGCGAGGCCGGAAGGGTGAAACGGGAAGGGAACCCGATCACCGGAAAAAAAGTAGTGGACGAAAACGGTGAACCTGTGCGTATTCCCGGAAAACTAAAAGCGGTAAAAGGAATTGGCTGGTATATTGAGGAATATGGCATCGCCCAGATATCCTACAACCTTACAAACATTTCGATAACCTCCATGCATGTTGCTTTCGACGAATCCTGTAAGGCCGCCGATAAAAGAGGGCTTAGGGTGACAGGTTCAGAATTGGTTGGGCTGGTTCCATTGCAAGCCATGCTGGATGCCGCCGATTATTTTTTACTGAAACAGCAACGATCGTTGGGTATTTCAGAAAGTGAAAAGATCAAGATCGCCGTGAAATCACTTGGCCTGGACGACCTGAAACCGTTCAACCCCAAGGAGAAGATCATTGAGTACATGATGGATTCCGAAGAAAAAAAACTGGTCGATCTTTCGATAACCGATTTTGCAGATGAAACAGCGGGCGAATCCATGGCGCCCGGCGGTGGTTCGATTTCGGCCTATGCAGGAAGTTTAGGCGTTGCGCTCGGGACCATGGTTGCAAATTTATCGGGACATAAGGCCGGTTGGGATGACCAATGGGAATTCTTCTCCAAGTGGGCCGAAAAAGGCCAGGAATACCTGAATAAATTACTCTACCTAGTAGACGAAGACACCAATGCGTTTAACAAGATCATCGATGGTTTTAGAATGCCTAAATCCACAGAAGAAGAAAAAACTGCAAGAGCCGAAGCTATCGAAGAGGCCACTAAATACGCCACTGAAATCCCCTTCCAGGTTATGGAAACAGCCCATGATTCCATGGAGGTAATGGAAGCAATGATGGACAAAGGACTTCAGACTTCCCTTTCGGATGCAGGGGTGGGAATTCTATGTGCGAGGGCAGCGGTAGTTGGTGCTTATTTCAACGTTAGGATCAATGCCAAGGATATCAAGGATCGGGATTATGCTGAAGATATACTGAAAAGAGCTAAAGACATCTACGAATCGGCAAACAGCCGTGAACAGCAAGCGATAAAGCAGATCGATACGAAATTGTAATCATGGAACTCGAGATCGTTCCGTTTCAAAAGGAATATTCTTCCCATTTCTACGACCTCAATATTGAATGGTTGGAAACTTATTTTTATGTGGAAGATTTCGACCGGGAGGTGCTTAGTGATCCTCAGCAATTCATAATTGATCCTGGCGGTCATATATTCTTTGTGAAGCAGGGAGAAAAAATCCTCGGAACTGTTGCGCTGATGCCCCACATAAGCGGTTGCCTTGAACTCACAAAAATGGCCGTTCACCCTTCAGCAAGAGGTAAAAAGATCGGTCAATTATTGATGCAATACTGCATTGATTTCGCAAAGGAACGGGGCGAAACAAAGCTTCTACTCTATTCTAACACCATACTGGAAAACGCCATACATATCTATCGAAAGTACGGATTCGTAGAAGTACCCGTGGAAGCCAACAGCCCTTATAAACGAAGTAATATTAAGATGGAATTAACCTTGTAGCAGGTTTGAGTGGGGATAAACTTCGTATTTTTACGAAAAGTATCTACTATGAAATTCCTTTATGTATTGCTATTTGCGGCAGTCCTCACCAGCTGTAAATCCGAGAAAGAACAACCGGCAATAGCCGAATCAGAACCCATTGCCGACAATGAGATGGTGGTTCAGCAAGAAGAGAAGTTTGAGATCACACCCATTTCCCATGCTACCATGGTCCTGAACTGGGACGGAACCATCATTTACGTGGATCCGGTAGGTGGTGCTGAAGCATTTGCAGGTAAGCCGTCACCGGACCTCATCCTTATAACCGACATCCACGGAGACCATCTCAACCTTGAAACCCTGCAAGCTGTAAGCACCGATAAAACCAAGATGATGGTGCCACAAGCAGTGGCCGATAAGCTACCTGCTGAATTTGACGCCCAGGTGGATGTACTGAATAACGGCGACACCAAAGAGCGTTATGGGTTTGCGGTGGAAGCGATTCCTATGTACAACTTGAGGGAAGAAGCACTGAAATTTCATATAAAGGGACGCGGTAATGGTTATGTGATAGAGAAGGATGAAAAACGGGTATACATTTCCGGAGATACAGAGGATATCCCCGAAATGCGAGCTTTGAAAGATATCGATGTCGCCTTTGTTTGTATGAATCTACCCTATACCATGACCGAATTAGCTGCTGCCAAAGCAGTTGTCGACTTTAAACCCAAAAATGTCTACCCCTATCACTATCGTGGAAGCGAAGGATTCAGTGATGTGAACAAATTCAAAGGCTGGATCATGAAATCGAGTGCATCAAAGGATATTAAAGTAGTTCAGCTAGATTGGTATCCAAACAAGGAATAATCTTATTCCTTGTATTTCTCAAACCAAGCCAACGTATGTGCGATCTTGGTGATCAGGTTACTCGGCCGCGCTGCGATGCCGTGTGACGCCTCTGGAATTTCCACTAAAACCGTCTCGATCTTCCGTAATTTCAAAGCGTGATACAACTGCTTAGCTTCGCTAGGCGGTGTGCGCAGATCGTTCATTCCTACCATTACCATGGTTGGTGTTTCGATATTACCTACCAGTGAAAGCGGAGAAAATTTCCAATAGACTTCAAAATTCTCCCACGGTTGACCCGGATAGCGGGAATTGGCATAGCCGTAATAATTGTCAGCTACCAACGTCTTACTGATCCAGTTCACCACCGGTTTTGCCACAACCGCAGCTCTGAATCGATCCGTCTTGCCAACGATCCATGCCGTCATAATACCTCCGGCACTTCCGCCAGTGACATAGAGCTGGTCTTTGTCAATTTTTCCTTTCGCGATCAAAGCATCCACACCATCCATCACATCGTTGTAATCCTGACCGGGATAATTATTGTACAACAGATTTCCGAACTCTTCCCCGTAGCTGGTACTTCCTCTCGGGTTGGGATAAAAAACAATGTAACCTGCAGCCGCATACAGTTGCATTTCAGCAGAGAAATTCGGACCGTAATTCAGTATCGGCCCACCATGGTTTTCTACCAAAAGCGGATATTTTTTTCGTTTGTCGAACTTCGGCGGATATACCACATAACCATGTAATTCGCGGCCATCGAAAGAAGATGTATACCACATCTCCTCCACTGGTCCCATAATTCGGTAATCTAGCAGATCCGAATTAACCGAGGTCAGTATTTTTGGTTCTTCCTGCCCCATTTTTATTACCGCAACATCCGCCGGCCGGTCTGGGAACGAGATCGTATATGCGATGGTTCCGTTTTTAGAAACGGTGTAGCTACCACTTGAATAGGGACGACCAAGTGTGGTTCCACCTGCGTCATCCGCTATATCAGTTATTTTACCATTTAGGTCTATGAAACCGATCTTGTTCAGGCCTTTGTCTTTATACATGAAGTAAAGCCCCTTACTGTCACTGGCCCACTGTATGTTGGATGTAGACCGATCTAATTTCTTCGAAAGAATGCGTTTGTTCTTCCCGTTGGCATCCATAAGTTCGATTTTCCGGGTCTGGTAGGTTTGTATCTTATCTTTAAAACCAATGGAAGCAATGTATTTCCCATCGGGTGAGGCCTTTGGTGAGCTGTCTGGCCCTGGGCGATCAGTAAAAGTCTCATACAGCAGGGTTTCTGTATTGATCGCATAAATTTCTGAATTCCTGAAATCGTATTCCCAGTCTTCATTGAGGTTTGCCGAAAAGTAGATCTTCAGTCCATCCGGCGACCATGATAGGTTTCCTCCATGGTTTCGATCCCAACTGGTCATTTGCCGTGGCGTTCCTCCTTCCGAAGGAATTGTAAAGATGTGTGTAAAGCCGGGTTCGATATAACCGGATCCATCTGACTCATGCTTAAGGCGATCGGTAATTCTAGGTGATTCCGCCCATTTTGCACCTTTGGGCTTGGAGGGCATTTTAGCAATTACCGGTGCCTTAGCCGCTACTTTCATGGTGAAGGCTATTCGCTTGCCGTCGGGCGACCAGCTTAAATTTGACGGACTTTTCTCCAATTGTGTGAGTTTAGCTGTAGCTCCGGTATTGGTCCAATAGATAAATATCTCGCTTCCTTCGTCTGTACTTCGCACAAAGGCGATCCTGTCTCCACTGGGCGACCATCTTGCCTGGCGTTCATTACCTTCGAAGTTGGTGAGCTTGTGGTGGATCTTTCGGTCGTCTGTGCTTAGTATCCACAAATTACCTTTAGATCGATCTTTCATCACATCGAACCCGGTTCTCCGGTATACAATGTATTCTCCATCGGGAGATATCCGCGGATCCCCTGTGTATTCAAGTTGAAACACATCCAGGTATTCAAATTCTTTCTGAAGCTGTGCCTGGAGTTGAAAACAAAATAGTAGTGTGATTAAGGCGAGAAAATATCTTTTTTTCATTGCTGAATTTTTGAAGAAGTTAAAGATACTCGATTTCCGAAGGCTAGTCAAACATATGTTTTAATTAGCCGGAAGGGAAGTCAATTTGATTGAAACAACCCTTTCAGAAGCAATTAAACCACTCCCAGGTGTTCCAGCATTTCTGTGGCTGAGTCCAACAACCTGAAGTTGAGATGCTCAACAGGTTCTTTTACCACTTCATGCTCCCAGGTAGTGTGAAATGGAATGTGAAAGGCATGTGCACCAATATTGAGAACGGGCAGTATATCACTTTTTACTGAATTCCCTACCATCAGAAATTCTTCGGGTGTGACGTCCAGGTGCTTTACCAGTTTTGAATACTGAGCTTCGGTCTTATCCGAAACGATCTCGATGTGGTGAAAGTATGGTTCAAGACCCGATTTAATAAGTTTGCGCTGCTGGTCCAGCAGATCACCTTTAGTAGCCATTATCAAGCGATAATTGCCGTTGAGACGCTTCAAAGTATCTTCGATCCCGTCCAGTACTTCAACGGGTTCCTGCAGCATTTTTTTTCCTCTTTCTATGAGGGTATTTATTACTGAAATGGGAACTTTTCCATCGGAAAATCGGATGGCAGCTTCAATAAGCGATAGCGTGAATGGCTTAATTCCATAACCATAAAGCGGAAGGTTCTGCATCTCCACCTCGAACAAGAGTCGGTTGCATTGTTCCTCATCCAGGTAATCTACCATCAGCTCACAGAACTCTTTCTCAGCATTTCTGAAAAAAGGTTCGTTTACCCATAGGGTGTCGTCGGCATCGAAGGCTATGGCTTTGATGTTCTGGAGCATGCTAGTATCTTAGTATGTTGGTATTTTAGTATGTTATTAGGCAGAACTAGCGAATGAGTTTTTTGTATTTGATTCGTTTCGGAAGTAGATCGCCTCCCAAACGTTTTTTCTTATTCTCTTCGTAATCACTGAAGCCACCTTCAAAGAAGTACACCTGGCTGTCACCTTCGAACGCCAGTATATGCGTACAGATCCTGTCGAGAAACCAACGGTCGTGCGAAATGATCACCGCGCAGCCCGCAAAGTTTTCCAGTCCTTCTTCCAGTGCCCTCAGGGTATTTATGTCCAGGTCGTTAGTTGGTTCATCCAGCAAGAGTACATTCCCCTCTTCCTTCAATGTCATTGCAAGGTGTAGGCGGTTTCGCTCCCCACCGGACAGCATATTCACTTTCTTATTCTGTTCACTTCCGCTGAAATTAAACCGACTTAGATAAGCACGAGAATTCACCTGTCTGCCACCCATCATAATTAGTTCCTGACCATCGCTAAAATTCTCCCAAATGGTTTTTTCGGGATCAATATTGGAATGCGCCTGGTCCACATAGGCCAATTTCGCTGTTTCACCTACCTCAAATGTCCCTTTATCAGGGGTCTCTTCACCCATGATCATTCTGAAGATTGTCGTCTTCCCGGCTCCGTTCGGACCGATAATCCCCACAATACCTGCCTGTGGCAAATTGAAATTCAGGTCTTCGTAAAGCAGTTTGTCAACGTAGGCTTTCGACACACCCTTAGCTTCGATCACATTGGTTCCCAATCGTGGTCCGTTGGGAATATAGATCTCCAGTTTTTCGTCCAGTTGTTTCTGGTCTGCACTCGCTAGTTTCTCATAGTTGCTCAAACGAGCTTTTTGTTTTGCCTGTCTACCCTTTGGAGCCATACGCACCCATTCCAACTCCCGCTCAAGGGTCTTCTGGCGTTTACTAGCCTGTTTTTGTTCCTGCTCTAGGCGCTTGGCCTTTTGCTCCAGCCATGAAGAGTAGTTTCCTTTCCATGGTATTCCCTCTCCCCTGTCGAGTTCGAGAATCCATCCCGCTACGTTATCGAGAAAGTATCGGTCGTGTGTTACCGCTATCACGGTTCCTTTGTACTGAGCCAGGTGATGTTCCAGCCAGTGCACGCTTTCAGCATCGAGGTGGTTGGTAGGCTCATCAAGGAGCAGCACATCTGGCTCTTTGAGTAATAGTCGGCACAGGGCTACACGTCGCCTTTCTCCTCCGGAGAGTACACTGATCGGCTTATCCCCTTCCGGTGTGCGAAGCGCATCCATAGCGATCTCAAGTTTGGTATCGAGTTCCCAGGCGTTAGTAGCATCGATCTTATCCTGAAGTTTCGCCTGTTTGTCCATAAGCTGCTGCATCTTATCTGCATTTTCATAGACTTCCGGCAGGCCAAACATATCGTTGATCTTATTGTACTCATCCAGTACATCCACTACTTCCTGGACGCCCTCTTTTACGATCTCGATTACCGTTTTGGATTCATCTAATTGAGGCTCCTGCTCCAGGTAACCTACGGTATATCCTGGCGCGAATACTACATCACCCTGGTGGTTCTTGTCGATTCCTGCGATTATTTTCAGCAAGGTGGACTTACCGCTACCGTTAAGACCAAGGATACCGATCTTGGCACCGTAGAAGAAACTTAGATAGATATTTTTTAAAACGGGAGTCTGCGCACTCTGGTACGTCTTCGATACTCCCGACATTGAGAAGATAACTTTCTTATCGTCGGACATTATTTAGTAAATATGTTATTTGTTGTTTGATGTTCGTTGTTCGATGTTTGTTGTTCGTTGTTCGTTGTTCGTTGTTCGTAATTATGGAGAATTTTTGAATTTCTGGCCTTTAAATTGCGAGGCTCTTAAATATTTCATTAGCGCTCCGATCCTATTCATTAATTCATTACAAAATTCAGATAATTTCTGAAACTGTTCACTTGTGATAAGCCCTTTGTCAAGTGCTCTGTATGCTTGTGATTTCAGTTCATTCGAGGACCCCTTTGCATAACTAAGAAAATTATGAAATTCTCTATTTCCGTCTCTTCCGAATCCTTCAGCAATATTGTCCATGATTGAACCTGAACTACCTTCCATTTGGTTCATTAATCTTGGATTAAAACGAATCCTGGTAGTTTTGAATAAACATTCGACAAACTTACTGGTTTCCCTGGCGATCCGCCAGATTTCGAGATCTTCAAATTTTCGGACTTTTCCCATACAGATATGTTTAAATTTATATCCGTTTAAATCCGATTCACTTTAAACAAAGAACACTAAAAACAATAAACCAGGAACACTAAACTCGCCCTTTCAGAGCATTAAAAACCCAGGCTATCGCAAAGAAGCCAATACCTACGGCGGCAAACCCCCATCCTGCTACATCTTCATACCTAAAGGCACCTAAAATAATCAGCCCAACACCTACAAAAATCATGATAAAGGTTGCCCAGGCCAATACTGTATTCTTATTCATCATATAGTTAGAAATTAAAGAGCAGCAACAAATATCGTTAATTAATCGTGAATTCGGTAAGCATAAGTTCACACTTTTGTATTTTTGAGTAAATGTATTGATCGAATGGATATCAACTTCAACAAGAACGAAGATCACAATAAATTACTCCTCTCCGAACTCCGAAAACGCCTTACGAAGGTAAAGCAAGGTGGCGGCCCTAAAAGAATAGAAAAACATCACGCAAAGGGTAAAATGACGGCCCGGGAACGTGTTGATTACCTTCTGGACGACAAGAGTGATCGCATTGAAATTGGTGCTTTTGCAGGGGACGGAATGTACGAGGAGCACGGAGGATGCCCCAGTGCCGGAGTTGTGGTGAAAATTGGTTATGTCCAGGGAAAACAATGCATAGTGGTAGCTAACGATGCTACCGTAAAAGCAGGGGCATGGTTCCCCATCACAGGTAAAAAAAACCTGAGGGCACAGGAGATCGCTATGGAAAATCGATTGCCTATCATCTACCTGGTGGACAGTGCAGGGGTTTACCTGCCTATGCAGGATGAGATCTTCCCAGACAAGGAACACTTCGGAAGGATCTTCAGGAACAACGCCGTAATGAGCAGTATGGGAATCACCCAGATCGCTGCGGTCATGGGTAGTTGCGTTGCGGGTGGTGCATACTTACCGATCATGAGCGATGAAGCACTCATCGTGGATAAAACAGGAAGTATCTTTCTGGCCGGGAGTTACCTGGTAAAAGCTGCTATTGGTGAATCTATCGACAACGAAACACTGGGTGGTGCAACAACACATTGCGAAATAAGCGGGGTCACCGATTATAAAGCAAAGGACGACAAGGACGCACTGGACACCATAAAGAACATCGTATCAAAAATTGGCGATTACGACAAAGCCGGTTACAACCGAGATACACCATCTGCACCAAAAGAAGATCCGAAAGAACTCTTTGGAATTCTACCTAAATCCCGGGCCGACCAGTACGACATGCTTGAGATCATCAAGCGACTGGTGGACGATTCAGAATTTAAACAATACAAAGAAGGTTATGGTAAAACAATTCTTACTGGCTACGCACGAATCGATGGTTGGGCGGTTGGTATAGTTGCAAACCAACGAAAACTCGTAAAGACCAAAAAAGGCGAAATGCAGTTTGGTGGCGTGATCTACAGCGACAGTGCCGATAAGGCCACGCGCTTTATCGCAAATTGCAATCAGAAGAAAATACCATTAGTGTTTATACAAGATGTTACGGGCTTTATGGTGGGCAGTAAAAGTGAACACGGAGGTATCATCAAAGACGGCGCTAAAATGGTAAATGCCGTAAGTAACAGTGTGGTCCCTAAGTTCACCATTGTTATTGGAAATTCCTATGGCGCTGGTAATTATGCCATGTGCGGTAAGGCGTACGACCCTAGATTGATAGCAGCCTGGCCAAGTGCCGAATTAGCAGTGATGAGCGGGAACAGTGCTGCGAAGGTGCTGCTTCAGATAGAGACTGCATCTTTGAAAAAAGAAGGCAAAGAGATCACTCCAGAGGTAGAAAAAGAACTATACGACAAAATCAAGGCCCGCTACGACAATCAAATTTCGCCATACTACGCCGCGTCGCGCATCTGGACCGATGCAGTGATAGATCCATTGGATACCCGTACCTGGATCTCCATGGGTATTGAAGCGGCTGATCATGCGCCCATAGAGAAGCCTTTTAATTTGGGAGTGATACAGGTTTAAAGAATATTTCCTCAACATTTAAAAATCAAGCTATGAATAATTTCAAGTTTGTTTTACTTTTGATTGTTTCTATGGTAATGGTTGGTTGTAGTACCGACAATACCGATACAACCCCAGATCCTCAGGATCCCGATCCGGTAAATAATGATCCCACGACCATAACCGCTTCACCCGTAGTAATTGAAACTACCGGAGCCAATGGTATAACAGTCTCCTTTACAATAAGCGAAGAAGGAAGCGGCAGCGGGGTAACTGAAGTTGGAGTGGTTTGGTCTGAAAGTCCTAATCCTACCATTAATGACGATAAGATTGCATTCAGTAGTCCCGGAACTTACAAGGCTCAGCTCGCATTCCTGGAAGAAGAGACAACCTATTACATTCGTTCCTATGGAACAAATAGTGGCGGAACGGTTTATAGCGATCAAGCTACAGAAACCACGCTAAGCTTTGCCAACCGGCTTATTCTTAATGGGGACATTACATTAACCACGCAACAAGAACTCCTCGATTTTGGATATCAAAACTACTCCGAGGTTGTGGGAAGATTAACAATTGTTAGCTTCGGAAGCCAAAGCATTAACGATGTTACGACACTTCAGACTCTTATAAAAATCGGAAGTTTAGACATTCAGAATAGTGAAGGAATCACAAATCTTCTCGGATTTAAAAATCTAAGAGAATTAACCGGTTTCCTGATAGTCAGTAGTAATTTGAATCTAACATCCCTTGAGGGCTTAAATCAACTGATTAGTGTAGGTGATTTCATTTTTATTGAAAGAAATGATAACTTAACGAGTATCAGTGCGTTGGCTAATTTGACATCCACTTTCGATATATCCATTCGTGATAATGAGATCTTAACTTCACTGAATGGTCTTCAAAACATCAGTACAATTAATGGTTATCTGGTAATTGCGTTTAATGATTCTCTTACTGATATCTCTGCTTTACACGACATTGATCAGGTTGACGATGAATTTGCCATTGTAAATAATCAAAGCCTTCAAGTGGTGAATGGTTTTAATAATCTGACAATAGCAGGAGACGACATATATATCGAAGAAAATGACAACTTGATTACAATTTCCGGATTTAATGCTCTAGCATCAGTTGAAAGAGAATTTAGCATCAGAAATAATGCTTCATTAACAGGGATAAATGGATTTGCATCTCTCAACAACACAGGAGATGATTTTAAAATAAGAGCGAATCCGGCACTCATTTCAATCACTGGCTTTACAAGCCTTGAAACCGTTGGAGACTTCTTTAGTATAGACGTTAACTCTTCATTGACTACTATCCAGGCTTTCGATGCATTAGTTAATATTGATGATGCATTTTATATAGCTTACAATGATTCACTGACAGATCTTGATGCTTTTTCGAACCTCCTGAACACTGGGGATTGTACAATTATTTTCAATACTTCCCTAACGGACTTTTGTGGTTTATTCAACCTCGTTAGTAATCCTGGTGGTATTCAGTTTTTCTATACGGTTGAGGGTAATGCATACAATCCTACTCGTGACGATATTCTTAATGGTAATTGCAGTATCTGATGTGTAGGTAAATAGGTAGATTCTGTATTCACTTGACGGATAATGGGGTCAAATCTGACAAAAATCATTGGTTATTCCCTTAATAATGAGTATCTTAAGAAATTGAATCAAACCTTTTTATTATGGGAACTATAAAAACCTGGAACAAATGGGCCAATAGACATTCCTATTACCCATTGGATTTTCTGCGTATTGCCCTGGGTGTGTTTCTCTTTATAAAAGGAATAAATTTTATGGGCAATACTCAAATGCTCCTCGAACTGGTACAGCCCCTGCAAAGTATCGGGGGTGAAATGATCATGATCCATTATGTGGCGCCAGCTCATTTCGTGGGAGGCTTGTTAATAGCCTTTGGATTGCTTACTCGCTGGGCCATTTTAGCACAGCTACCGATACTTGTTGGAGCGATTCTTATCAATGCTATGGGTGATTTGAATTCGTTCGACCTTATAATGGCGCTTCTAACCTTTATCGTTTGTGTATTCTTCCTGTTCTTCGGATCTGGAAAACACTCGGTTGATTACTCGTTGAAAATGCAGAAATGAACTCTATTCTGCAGGAATAGGCCTGATCTCGGTTTGACGGCCATTTACATATCGAAAACCATCCTCCCCATAAAATCCTGCTTCTTCCAGCATGATACGTATATCTTTTTGCCATTCATCAATAGTTACCGTCGTATTTAATTCGATCGCATATACGGTATTCGGATAGAGTGGGTAATCACCATTCACCGGCACACCTCCCTGCGAATCCCACATTCCAATCGTTGGCCCTGAACTATGCCCATAGGTCCCCAAAGGATGGGTGTAGATGGAAGGACGTAATCCTTCGACTTTCCCTTCCGAAAGTGATTTCAGTAGTATCTCGTTTCCCGTTAGTCCTGTTTTAAAATTAGATGTGAAAATATCCTGTACGCGGTTTCCATCGGCAAATGCTTTCCGAAGAAAACCAGGCACCTCCTTCTCGCCTTCCCTTAGCACATAGGCGTGCTGCTGGCAGTCGGTATTAAGCCCAATATAAGTGATCCCGAAGTCACAATGCAGCAAATCTCCCGGTACGATCACTTTATTCTTATCACCTTTGGTGAAGGAGTAGATATGACTCTTCAATTCCTCATCCGTTCGCTGAATGTCGACCGTTGGATGGAACCATGTTTCGAGGCCCATGTCGGTCACTTTTTGTCGCATCCACCACACTACATCATCGGTTGTAGTTTTTCCAGGTGTTATTACTTTTTCTGAAAAAGCCTCGGCAATAATGCCATGCGTAATTTCTACCAGGGTGTTGTACAGCTCCATTTCCTTGGCGGTCCGTGTCTCAATCCACCCGATGGCAAGTTTTTCTGCGGAAACCAATTTGGATTCCAGGTCATCAGGAAGTGCATCAAGAAGTTCGCTATAATCTGTATAAACCAGGCCATCCGCAATTCCGAAGTGTTCCGAAATATTGATGCCTATCTTTTTGGGATTTCTCTCACGAATGATCTCAACCAGCCGTGCCCATTGATTCGGTTGCTTTTCCTTGTCCCAGGCCGAAGTGATATTCTCTCCTACATCGTATCGCGCAACTGCAAGCTTATCGATAGTATTCGCTTCCTTGTTTCTGTAAAAGACCAGCATGGTTCTTCTGCGGGCATTCAGCCATCGTGCCGGCAACATGGTACGCATCACGGGATCCTCGTTGTATTCCCTGGCGATCACCAGCCACATGTCTATATCCGCACGATCCATTAAAGACGGTAAGAGGTTATTAAAACGATCGGCCAGGATCTCGTCTTTTAGTGTAGCGCGGTCCCATTCGTTGAGGACTTGTGATTGAATTGTAAGACTTCCGAGGAACAAAAAGAAAAGTAAGATTCGCATGAAATTCAATTTTTTTCTAAATATACAGCATAAAAAAAAGAGCCGCAACAGCGGCTCTTTTTCCTGATTCATAATTGGGTTATAGCACAGCGATGCGATCCATCAGCTGTAGTTTCTTGTCATCGGATATACGAACTAACTGTATCTCCTTGGTTTGTCCCGAACGTCCATAATTCCGGTAGATAGTTAGCTTAACGTAGGTGGGACCCTCCACATCAAGATACTCTCCTTCTTCCAGTGGATGCCCTACTTTGAGATAGTATGATCCGCTTTGTAGCTCAGGGAGTTCGAAGATCTCCGGGCCATAACCCGCTTCGTTATTACTGATTAGCCGTCCTCCTTTTCGTGTCCGTGGATTCTCAGGTGTGGCGATCTCGAGATTAGGATCTATAACCGTAAGATCCAGGTCTACATCAGGACGGTTCCAGTCGATCACAATTCGTATGTCCTTCCCTACTTTCTTGAGGGCCGACTCACGAATTTTATAGGTTTCACGCGCCTCCTTTGAGTTCCTTAAGATACGTGTGATATCATTTTCGATAATGGTACCGTACTCTTTATCTAAACCTGCTCTTTGAGTTACAGAGAAAAGTAACTTAATGGCTTCATTTTCATTTCCTGTTTCTTCCAGCATTAATGCCAGGTCTCTATACGACTGAGGCTCATCGGGCTGCAGCTCCAATAACTTTCGATACAGCTTCACTGCATCCATATCCTTGTCCTGCTCTTCCAGTTTATATGCAAGTACTTTCAGTAGTTGAGGGTCCGAACTATCCACTTCAGCAAAAGTATTGAGCACTCCCATGGCAAAATCCGGGTCTATCTTTTTGAATCGGTCAAATACATCCACATAGAAGGCAGGGTCCTCTTCGTTGCCTTTTCGCAATTCCATGTAGGTTGCCATCCGTTCTCTACTGTTGAGGATGGATTTAACCATGGATTGATAAGGGCTGCTGTAGCCAAGTTCCACAGCTGTTCGTTCATTGGCCAGGGCAGTACGGGTTTCTTCCTGCGCGGCGAGGTAGCGTTCACTATAAGGAACGTACGGTCCGGCCTCTTCTGTTTTCTGTGATCCTGATTTGGTGGTTATCAATACAACCCCATTCCTTCCATCTTGTCCGTAGAGCACCGTTGCACTGAGTCCGCGAAGTACTTTTATCGATTCAATATTGTTCGGGTCCAGATCTAGAAAACGACTGCTGGTAATGGCGCCTCCGCCGGCTAGTCCGCCAATGTCATTAGTCCCAGCATTGAATGGTGCGCCATCCACCATGATCAGTGGAGTGTTATCACCTGTGATGGAACTCAATGAGCGAATGGAAAAGTTAGTGGTTGAACCGCTAATCCCTGATGCGCCGATAATACGTGCACCCGGTACTTTCCCCACTATCGAACGAATGGCGTCCGTCTCAGGTTTGTTTTCAATGAGAGATCCATCGATGACCGTGATG
Source organism: Aureitalea sp. L0-47 (assembly GCF_026126405.1). Lineage (GTDB taxonomy): Bacteria > Bacteroidota > Bacteroidia > Flavobacteriales > Flavobacteriaceae > Pukyongia. The sequence goes on from NZ_JAFMTQ010000005.1 coordinate 19,685, forward strand.
GAGGTCGGATTTAACTTCTCGTCTTTTTTCACCCCATAGGTCTCAAGGTAGACTACGCCAAGCTCCTCAATGGTCATAATCACATCGATTCGTCCCGCCTGATTCACCTTTTTCGTCTGTTTTCCATAGCCTACATAGGAGAAAACCAACTCCTGGCCTACCTCCACATCTATGGTGTAGTTTCCGTCAAAATCGGCTGTAACTCCTTTTTGGACATTCTTAACCTGAACAGTGGCACCGTTCAGGGGAACATTGTAATCATCGGTCACCGTTCCGGTAACTGTGACAGTTTGTGCATAGGATTGAAGCACAAACAAGCAAAAAATAGCAGTAAATATTTTTTTCATAACGCTTTGGTTTTAAAGAATTTCCATAAAACTAAGCTCCGTATTCACGAAAATAAACAACAATTGAGTAAACAGCCACTTTGGGCGAGGGAAAATCCTTATTTGTATTTCTGAAGGACCTGGAGTATGTCTTTTCGCTTCAGTTTACCGGTTTCGGTATATACAAATTTTGAAAGGCTGTACACGCGCTTGGGTCGTTCGTAGGACTCCAATTTCTCAAAAGCCCGGGATAGGTTGGGCACGGAGCGTTCGTCTCCTTCGTAAACCAGGATCACCCTTTCACCAAGCTCAGGATCTTTTTCAGAAGCAACCATAAAACTACTTTCAATATCAGATGCAAGCTTAGCTTCTACTACTTCCGGGTAGATTTTCACACCACCACTATTGATCACGTTGTCGTAACGACCGTGCCAGGTGAAGTTGGTGGGCGAATGTAAACTAACCACGTCGTTAGTAGTTATGGGTTTATCCAGGATCTTTGGTGCGTTTATAACCAGGCATTGCCTTTCATCGGTTGAGAACTTTACATCAGGCAAGGCCGAGAAGGATTCGCTTCGTGCCGGGCCGTTGATCCTTCTAACCGCAACATGAGTAGCCGTCTCTGTCATACCATAGGTAGCAAAAACTTCCGTTTCCACATCCTGCAATTTCTCCTCTAGTTCGGCAGGTATCCGACCCCCGCCAATGATCATTTTCTGAACCTTGCTCAATGCAGGAAGCGAATGCCAGGCCTGGTAAGGAACCATGGCAACAAAGTCGTAATCATTATCGTATTCGGTAAGCGAGTCTTTCGAAGGCATTACCACGTGCAGATCCCAGCCCAGTACCATGGCACGAACCAGCATCATTTTCCCGGCTATGTAATCTGCCGATAAACACAACAAACCGCGCGTACCACTTCCCGTTTTAAAATAGGCGCCCGTAGCTTTCGCACTGTTGATCATGTGCTCCTTCTTAAGCTGCATCTCTTTGGGTTTCCCTGTGGATCCTGAAGTTCTTACGGTTACAGTTTCACTGAAATCCAACCATTGTTCTATGAATCGAACCACGCTTTCTTCCTGGGCATCGCCATCTTCGAGGAGCCCATCGGCAAAATTCAACACTTCTTCAGCCGAGGAAAATTCAAGGCCGTTCAGCTTAAAGGAGGGATGAAGTGTTTGTGAGGTTAGTTCCACAGCTGAATAATTAGGATGCTTGATCGGTTACTTCTGAAAGTGGCTCGGGTGGTGGCTCCACTTTCCCTAAGAGTTTGTCACTCCAGCCCTTCCATTTGTAGCGCCAGGCCATAAGGGCAAGGAAGATCGGGTAGGTTATTACTACCGACATGATGATCTCGAAACCAGCAGAGGGTTCGGAAATATCTTTGAATACAGAGTTGGTTTGAAATACGGTCCAGTCGGAAGTAACTAGAAGCGCCGCGATGATGTTGTTTCCTGCATGAAATCCAAGGGCTAGTTCCAGTCCTTCATCCATCAGGGTAATGATCCCAAGGAAGAGTCCCGTTCCGATATAGTAGACCATAATAATGTATCCCAACTTTTCGACTTCAGGATTCATGGAGTGCATAATTCCGAAGAGAACTGAAGTTACAATAAGCGGCATCCACCTATTTTTTGCCAGAACCCCAATCCCTTGCATCAGGTATCCCCTGAACATATATTCCTCAAAGCTGGACTGCAGAGGAATAAGTAAGAAGCTTATAAGGGCAAGTACCAGGAAGGGTACTAGATCGAACTGAAGAACAAAATCGTCCGGATTGGTATAATATGCAACCAGGGTTAGCCCGGTTGTGGTAACGGCTATCAATCCAAATCCAAAAAAGACCCGCCCCCAGTCAATTTTCTTTCTACTTGTAGTAAGTGATAGAATAGGCTGCTGGTGTACTAACTTCACCCAAACAAAGATCGCACCAAGGAATAGTGCAAAAGGGATGAGATTCTCTAAAAACACCCGGTTAGATCCTTTTTGTTCTATCTGATCCCGCATTAAGGCATCCACATCCATATCCAACAGCAATACCACGGCATAATTCAATGCGAACAATCCCAGCAACCCAAGTGCCGGGAGGAGATAACGCCACCAATCGTGCTTGTACTTAAACGCCTGGGCTATGAACATATGATAAACAGTTTATATTGAAAAAAGATCGACATTCCATTGTTTTTCCGGTTGGTAGCGAAGGGTTCCCGCTGTCACCTCCAAGGGTGAATCAATGTTGTTGGTAAACAAACTTCCCGTGCCCAATCCTTGCGGCAATTTACTATTTTTTGTGAAGGTGTACTGTGAAATGGCATTTAATCCTACATTAGATTCCAGGGCTGAAGTGATCCACCAGCCTAGGCTGTTCTTTTCCGACAAAGATATCCATTCATCGCTGCCTGAGAATCCACCAACCAGGGTTGGTTTTAGGATGATGTATTGAGGGCGAATCGTTTCCAGTAGTTTTATTTTATCGGTCATGGACACTACCCCGATTAATTCTTCATCCAGCGCTATAGGCAAGGGAGTTTCTTCACAGAGTCCTGCCATTTCCTGCCACTGACCCTGCTTTATAGGTTGTTCGATGGAATGAATGTCCAGTTCTGCCAGGCGATGTAGTTTCTCGAGCGCATCAGAAGGTTTGAAAGCACCGTTGGCATCTACTCTTAGTTCGATTTCTTCTGAAGAGAATTCGCTGCGGATCGACTTTAGCAAAGAGATTTCCTTTTCGAAATCAATGGCCCCGATCTTCATCTTGATACAACCGAAACCGTCTTTCAGGCGATCGCGTATCTGCTCTTTCATAAATGCTTCGGAACCCATCCAGATGAGCCCATTGATAGGTATAGCAGCTTCTCCAGTAGTAAATTCCGAAGGAAAAATAGAAAATGGATCTTTGGACCTTAACGATAAAAAAGCGGTCTCCAAACCAATCTGTATTGCAGGAAATTCTACAAGTTCGGCAAGTAGTGTTTCCAGGCCTAGATCTATATGTTTACAGGTCCAATCCAGTTTCTTTTCAAAATCGGGTCGGTCGTCGTAACTGAGTCCGCGAAACATTCCACACTCCCCTATTCCGAAGTTATCACCCTGCTTTAGAATAAGGAACCAGGTATCCTTGGTGGTTAAAACACCACGCGATGTTCCACTGGGATTTTTAAACTGAAGGATGTGTTTAAGGCGGGAGGCTTGCAACATGGCGGAGACCGTTTGCTTGGGGTGACTTTTGGTGTTAGAGTTCGATAGACTCTCCTATTTCAAGTAACATCAGGTCTTTCCCGGCATCGTAAAACTTTCGCTTAGCCTCATCGTGATCGATCTCGATAAATCCGAAGGTATCGTAATGTACCCCCAGCACTTTATCGCATTCCACGAAATTACTCGCGATGATAGCATCGTCTATTCCCATGGTAAAATTGTCGCCAATGGGTAAAATTGCGAGATCCAGCTTAGTACTCATAGGAATTAGTTTCATATCCATGGTAAGCGCCGTATCCCCGGCTATGTAGATATTCTTGTGTTCTCCTTCAATTACAAAACCACCCGGATCACCACCGTTACTTCCATCTGCGAAGGCACTGGTGTGAATGGCATTCACATACTTAACCGTCCCAAAATCGAATTTCCACTTGCCACCGTGGTTCATGGGGTGAACATTAAACCCTTTTTCCTGGTAGTGCATTGCGATCTCATAGTTACTAACTATGGCGGCACCCGTGTTTTTGGCAATGGCCTCAGCATCCAGCACATGGTCCTGGTGAGCGTGTGTGAGCAGAATGTAGTCTGCTTTCAGGGAATTGATATCCACCTTGTCTCTGGAAAGTGGATTGCCACTTATAAAAGGATCGACGACTATGTGTTTATTGGAAACCTCTATTCCGAGGCTGTTCTGACCGTAGAATGTAATCTTCATAATTAATAATTTTACATAAAGTTACTTCTAAAAGAAATTGGAAGCAAATAGTAATAGTGCAAATAAAAAGGTGCTCAGGGCGACTTTCTTAAGCTCCGGATCCAGGGTGGTAGCATCGGCGGTTTTGAATACTTTCACCAGGTTTAAAAACAGCGGTATGAAGGCGATCAATGCTACAAAATATATGCCTCCTCCCAATCCCATCCAGATAAACAAGGCCGCTGCTAAAAAAGCAATGATGATCAATGCGGCGTGATATATTTTCACCTTGTTCGGACCCAGTACTACTGCCAGGGTGTTCTTCCCCGACTTCGCATCGGATATCCTGTCCCGCATATTATTCAGGTTGAGAACGGCGGTACTCAGTAAGCCAATGCTGACAGCAGGCAAAACGACGTAGGATCCCAGGTTCTGGGTGTAGAGAAAAAAGCAACCCATCACACCCACGATTCCGAAAAATATAAAAACAAACAGATCTCCAAGTGCACGATAGCCATATGCCCTCTTGCCCACAGTGTAGGTAACGGCAGCAATGACAGCCGCGATACCCAAATTAAAGAAGATAAAGGACAGCAGGAAGTTGTCATTTCCGAAGGAAACAAAGATCAGCATACTAGCCAACAAGAGTGTTATAGCAGCGGTGATGATCATTCCCCGTTTGAGTTCTTTTGCTTTAAGTTTACCACTTTGAAGGGCTCGGGCAGGACCCACTCGGCCTTTATTATCGGTGCCTTTAACACCATCTCCATAATCATTGGCGAAATTGGAAAGTATTTGAAAGCCCAGTGTGGTGGCGATCGCAAAAAGAAAGACGATCAGCCTGAAGGAGTCCGCAGCATAGGCAACAGCACTTCCGGTGATGATCCCGGAAACCGATAATGGCAAGGTTCGCAGGCGGGCCGCAGAGACCCAGGCCTTAACTTTAGACATGCAACACTTTTTAGGTTGCAAAAATACGTCTAAATTATAAAACCCGCCTCCAAAAACTGAAGACGGGCTTTACGACAACTATCTATATGAAAAAGAATTACTTTACAATCAATTTCTTAGTTACTCCTTCGGAATTGCTCACAATGTAGGTTCCGCTTCTTAAAGAAGAAATATCCATGAATGCAACCTCACTGGCCTCCAAAACTCTACGGCCGGTGATGTCGTAGATTTTATAACTTCCAGGCTCACTAAAGAATATTTGTCCTGTGGCTGGATTCGGGTACATGACAAAGCCGGTTTCGGTTATTTGGCTATCGCCTACTGAAAGGATATTATTGTCAATAGAATAAACACCCAAGGTAGCACTAACTTCGTTCGAGATCACGATAAGCCCTTTATCTGTTGGGCTATCCGCAGGGTTAATATATAATACCCCTTCCGGACCAAGGTCACCACTTTCGTTTCCACCGGGAGTATTGTCCCTGTTGTTCTCGTATTCGAGGAAAACAGGGGCAGTTGGTTCTGTTATGTTATACACCATCATTCCACCAATACGCTCCAGTAGGACAAAGGCATAGAATTCACCGTCTATCTCTTCAACAATCACGCCTTCAGGTTCCGGGCCTTTATTATCACTGCGGTTCTTGAAATTGTTATTGCTATTGCTGGCGTTAAATATCGCACCATAGGTAGGATCATTCGCTGTAATCACCTCGAAGTCGTTACCACTATCGTAAACCAGGGTTCCTGTGGCCGCTTCAAAAATACTGAAGGACCTTCCGCCGAAAACATGGATCTCTTCGAACTCACCATCGTTATCGATGTCACCGGATGCATTTGTGACATTGATCTCTGCCAGGTTGGTTTCCAATTCCAGGATATCGATATTACTAAATACAGAACCGTCAAGCGTATAATCTCCATCATCGATCTTACGCTCCTCTTCGTAGGTGTCGTACTCGCGGGCATCACCTTCGTTAGCCGTAACAATGTAACCCGTTCCTCCTACTTCATAGAAAGCAATGGCATCGGGCATATACATACCGTAGATCGGCCAGGTTGCGTCGAAAATAAAGTCGGTTTCATCAGAAACATCCAGTGAGTTCTCAGCAAGGCTGTGGTCTTTCAATCCAAAGGATATTACGTCCGTAATTTCGAGAGTAGTTAGGTCTACAATGGCGTAGGCGTTGTTTTCCTGTAGCGCTACATAAGCAAAAAGATTATCTGAAGAAACCGTGATGTATTCCGGCTCCAGGTCCTGGGAAACACTAGCTCCCGGACCGTAAATTCGCACTCCTGCTGCCTCAAGGGCCGCTTGTTGAGAATCGAAGGCATTAAAATCGAGTGTAGTAACGTCTGCCTGGCTGATATTTCCCGCACCGGCACTCACATCGATAACGGAGACAGAACCTTCAGGGTCAATCGAGTAATCATCGTTTGGTTCTCCCTCGTTAGCAACCAGTAGGCTGTTTCCATCCGGGCTGAAGGTAAGCATATCCGGAAGTGATCCTACTTCAACGATATCACCTACGGTATTTTCAACATCAGCGATAAGCACGAATCCATTATCTGTCGCTTCGTTCGCGGCGATGGCTACAGCATAGATTCCATTACTCACGGAAACACTTTGAACACCGTCACCAATTCCGGTTAGGTCCACAGTAGCATTGGTACTCATGTTCAATGGATCCGAGAAGTCAATAAATTCGATCTTGTCACCATTGGTTACAATGATCTGTTGTGTAATTGGATCATAGGCTGAGATCTCTGCTGTTCCACTACCGTCCACCAGGTAGCTGGTAAGGTAGTTGATATCTAATTGTGTATTGTCTCCCGCAGGAACAACCGTGTCATCGTCCAGAATATACACACCGAAAACATTATCGCCGGAGATCTGGAGGTCGACTTCATTCTCAAGTTGAAGAAGGAAGAATACGTCGCTATTATCGTCATTATCGTTTAGTATCGGAATAGTCACTGTTTGAGATGCCGTACTTCCCGAAGGAAAAACCAGAGTTTCAGCGGCTAGAAAACTGAAATCGACCCCTTCAACAGCTGATCCGCCAGCCAGGATGTTGACATCAACCGAACCATTCGTTACAGGTGCCTGGTTAATAGTCACTTCAACATCTACAGACGCGCCATCCTCTGCTACTGAGGTAAAATCCGCAGAAAATGAGACCGAAGGATTTCCTTCTGGTGTATGAACACCACCTCCCCAGTCAGCATTATCAACCGACGTATTTATTCTGCCTTCCTGGTTAATGGTGTCTAATGTAATTTGAGCGTAAGAAGCAGCGCCTAGAAGTAGGGCTGCCAGCATAGTAATTTTTTTCATTGTTGGTACATTTAGTTAAACTGTGTCAAAAATAGTGGCAGCCTGTACCGAAAATTTTAGCTGGAGATTACCATATCATGAAAGATTTTTCTTTTCAAATCGAAAATGGGGATCAATCTTTAAAGTATTGTAAAGTTTAGTTAGCGGAATTGTAAAATCGGATTGATTTACTATTTTTAACCAAACCAACTAAATTCTAACTCTTATGACTTCCACTTATCACCTCGGCCTTCTTATATTACGAATCGGTTTTTCCGGAATGATGTTAGTCCATGGTATCCCTAAACTCCTGGACGTTCTACAGGGTGATTTCGGATTTGGAGATCCTATCGGATTGGGAGCAACGGTAACTAAGATACTTGCCGTGATCGGGGAAGTTATTTGTCCGTTACTCATCATAATAGGATATAAAACCCGCCTGGCAGCTATTCCTGCACTCATCACCATGCTTGTCGCTGCCTTTGTTGTACACGCATCAGATCCTTTCGGAACAAAGGAAAAAGCGCTGATGTTCGCCTGCGCCTTCCTTGTGATCGCCCTTACAGGGGCCGGGAAAATTTCCGTAGATAAAAAATAACATGCCTTTATTCACAAAGTCATTGAAGATCAAGTCTTTTACAAATAAACAAGTGGGGCGGTATATGCTATATGCATTGGGGGAGATCGTGCTGGTAGTGGCCGGTATTCTAATCGCACTTCAGATAAATAATTATAACGAAGAACGAAAAAAGAAGAAACTGGTTGATGGCGTATTACAAAGCATCACATACGATCTCGAACTGGACACCTTAACTGTTGGAGCTGCCATAAAATATTACGAAGCCAGAGACAGTGTTGCAAAGGCTATAATTGACGACAAGTACAGTAGGGAGGATTTCGAGAAATGTACCCTTTGTCCTACACTTATCTCAACCTATGTCCCGCTAAAGATTAACGATAAGGGATACTCCAGGCTGAAAGAGATAGTGGATTCGTCAAAAAAGAAGGACACCCTCACGGTGGAGATCGTTCAATTTTATAACGCCTTCGACGCCCTGCTCACCCAGTTTGGGGACGAGGTTAAAGAATTTACATTAGAGAATGTGCGTGATTGGCGGGACAACCAGCCTTGGTTTAGTAAAGTTACTTCAGGAAGGATGGATGAACGCCTTTATGACTATATGGAATCCCAGGATTACAAGAACAAAGTAGCCTATTACTATGTGATCGTATGCAGGAATTATAACACTATGCTGAAAGCATATAAAACGAATGCTGCGGAAGTGTTGAAGAATATTAAAGAACGGAAGAACCTGGATTCTATTCAAAAATCTTGACCAGGAGTTCTTTTAAAAGGTCCCCCTGCGGAACATTGGCCGCTCCTACCCCTTTACTTTTCATATCGATCTCGCGAATGGAACTGATGATCCCACTTACCTTTTTCATCGGGTAATTACGAGCAGCCAACTGGTAGTCTTTAATGAAATAGGGATTAACACCCAATTCCCTGGCCGCATGGGCCGGGTTCTTCAAAGCGTGATATTTTAATAATTTTGAGAAGAAACTGTAGAGCAACGCAATGGTCATCACAATCGGGTGATTTTTAGGATTCTGACCAAAATACTGCACAATGGTAAATGCTTTCTTCATATCGCGTTCTCCAATGGCGCTTTGCAATTCGAAGTTATTGAAGTCTTTACTAATCCCGATATTCTCTTCAACTACCTGAGGGGTGATCTGTGAACCATCCGGGAGTATCAATTGTAGTTTTTGTAGTTCATTGTTCACCTTGCTAAGGTCGTTTCCAAGGAATTCAGTGAGCATCTGTGCCGCCTTGGGAGTTATGGTGTAGCCTTTTCCCGCCAGCACACGCCTGATCCAGTCAGGGACCTGGTTCTCGTATAATTTTTTACTCTCAAAGAGCACACCTTGTTTCTGAATGGTTTTGGATAATTTCTTGCGCGCATCCAGTTTTTTGTACTTGTAGCAGATCACCAGTACCGTTGTTGGCTGCGGATTCTCCACGTAAGGCAGTAAGTTTTCTATGGTTCTTGAAAGGTCCTGGGCCTCCTTCACGATCACAACCTGTCGTTCCGCCATCATCGGGTAGCGCTTTGCATTGCTCACGATATCATCGATAGTCACATCCCTGCCATACAGTATGATCTGATTAAAACTGCGTTCTTCTTCCGTGAGGACGGTCTGTTCAATATAATCGCTGATACCGTCTATATAATAAGGTTCTTCCCCCATTAGGAAATAGATGGGAGCTATCCTACCCTGCTGAATATCGGTAATGATCTGTTTTGTCTTCTCTAAAGGCACGTATAATTGTTGTGGAAGATTCTTAGTTCTGAAATCTTGGAAGTGTTTGCTACCTTTGTACTATGCAGCAACTCAACTTCCCGAGCTTCACATTTCGATTCAAAAATAGGGAAAACAAACCGTTGATCTTTGACGAGGTGCGAAAAAAATTTGTACTTCTCACACCTGAAGAATGGGTTCGTCAAAACTGTGTGCAATTTTTGATCCATGAGTTGAATTATCCGCATTCACTTATCAATGTAGAAAAGCAGATCAAGGTTCACCAAACTTCAAAACGCTACGATATTGTGGTGTTCAACCCGGACGGTAGTATTCACATAGTAGTGGAGTGCAAGGCTCCATCGATAGCGATAAGCCAGGACACTTTCGACCAGATCGCACGATATAATTTTTCATTAAATGCAACCTATCTAATGGTTACCAATGGATTAAGTCATTATTATTGTACCCTGGATTACGAGGAGGAACGCTACCATTTTCTAAAAGAATTGCCATCCTATGTTAAGAAATAATGCCGTTACTTTGTGTCTATGACAATAGCCGTAGTCATACTGAATTGGAACGGAAGATCCTTGCTGGAAACCTATTTACCTTCGGTAGTTGAGTTTTCTTCGGAAGCTACGGTATATGTTGCAGACAATGCATCTACGGACGATTCGGTGGAATTGGTGCAATCAAATTTTCCTTCAGTAAAAATCATTCAGAATAAAACAAACGGCGGATATGCCAAGGGATATAATGACGCATTGAAAACACTGGATGAAGATCTTTTTATCCTACTGAACAGTGACGTAGAAGTGAGCGAAAACTGGTTACAACCCGTAGTCAAAGAATTCGAAAGCAACAGCGAACTTGTAGCTGCTCAACCGAAGATACTGGATGCAACCCATAGAGACAGTTTTGAATATGCTGGCGCAGCGGGAGGATACATAGATGCATTGGGGTATCCGTATTGCCGGGGACGAATCTTTGATGCTATTGAAAAAGACGAAGGACAATACAACGACAACTGCGAGATTTTCTGGGCCACCGGTGCTTGTCTTTTCATAAGGAAGACCGCTTTCCGGGAAGTAGGTGGATTGGACGAAGATTTCTTCGCTCACCAGGAAGAGATCGATCTTTGCTGGCGCTTGAAAGTTAATGGTGGTAAGATCATGTACCTCGGAAATTCGACAGTCTATCACCTTGGAGGTGGCACCTTAGCTTCAGCCAAACCACAAAAAACGTTTTACAACTTCAGAAATACACTTTTATTACTACTGAAAAATGTAAAAGGCGGTAGGGTTTACAGATTGATTTTCTTTCGGATGCTTCTGGACGGATTGGCAGCGTTGCGATTTCTACTAAAGGGTGAGTTTGTGCATATATGGGCGATTATTAGGGCGCATTTTAGCTTTTACTCACTTTTTGGCAAGTTCCTTCAGAAGCGAAAAAAACACAGGTCATCCATGCGATACTCGGAAATTAATTCGGTGGTTTGGAAGTACTTTGTTCTAAAAAAACGTACCTTTAACCAACTCTGATAATTTAAACTTAAATAATTGTTAAGTGCAATTTCAGAACCCGCCTAATTACTAATTTTGAATAACTAAAATAAACAATCTTAACATGAAAAAGCTGTTACTGTTTGCTGTCGGTGCGATGCTCGTTCTCGGATCATGTGTATCCAAGAAGGAATATGCAGCACTGCAAGCAAAGCAAAAAGAGACACAGGACTTATTGAATACTGCAACCGTTAAATTGAATAGCTGTTTAACAGATAAGGCGGCGGCATTAGCTCGACTCGAAGAGTTGAGAAAGTCCAATCAAGACCTCATCCAAAGTTCGAAAGATCTCACGATGCTGACTCAACAAGGAGCTACTAATCTTGAGAAATCCCTGGAGAGTCTAAGAGAGAAAGATCTTAAGATATCAAGACTTCAGGACGCACTTAGTAAAAAGGACAGTGTTACTCTGGCCCTTGTAACCAGCCTGAAAAAGGAAGTGGGGTTAGATGATCCCGACATAGAGATCAATGTTGAAAAAGGAGTAGTATTCATCTCACTTTCAGACAAGGTTCTTTTCAAAACCGGATCGTATAACTTATCATCCAGAGCAAATGAAATTCTTGGAAAAGTAGCTACTGTTATCAACGGTAAGCCTGACTTTGAAGCTATGGTTGAAGGACATACGGACAATGTTCCTTACAAAAGCGGAGTGTTACTCGACAACTGGGATCTTAGTGTGAAGCGTTCCACAGCTGTAGTTAGAAAACTTCAGGAACTTGGTGTTAAACCTGCGCAACTGATCGCTGCAGGGCGAGGAGAACATATTCCACTCGTGGATAACGATACCGCTGAGAATCGTGCTACCAACAGACGAACCAAGATACTGGTACTACCGAAGATCGATCAGTTCTACACCATGATAGAAGAAGAACTTGAGACTTTATCCGCAGAAGGAAACTAATATCGGAATCATAATATTTCTAACTCGGACGTATGTCCGGGTTTTTTATTTCTGAATTTTTATAATCCAGTTGAAATTAACTCATTTTTTAGTGTAACACTCCCGAGCGATATTCGTCTACTAGAAAAGCATACTCCCCACCTAACCAATAGAATAGTTTATGCAACCACATTACCAATTCACCGACGAGGAGTTCGAGAAACAGTTTAAGTTCGGGTTATTGCATCCGAGCTATTTTTCACATGAAGCACACTTGCGCCTGGCCTGGATACATATCACCAAATACGGCCTGGAGAATGCTATCGATAATGTAACCACCCAACTGAAAACCTACACCGAAATCCATGGTGTGGGCGCGAAATACAATGAAACTGTTACAGTGGCTTCAGTTCGTGCGGTATTTCATTTTCTTCTTTCTTCAGAAGCAACCACTTTCAGGGGTTTCTTAAAAGAAAACCCAAGGTTGATTTTCGATTTCAAACAATTGTTGGGGTATCACTACGCATTTAATATTTTCGATTCTGAAGAAGCCAGGAATCAATATTTGGAACCGGATCTGCTGCCTTTTGATTAAGGTTAAAACTCCAAACTCCCCTTCCCTTCTCGTACCAGCAAGGGCTCATCACCGGTGAGATCGATCACCGTTGATGGGATATTACCGCCATAGCCACCATCAACAACCACATCTACCCTATTAGCCCATTTCTCGTAAATGAGTTCGGGGTCTGTGGTGTATTCGATCACCTCATCCTCGTCCTTTATGGACATAGAAAGTATAGGGTTACCCAGTTCTGAAACCAGCGCACGGGCAATAGCGTTATCGGGGACACGAATCCCTACTTCTTTTTTCTTTTTGAAGATGGAAGGTAATTTATTGTTCCCTGGTAAAATGAAAGTATACGGACCGGGTAAAGCACGCTTGAGCATTTTAAACGTTGTGTTGTCGATCTGTCTAACAAAATCCGACAACCGACTCAAATCTTCACAGATAAAGGAGAAGTTTGCCTTGTCGAGTCGGACGCCCTTTATCCTGGCGAGTCTTTCCATGGCTTTGTTATGAGTAATGTCGCACCCTAGGGCATAGACTGTATCACTTGGGTAGATCACTAACCCACCTGAGCGGATAATGTCCACTACCTTTTTAATGTCCCTGGGATTGGGATTTTCTTCATATATACGTATGAACTCAGCCATAGTAGTAAGTTACAAAATATTCAGTAATTCTGAAGTTATCTTCGGGAGCACTAGGCATCGAGAACGTTCAATTTTGCAAAACGCAATAACAACTTTTTTAATCCCCCGTTCTCGAAGAGGATCTCGGCCTTGGTGTCTGCTCCTACCCCTTCGATCTTCAGTATTTTACCTTTCCCGAAGCGAACATGTTCTACCATGGTTCCTTCGGAAAGGTTTGCAGCGGCTGCATCGAAATTTTTGTCGCTACTGCTCTTTACGGGCTTCAATCGCCTTAGTTTCCGAAGTTGCTCTTCCGAAGGTCCCTTTGGAGGAGTTCCCGAAACCGGTTTGCGCATGCGTAGCTTGCTTTTATCTACTTCCCCGAAGATATCTGTATCGATAAGTGGTTTGAAGCGATTCTCGGTCTTGGGTGTCAAATAATCCAGGAACTGCTCTTCGATCTCCTCTATAAACCTACTAGGTTCGGCATCGATAAGTTTACCCCATCGATACCTGCTCTGGGTATAAGTTAGGTAAGCCTGTTTCTCAGCCCTGGTAAGTGCCACGTAGAACAAGCGGCGTTCTTCCTCCAGCTCCGCTCGCGTATTCATACTCATTGCCGAAGGGAAAAGGTCTTCTTCCAGTCCAACGATATACACGTAGGGAAATTCAAGCCCCTTCGCCAGGTGAACTGTCATAAGGGCCACACGATTGTCATCGCCTTTATCCATATCCAGATCCGTTGCAAGGGCAACATCTTCCATGAACTCAGACAGGGAACCGGTGGTATCTGCCAATTCTTTCTGCTCTTCTACAAAATCCCGGATACCATTTAGGAGTTCTTCGATATTCTCAATACGTGCAATACCTTCGGGGGTACCGTCTTTTTTCAATTCCTGTACTAGCCCCGTCTTTTTCGTCACATGTTCTGAGATCTGGAAGGCGTCGTAGCTTTGGTTTAGGACCTGGAAACTCTCGATCATGGTCACAAAATTCTGCAACTTGCCCTTGGTGCCCTTATTGATCTTCAGATCGATCTTGTCGATATTTTTCATCACTTCAAACATCGAACGATCATAGTGGTTCGCTGCCACAATGAGTCGGTCAACCGTTGTTTGTCCGATACCCCGGGCCGGGTAATTGATCACACGTTTCAGTGCTTCTTCATCCTTCGGATTCAATACCAATCGAAGGTAAGCAAGTACATCCTTGATCTCCTTTCTTTGGTAAAAACTAAGTCCGCCATAAATTCGATACGGAATGTCCTTTTTCCGAAGCGCGTCTTCAATAGCCCTGGACTGGGCGTTGGTGCGATAAAGAACCGCGAAAGAGTCGTACATCTCTTGTTGAGTCATCGCGTTCTCGAAGATGGAACTCGCAACGAAACGTCCTTCGTCACCGTCAGTCATCGTGCGGTTCACAAGTATCTTGTTGCCTTCGTCATTAGCTGTCCACACCACCTTTTCCAGGCGCTGCTTATTCTTTTCAATAATACTGTTGGCGGCATTCACAATATTCTTAGTGGAACGATAGTTTTGTTCGAGTCGGTAGACCTTCACATCATCATAATCCCGCTGGAAGTTGAGGATATTGTTGATATTCGCACCCCTAAATGCATAGATACTCTGAGCATCATCGCCAACAACGCAGATATTCTGAAATCGGTCGCTCAGGGCTTTAACAATGAGGTACTGACTGTGATTCGTATCCTGGTACTCATCCACGAGTATGTAGCGAAAGCGATTCTGGTATTTGGACAACACATCCGGGAAGCGGTTCAGGAGTTCGTTTGTCTTCAGAAGCAGGTCATCGAAATCCATAGCGCCTGCTTTAAAGCACTTGTCCACGTAAGCGTGGTAAATATCTCCCATTCTAGGCCTTTTAGCCATCGCATCGGCTTCCTGTAAATCCGGGTTACTGAAATAGGCCTTTACGGTTATCAGGCTGTTCTTAAATGAAGAGATGCGAGAATACACCTGCTTATACTTGTAGATATCCTTATCCAGCTGCATTTCTTTGATGATGCTCCGAATTACACTCTGAGAATCCTGGGTATCATAAATCGTGAAATTGGATGGATAGCCCAGTTTATCCGCCTCGAACCTCAGGATCTTTGCAAAGATGCTGTGAAAGGTTCCCATCCAAAGGTTTTTAGCCTCACTACTACCAACGATCTGTGCGATCCGTTTCTTCATTTCGCGGGCCGCCTTATTGGTAAAGGTGAGGGCAAGAATATTGAATGGATCTACTCCTTGCGACATCAAATAGGCGATACGGTAGGTTAGCACCCTGGTTTTACCGGAACCGGCACCTGCAATAACGATCATTGCCCCGTCTTTTTGCAGGACCGGGGCTAATTGTGCATCGTTAAGCTGTTCTAAGAATGCTTGCAAGTTGTGGAGATTCTAGAGTTGAAAAATACTGAATTTAGAATGAATAAAGCGTGCGCCAATTCAGAAATTATAAACAATTCGAGCTGGTTTTGGTTTTAGCTAAAATCCGTTATCTTTAGCTGAATTTTTTACCCTATGAAACAGCTACTTACCTTACTTGCCGTCTTAATTCTGGCTACCTCAGCAGAGGCACAAATGGAGAAATCCGTACTTAGTGATATTGAAAGTATTGAACAGCAGGTCATTGATTGGCGGCGCTATTTTCATGAAAACCCGGAACTATCCAACCGGGAATTCAACACAGCAAAGAAGATCGAGGAGCATCTTCGATTCCTTGGAATGGACGTACAAACCGGCATTGCCAAAACCGGGGTGGTTGGCATCCTTAAAGGCGACCAACCGGGAAAGGTGGTTGGATTACGTGCAGATATCGACGGATTGCCAGTTACAGAGCGGAATGACCTTCCGTTCAGGAGTGAAGTAAAATCAACCTTCCTCGATAAGGAAACAGGCGTGATGCATGCCTGCGGACACGATACCCATATTGCTATATTGATGGGTGTGGCGGAAGTACTTTCAAAAAACAAGGACAAAATAAAGGGTACTATCAAATTTATCTTTCAACCCGCGGAAGAAGGACCTCCTCCCGGCGAAGAGGGCGGTGCGAAGCTAATGATAAAGGAAGGAGTGTTAAAGAATCCCGACGTCGACGTGATCTTCGGACTCCATATCAATTCGGCTACACCGGTAGGAACTATAAAGTATAAAAGTGGCGGTACTATGGCTGCAGTGGAGCGGTTTGTCGTTAACGTAAAAGGGAAACAAACACATGGCTCAGCCCCATGGACAGGTGTGGATCCCATCCTCATCTCGGCTAAGATCATCGATGGTTTCCAAACCATCATCAGCAGGGAATCACCTCTTGTCGATGAAGCAGCGGTTATTACCGTAGGCAAGATCACCAGTGGCGTACGTTTTAATATCATTCCTGAAAGTGCGGAACTCATTGGAACCGTAAGAACTTTAGACCCTAAAATGCGTGAACTCATCATGCGACGTATGAATGAAATGGCACGGGATATCGCAAAGGCATACGGTGGCGAAGCTACCATCGAATGGCAAAACAATACCGTTGTTACCTATAACGATCCCGATCTAACAGCACAAATGCTTCCTAGCTTGCAACAAGTAGCAGGTGCTGACAAGGTAGTTAGCATGAAGGCAACCACCGGAGGTGAAGACTTTTCCTATTTCCAGGAGATCGTTCCGGGATTCTATTTTTTCCTTGGAGGTATGACCCCGGGAAATAAAACGCCATACCCACATCACACACCGGATTTTAAGATTGATGAGGATGGGCTATTGCTTGGTGTGAAGGCTATGACACAACTTTCACTGGATTATCTAAACGCCCAATAAATGGACGCATTCCTAGATGTATTGAAGTCGGTGCCCTGGTGGGCGTGGGTGCTTTTTGTGCTCACCTTGATCGCCATCAGGGATATATTTTTCAATAAGAAGCACACCATCCAGCATAACTTCCCTATCGTGGGTCACATTCGGTATATGCTGGAGAGTATAGGTCCGGAAATGCGACAATACATCGTTGCCAACAATCGTGAAGAGCTTCCTTTTAACCGTATAGAACGAGGTTGGATCTACGCTTCAGCGAAAAACCAGAATAATTACGAAGGTTTCGGAAGTGATCGGGATTTTTATAAACCCAATTATATCTTCATAAATAACGCCTTACTCCCTTTCAAACTTCCGGAAGACCATCCCAACAGGAATGACCCTTATTTTGTACCCTGTGCAAAAGTTATGGGTGAAGGGAGGCGCCGGCGGCCATATCGTCCCGCATCCGTGATCAATGTTTCGGCCATGAGTTTCGGTTCTTTATCCGCTCGTGCTATTGAGTCCCTGAACAGAGGCTGTGGAATGGCCCATGCGTACCATAATACTGGTGAGGGCGGTTTGTCTCCGTATCATTGTCAGGGTGGAGATGTGGTTTTTCACTTCGGAACGGGTTACTTCGGGGTTCGCGATTCCGAAGGAAACTTCAGCATGGAGAAAATGAAGGAATTGGTAAAGAACAATCCCCAGGTTCGTGCCATCGAAGTAAAATTATCCCAGGGAGCAAAACCAGGTAAGGGAGGCGTACTCCCTGGCTCGAAGATCACTTCGGAAATTGCCGCTATTCGAGGTGTTGTGAAGGGTAAAGATGTGCTCTCTCCTCCTACTCACAGCGCTTTCGATGGAATTGACGGTTTACTGAATTTTGTAGAGGATATTGCTGAAGCAACCGGGCTGCCTGTTGGTATCAAATCGGCCGTTGGTAAGCTCGACAGCTGGGAGGAGCTTGCCTCCAAAATGAAAGAAACCGGAAAGGGGCCTGATTTTATTACGATCGACGGTGGTGAAGGAGGTACCGGGGCTGCGCCTCCAAGTTTCGCCGATCACGTGGCTTTACCATGGGTATTCGGATTTAGTGATGTCTATAAGATCTTTCAGAAGTATGAACTCTGTGGAAAAGTAGTTTTTATAGGAAGTGGAAAACTCGGTTTTCCCGCCAAAGCTGCGATGGCTTTCGCCATGGGTGCCGACTGCATCAACGTAGCTCGTGAAGCCATGATGGCGATAGGTTGTATTCAGGCACAGATATGTCACAACAATCGCTGTCCCAGCGGTGTAGCTACGCAAAGTAAGTGGCGACAAAGCGGGATCAATGTGAAAGACAAGGCGAAACGAACGCATTATTATTTTAAGAACTTCAGAAAAGAACTACTGGAGATCACCCGTTCCTGTGGTTATGAGCATCCTTCGCAGATCACTATGGACGATGTGGAATTCAGCCTGGGGGATAGAAACCTGGTAAAGACGCTGGCCGATTCCTTCTCTTACAACAAAACAAAGACAGGATTTACCAGTGTTGAAGATTGCATGAATTGCATACATTTGGGTGGTAATTACCAGCCTAAAGAGGCAAAAAACAGTGTAAAAAGGGCAATGGAAAAGAACGAAGTACGTTATTAGAACTTAAATACCGATCAAAATGGAAGAACTTTCTCAAATCCTCAGCTATGTAGCCTACTTATTACCTGCCATCGTGGTTGGTATTATCGCGTATTATTTTTTCAAAGGCCATACCGCCAACGAAGAAGGAAGAAGGCGCTACCTAATTCAAAAGGAAGCGCAGAACAAAGTACTGCCCATGCGCTTACAGGCCTATGAGCGTCTTACGCTGCTAATGGAGCGACTTGACCCTAACAAGTTATTGATTCGCGTTAGTCCGTATTCCGACGAAATAGAGAAGTACGAAGCCCTGCTCATCAAGAATATCGAGCAGGAATTTGAGCATAACGTGGCGCAGCAGATTTATATCACTCCCGAATGCTGGAACCTCATTAACGCTGCTAAGAATGCAACAATTCATGTGATACGGCAAGCCGCTATGCATGAAAAAGATAATAATGCGGACCAGATGAGAGAATATTTACTTCGGAATTTCATGGAAGAGATAACTCCATCTCAAAAGGCCCTGGCGTATATCAAAAAAGAAGTTGCCGAGCTATTCTAAGTGTCATTCGGGTGAATTTCACTGGTTTCTTCGTCCTGGCTCCTGGCATAGCGATAGCCACTGTCCCACCATTTCAACATTTGTTCTTTTTCAAAGATTAAGGAATTCGTGGTGAGCACGGTAGGTGTGTAGTAGAAGTTTATCACGGCATTGTGATGACCTGCAACAAACTTTCCAATGCGAATATTCTGCTTTTCTACCCGATCCAGCATATAGGCGTGCATATTTGTTAGCAGGGAAAAAGGATTACGGGAAGGCATTCGGTTGTAGTGTGTTACTTCTGTTTCCAAAATGATGACGTCTACTTCAGTTGCACCTCTTTGAATGGCTTCTTCAATAGGAACCATACTCCCAAATCCCCCATCCGCATACTCATTTTGATTCTTCTTTACCAGACTCATAAAGGGAATGTAGTTGCAGGAGATCCAGATCCAGTCGCAAAAATCACTATAGTCGAAATCCTGTATGCTTTTGTATTCTACCTGGTTCAAAGTAAGATTAGAGACGGTAACCACCACTTCCTTTCCACTTTGCTTTAGCTCGTCAAATTCACGCTGCGTTAGCGAATTGGAAATTAAGGTCCGAAGACTATAACTCTCACCAAAGGTTTTACTTCCTCTGAAGAAATTCCGAAGTACTTTAAAATGATCAATGGCGATCTCCTTTTGTCCGTACTTACCTTTTTTTATTTTGAAAGGTCTGAGGCTGAAGATATCGTCCTGGTTCACCGAAGTGTAGACTTTCCTGATCTTTTCCAGCTTGTTAAGAGCGAGGTGGGAAATTAGCAAGCTGCCGGTGGAAGTACCCACGAAAATGCGGTAGTCGTGCCCTTTTTCCTCCATCAGGTACTGGGCCACGCCGCCAGCGAAAGCACCTTTACTCCCTCCCCCCGAAATCACCAGTGCTCTCATTCAGAAATAATTTTAGTCGTGAGATACTGCTTTTCTTTTTCTGAGAATTGATCCAGGCGTTCATACAATGACTTCTTCACTTCGGGATCTTCGGAAAGTTGCTTTAGCATGTTACGGGCACCACTGCGAAATCTCCAGTTATGATGTACAGATGCATCCACGAGGTTATCGATCACTTCATCATTGTACATCTGTAATTCGGCGAGATATTCGAAGGCTTTTTGTCGGATCTCAAAACTGTACTTCGCACTTGAGTAATCCCGCAATTCGTTTACAAATGTGGATTTGTTCTCCAAACGATAGTCTGGTGTTATGATTGCCAGTGCCAGCCATAGCTGTCGCACATTCTTATCCTGGAAACCTGCAATAGATTCTGTTTGATCCAGGTACCTTGCCCTGTCGTTCGGAAACGAATTCCAGAGCGAATATAAGGCCGCCTCAATGGTTACATAGCTGGGGTCATCCAATAATCGTTCGAATTTCGGTTTGAGTCGTTCAGTAACCCCATCCATAGAAATGGCTACTGCCTGCCTGATAAACAGGTTGTCACTGTCCAGGGCTTTTTCGTATAGGAATTGAGAAACGAGTGGATTCTCTCCGGACAGCTGGTACACGGCTTCTTGCCCTATAAAATCATTTCCTTCCTCGATAGCTTTTTCCAGCAAATCTATTTTTTCTGAAAGCTGTCCTGCCCGTAATGAAGAAACCTGGAAGTAGCTATCCATGAACTCGGATTCGGAGAGTGAACTGTATGCCTGCATTGCTTTGAACGCCGTTTGCTGAAGCCAGTCCTGCTCCCAATTAGAAATATCCGCATCGGTGGCCGCACGCACCTCCGAAAGGAAGTCTTCCGTATTTACATTTTTGAATTTGTGTTTCTGAAGATAGGATCGAATCGCACTTTTAAAAGCCTCATCTCCTATCTTCTCACGCAGGATATGCAAGGCCCAGGCCCCTTTTTCGTAGAAGGTAAGTGACGAAGCCTTAGGGTTGAGAAGGGACTCCCCTTTACCCTGGTCGCTCAGCTCCTTAAGCTGTTCGGCACTCTGATACATAACCCAATAGAAATAATCGTCCCCAAAAATCTCCTTTTCGGCCAGGTGGGCATAGTAGGTTGCAAAGCCTTCCTGCAGCCAATGATGTGTCCCTGAGGTTTCAGTAACCAGATTGCCAAACCAATGATGCGCCAACTCATGAGCGTTTACGTTCACGTAGTTTCTATCGTTAAAGCCTATAGAGTCAACCACAAAGGCTTCGGAAAAAATAGTGGCGGTAGTATTTTCCATCCCGGCATAGAGAAAATCGCGCACCGGAACCTGTTTATAGTTCTGCCAGGGATAGGGAACGCCTATCTCTTCTTCGAGGAAATCGAAGATCTCTTTGGTGTAGCGATAAGTAGGCTCAGCTTTGAGGGAGTCTTCCGGTCTGAAATATAGTTCGATCGGCACGCCCGATTCAGACTGTATTGTATTTTTACTGAAATTCCCAATGACAAGTGCTACCAGGTAGCTAGACATGGGCTCATCCATATTGAAATTCCAAACGATCAAGGATTCGCTATCCCTGGTGGTTAACGAGTTCAACGCACCATTGGTGACGACTCTTTTTTCGGATTCCACTAAAATCGACAGGTCGAATTCGATCTTGTCGTTCATATCATCAATAGAAGGCAACCAGTGAGATGTGTATTTTCCCTGGCCTTGTGTCCAGATCTGATCACCGGTAAAATAGAGGGTTTGCTTAGGTTCAGCGCGATAGGAGAAGAAGATCTTGTATTCCTTTTCCTCCTTAAAATTCCCTATAATCCAAAACTTATCTTCATTTGCCTCCACATTCATATTATCGTAGTCTCCATCAAGGGAAAGCCTTTCCATATTCACGGCATCGAGATATACGGAATCTGCGTCTTTCAACATTTTAAACGTAACCTCTATCCCACCCTCAATTGTTTTATTTTCAGGAGAAGCGTAAAGATTTGCACGTATTTCAAGAAAATCGACAACATCGGTCTGCTGGGCGTGGCTTCCGAAGAAGGTAAAGGCGGCGAGTAATAATAGGAGGTGCTTCATAAACTATATAACACAAAGTTCGTGTTACGCATTGCAAATTACGAATTAATAGGCTACTAGATTCCTGCCTTCGCCGGAATTTGTAACTTCGTTATATGAATCCCAATTTCCTTCAAACACCCATAGAATATCTCAAAGGGGTAGGCCCCAACCGGGCTGATCTCCTGAAGAAGGAATTGGATATTCACACCTTCCAGGACCTTATCAACCTGTTTCCTAACCGCTATCTGGACAGAACCCGGTATTATAAGATCGCTGATCTCCAGAAATCCAATGCCGAAGTGCAGATAATTGGTAAGATCTCCCACATCAAAACCGTAGAGCAAAAAAGAGGAAAGCGACTGGTCGCTAAATTCATAGACGAAACCGGTATTATGGAGTTGGTGTGGTTCAGGGGGCAAAAATGGATTCGCGAAAACTTAAAGATCAATCAGCCATACGTAATCTTCGGAAAAGTTAATTGGTTTAACGATCATTACTCCATGCCTCATCCTGAAATGGAATTGTTGGAAGAGCACGAAAAGAGCCTTAGATCGGCTATGCAACCTGTGTATCCTTCCACCGAAAAATTGACGAACAGGGGTATCACTAATAGGGTGATAAATAAACTCATGCAACAGCTCTTTTCCGAAGCAAAAAATACCTTTGTTGAAAGCCTCCCTGAGAGGGTACTAAACAACCTTAAATTACTACCTAAAAACGAGGCGCTTTTTAACGTCCATTTTCCGAGAAGTAATACCCTGTTAGCCAAGGCTCAATATCGTTTAAAATTCGAGGAATTATTCTACATCCAACTACAATTACTTCGGAAGAATTTAATCCACAAAGCAAAAATTAAAGGGTATCCATTCCTGAAAGTAGGGGGGTATTTCAACACCTTCTTTTCAGATCATTTACCCTTCGAATTAACTGCTGCTCAAAAAAGAGTGATCAAGGAAATCCGCAAAGATGTGGGCAGTAAAGCTCAGATGAATCGATTACTACAAGGTGACGTGGGCAGCGGAAAGACCATTGTAGCCTTCATGTCAATGTTAATAGGACTTGACAACGGTTTTCAAGCCTGTTTAATGGCGCCGACTGAAATTTTGTCAGTCCAACACTATAACGGATTACTGGAATGGTGTAATAAATTGAATATCAGTATTTCATTACTTACTGGTTCAACTTCTACTTCAAATAGAAAAGAAATCCACGAAAACCTTGAAAATGGCTCGCTTCATATCTTAATTGGCACCCATGCACTCATCGAAGATAAGGTGAAATTTAAGAATCTGGGCATTGCAATTATAGACGAACAACATCGTTTCGGGGTGGCGCAACGAAGTAAACTCTGGCACAAAAATGAACGCCCTCCTCACATCCTGGTCATGACCGCCACACCCATTCCGCGAACTCTCGCTATGAGCTTATATGGGGACCTGGATATTAGCGTTATTGACGAACTTCCTCCGGGTAGAAAATCGATCAAAACCGTGCACCGATTTGACGCCAACAGACTCAAAGTTTTTCGCTTCCTGAAGGACGAAATTTCCAAGGGCAGACAGGTGTATATAGTCTACCCCCTGATACAGGAAAGTGAGGCCCTGGATTACAAGGATCTCATGGATGGATATGAGAGTATAGTTAGGGAATTTCCGATGCCCGATTTCCAGATCTCTATTGTCCATGGAAAAATGAAATCGGCCGACAAGGATTTTGAGATGGATCGATTTGTTAAAGGTGAAACCCAGATCATGGTTGCCACAACTGTTATCGAAGTAGGCGTAAATGTCCCAAATGCTTCAGTAATGGTAATTGAGAGTGCTGAACGTTTCGGTTTATCTCAGCTTCACCAACTTAGAGGCCGGGTTGGTAGAGGAGCCGAGCAAAGCTATTGTATCCTGATGACAAGTCATAAACTTACTCATGATGCCCGAACACGCCTGGAGACCATGGTTCGGACCAATGACGGCTTTGAAATTGCTGAAACCGATCTCAAGCTCAGAGGGCCCGGAGATATCATGGGAACACAGCAAAGCGGAGTCTTAAACCTCCGAATCGCCGATATAGTTAAGGATGGCGATATCCTGAAGATCGCCAGGTCGCATGCATTTCAAATGCTAAAAGAGGATCCGAACCTTGAAAAGAAAGAGAATGCTGTGGTAAAATTCACCTATGCTCAATTGGCTAAATACCGAAACATCTGGAATTATATTTCTTAGTCACATTAACTAAAAGTTGCTAAAATACCAGTTCTGATCATTCTGAGAGTAAACTCTCAACATAGGCTTCAAAATCCTGCTTAAACTCAGTATACTTATCACCTGTCGCCGGACCATTAAAACCAGTATGGATCCTTCGCACCATACCCTTCTTGTCGATGAATATGGTCGTGGGGTATGCCAGTACATGATTCAGCATGGGTAATTTCATATTTGCTTCCAGCTTGCTTTCTGTTCCGAATTGCGCAAGTAAAATTGGATAAGGCACCCCAACCTTCTGTTTCAACCGGTTTATCGCAACCATTGCTTTCTGTCGTGTAGGCGCGTATTCAAACGCCAGGGAAACAAACTCAAGATCACGTGAATAGCTATTATTGAAATAATCTGTGTAATAGCGGGTTTCATCCAGGCAATTCGGACACCAGCTACCCATGATCTGGACTACGACTACTTTATTCAGAAATCGTTCATCTGCAAGTGAAACCGTGTCGCCTGCGGTATCGGGGAATGAAAATTCAATGGTATCGTAGCCATCTTTCAGGAATGTTAGTTCATCTTCCTCGGGTAATTCATAGTTGGTATTTCTCTTGGCAACAAAAGGTTCAACAAAGTGGTTTCCGCTATAAAACATACCATCTAGCGTACTATCCGTCACTTTTGCCTTGAACAAAAAGGCGTGGGCAGTATCGAAGGTAGAAAGGCGAAGTGTATCACCGTCAACGACTCCATCAAGGAAACGATAATCACCCGTGGTAGTTCGAAAGGTACCCGTCACACTGCTTCCCTCCTGTCTAAAGATTCCCTTTGCGATATATCTGGCTGCAGGATCTCCGGGGCTAAAAACAGTCTCCCACATCCCTTCTACTTCTTGGCCAGGTGATTCATTAGTTTGAAACCGAAGACTATCTCCATATTTCATCGTAAAGGGTACTACCCTATCCAGGCTTGGTTTAATAAAATCTCCACTAATCGTTTCAGCAGTAAACCGACCTTTGAAAACACCTTCGAAAACAGGATGTTGTATGATAATTGAATCTCCTCGGATAATTGTTTCCTCCGTCACCACACGTTCTTCAGCATTCAGGAAAACAAAAGTATGATCCTGAGGAAATTCAGCTAAAAATGGTAATTCCCGCCCATTACCAATATCCAGTGAAACTCGCCAAATACCGTGATTGGGATGGTGCGGGCCATTATCACAGGAGATTAAAGTTATCGATATTAGCAGTAAAAAGAATAATTGTTTCATAAAACGTCTTGAAATATACCCAAAAAAAACAGGCGCCTTAAAAGGCGCCTGCAGAAATTATTGGAATGTCAATTTAGTTCATGTCAGAATCAGAACCGAGCTTTTTAAGCGAGTTCTCTTTCTCCTCAACCTTTTTGTTGGCGTTATTCAAAGCATCTTTAAATTTCGCCAATCTTTCTTCTGCTGCGGTCACTTTAGCCATTTTAGCCGCGTATTCTTCCTCGTTGATCTTTCCCTCGGCTTTCGCTTCTTCCACTCGCTCTCTAGCTTTGGCGATTCTTTGTTCCGCATTAGCAAGTGATTGGTCATGCCCTGTAAGTTTTTGCTTGGCATTCTCCATTTTCTTTTTTGCAGAAGCCACACTTGCTGCATCACTACCCATTCGCTTGATCTCCGGCTTTCGGGTTTCTACTCCTGTCTTTTTAGACGGATCCCCTTTTGCCCTTGCCTTATCCGTGGCATCTATGGCGGCATCAGAAGCATCGTTTTTGGCCTGCTGAGCATCGCTCATAACCTTGTCTGCATCCTTTTTCATATTATCCGAGCGGTTCTTTGCCTTGTTTTTGGCTTCTTTCTCGGCTTCTTTCAGCTTTTGCTGCTCTTTCTCAATCTTAGCTTTTGCTGCTTTATCGGCTTCCGTTTTACTCTTCTGAATGTCTTTTTTCGTTTCAGTGACTTTCTTAGTCACCTTCTGCGCATCGTCCTGGGCATAAGTTAATTGGGTTGATCCCATCACTAATACCAGTGATACAAATATTGCTTTTATCAAATTTTTCATACTTCTCTTTTTTTATAGACTGTCTAACTCGGTTAATGTTGCCTCTAATTCGGCAGCTTCATTTTGAATTTCTTCTGTGATTGCTTCGGTTTCTTCTTCAATTGATTCTATTTGCTCCACTACTTTCGCCGCTTCAGCCTCTTCGGCTTTGGTATCACGACATGAAGTAAGTCCAAAAACAAATAAAACGATAAATAACTTTAAAAATACTTTCATTTTATTGGGTTTAACTTTTAAGATATAAAAGTACAAATTCTAGTCCAATCTTTGAATGGTATCACCATTGTTTTATCTTTGTAGGCTTAAATTAAAGGCTAGATGAAGATCTCGTACAATTGGCTTAAACAATTTATCAATATCGACTGGGATGCAGAGAGCACCGGTGATCTCCTTACCGATTTAGGTTTGGAGATTGAAGGTATAGCACCTTTCACTTCCGTTCCGGGAGGATTGGAAGGAATAGTTGTGGGTCATGTAGTGGAATGTAAGCAACACCCAAATGCCGATAAGCTAAAGCTTACCATGGTTGATTTGGGAGATTCCGAACCGGTTCAGATTGTGTGCGGGGCTCCAAATGTTGCCAAAGGTCAGAAAGTACCTGTTGCTACAGTGGGAACAACCCTGTACAGCAAAGAAGGAGAACCCTGGAAGATCAAAAAAGGTAAGATACGTGGCGAGGTAAGCATGGGGATGATCTGTGCTGAAGATGAGCTGGGTCTGGGAGATAGTCACGACGGGATCATGGTTCTTGATGATAGTTTGAAACCAGGTACTCCCGCTTCAGAAGTCTTTGATATTGAAAACGACGAAATCTTCGAAATAGGGTTAACACCCAACCGCGCTGATGCGATGAGCCACTGGGGAGTAGCCAGGGATCTCAGGGCTGGACTACTTCAGAAAGAAGTGCAGCGAGAATTAATCACACCATCTACCAGTAGTTTTCACGTGGATAACAGGACGCTGAAAGTTGATGTGGAAGTTGAAAACAATAAACTGGCCCCTCGCTATTGCGGATTAACCATAAGCGGAATTACCGTGGCACCTTCACCGGTCTGGCTTCAAAATAGGTTAAAATCCATCGGGCTTTCACCTATCAATAATATTGTAGACATAACAAATTACGTTCTGCATGAACTGGGGCAGCCACTCCACGCCTTCGATGCTGTAAAGATCGCAGGAAATGAGATAAACGTTAAGACACTGCCAGGCGGAACCAAGTTTGTCACCCTGGACGGAGTTGAGCGCGAACTAGATGAAGAAGATTTAATGATCTGCGACAGGGACAAACCTATGTGTATTGCCGGGGTTTTCGGTGGTATTCACAGTGGTGTGACCGAGAGCACTACCAGTATATTCCTTGAAAGTGCTTACTTCAATCCGATAAGTATACGAAGATCGGCAAAACGTCATGGTTTAAATACAGATGCATCGTTCCGCTTCGAACGGGGTGTTGATCCCAATGCCTGTGAGTACGCACTCATGCGAGCGGCCATTATGATTACTGAAATTGTCGGAGGAGAGATAACGAGTGACATCGTTGATATCTATCCGAAGAAAATAGAAGATCACCAGGTGGTACTGAATTTCGATAACGCAAATCGACTCATTGGAGAGGAACTACCCAGGGAGACTATAAAAGAAATCCTTACCTCTCTTGAGATCAAGGTGAACAACGTTACCGAAAGCGGCCTCGGGATGACAATCCCTGCCTACAGGAATGATGTGACGCGAGAAGCTGATGTAATCGAAGAAATTCTTAGGGTGTATGGCTATAACCGAATAGCATTCTCCGAGAAGCTCAATGCATCCATTTCGGAAACAAAGAAAGTTGAAGACCACCTCTTACAACAGCAGATATCCGGTCAGCTTACAGCCCTTGGTTTTAATGAGATGCTCGCTAATTCTTTAACCTCTCCTGCCTTTTGTGAGGTGAGTGACCAAATAAAGGAGGTGCACAATGTAGAGATTCTGAATCCGTTGAGCCAGGAACTGTCCGTTTTACGACCCTCAATGCTTTTTGGGGCTATGGAAGCGCTGAGTTACAATAGTAACAGAAAGATGAAGGACGTGAAGTTGTTCGAATTCGGATGCACCTATCACAACTATCCGGACGGGCGCGAAGAGCGAAAACATCTTAGCATGGTGGTATCGGGAGAACGCCATGAGGAAAGTTGGACTACCCCAGGGAAAAAGAGCGACTTCTTCTATTTCAAAGGAGTGGTTGAAGCCGTTATGGAAAGACTGGGAATTACAGCTTACACTGAAAAATCTTCAAAAGCAGATATTTTCATCGAGGGACTCACTTTTTCCAGGGGCAAGCAGGACCTGGTGAACTTCGGGATAATCAATAAAAAAGTTCGCAAACATTTCGATTTCGACGCGGAAGTGCTTTATGCAGACTTTAACTGGGGAGTTCTTCTCGAGCAGATAAGTGCGGAGAATTTTGTTTTTCAAGCCATTCCGAAATATCCTTCGGTTAAAAGGGATTTTGCACTGCTTCTTGATGATAGTGTTGCCTTCGGGGAACTTAAGGCAGCGGCTCTTCAAACGGAAAAGAAACTTCTTAAAGAGGTATCCCTCTTCGATGTGTATACGGGAAAAAATCTTCCGAAGGGCAAAAAATCCTACGCCTTGAGTTTTACGCTTCAGGATGATCGAAAGACGTTAAACGACAAGCAGATCGATAAGATCATGGCAAAACTTCAGCAACGATTCGAAAAGGACTTCGGCGCTCAGCTTCGTTAATGTTCATATAGATTAAAAAAAATGCGCCGGACCTATAATTGTAGTCCAACGCATTTCCAGTTAGGCTTGCACACTTAAAATTTCATTCCAAATCCCGCACCAATTTTCCATGGGTTGATGTCAACCTCAGTTCCTACCGTTGCCCCTAAAGCAGTGGTGGCGTCCACAGTAGCATCGATACTCAAAAACAACTTCTTGACGTCTATATTCAGAAGCCTTTTTTATCTTGGTATTTGGTTTGAGATTAGCGCAAAAGTAGAAGTGTCTTTTTTGCTGATATATGACAAGGGTCATTGTTCGAAATACGGTCCAATCTCCACTGGTAACATCCAAAATAATACCAGTATAGGCGTCTTAAAATGAGTAGATTACCTTATTGAAAGACCACCAATTCAGAAAGAGAAAAAATAAGTCAGAACGAATCTCTTATTCAGGAAGTAAAATCGCATCTGCAATGTGAAAAAAACCTTCCCTGTGATAGAGATCGGTAGCTATCAATTGTGAAGAATTTCCTTTCGAATCCAACAGTACAATTTGATCACCTTGCAGTTTCACCTGCAGCGTTGAACCGCTCACGGTGGACAACCTGGCGATTCCTCCTCCCTTTGAAGCAGCTTTTTTCAATGCATGAGCATCCACGCGACCCGGAACAATAAGGAATTGTAATATTTTTTTCTGAAGTGAAGGATCGGATAGATTGGGTGCTTCGGGATCTTCGGAATCGGTATCGAAGGCAGTATCAGGCATGACGAAAACGGTTCCCATAAATCCTTCCTGAAGAACAGCTTCGGAATGTGTTTCCAGCATACTACTATACACCGTAAATCCAGGTGCTTCGGAGAGATTTTCAAACAGTGATTTATCGGAAGAAAACTCAATTCCATTGTAAGTTCGTTTCACTACCGAACTGTCCGTAGTCTTGTATTTCTGGGCAATAAGCGAAGATGTTGTGCAAACTATCAAAGCCAGGGCTAGTAAATTTCTCAATCTCATATCAAAGAGTTTCATTTTATAAAAGTACACATTCTCTCCTACTAACGAATTTTAGTAACTAATATTTATTTTCAAATAGAATTGTTAAAATCTTGCGTCTAATTAGTTTGCTGATTATTTTTAAGCAAAAAATTGTTCATGTTCGAAAAGACCAATCTCGAAACACAGCTATATCGTACTCGCAATAAAAGAACGACTCCCGAAGATCTTCTACGGGAAGTCGCTGCTATCCTTGAGGATAACGCGAAAGAACGCGAGTCGATCTCAGACAAGCTGAAGACTGCCTCAGTTGAAGACAATTCATTAAATCTCGACCTGCTTGAGACTGAAAAGATCTTCCACATAGAGGATATCAAGAAATTATGTATCACCTACCGCTTAAGGTTCCTGGACTCTCGCTTTTTCAAAGGAGAGATACCTGAAGAAGCCATTTCAAAGATCCGGCAACTAGAGAAGGAACACGACGCTGCCCTGTCTGGCTTTAAGATCGTGGCTCCTGCTAAACGCCTGAAACTGGAAAATGCAGATGACCCGCTTCTATTTGCTCCACTAGGGAACGATTACTATTATTTAGTTCATAAGTGGGGAAATGATCTGCATCCGTTCAGGAAATTGTTAATGTGGCCTTATAAGAATTTTGAAAACCTGGTGTTTACAGTATTCTTACTAAGCATAGTGCTTACGGCAATAACCCCTATGAAACTCTTTACGCATGGAGAGGTTTCCATGCAGGAGTATTTCCTGATGTTCCTGTTCATGTTCAAGGCCGTGGGTGGAATCGTCCTGTATTACGGATTTGCCAAGGGTAAGAATTTCAACGGTGCTATTTGGGACAGTAAGTATTACAACGCCTAATCACTAAACTTCCACGGCGTACATCTTATCACGCAGCTCCTTGATCTTCGGATTATTCATGTACTCATCGAAGGTAGTGTAGCGGTCGATAACCCCGTTCGGTGTGATCTCGATCACACGATTGGCAACGGTTTGCGCGAACTCATGGTCATGAGTGGTTAACAATACTGTTCCCTTGAAATTCTTCAGGGAGTTGTTAAATGCGGTAATGGATTCGAGGTCCAGGTGATTGGTGGGTTCATCCAGCATTAACACATTGGCTCTAAGCATCATCATTCGGCTCAACATACATCTCACTTTCTCCCCTCCTGAAAGTACATTGGCCTTTTTCAATGCTTCGTCACCGCTAAAAAGCATTTTCCCAAGGAATCCACGGATATATACTTCTTCTCTTTCCTCCTCTGTTTTGGCCCATTGACGCAGCCAGTCTACCAGGGAATCATCGGTTTTAAAGAACTCCTCATTGTCCAGGGGAAGATAGCTTTGAGTAGTAGTTACCCCCCACTGGTATTTTCCGGAATCCGCCTGCTCATGTCCATTGATGATCTGGTAAAAGGCTGAGGTCGCACGTGAATCTCTGGAAAACACTACTACCTTATCACCTTTTGCGAGATTGATGTCCACATTGCTGAAAAGTACTTCTCCATCCAGGGAAGCTGAAAGCCCTTCAACGTTAAGTATTTGGTCTCCTGCTTCACGCTCGCGATCAAAGATGATGGCGGGATATCTCCTACTTGAAGGCCGGATGGATTCCACATCAAGCTTCTCGATCATCTTCTTACGACTAGTAGCCTGTTTAGATTTCGCTACGTTCGCGGAGAATCTTCGGATGAATTCCTCCAGTTCCTTCTTTTTGTCCTCAGCCTTCTTGTTCTGCTGAGCTCTTTGGCGAGCAGCAAGCTGACTACTTTCATACCAAAATGTATAATTTCCACTGTAGTGAGTGATCTTTCCGAAGTCAATATCACTGATATGCGTACAAACCGCATCCAGGAAGTGACGGTCGTGAGACACCACGATCACACAATTCTCATAATTTGCCAGGAAATTCTCCAGCCAGGTGATGGTTTCGTAATCCAGGTCGTTGGTAGGCTCATCCATGATCAGAAGATCCGGGTTACCGAATAACGCCTGGGCCAACAATACACGTACTTTTTGCTTTCCGTCCAGGTCACCCATCATATTGTAATGAAGACTCTCCTTGATACCTAGATTCGAAAGTAAGGCAGCAGCATCACTATCGGCGTTCCAACCATTCATCTCTTCGAATTTCACCTGCAACTCCCCTATCTTTTCGGCATTCGCATCTGTATAATCCTCGTACAGGCTGTCTATCTCCGATTTAATTGCAAATAATTCTTTATTACCTCGCATCACAGTTTCGAGCACCGGGTAATCATCGAATGCATTGTGGTTCTGTTCCAGCACAGACATACGCTTACCTGGCTCAAGGTGATAATTCCCTGAGGTTGGATCCTGTTTGCCCGCAATTATCTTTAGGAAAGTAGATTTTCCCGCTCCATTTGCACCAATGATACCATAGCAATTACCCTGTAGAAACTGGGTGTTCACTTCATCAAAAAGTACTCTTTTTCCAAATTGAACCGATAGGTTATTTACGCTTAACATGTCTCCTTTGTGATATTTCTTAAATTCGCCGCAAAAGTAGCGAAATAACTGGGATTGTTGCAACAATCTGGTTTTAAAATACTTTTAACTAGTAATTAACACTGAGTAGCAGAACTGAGGGTTACTTTTGTTTCGTGTGCCAAAATTAACATAGTATTGTTTAGAAATCTACTCCTCTTCACATTGTGTATTACCCTCCTATCCTGTGAGACCGGTTCTGAAAAAAGGTCTGACAGTACATGGATTGGGGGAGAGATCGTCAATCCCAAGAGCGATTATGTGTTGCTACTGAAGGACAACAAGGTTCTTGATACGATAGAACTTGACAGCAAAAATTTCTTTCATTATAAATCCGATAGTGTTTCGGCAGGTTTGTATTCTTTCCGTCATCATGAATATCAGATCTTTTACCTGGAACCCGGTGACAGCTTAATGCTTCGTGTAAACACTGTAGATTTTGACGAATCCCTTAGCTATTCCGGGATAGGTGCAGCAAGAAATAACCTGTTGATGGATCTCTTTCTGATGAATGAAAGCGAGAATACGCTCATGCCTTCTCTGTATCGCTTGAGCCCACCTATGTTCGAAGAGAAGATCGATTCACTTAGGGATATCCGAATGAACCTCTACAACGAATATTCGGAAAATCAGTCCTTGTGCTCTGATTTTAAGAAAATCGCACTGGCGAATATTAATTACGATTATTATTCCAAAAAAGAATTATACACTTCGGCCAATGCCATGAATCCAAATCTGAAAGAAGAAGATTTTCCTTCTAATTTCTACGATTACAGGAATGATATTGATTTTGGTAGTGCCGAACTTCGATCCTATTACCCTTATTATCGTTTTCTGAACCGCTACTTCGATAATCTTGCGCATAATAAAAATAATCATACAGGTGATTTTCTGAATAGAAACAGCTACTATCACAATTTCCATAAAATAAAGCTCATAGATAGCATTGTGGAATGTGAAATACTTAAGAATAATCTATTATATACCTGCGCCCGAAGATATCTCATCAACGCTAAGGATGTTGAGAATGAAAAGCAAATGGTGTCTATCTTCAAGTCGACGAACACAAACGAAAAACATCATGCCGAGATCGAGCTATTGGCCAACCGGACCATGCAACTCACACCCGGCAATGTGCTTCCAAACATCATGCTGGTTAGTTATGATAATGTAATGAAAGACGTGCATTCGATCATTAACCGCCCTACTGTTCTGTATTTCTGGTCTGCAGAGTCTGTGAAGCATTTTAGGAACCTTCATTCACGTGCCGCAGAGTTAAAATCCAAATACCCGGAATACGATTTTATTGGTGTTAACACAGATACACATTTTAAGAAATGGAAAGAGGTTGTAACTAAGGCTGGTTACAGCACTGTGCACGAGTACCAGCTCGAGAATATCAAGGATGCCGAAAAGAAACTACTTATCAATTCTACGAATAAAGCGATTATCGTGGATAAGAATGGTGAGATCAGGGACGGTCATACTAACCTTTTCTCTCCTACCATTGAAGATAATCTGCTAGGATTTCTGAATATCTAAAAAGCCCCGGTTTCCCGAGGCTTTATTTTTTAATTTCCTTTTCTGTAGTCTGCCAGGAATTTCTCCAGGCCTATATCCGTTAGAGGATGTTTCAGAAGGCCTTCAATGGAAGAAAGTGGCCCTGTCATTACATCGGAACCAATCTTAGCACATTCGAGTACGTGCATGGTGTGGCGAACAGACGCCGCAAGGATTTGTGTATCGAAACCATAGTTATCGTAAATAAGTCGGATCTCAGCTATAAGGTTCAATCCATCCGTGGAAATATCGTCCAATCTTCCAATAAATGGAGAAACATAGGTAGCTCCTGCCTTAGCAGCTAGCAACGCCTGACCCGCAGAGAATACCAGGGTACAATTCGTTTTGATTCCACTATCCGAAAAATACTTGATCGCCTTCACACCTTCCTTGATCATCGGTACTTTTACTACAATTTGATCGTGTAATGCCGCCAGCTCTTTCCCCTCCTTGATCATACCATCGAAGTCGGTCGCGATCACTTCAGCAGAAACATCACCATCCACAATATTACAAATGTCTACATAGTGTTTCAAGATATTCTCCCGTCCGGTAATTCCTTCTTTTGCCATTAAGGAAGGATTGGTGGTAACACCGTCCAGTACTCCTAAATCCTGGGCTTCTTTTATCTGATCTAAATTCGCTGTGTCAATGAAAAATTTCATGCTGTGGTTGTATTTTTTTATTGTCACAAAAGTACGAAGGTTTGCAAGTTACTTCAATGTACCTGCTGATTTTTTCAAACAAAAATTGTTGACAACTTCAGGAAATAGAAAATCCAATAACCGCAGTAGTTATTTCAGTTTGTAGTGATTCATAAGCATACGCTCATACATGCGTTGAGGGAGAACTCTTTTTAGCACGATAGAGAACTTCTGAAGGAAGGCCCCTACTTTGTAACGTACTTTGGGTTTAGGGGTGTTTATGATGCGATAAATCGTTTCCGCCATCTGCACCGGATCCTCACCCGCATCAACATGCTCGTTCATCATTTTTAGAGTAGCGCCATAATCCTTGCGATATGGAGAGTGCTCTAATTCCGGGGCATGATACCTGCCCGCGGCAATATTAGTAACAAAGTCGCCGGGCGCCACGTTCGTTATTTCTATACCAAATTGTTTGGTTTCCATGCGGATGGCTTCTGTTGTTATTTCCAATGCCGATTTAGTCGCCGAGTAGATCCCACGATACGGTAATCCCATATAACCCGCAATGGAAGTGATATTGATGATCAGGCCTTTGCCCTGACTCCTCATTTGAGGTAATGCTGCTTTGATCACTCGAATGGGCCCGTAAACATTTGTGTCGAACGCTTTGTGGATCTCAGTGTCCGGAGTTTCTTCTATGGGGCCGGTAATACCTACACCAGCATTGTTAATAATAACATCCAGTCTATTTTCTTTTTGAATTACTTCGGAAATGGCCGCAGAAACAGAATCTGCATTACAGACATCCATTTTCACGAGCTCGAATTTGAAATCTTCAGAGAGTCGATCTGGGTTCCTTGAAGTACCATAGACCACAAACCCCTTATCGGTGAGAAAATCGCCCATGGCTTTGCCGATCCCTGAGGATCCTCCCGTAATGAATATAACTTTGGACATAGTTGGTTACGAACGAAGCAAAGATGCGCCTAAGGGGTAAGAATTGCAAAAAAAAGCGCATAAAAAATGGCAAGCTACCTACATCACACCGCTACGACCGTATACCCTTGCTGCGTTCCCGCCCTGGGGGATTCAACAGGAGCTGGTTGTGTAGGACTTGCCAGTGCAAAGATACGGCAATTTTAAGGTTTCGCAAGGGTTTTTACAATACAATTTTTATTGGTTATCTTGCCCGAAAATTGAATTTATATGATGTCATTTCTTAAGATATTCGTTCTGATACTTTTAGTGACAGCTCCTGCCGCTTGTGATGATAAAGAGCCTACTGCTAAAAGTCTTTTCAAGATGGAATTCGACGGTGCGAAAAAAGGTCACGACGGGGCGATGCCATTGAATATTTCAGTAAAGGCAAGAAAAGGAAATACCATCGATTCGGTGAGTTATGCGATAGATGGTAACACAGTGGGGCAAAGTATCGGAGGAGCGCAGGTATCACTTGATGTTTCTGCCCTCAACCTGGGGAAAAGGGAGATTACAGCAACAATTCATTCAGAAGAAAAACAATACGAACTTAAAGGCAATTTAGTACTACTGGCATCGGAAAAACCAGTGCTGTACACATACGAGATCCTGGAAAGTTATCCTCATGATAAAATGGCTTATACCCAGGGACTGGAATTTCACAACGACACCTTGTACGAAAGTACGGGGAAGTATAAGAAATCGAGTTTGCGTAAAACCGACTATCGAACCGGAGAAGTGTTTAAAAGCGTTTCACTAAGTGACGGTTATTTCGGAGAAGGACTCACCATTGTAAACAACAAGGTCTACCAACTCACCTGGCAGGAAAATACCGGGCTAATCTACAACCTAAGTACACTTGAAAGCACGGGGTCCTTTGTCTATGGAGAAAGTAAAGAGGGCTGGGGCCTCTGCAACGACGGATCGAAGATCTTCAAAAGTGATGGTACAGAACGCATCTGGACATTGAATCCCGAAACACTGGCCGAAGAAAGCTATATTGAACTCTACACCAATACGGCCAAAATTCCAAACGTGAATGAGCTGGAATGGGTAGATGGAAAGATATATGCGAATATCTATCAGAAAGATGCCATTGCCGTTGTTAATCCGAAGAATGGTGCCGTAGAAAAAGTGATCAATCTAAAAGGGTTAAAAGACAAAGTAACGCAACACGAAGAGCTGGATGTCCTAAATGGTATAGCGTATAAAGGCGAAACTAATATCCTTTATGTTACGGGTAAAAACTGGGATAAGCTCTTCAAGATCCGGGTTGTGGAAAAGTAGATGGGTTTAGTGTTCGGTGTTAAGTGTTAAGTGTTAAGTGTTCAGTGTTCAGTGTTCAGTGTTCAGTGTTCAGTGTTCAGTGTTCAGTGTTCAGTGTTCAGTGTTCAGTGTTCAGTGTTCAGTGTTCAGTGTTCAGTAAATAGTCTATTACTAACATTCTAAAATACTAACCTACTAATATTCTAAAATACTAACACCCTTCCCCCACTACCCCATTCCCTCATTAATTCACCCGTTTCCCTCAAAAGCCATTTTATTTCGGACTGAATTTTGATTGCTTTGATGTATCAATAACCGAAGCATGAAAAAAGCCATCACCATCAATGTTCCAGAGCCCTGTCACGAGGGTTGGGAAAACATGACTCCTTCCGAAAAAGGAAGATTTTGCAGTAGTTGTGAGAAAGAAGTAGTAGACTTCAGCAGGAAGACTGACGAAGAACTAGTAAAGGAACTGGCTGGAAAAACGAATCTCTGTGGTAGATTCAAGAGCTCTCAACTCAATCGGGCAGTAAGCCTGGAGCGAAAAAGCTCAACCGGCCTTCTTCCCTACGCCGCTTCTCTAATGCTTCCCTTATCGATATTGGGTTCCAACCCGTCGAACACTTCAGCAGACGATAAGAATTTTACTTCATTGGGAATTGGCAGATATAGTACGAATTCGGAAGATAGGATTCAGGTTACGACTTCAGGAAAGATAACCAATGCAGATGGTAAACCCTTATTCAATGTTGAGATTGTAGTGAAGGAAAGTGGAAAGTCGGAACTCAGTGGTATGCGCGGTGATTATATGATCAAATCCCTGGATGGGGAAACACTGATCTTCAAAAAAGAAGGTTTTGTTTCCCAAGAGGTGAAATTGGGGAGAAAATCTGGAGAGCTAAACATTATGCTGCATTCTAACCCTCAGGCTATCGAGGTAATGGTTCTGGGTGGAATTGGTGCAATAGAGGCAGTGGAGGTCGATCCTGAAACTGTTCTGGAAAATGCAATACCAGTCTGTGATTTAATTGAGGAGGAAGAACTGATAGAAGGAGAAATGATCTTAGAAGAGAACGATTCCGAAGAAAAAGAATCGATTCAAGATGCATTTTTAGTAAAAGGAATGGTGACAGATGAATACAAGCTACCATTGCCCGGAGCCAATGTGATCATTAAAGGAACAACTACGGGGACACAAGCAGACTTCGACGGCAATTTTGAGATAAAGGTGAAAAAAGGACAGGAACTACAGTTTTCCTATGTTGGTTTTGAGACACAGATACTATCTATCGAAAATAATCGTCCGGTTAACGTCGGTATGGTTATGGACGAAATGGTCCTGGGAGGGTATATTGGAGTCGTTGTTACACATGAATATCGTGGTCCGAATCTAAATAATGCCAAATATGTAGTGGAACCCGAAGAATATCCCGAAAGCGAGTTCACGCTCTATACCGCTGAGCAACGTGAGCAATGGCGTGAGAACAATAAAAAGGCGCAAGCCAACGAGTTGGCCTTCAAACGAATTCAGCAGGCTAGAAAAAAAGCAGCCCGCACCTTGAGAAAAAGTAAACGCAAAAAGAAATAAAGAGCAGCATACAGCGGGTATCCCTGCATAATCTGGGTAGGTTTGGGGTACATTAGGTGATACCTGCTGCTACTGCTTTATAAAAGTTATTCCTTCAACAATAAGTAGCTTCATAAAAAGTTATATTTTTACTGAAATTTAGCTTAGATGAAGTATTTATACGCGATCGCAGTCTTAGCCTGCGTTGTCCTCTGGAGTTCCTGCCGAAACGACTTCGAAACTGTTCCCAGCACCGGTAACCTGGAGTTTTCCCGGGATACGGTGTACCTGGATACCGTTTTTACCAACATCGGTTCCAGTACCTATAACCTGAAAGTATACAATCGTAGCGATGACGATATCAATATTCCTACCCTGGCCCTGGGAGATGGTGAGAATTCTAATTATCGACTCAACGTGGATGGTGTGCCGGGAAAGATGTTCGAGAATGTCACCGTACTTGCGAAAGACAGTATCTTCATCTTTATTGAAACAACATTAGACATCAATAACTTCCCAAATCCGGATAATGCATTTCTGTATACCGATAAGATCCTTTTCGATACCGGTGGAAACCAGCAGGATGTAGACCTGGTTACCCTGGTTCAGGATGCGGTTTTCCTGTTCCCCGAGCGTTTTGCGGATGGTACCGTTGAAACCCTTAATCTTGGAGTAGATGGCAACGGTGAAGATATACTGGTAGAAGGATTCTTCCTGGATGATACCGAATTAAACTTTACTAATGAAAGGCCCTATGTGATCTATGGTTTTGCGGCAGTTCCTCCGGACAAAACCCTTACCATAGACGCGGGTACAAGAGTACATTTCCATGCCGATAGTGGAATAATTGTAGCAAATAATGGTTCGATCCAGGCAAATGGAATTCCAAGCACAGACCCTGAACTCATGGAAGGTGAGATCATCTTTGAAGGTGATCGACTGGAACCAACCTTTGCCAATACTCCCGGACAATGGAGTACGATCTGGTTGACACAGGGAAGTACGAATAACAGTTTTACACACACAACTGTAAAGAATTCAGTAGTGGGAATACTCAACGACAATTCACCTCTATCGTTAACAAACGTACAGATCTACAACAGTGCGAACGTTGGGTTACTTGCCAGGACGGCAACGATCGTTGGTAACAATGTGGTGATCAACAATAGCGGACAAGCTTCGCTCGCCTGTTCCCTGGGAGGCGATTACGAGTTCAATCATAGTACTTTTGCCAACTTCTGGACCAATAGCTTCAGGACGTTCCCAACGGTACTTATCGATAATGTACTCCAGGTGAGTGAGACCGAGGTAGTGGTGGCCGACCTTGTACGCGCAGATTTCACCAACTGTATCATCTATGGAAGTGAACAACGCGAATTAGGATTTGTAAATGAGCCTTCTGCACAATTCAATTTCAATTTCAGGAATAGTTTAATTCGGTTTGAAGATCCGAATAATGAATTTACCGACATTCCCGAATACAACTTTCAGAATGCATCCCTGTACACCAATATCGTCTTGAACGAGGACCCTGTATTCTTCGATACCGAGTTAAACGACTTCAATATAGAAACTGGTGAATCCGGAGCCGATGGCATTGCATTGCCAGGCGTTGGGCCTGCGCAAGACCTCAACGGGGTAACGCGTGGAGCCAATCCCGATGCCGGAGCCTATGAAAGCGTT
Organism: Aureitalea sp. L0-47; assembly: GCF_026126405.1. GTDB lineage: Bacteria > Bacteroidota > Bacteroidia > Flavobacteriales > Flavobacteriaceae > Pukyongia. The sequence continues at coordinate 60,236 of NZ_JAFMTQ010000005.1, forward strand.
GTATTTCCCGATCCGGGAGGAAGGCCATAATCAGGTTGAAAACAACAGCAATTCTGCCTCATCCTCTTCCATTCGAATCCTGTCTATTATTTCCAGGCCGAGTTTGCGAAGCAAGCCTTGTGAAGCTTTATTTGTAGGTAACGTGATTCCATAAATCGTATCCATGTTCAACTCGCTACGGGCGTAGTTCATCAATGCCGAGGTCGCTTCAAAGGCGTATCCCTTTTTTTCATACTTCGGAAGTAAAGCAAATCCAATATCGAAGTGATCGAGTTTAGGTCTTTTGTAAAGCCCACAGGTCCCCACAATAGTATTGCTGCCTTTCAATACAGAAACATAAGAACCAAAGCCCAATTCGTCATATTGAGCGAGATATTTCTCCTCGATATAGTGCCTTGCATCTTCCAGGGTACGCACTCCCCTATCCCCGATATTCGCTATCCATTCAGGAGAATTTAAAAGTTCGAGAACGAATCCGGCATCCTCCAGAGTATACTTTCTCAATTTGAGTCGGGCGGTTTCCAGAAATGTCATTGCTGAATGATTAGGTTGCTGGTTCCAAAATAGGGAAATTCCCCTTTAAAATTAAGGGAAATTCCCTTGTAAGAAATTTCGCTCCGTTGTATCTTTACAGAAGTATAAATTTCTGAAAATGAGTATTTCCGAGAATAAAGTATTCACAGGGATTCAATACTGGACGTTACGAGTATTTTCAGGGAAGTCCAAAACTTCTCAAAAACAAAAAGATAGATTGGCTATTATGAATAAATCTCCGCGATTTATGAAGTCAGGTAGCAATTAATCAAAACGAATATAATCTACCTCCAGTTCGAAGGGCCCCGCTTTTTTATCGTACAGAATGATTCCCATACGGATGATCTCTGATTGCGCCTCTATGGGCATTGTATTGCCGGTATATCGGCCTACACTTGATTCCTTGAATTCCGTTAAATTAATTGTGGTCTCCTGCCATTCATCGGTGGGGACGAACTCATATTTGTAGTTCGGGCGATACCATGCTCTATACCTATCCAGGGAAATCGCAAATTTTCTGCTGCTTCCCCTGTGTCGGATCGTAACTGTTTTGTATTCTGAAAGGTCCATCTTTTGGTAAGGACCCCTTATAGAAGCAAAGCCACCATTGTTCTCCAATGAAACCTTGCCTTTAAAATTTAGACAAGACGGCTTTAAGAATGCCAGGGAGGAGGATCTTCCTCCCATCACATCGTCGTTCACAACCCGCCAGTCATCACCTCCGGTACTTATTCCGAAGTTTATTTCAAATTCACCGCTGGTTATCATTCCAAGCATAAGGATTATGGCAAATACCTTCATTTGTTTTAATTGTAATTACACAAAAAAAGCGCTTTGGATGAAATTGTTGTGAAGTTTAACGGTCTTTAACGTTCCTTATCATTTGCTAACGACAAGCTTCTTTGTAATTGCCCTGTCCTTATTTTCCAGGGTTACGAAATATACGCCGGAGGCGAATTCAGAGACATTCAGATTAGTTTCTGTCGTTTCAAGAACTGATTTCTTTAGCAATCGACCATTCACATTGTGGATTAGTACCTGGCCGCCAATCATTTCTGCGGAAGTAATTATGCTTACAACATCATTTGCCGGGTTCGGGTATATTCGGAACGAATTGTTTTCACCTACATCCGAGGTTCCCAAGGAAGATCCTTCCACCACGGTAATTTGTGTGTTGATCGCGGGGTTTTGGATGAGATCTACATTTCCACTTAGCCAGGTCACCTTTATGTAATCGATTTCCGTAGCGTCACCTATTCCGAAGAATTCATAAGGCGAATTCTGTCCTAAATATCCTTCACCACACAATGTGTAGTTGAACTGACTTTCACCATTTACCGAAACCTCGATCCAGGACCCGATCCCCTGCCTGTTCGATTCGATCCCTTCTAATTTCACCTTGATCCAGTTGTTGTTACTAGTCGAAATATTTCTGTATAGGAAAATGTCGTGTGGTTCATAATTCAGAACGGCAATGTCCGGATAGCCGTCATTATTCACGTCACCAATCGCATTGGCATAGCTTTCTGCGTTGTCATTATCAAATCCTATCCCTGAAGGAATAATATAATTTCCGGAGCCATCATTGTAATAATAAGCGGATGTAAGCCCAATGCTTGGATCATCGATCAAAGCACTCACAAAGAGATCTTTGATTCCCCTGTTGGCTCCATCCAAGAATACTGCTCCCCAGGCGTAACTTTCCATTAAAGTGCCGTTAGCAGGTGCAAGATCTGTAAACGTACCATTGAAGTTATTCTTAAAAAAGGCATTACCCTCCGCGGTATTAGTTACGTAGATATCCAGGTAACCATCGTTGTTTGCGTCGTCAATGGCGGTGCTCATAGCCTCAATGGAAACCCCGGTTCCGGAGGCACTTCCAATTTCGACAAAAGTTCCATCGCCATTATTTCGATACAAGTGATTTACGGGAGTCCGGTCGTTGGCCACATAAATATCCTGCCAACCGTCCTTGTTGAAGTCGAAAAAAGCCGCACAAAAGGAGTAAAACCCGTCCTGAAGTATACCGGCCTGAACACTTACATCCGTAAAGGTCCTATTTCCATTATTTCTGAATAGCTTGTTGCTGTAACCCGAAAGAGGGCCGCGGTGGGAAGTAAGGAACAGGTCGAGAAGCCCGTCGTTATTATAGTCACCCCACGAACCTCCGAAACTCCAGTTATTTATGATCTGTAGTCCTGCTTCGAAGGTGATATTGGTAAATTGCATCTGACCGTCATTTTCGTACAACCTGTTATCCTCATGTATCGTGGTTGTGAACAGGTCGTAATCGCCATCATTATCGAAATCCACCCATTGGACCGTTTTATTCTCGAGTGTTTCATTGATCCCGAAATCAACCAGCTCGAATTGTCCATTGTTATTCCTGTAAAAACGTATGGATTGGCCCTCTTCAGAAGTGATTGTAAGGTCATCCCAACCATCATTATTGAAGTCGAAAAATGATATACCACCTCCAAAGGTTCCGCCTCCATAGGAGGTATTTGACAATCCTAAAATACTTGCCTCCTCGCTAAACAGCACCTGGGCTTGTAAAGAAGTGATTGAAATTAGAAGGCAAATGAAAAATTTTGGGTACATGAAGTAGTTATTTACTTAACAACGTTGACTTTTGGGTAAATATATGAAATTCCACCTGCTCCTTTAGTTGTTGATCAATAGCTTTTTGGTGATTGAATGTTTGTTATTCTCAAGGGTGACAAAATACACACCACTGGAAAATTCAGGAAGGAAGATTTCCGATAATGAAGAATCGATCACAGTTTCCTGAACCAACCCTCCATTCACATTGTGAATCTTTAGTGGGCTCCCAATCATTTCTGAAGAAACCGAAATACTCACACGATCGTTTGCAGGGTTTGGTGATATTCTGAATGTAACCAATGAATCACCATCCTGCGTACCCAGACCGAGTCCTTCGGTCACTGTAATATGGGTATTAATAGCTGGATTGTCGATGATATCCACAATACCACTCAGCCAGGTGACTTTAACGTAATCGATCTCCGTGGCGTCCCCTATTCCGAAGAACTCATAGGAGGAGTTCTGACCCAAATACCCTTCCCCGCATAAAGTGTAGTTGTACTGACTTTCTCCATTAACCGAAATCTCTATCCAGGATCCAATTCCCTGCCTGTTCGATTCGGTCCCCTCTAATTTTACCTTGATCCAGTTATTGTTACCGGCAGACAAATTCCTGTACAGAAAAATATCGTGCGGCTCCTGGTTGAGTACCGCTATGTCCGGATAGCCATCATTATTTATATCTCCAATGGCATTTCCGAAGCTTTCTGCGTGGTCGTTATAGAGTCCGGAACCAGTGGGAATGGTATAGTTACCGGATCCGTCGTTGTAGTAATAGGCAGATGTTAGACCCACAGCAGGATCAACTTCCCAGGAGCTAACATACAGATCCTTGAATCCATTATTCGATCCATCCAAAAACACAGCCCCCCAGGACCAACTTTGCATTAGAGTTCCATTCGCCGAAGCCATGTCGCTAAAAGTACCATTTGTATTATTTTCGAAGAAAACGTTGCCCGCAGAGGTGTTGGTTACATAAATATCCAGGTAACCATCGTTGTTCGCGTCATCAATCGTTGTGCTCATTGCATCTATTGAAATCCCGGTCCCCGTAGTGTTGCCAACTTCTGTAAATGTTCCATCACCATTGTTATGATATAAGTGATTATCCGGTGAATGGTCACTGGCTACATAGATATCCTGCCAACCATCCTTATTATAGTCAAAGAAAGCCGCGCAAAAAGTGTAATATCCATCCTGAAGTATCCCCGCCTGGACACTTACATCCGTAAAGGTTCCGTTTCCATTATTTCTGAAAAGTTTGTTGCTGTACCCGGAACCCGGTCCGCGGTGGGACGTTAGAAACAGGTCGAGAAGGCCGTCATTATTATAGTCGCCCCACGAACTCCCGAAACTCCAGTTATTAATGATCTGAAGTCCGGCTTCGAATGTGATGTTGGTGAATTGCATCTGACCGTTATTTTCATACAACCTGTTATCGTCATGAACCGAAGTGGTAAATAGATCGGAATCACCGTCATTGTCGAAATCCACCCACTGTACCGTCTGATTTTCCTGGAGATCGTTAATTCCCAGATCCACCAACACAAATTGCCCATTTACATTTCTATAGAAACGTACCGGTAAACCTTCATCGGATGAGATGGTTAGATCATCCCAGCCATCCCCGTCAAAATCGTAGAACGCTATCCCGCCACCATAGACTCCGGTACCATAGGAAGTATTTGCGCAACCCAGGCTACTCGCTTCTTCACTAAATAATACTTGCGCATTCAAAGAAGTGATTGAAAGCAGAAAACAAAAGATAATTTTTTGGTACATGAAGAGGTTGATTACTTGGACATCAATGAATGTCAAGTAAATATATAAAATTCTGAATACTGAATCTTGCCTGGACGCATACTCCTATTATGGAATGAGCCTTTCAACAACAAAAGAGATTCAACTCCGATTGAGTTCTTGGTAAAACTCCTTAGGATTAGATCAATTCATTATTGATCAATGCTTTCTACAAATTCGTTGTCTGAAAGCACGGGGCCATAGACCCACGGTGCTTGGATGAATGCCGAATATCCGTTAAACTGACTGTAATTTTTCAGGCTATATGTTAGTGAAGAACCAAACATCCCGGAACTTATATTCGACTGATTAGCAAAAATATTGTCGAATAAGTTTGCCTTTGAAAAGTTAATGTTTTGTGAGGCTGCCCCGTAGAAAGTATGAAAAACAACTACTCCTTGAGGAATATTCTGAAAGTCGAACCTAACCTGGAAGTGGTCATAATTACCCTGTGTTGCCATAGAGAAGTTCGAGATCGAGCCGTTATTCAATGTGAAACCAAGGTTTACAGAAGGAATGCTTGATGGTGTTGCAGCGGATATCGTGCTGTATCGATAGGCTACTCCATCGTTAGACAAGCCGTAACCAATATCGTAGCGATACTTGTCAAAAACATTTTGAGGTAGATAAGCTTCGTAAGAAGAAGCAGTGCCGTTGTTATTGGCATCTTTCTGTACACAATGTAAAATCTGATTCACTCCGGATAGATCGTCGTTTAAAATTCCATAAACCGAAAAGGAAGATGAGGTATTCGCCGGAACAGCAACATCAGTTGTGTTATCAAGCAACGGTAATGAATTAAAATCTACATCAACGGTCGAATTACCAGGCACATTTTCAATCCAGATGTATCGGGGAAATTGCTCACCCGACTTCTGCACGGAGACATAATAATCTCCCGGTGCGGTGAGCATGTTTCCAGTTATCACATAATCACCGGCGCCATTGATGGATACATTTGTTGAGGTCGATGAGTTAAGAACCGTTAAGCTCCCACCAATATTTGTGACATTTATAGTAATGGTAGGAATATTTACTCCTGAATTAATAAGGCCCGGTGCCGTATAACTGCCTGGTGGGACATTTATATAAGTAAACAACTGATATAAATTTATTGTAGTGTTATTCAATTCCACATATACAGTAGCGTCGTATTCTTCGTTAGGATCAAAATCAATTTCCACAGATGCTTGTTGTGAATTAGCCAGGGGAGCTTGTCCAATTATTTCACCCTGACTATTGCTGATGTACAAAGTTCCAGAGGCAACTTCATCCAAAAAATTCTCATCAAGGGAAAGTAGATAAGTTGCGGTATTTACCGGGTCGGGGTCTGGATCTGGGCCCGGATTAGGGGTTTCGTCTTCAGAACATTGAAGAATTAAAACAGCCAACAAGCTGAGGTATAGTAATTTTTTCATTTTGCAATTATACCTTCTGAACAAGAACTAAAAAATAGCTCCGATTGTTAAAAATATTTCAAAAATTTAATTCTTGAATAACGGCCTGCCCGCCATCATCGCATTCACCTTTGCACCAACAGCTTCCAGTCTGGCATCATCTTCATAATTGGTGATCACCTCATCGATAAGTTCAACAATAGGAGCCATATCGCTTTCCACGAGGCCGCGAGTAGTTACTGCTGCCGTTCCAATACGAATACCACTGGTTACGAATGGTGATTTATCATCGAAAGGCACCATATTCTTATTCACCGTGATATCGGCTTTACCGAGGGCTTCTTCAGCCGCTTTTCCGGTAATGTCTTTATTGCGGAGATCGATCAGCATCATGTGATTATCGGTTCCTCCTGAAATGATCTTATAGCCTTTGTCCACAAATGCCTGGGCCATAACTGCCGCGTTCTTTTTTACCTGAACCATATAGTGCAGGAAATCGTCGGTTAAGGCTTCTCCGAAAGCGATTGCTTTGGCTGCAATGATGTGTTCTAGAGGGCCTCCCTGGTTTCCGGGGAAAATTCCACTATCCAGCAGAGAAGACATCATCCGAGGTTTTCCGCTCTTAAGTGTTATTCCGAAGGGGTTCTCAAAATCCTTACCCATCATGATTAATCCGCCACGCGGACCTCGCAGGGTCTTGTGCGTAGTTGTAGTTACTACATGACAGTGTGGAATTGGATCGGCAATGATCCCTTTTGCGATCAATCCTGCCGGGTGGGCTATGTCTGCAAGCAGGATAGCTCCTACTTTATCGGCGATCTCTCTAAAACGTTTGTAATCGATCTCCCTCGAATAAGCTGACGCGCCTGCGATTATCATCTTAGGTTGTTCTGCCACGGCTATGGCTTCGATCTTATCGTAATCCAGTCTTCCTGTTTCCTCTTCAACACCATAGAATACAGGCTTGTATAATTTTCCGGAGAAATTCACCGGCGAACCATGCGTAAGGTGACCACCATGTGCCAGGTCGAAGCCGAGGAACTTATCCCCCGGTTTCATACAAACAGAGAAAACAGCCGTATTGGCCTGGGAACCACTATGGGGTTGTACATTGGCGTATTCCGCACCGAATAAGGTTTTAGCCCTTTCAATGGCTATTCGCTCGACCTCATCAACAACCTCACAGCCCCCGTAATAACGCTTTCCGGGGTATCCTTCGGCATATTTGTTGGTAAGCACGGAACCTGCGGCTTCCATTACCTGTTCGCTTGCAAAATTTTCAGAAGCTATAAGCTCCAACCCATTTAATTGTCGTTCTTTTTCGGCTTCGATAAGTTCGAATATCTGTTCGTCTCTCGGGATCATGATCTGGATTTATTTATAAAGAATCAAAAATACAAAATGCTTGGTGCAGATGGTACAGAAATCATATATTTGATTAACATTTTACCAACAAATTGAGTTTATAATTCCAAATAACAAACCATGCCCTTATCAGCAAATAATCCCGACCGTACTACTTGGTTGAAAGTTCCTGAAAACAGTGACTTTCCCATTCAGAATATACCTTTTGGCGTCTTTCTCACCAGGGATGACATTATCACCATAGGAACGCGTATTGGTGACACGGCCATCGACCTGGGTGCCTTGCATCAGCTTGGATATTTTAAGGGTATCGATCTTACCGACGATATTTTCCTTCAGGACAGCCTGAACGATTTCATTGCAGACGGTCGCAAGACCTGGCGACTTGTTCGAAACCGAGTCTCGGAGATATTTATGACGGATAATCCTGCTTTGCGCGATAATGAAGAGCATAAAAACCGGGTACTTTTCACAATGGAAGAGATCGAAATGCAATTGCCTGTTGACGTGGGTGACTACACCGATTTCTACGCTAGTAAAGAACATGCTACCAATGTAGGATCGCTTTTTCGTGACCCGGAAAATGCCCTGTTGCCCAACTGGCTGCACATTCCAATTGGTTACCACGGAAGGAGTTCGTCCATCATACCTTCGGGAACTCCAGTCCGTCGTCCTGTGGGCCAGACAAAACCGGGAGATGATGGGAAACCTGGCTTCGGACCGTCGAGATTGCTGGATTTTGAACTCGAAATGGCATTTATTACAACGGCAGCCAACGATCTTGGCAAACGTATCTCAATAGGTGAGGCCGAGGATTATATTTTCGGTCTGGTATTGTTCAACGACTGGAGCGCACGTGACATCCAGGCCTGGGAATATGTTCCACTGGGACCATTCCTCGGAAAGAGTTTCGCTTCTACCATCTCACCCTGGATAGTTACTTTGGATGCGCTGGAGCCCTTCAGAGTGGCAGGACCCGAACAGGATCCGAAACCACTACCATACCTTCAGCAGCAAGGGAATAAGAACTTCGATATTAAATTACAGGCCATCATTCAACCCGAAGGCGGGGAAGAAAGTGTGGTGTGTACCTCCAACTTTAAATACATGTACTGGTCCATGGCCCAGCAGTTAACACATCATACCGTGAACGGCTGTAATGTGCGCAGTGGTGATATGATGGGAAGTGGAACAATTTCCGGGCCCACCAAGGACAGCTATGGATCCATGCTGGAGTTGAGTTGGCGCGGACAGAACCCGGTTCCATTAGCGGATGGCTCCACCCGAAAATTCATTGAGGATGGTGACACTGTGATCCTCCGTGGATATTGTGAAAATGACAATGTTCGAATAGGATTCGGAAAGTGCAGCGGTAAAGTACTGCCCGCCAGGGAGATATAAGTTTGGCACAACCCTTGTATTTTAATCAACCATAACCAATACCTTTTCGTTATGAGAACGACTATTACCCTTATTCTGGCAACGCTATTGCTAATCGGATGTAATAGTGTGAAACGAAATCAGAAGTTTCTCTCCCAGGGAAATTACGACCAGGCGATCGAACTTGCTGTAAAAAAACTTCAGAAGGACAAAAAAGCTCCGAAGAATGAAGAGCACATTGTATTGCTTGAAGAAGCATTTAAGAAAGCAGTTGCGGAAGATCAACGAAGGATCAGTTTTCTGAAGAAGGAAAACAATCTGAAATCCAAAAGAGATGTCTACTATCTGTATCTCGACCTGGAGCGAAGACAGCGATGGATCCGTCCACTCTTGCCGTTGAATGTTCCTTCAGAAAACAGAGAAGCCAAATTTAAATTTAAGGAGTACACTGATGCCACATTGGATGCTAAAAAGGTATTGGGTGATGCACTGTGGAGCCAGAGTGTGCGTTTCCTGGATAGCAATGATAAAATGCAGGCCAGACGAGCTTTCGATCTATTGAATGAACTACAGGATCTTAGAGGTAGCGATTCAGGGATTACGGCAATGATAGAGGATGCTATTTATATAGGGACCGATTTTGTCTTTGTAACCCTCAATAACAGGAGTGGGCAGATCATGCCGCGAAGACTGGAACAGGAACTACTTGACTTCAATACCTACGGACTCGACAGTTTCTGGACTGAATATCACAGTGAACGCGATCAGCGTATCGATTACGACTATGGGATCGCGCTAAATTTCAGAGTGATCGAATTCTCTCCGGAACGTATTTCAGAAAGGGAAGAAAGAAGAACAAAACGTGTAAAGGACGGCTGGGAATACAAAAAGGATTCCGAAGGAAATTTTGTACTTGATGAAGATGGTAAAAAGATCAAGGTAGATGTCTACAAAACGGTTTCAGCAATGATGTTGATCACAGAACAGTTTAAAGCGGCCAATGTGGGCGGAAATGTAGTATACCGGGACCTGCAGCGTGGCAGGGATATGGATGAGTTCCCCCTGGGTACAGAGTTTATCTTTGAAAATGTGTTTGCTACCTACCGGGGTGATGAACGAGCATTGAGCGACGATGACCTTATATTGATGGATAACAGGTTCATTCCTTTCCCGTCGAATGCGCAGCTATTATTGGATGCAAGTGATAACATAAAAGGCCGGTTGAAAGAGATCCTCAGGGATAATCGATTATAACTCGATTGGGTAGCTCGATTTTACTAAATAAATTGATGAAGTCTGTTCGCATCTATACTATGATGCGATGCATGGTGAACCGCTATCCCGTTGCGTAGAATGATAAGCTGCGGACTTTGATGGTATACCTGGAAACGAATGCCTACCTCATCGGAAATATCCCGAAAACTCAAAAGATCAAGGTAATAGAGGTTAATGGTATCGGGCTCAATAGCATATTTACTTTCAAACTGCCGGAGGGCCATACTGCTAATTCCGCATCTGGTGGAATGTTTGAAGATTACGACCGTTTTGGTTTTGGAAATTTCAACGATCTCATCGAGTTGTTCCATACGTGTTAAACGAAGCCATGGAAGTTCTTTCTTTTCTTTTTTTTCTGAAGATCCCTTAGATCCAAATATTCCAAATAGAGCCATAATTAATGCGAAGATACGCCTTTGGGAAAATTTACAAGCGCCATTTTGTCGTTTAAATTCCGAAGAAATCGGTCAAAATGTCTCAAAATAATCTTGGCGTAAGATTTGACCTACCCATTCAAAAATTACAACACACGAGCAGCAATGCTAGAATAATATAATCGCTATGAACGTAAATAACTTTACTATAAAATCACAGGAAGCACTGCAGCAAGCACAGCAGCTTGCGCAAAGCATGGAGCATCAGCAGATCGAGAATGACCACTTGCTGAAAGCTATCTTCGAGGTAGATGAAAATGTTGCTCCCTTCCTGCTAAAAAAACTAAACGTAAACCTGGACTTACTCAAAAAGGTCCTTGAAAAACAACTGGAGAGCTACCCGAAAGTGAGCGGTGGTGACCTTATGTTTTCAAGGGAAGCAGGTAAAACGGTCAACGAAGCATCCATCATCGCCAAAAAGATGAATGACGAGTTCGTAAGTATAGAGCACCTGCTTCTGGCTATCTTTAAATCGAAAACCAGCATCGCCCAGAGTTTGAAGGATCAGGGGGTGAGCGAAAAAGGTATAAAAGCCGCTATTGATGAACTCCGTAAAGGAGATCGAGTTACCTCGGCCAGCGCAGAAGACACCTATAATTCCCTTAATAAATACGCTCGTAACCTGAATCAACTGGCGCGTGATGGAAAGCTGGATCCGGTAATTGGACGAGACGAAGAAATTCGTAGGATCCTTCAGATTCTTTCACGTAGAACTAAGAACAACCCAATGCTAGTGGGAGAACCCGGTACGGGTAAAACCGCTATAGCAGAAGGTCTGGCGCATCGTATCGTAGATGGTGATATTCCTGAGAACCTGAGATCCAAAGAAATTTACTCCCTGGATATGGGTGCATTGATCGCAGGTGCTAAATATAAAGGGGAATTCGAAGAACGCCTGAAAGCAGTGATCAAAGAAGTAACGGGAAGTGATGGTGATATCGTTCTCTTTATCGATGAAATTCACACATTAGTGGGTGCCGGGGGTGGTCAGGGAGCCATGGATGCCGCAAACATTCTTAAACCTGCCTTAGCCAGGGGAGAATTACGTGCCATTGGTGCGACAACCCTGGACGAATACCAGAAGTATTTTGAAAAAGACAAAGCCCTGGAGCGCAGGTTCCAGAAAGTAATGGTGGATGAGCCCGATACCGAGTCGGCTATTTCAATTCTTCGCGGTATCAAGGAAAAATACGAAACACACCACAAAGTTCGGATCAAGGACGAGGCGATCATTTCTGCGGTTGAACTATCCCAGCGGTACATTACCAATCGTTTCCTCCCGGATAAGGCTATCGACCTTATGGACGAAGCCGCAGCAAGACTTCGGATGGAGATCAATTCGAAACCCGAAGAACTGGATGTGCTGGACAGAAAGATCATGCAACTCGAGATCGAGATCGAGGCGATAAAACGTGAAAAGGACGAATCCAAACTAAAAATATTACGCTCGGATTTAGCGAATCTGAAAGAAGAGCGCAACGAGCTCAATGCCAAGTGGAAGAGTGAGAAGGAAGTGGTGGATAATATCCAGAATGCCAAGAAAGAGATAGAAGAATTCAAACTTGAAGCGGAAAAAGCGGAACGTGAAGGTAACTTCGGAAAGGTAGCAGAACTTAGATACGGCAAGATCAAGGAGACACAGGAGCGATTGACTACTCTTGAAGGACAGCTTGCCGAGTTTCAGCAGGGAAGTTCGATGATAAAAGAAGAGGTTACCAACGACGATATCGCTGAAATAGTCGCTAAATGGACGGGTATTCCCGTTACCAAAATGCTGCAAAGCGAACGCGAGAAGCTCTTACAGTTGGAAAAAGAACTGCACAAACGAGTGGTTGGCCAGGAAGAGGCTATCGTAGCAGTAAGCGACGCCATCAGACGAAGCAGGGCTGGACTACAAGATGCTAAGAAGCCAATTGGCTCCTTTCTGTTCCTGGGAACAACTGGAGTTGGTAAAACCGAATTGGCAAAGGCCCTCGCAGAATACCTATTCGACGATGAGAACGCCATGACGCGTATCGATATGAGCGAATACCAGGAGCGACACAGCGTGAGTCGACTCGTGGGAGCACCTCCGGGATATGTGGGTTATGATGAGGGCGGACAGCTAACGGAAGCAGTTCGCAGGAAGCCATATAGTGTTGTATTGCTTGATGAAATTGAAAAAGCGCATCCGGATACCTTCAACGTACTGTTGCAGGTACTCGATGAAGGAAGGCTTACCGACAATAAAGGACGGGTAGCCGACTTCAAAAACACCATCATCATTATGACCAGCAATATGGGTAGTCATATTATCCAGGAACAATTCGAGAATATGAAAGATCTGGATACGGCTATGGCGACGGCGAAAGTGGAAGTACTCGGACTGCTGAAACAGTCGGTTAGACCCGAGTTCCTGAACAGGATAGACGACATCATCATGTTTACGCCATTGAACAAAAGTGATATCACGGAGATCGTCGGACTACAACTCAAAGGGGTTACCAAAATGCTTGCGAAGCAGGGGATCACGATGGATGCGACCAATGAAGCAATCGCGTTTCTCGCCGAAAGAGGATTTGATCCTCAGTATGGTGCGCGGCCTGTAAAACGTGTGATTCAGAAAGAAGTACTGAATGCGCTGTCGAAAGAAATTCTTGCAGGAACAGTTACTACAGACAGTATCATCCTCATTGACAGTTTCAACGATTCACTGGTCTTCAGAAATCAAAGTGACCTCGTGAACTCATAAAATTGGTTAGGGTTCCATAAAAACCCATTGGTTGGTTAGTTGCCGCCCGTTGCTTTTTGAGTAGCGGGCGGTTTGTTTATTTTTCTGAAGAATACATTTTCTCAAATGAGGACTTCCCGATCGGACATGATTTATCAGCAACTAACAAAGGAAAAGTCTCCACCCATTGACCCGATCAAGTTTTCAATTCCATTCATTCCTTCTCCCACGGGGCCTAAAGTAGTATACAAGATCTCTTTGTATACATTACACGCTAACTCTTGAAGTGCCTGAGCGATCTGTTCATCCAGATTAGAAGCATCCATTAAGATTATGGCCTCGGATGCGAATGCATAAAGACGCACCAGGGTTAGGCTGTAAGTTGCGACGATTCCAACTGCTAGGCCACCCACACCGGCAATTCCCATTCCGAGATTCATTCTTGCCACAACTTTCTCATATTCATCTACTACGGCCTTAAGATGCTGTAATTGTTCATAGTGTGAATTCCCACCTCCACCTGTTCCATCAGGCAGCACACCATAAAGTTCACCTGTCTTCGGATCAATACGCCAGAATGATTTGTTTACTGCTGAAGCGTCAAATAATTTTAGCACACCTCCTCGAAATACCTTTTCCCTGAAGTAATTGTATCTTTCGGCAAGGACCCTGCTACTGTACTCCTCTTCACGCGAAACGTCCTGGTTCAGTACCAGCTTAGAGTCTTTCAATTCGGACATTGCGGTCTTATCAAATATTTCTTCTTCCAATAGGGCCAGCTGAGCCGTCTTTCTGGTTGTTTCAATGAAGGCGTTTCTTCCACTAGGGGTCAATGATTTGTATTCCGAAGTTGGAAGATAATCGAATGTTACCTCAGAAGCTTCCGAAAAATATGCAGGTTTAAATTTTATTATACCCACCCTGTATCCACTGGGATATGTTATACTTTCCTTGGAAATATTGTTCTTGATCGGTTGCATGGTATTGAGAAAGATCGCGGGATAATCGAAGGTGCCCTGGCTTAACTTTTCAAGTGCCATTGCATTGTCTCCTGCCTGAACAGCTTCGAACCACGCTTTGTTGCTCATTAATGTTTTCAAATACTCCGAAAGCCTTATGGATTCGCTCGCCCCTTCTCTTTCGAAGGCAATTACAACGCCTCCCAGAAGCAATTCATGAACGTCATTGGCCATTTCGGGAGTTGGATCAGCATAGGAATCCAAATAATTATCCCACCCTGCGAGTACCCGCCTGATCGGACTTCTATTCCCGATTTTAATATCCATATAGATTCCTGTAAGCCTTTTACCTACTGCATTTGAAGATTTCGATGCAAATCTGAAGTTGTCCGTGGCACCTAAAACTTTATCCTTCGCAGATACCTCCACCAAATGGTCTTTATCAACTTCAACAGAGTTATAGTTGAAAACGTAGGGAGGAAATTCCAAGCCGTTTATTGTCTCACGAATTTGAAGAATTGTCGCCTGTTGATCCTCGGCTGGTATTATGATCCCGCCGGTATTGTCTGCGATAGCCTGTATGTATTTATCGGTATCTCGAGTATAAAGATATAAGGTTGGCGGACCCGATTCAAAAATGGGCTTATCATCAGGATTAAAACTATCACTGTTATGACCATCTGTGGCATATAGTATAAGATCACTTTCGGTTTGTGCTGCTTTTAGATGCGCCGTATATATTCGCGATCCTGTTTCCTGCAATTTGATGCTGGCATGTGGGTAAGTCTCCCGGATCGCAGTTTGGGTTTCTTCTAAAAATGCGGTAATACCTTCGTCTCGATATTGATTCGGCATACTTAAAGACGTGTCGTACAATAACATGATCCTTGGAGCCACAATATTTTGACGGAGTAAACCGGTAACAAGTTTGTTATTATCTCTGATAGTAAAGTTTCCCGCTTTTATACCTTCCACGATCTTACCTTCGTTATCTCTGGGAAATATCTCCAGTCGCACCTTAGGGTACGTCTTTGGAAAGGCTTTTATCTCAAGAGAGACTACATCACCAATATCTCCACTTTGTTCATCTCCTTTTGACTGTAGTCCGAATTCTAAGAAGACCTTTTCCCCTTCCAATGTTATCGGTTCACCTAAAAAGGAACGTTCTTCCATATACTCTCTGTCCTTATGAATAGCTTGCAATGCCAAACAGGGAGTAAATGTGGAAATGTCCGATACGGATTTAACCGCCTGGTCTTCGAATGTCATATTATTCAGGAAACTTACCTTAACTTGATTTCCCACAAGATCTGATGCGTTCCACGAGCCTTTTATCAATTCGATTTCTTTGGTACCATCAAACGCATTGGTGCTCTTTATAGTAACAGAGACCTCTTCTTCTATGGATCTCAAGGGTTTAGCATCTCTAGTATAGTTATCCTTGTTCGAGGGATGTAATGATCCTAAGGGAACGGATGGATCGAATATATGCGCGTATTTTTCCACTCCTTCTTCCGTATAAAGTACAGTTGGAACGCCACTGTTTGAAAAATAAAATTTCGATTCTGTCTCCACCTGTTTGTACTTATCATCTAATTTCTCCAGTAGACCATCTGCAAAGATCGTGGCCTTTTCAACAGGGGATTCCATTACTTTTACCGTCCCATTTTCCGGATTGCTGCCAAGTTCTTTTCTCCACCGTTTTAGATCCGAATCTTTTACAGCAGGTTCGAAATCAGCCTTCCCCGGATTGAAAAGAATTGATTTCACCTCTTCCTCGCTCATATCAACGGTCTCCAATACTACCCTTGCTTCAACTCCAGCTTCCTGTAGCATTTTACACAGTATCTCTGCCTTTTCCCTCGGAGTGGCTAAACCACATCGTAATGCTGCATCAGGACCGTATAACAATCCAGCTGCAATACTCCGGAAGTATCCTTTATCACTTGGCAGGAGTCCTATGTCATTTACAACGAAATCTCGCATTGCATTAATATCACCGGTACTTACAAGATTGTCGCGACGAGCGAGGTAGTGATCCGGACTGTTTTCCAATGCATAGATCATTTCCTCCCAAACATTAAATGGCGGATTGCCGCTTCCTTTGATCATATCGGGATACTTTCCATTATCACATGACTGCAGATAAGGAAACAAGTACAATCCTGCACCACCTAATATTATTTGTTGAAAGAAAGTTCGCCTTGAATTGCCTTTTTGATGGATGTCCATTAGTGCTGATTTACGTTCAGAACACTTAAGATAGTAAGAATTCTTGTTATTTGTATTTCCTTACGCGCATCCTGCGGTTTTTTCAGATCACGGACTATTTTTTCATCGAAATCCGAGTAACATCCGAATCCCCCATTTCACTGGGGTTCTGAGATGTTTTGTCCTTGATTTTCAACACTTCAGAAGAATACCATGTAACAAAATGATATATCTCGTCGTCTAAATAGCATATCAATCTTTAAAACCAATCATCATGAGACTTAAACAAATTGTATTGCGAAAAGATGTAGCGAGAGTGCGGAGAAATTATCCCCTTGCTGTTTACATCGCCTGTATTTCTGCCTTTATGGTTAGCTACTCTGTAGTGACCGCAATCCAGTACTTTTAAAATACCCTCCGATGCCTTACAACCGCAAGGAGGGCATTTCAACAGTTGGCAATAGCTGACGATCCTTTCAACTATTTTTTTCAGAAAAATGAATTCCCGGCAAGCTGCATGGGTGATAGACTATTTTGTATCTTTCTGAAAACATCCGGAGTATGCTGAGACCCTTTATATTCGCCTTGCTGGGAGTTATACTATTTATTTCATGCAAACAGCAAGCCGAAACAACAACTTCGGAAGAAGAAGTTATATCCACCACTTATTACCTTATTCGCCATGCGGAGAAGGACAGAAGCGATCCGGATAATAAAGACCCGATGCTAACAGATAAAGGCCGAGAGCGGGCCGAGGGCTGGAAGAACTATTTCGACAGTATAAAACTGGATGTCATCTATTCCACGGGATACAAAAGGACGCTGGGCACTGCAAAACCAACAGCAGCTAAAAAGGATCTGGAAATCATAACCTACGAAGTTCAGTACGTATTCAGTCGAGATTTCAGAAATGACACTAAAGGCAAAAAGGTACTCGTTGTAGGCCACAGCAATACCACTCCACCATTGGCCAATAAACTTTTGGGATCGCAAAAATTTCCGGATATGGAGGATAATGACAACAGCAGTCTGTACGTTGTGACCATAACGGATACCTTAGCTAAAGTTGAAGTTAGAACTGTCGATTAATATGACACCAATGAAATTACTCGCGCTCGCATTGCTGCTCTACACCCAACTACAAATGGCTCAAACACCTGCTTATGTGGCAGTTATTGAGAAATTTCAACAATCCTATAACAATGAAAACTCCGAGGCAATATTCGACCTGTTCAATGCACAAATGAAACAGGCGGTTAACCGGGAGACGACAAGTCAGATCATTTCTTCCTTTCAAACGCGCTATGGAATGATGAAGAGTTTCGACTTCAAAGAAAGTGAAGGCCTGTTAGAGATCTACATTGGGCATTTCGAACGTGGTAAACAGACCATTCAAATATCGCTGGACGAACAAGAGCAGATCTCCGGATTATTATTCAAGCCCTTTTCCGCAAGCAGACCGCCTAAGTTCGAACGAAACACCACCAAACTTGGCATGCCCTTTCGGGGAAAATGGTTCACGGTTTGGGGTGGCGACACCAAGGCACAGAATTACCACGTGAATTTCCCGTCACAACAGGGAGCTTTCGATTTCCTGGTGCTTGGCAAGAATAACAAGACGTACGAAAGAAGCGGAACCCGTAATGAAGATTATTTTGCCTTCGGACAACCGATCTTCGCTGTATGTGATGCTGAAGTTATCGAGGTGATCACCGGTGTTGAAGATAATAAACCCGGGGCGATGAATGCCGCACAACCTTTAGGTAATGCCGTAGTGCTTAAAACGAGCAATGATGAATACATCTTTTATGCACATTTTGAAAAAGGCACAGTTAAAGTGGAAGAAGGCCAGATGGTGAAAAGAGGACAGATTTTAGGAAATTGCGGGAACTCCGGAAATTCTTCCGAAGCACATCTTCACCTACATATTCAAGATGGTCCTGATGTCTTCAGTGATGTAGGCGCCAAGTGTTATTTTGAGAAGATAATGGTGAATGGCGAATTAAAAACAGACTACTCCCCTGTTCGACTCGACAGGATTTCTGCTCCCGAAGAATAATTTATACTATTTTTGCCCACCATGGCAAGTCAGAAGAAAGTACAGATCAAAAACAGGAAGGCTCGTTTCGAATACGAGATCCTGGACAAGTACGTCGCAGGTATTGTACTTCGCGGAACCGAGATCAAGGCGATCCGCGAGGGCAAGGCCTCTATTGCCGAAAGTTTCTGTGAATTCAGTAATGGTGAATTATTCGTGATAAACATGACGGTTCAGGAATACTCTCACGCCTCGCATTACAGCCATAATCCGAAACAGGAACGTAAACTTCTCCTCAACCGTTCAGAATTAAAAAAACTGGAGAAAGAAGTAAAGAACACGGGGCTAACAATAATACCTTTATTGCTTTTCACCACCGACAAAGGCCTTGCCAAACTTGAGATTGCCTTGTGTAGAGGTAAGAAGCAGTTCGATAAGCGGGAGTCGATCAAGGATCGCGACACCAAACGTGATCTCAGCAGGATCAAGAAGTCCTTCAATAACTGATCATTGTTGACTTTCGGTTAAAAGATTTTCCTAACTAACATAATTTTAAGATTCTTGAAGTTGGAATTTTCTATTTTCACTTCTGAAACAATTACGCCCGAATGAGATACACTACCCTCCTTGCATGTCTTCTTTTCACCTATTCATTATCCGCCCAGATCGTTGGCAAGGTCACTAACACCGAAGGTGAGCCCCTGGCCTACGTAAACATCTACCTCGAGAATAGTTACTCCGGCACAACTTCGAACGAGGATGGAAATTATGAACTCGATCTAACCGAAAACGGCGATTACAACATTGTTTTTCAATTTCTGGGGTATAGCAGGGTGAAAAAGAATATTTCTGTTTCTTCCTTTCCATATATTCTGAATGTTACACTTGAAGAGGAAACTACCAGCCTTGACGCAGTGGTGATCGATGCTTCGGAAGATCCTGCTTACAGGATAATTAGGAATACTATTGCACAGAGAAAAGCCAACCTGGATCGTATTGCTGAATTCAAAGCCGACTTTTACTCACGCGGACTCTGGCGGGTAGACAGCATCCCGGAAAAATTTATGGGCCAGGAAGTGGGAGATTTCGACGGACAGCTGGATTCAACGCGCACAGGGATCGTATACCTTTCAGAAACAATTTCGAAAATAGCATCCAGAAGACCGGATGACTTTAAAGAGACCATCATTGCGAGTAAAGTAAGTGGGAACGACAATGGCTTCAGTTTTAATACCGCTGTGGATGCTGAATTTTCCTTTTATGAAAACAACTTAAACCTCAACGCAGCAATCATTTCACCTATTGCTAACAACGCACTTAGTTATTACAGGTACGAACTCGACGGAGTCTTTTACGAGGGTGATAAACTTATAAACAAGATCACTGTTACTCCACGCAGGCCGAAGGACAGGGTTTTCAGAGGAGTGATCTATATAGTGGAAGACGACTGGCAGTTATACGGGCTAGAACTCACCACCAATGGCGAAGCGATACAGATCCCCTTTGTAAAGGACCTGGTGTTCATACAGAATTTTAGCTACGATACCAAGAACAAATTCTGGGTGAAACGATCCCAGACCATAGATTTTGGCTTTGGATTCTTTGGATTTAATGGTGATGGGAGGTTTATCGCCGTGTACAGCAACTACGATTTCGATCCTGGTTTCGATAAGGGTTCCTTTACCAACGAGGTACTTAACTTTCAACCTGAAGCGAACAAAAAGGACAGTCTGTTCTGGAAAGGTATTCGGCCTGTACCTCTTACCAATGAAGAGTTAAACGACTACATTAAAAAGGACAGTATCCAACAATTGAGGAAATCCAAGCCTTATCTTGATTCCCTTGATAGAGAGAGTAATCGTCCGGGCTTACTCGATATTCTTTTTGGATACACCTATCAGAACCGCTATAAAAAATGGGACCTCAGCTACCAGGGTCCGTTGCCTGAAGTAAATTTTAATACGGTACAAGGATGGAACGGCGGCGTGGGTCTGTCCTATTTCAAATCCTATGACGAGAACCGAACACGCTGGCTTTCTGTAACTTCAAATATTCGTTATGGTATATCGGACGATCGCGTGAGGGCCAGCGGTAGAGTTGTCTATAATTTCAACCAAACAAACCGACTGCGAATAGGAATTTATGGCGGTAATGAAGTGGTACAGTTCAATAGATCACAGCCCATAAGTCCTGTGATCAATACCATCTCAACACTTTTCTTCGAGCGTAATTATATGAAGGTGTACGACCTAACCTATGTGAATGCAGCTTGGAGTCAGGAAGTATTTAACGGGCTCAGCCTAAGCGCAAATCTAGGTTATGAGAAAAGAAAACCACTTTTTAATACCACAGACTACGTTACTATACCCAATGACGATGTCGACTATACTCCAAACAATCCGAGGCAGGGAGTTTCTGAGATCTTTCTTCCCGATATCATACCTCATGATATAATCAAATCAACAGTTGTAGCTAACATTAATTTCGGACAGAAATACTACAAATACCCTGATGGAAAATTCAATATGAGCAGCAACAAGTATCCAAGCCTGCAATTTACTTTCGAGAATGGTATGGGTGCTTCAATTAGCGACTATAATTTCAGTCAGCTGAGGGCTCAGATCTCGCAGTATGTTTCCCTAGGAAATAAAGGGCGATTTGTCTACCGCCTGAAAGGTGGTACTTTCTTTAACGGAGATAATATTTCGTTTGCCGATTACCAGCATTTCAATGGCAATCAAACACGGGTAGGAACGTCTTCAACTTATTCAAACGTCTTCAACCTCCTTCCCTACTATGATCTCAGCACCAACCAAAGTTATTTTGAAGGGCACGTGGAGCACAATTTCCGTGGCTGGGTTCTCGGTAAGATCCCGGGAGTCAATTCGCTCAATTTCAACCTGGTATTAGGAGCCCATATGCTGAGTATTGATAGCAGGAAACCGTATACTGAATATTCAGTGGGTCTTGATAATCTTGGTTGGGGAAAATTCAGGTTTTTAAGACTGGACTATGTTCGTTCCAACTTCAACGGAGTGGGAGACGGAGCGTTTATTTTCGGACTTAAATTCCTTAACCTCATAGATTAATCCCATTGTTTTGAGCATGACGTTCGTCATAGAATACTCCTTTTCAACTTCATAGCTTCGTTCCTGTAATCAACGATCAACCAAATTCGTAGTGGCTTGTATTTAGCAGGCTGTTACCCGATGATCCTTCAGAAATTCGAATTCTATGTCGTACTTCAGCAGGGAAAAGAGTATCGCGAAAGACAAATATAATCGCTGGTACGTCCCTATTGCCGCCCTCAGTATTCACCTGTGTATAGGTCAGATCTACGCCTTCAGCGTTTTCAATAAACCACTAACAAAAGTCATTGGCATTACCGAACAGATTCCTGAAGACTGGAAGCTAACCGAGTTGGGCTGGATCTTTACGATCGCTTTGTTCACCCTGGGAGCTTCTGCAGCCACCTTTGGAAAGTGGGTGGAGCGCGTAGGTCCTAGAAAGACCATGTTCGTGGCTGCACTTTGCTTTAGTTCAGGTTTTCTTGTCTCGGCTCTGGGTATTTACCTTCATCAGCTATGGTTGTTATATGTTGGTTCAGGACTCCTTGGTGGTATTGGACTTGGCCTTGGTTATATCTCACCGGTTAGTACCCTGATCAAGTGGTTCCCGGACAGACCGGGTATGGCCACCGGTATGGCTATTATGGGCTTTGGTGGTGGTGCCATGATCGCTTCACCGCTTAGTGTTAAACTGATGGAGCACTACGCTACCGCGACTTCAAACGGGGTAATGGAAACCTTTATTACCATGGGGCTCATCTATCTCGTCCTTATGATGTTTGGTTCCATTATCGTTCGTATTCCACAGGAAGGATGGAAGCCCAAAGGTTTCAATCCTGAAAAGAAAAAACAGGCTAAGTTGATCACTTCTGAGAATGTATTGGTCGATAATGCAATGAAAACTCCACAATTCTGGTTGCTGTTCACCGTCCTTTTGATGAACGTAAGCGCGGGTATCGGTGTACTGGGGCAGGCCAGCGTGATGATACAGGAGATGTTTAGTGTGAGTAGCGTTGGTGCCGAACTGGCCGTAGACGCAACCGCTGCTGCCATGTTTGTTGGTATACTGAGTTTATTCAATATGGTAGGAAGGTTCTTCTGGTCGTCACTCAGTGATTATATTGGAAGAAAGAGTACCTACGCCATATTCTTCCTGCTCGGGATCGCCTTATATATAACCGTTCCCTATGCCGGGAAGATCGGTAGTGTAGTTCTATTCTATGCTGCCTTTGGTATCATAATAAGTATGTATGGAGGTGGATTTGCCACAATTCCGGCCTATCTGAGGGATATGTTTGGAACGAAACAAGTAGGAGCCATTCACGGTCGATTACTGCTGGCGTGGAGTTTGGCGGCCATTGTAGGGCCTGTAACGCTGAACTACCTCAGAGAATACCAGATCGAAGAGCTTGGTAAACCGCCTGCGGAAGTATATAGCTTAACGATGTATCTTATGGCGGGACTGTTGCTAATTGGATTGATCGCTAATTTGCTAGTGAAACCGGTACATTCGAAATATCACGATAAAAGCTAACTTTTAGTTATTCTGAAGTTAACTATTCATAAAAACCAATATGACCTAGGTCATTGAACAACCAATGACCAAAAACTAATTTTACAGCATTAATTTCCGAAGGAATCTTCGGCTAGAACCATATTATGACCGATTTAGATATTGCACAAAGCGTAAAGGAAGAGCACATTCGCGACATTGCCACCAAGCTCGACATTTCAGAAGAAAATCTTGAATTCTACGGAACCAATAAAGCCAAGTTACCACTTAGCCTTATTGATGAACAGAAAGTAGATGATAACAACCTCATCCTCGTGACTGCCATTACACCTACCCCGGCAGGTGAGGGAAAAACAACGGTTTCCATCGGTTTAGGAGATGCCTTGTGTGAGATCGGTAAGAAAGCCGTAACAGTGATCCGCGAACCCAGTTTGGGACCTGTTTTTGGGATAAAAGGTGGAGCCGCTGGTGGTGGATGGAGCCAGGTGATCCCTATGGCAGATATCAACCTTCACTTCACAGGAGATTTCCACGCCATTGAAAAGGCAAACAATCTTTTAAGCGCATTGATAGAGAACAATATTCAGAGTAAGACAAGGAACCTGGGCATCGATCCAAGAACTGTACTCTGGAAGCGTTGTATGGATATGAACGACCGCGGACTGCGGAACATCGTGGCGGCCCTGGGCGGAAAACCCGGCGGTATCCCCAGGGAAACAGGATTCAATATCACGGCAGCCTCTGAGATAATGGCCATACTTTGTTTAAGCAAGGATTTCGAAGACCTGAAGAAAAAATGTGGAAGTATTTACGTAGGAGATACCTGGGAAGGCAAGCCTGTCTATGCACGGGACCTGAATGCAGAAGGTGCCATGGCGGTATTAATGAAAGACGCCATCAAACCTAATTTGGTTCAAACACTGGAAGGAAACCCTGCCATTATTCACGGGGGGCCATTTGCAAATATTGCACAGGGTACAAACTCCATTATCGCAACAAAGATGGGACTTAGCCTGGGAGACTATGTGGTCACTGAGGCCGGTTTTGGTGCCGACCTGGGTGCGGAGAAATTCATGAACATCAAATGCCGTGAGGCCGAATTATCTCCAAGAACCATCGTTTTAGTAGCCACGATCAGAGCGCTGAAATACCACGGAGGAAAACCATTACAAGAATTAACGAACGAAGACACAGCCGCGCTAAAAGCCGGATTCCCTAACCTGGAACGTCATATTTCCAGTTTGAAGAGTTTCGGAGTACCGGTTGTGGTAGCCGTAAATTGTTTCAGCAGTGATACCGAAGCTGAAAAACAGGCTTTGATGGATCATTGTAAATCTCTTGGAATTCCTGTCGCTTTGAGTAACGGTTGGGCCGATGGTGGAAAAGGTTGTACCGACCTGGCGGAGATTGTTGTGGAAGCCAGCGCGAGTTGTAACAACAAGTTCACACCCACCTACTCGCTGGATGATTCACCAAGAACGAAAATGGAAAAGATCTGTTCTACCATCTATGGCGCCGAGAACGTTATACTTACGAACAAAGCCAAACGACAACTCAAGCGCTTTGAAGACCTTGGTTATGGCAGGCTACCTGTTTGTATGGCGAAAACACAAAAGAGTCTCAGTGATGATGAAAAGCAACTGGGTCGTCCGGCGCATTTCGATATTCACATTCGCGAGTTCGAAATAGCCACGGGAGCAGGTTTCCTTATACCTATTGCAGGAAACATATTGAGAATGCCAGGACTACCAGGAACACCTGCCGCCGAGAAAATAACCATTGATGCCGAAGGTAATATCAGCGGTTTGTTTTAGACGGTAAACTACTGTTACTTATTTTCTGATTCCGGCAAATGAACGCCGCGTTTCAGAAGTACTATACCCATTACTACCATCCAGAAGATCTTGATGAAGACCATAGGTTTGTAGTATTCGTAGTATTCGGGAAGCCCCATGATGATTGCCATGGCAGCTAGTCCGAAAAGTGCAGTAAACCATCCCAATAATTGAGGCACCAGCCTCCATTTTACAAATGCATACCCAAGGAGCAGCATCCCTAGTCCGGAAAATACTCGACCGAAACGAATAAAACAGGTTACATACTGATTGGTATAAAGAATATTGTCCATGAATTCCTGAATTTCTGTTGCCGACTTCCCAGCAGTCATCCCAACACCCCATGCGCCGTAGTTATAGTAATAGGCATAGGCAATAGCGAGGAAAAAGGTACCAATCACAATCAGTCCGGCTCCCGGTAAGGCGATCACCCGATATGGCTTTCTGGTCAGACTTGTTGTTAAAGCCATTATGGCAATACCAAAAATCACCCATCCGAAGATGAATACCCGGTATACCCAAATCCAGTACCATACATTTTCGCCTATGGCCTCAAAATCGGAAGCGACAATATATTCGTTAATGTTATGAGAGGACAAGGCCCAACCCAAAATAATAAATAATGCGGCTACAATAAATGCTCCTGCTGTAAATCTTGTTTCGAAATCTTTTTTTATCAATGACATACCTGTTGAATTTTCAATGCGAAAAAATAATGGGTTTTGTTGAGGGGCAACGTAACAAATGTTACACAGAGGAATAAATTTGTGCAATTAGTTTGTGAATCCGTTACATTTAAGGTGTGATTTCTTCTCATATCAATACTGAAATATCTAAGAATAATCTGGTTGTTGAAAGGCTTACAGCACTCTGGGCCCTGAATGAGTGTGGCCTTGGAGGATTCATGCATGCCATCAGTTCACCTTTTACCGGGATCCTGGTAGGGGGTATTTCTATTTTATTGATCACTTTGATCGCCGCAAATGGAAAGTCGGTTTGGCCGGCACTCCTGAAAGCATTAACTATTGTGTTATTGGTGAAATTAAGTGTGAGTCCTCATTCTCCTGTCACTTCATACCTAGCAGTATCCTTCCAGGCCTTTATGGGTATGTTATTGTATTCTTTGTTCAAGGTAAACAAGATCACAGTACTCGTTCTGGGCTTGCTAACATTTCTTGAATCGGCTTTACAGAAATTACTCACCCTTACTATAATTTACGGGGAATCCCTTTGGGATGCAGTAGATGTTTATGGTTCCTGGGTGGGCCAAAAAGTATCATTCCTGGATCCGGTATTGTCTTCAAGAACGCTTATCTGGTCCTATGTTATATTCTACGCTATTGCCGGGATTTTCATGGGAATCGTTATTCTGCGCACGATGACGCTGATGCGTTCGGTAGAAGTAATGGATCAGGAGAAATGGATGGATGCGCACACAGCTATTATTCAGCAGAAAAAATCAAAAAGCCCATCCGGTAAAATTCTGATCTTCTGGGCTATTGCCCTTCTTGTCATCCTTCTTCCATTACTCTTTTTTAATTCTGAATTTTATGGTTGGAAGGCAGGATTATATCTCGTGGCGCGCAGTGCCTTAATTCTCGTATGCTGGTACCTGCTTTTAGGACCACTATTATTGAAAGGGATTCAGAAGCTGTTATCTCGACGACGTTCCGCCTATCAGGAGGACATACAGAATACCTTGAGTCTTTTACCACATCTGAGGCTTATATTGAAGTACGCCTGGAAGGATAGTAGATCGTTAAAAGGAATGAATCGTTTCCAGCATTTTATTGCTCGTAGCATAGTATATAGTGTTTACTTTAATCCTTCGGAATCATGATCTATATCCTTAGTGGTGACATCGAGACCGGAAAGAGTACAGCGCTCCTTGACTGGGCGAAGGACCGACAGGACTGCTATGGAATTTTAAGTCCCGGAAACGCGCCGGGTGAACGCTACTTCCTGGATATTTCTAACAAACGTGAATTTCGAATGGAGGCAGGCTCCGGGGAAGAAGACGCGATAGAGGTAGGACGTTTCAGATTCCTTCGATCGGCATTCAGTAAAGCAAATGCCATTCTCAAGAAGGCAACAGATATTTCAGAAGGAATTATAATTATCGACGAACTTGGAAAGCTCGAATTGCGAGATGAAGGATTATTTGAATCAGCAAAATTGGCAGTGAAGAAAGCAACGGAAAATGAGATGATCGATTTAATACTCGTGGTGAGAACATCTTTATTGGATCAGGTTGTATCGAAATACGGTATTGATAAATACACATTGATCTCAAAAGAATATTTAAAGGATTTTCCAACCAATTGTAACAATAGTTACATAGCGAAATTTTAAGATATCGTATCTTGTGGAATCGAATTATAACCACCATAATTAGAAAAATTGAAGAGAAGAGATTTCGTAAAAAAAGCGACCCTAACGTCCCTAACAGCAGTTATAGGAGCGGAAATCGTATATGGGTCGAAATTACTGGAAGGCTATATTCCATTGGCGCTTCAGGATCCGGATCCATTCAAGATGTTCAACAAGCATCCTGAAATGGTGGTTCTAAACGACAAGCCATGGAATATCGAAGCGCAGGCACATTTGCTTGATGATAAAATTACGCCGAACGCCAAAATGTTCATTAGGAATAATGGACACGTCCCTGAAGGAATAGATGCGGCCTCTTGGACACTTACCATCGATGGGGAATCCGTGACGAGGGAAAAGACTTATACACTTTCAGAATTGAAATCGAAGTTCGAACAGCACACTTATCAACTCGCCCTTGAATGCGGTGGTAACGGAAGAAGTGAATTCGACCCGCCTGCTAAAGGAAATCAGTGGACAGTGGGTGCCGTACATTGCGCATCCTGGACCGGAGTTCGTTTACGGGATGTACTGGAAGATGCTGGCATAAAAAGCAATGCCGTGTATATTGGATATCACGCTGTTGATAAACATTTGAGCGGTGACCCTAAGAAAGAACCAATTTCGCGAGGTTGCCCGATGGCCAAGGCGCTTCAGGATGAAACCTTACTGGCCTTTAAGATGAATGGAGAGGATATTCCTCTGGTTCATGGTTATCCCCTTCGCCTGGTGGCGGGTGGCTGGCCTGCTTCTGTTTCCGGGAAATGGGTAAACAGGATCAGTATAAGAGATAAGGTACACGACGGTACAAAAATGACAGGTACCGCATATCGAGTACCATGTGAGCCGGTTGCGCCGGGTGAAAAGGTGAAAGATGAGGATATGTGTATTATTGAATCCATGCCTGTGAAGTCACTTATCACCTACCCTAAAACAGGAGCCATGATAAGTAAGAACAAAGCATTGAAGATAAGAGGGCATGCCTGGGCCGGGGAATTGGAAGTGGCTAAAATGGAGTATTCCATTGATTTCGGATCAACCTGGACGGAATGTGCCGTTGAAAAGCCGGCGAATCGTTTAGCTTGGCAACATTTTTCGGCGGAAGTGAAATTTCCGAAGAAAGGATATTATGAGGTTTGGGCGCGAGCCACAGACAGCAGAGGCACTTCGCAGCCTATGCTATTGCCGGGCTGGAACCCCAAAGGGTATTTGAATAATGCCTGTCATCGAATTGCCGTAAAAGTGAAGTAAATGAGTAAGGAACCTTCCTTTCGGTCAAATGTGCGCAAAGTATACCAGATGTTATTCCTGGTATTCGCGATGTGCGTTGTGGTTGGGGGCGGAATGATCTATTTAATGGTAAATCCGAATGCATTGGATCCAACTGCACCCTACGAGGCCGTAGTGGAAATTCCGGAAGTAATAGATGAGAATCTCATTGAGAATGGAATACACGTTCGAACTGGACTGGTTGAAGCTGATGGCCTTATGGAAGTTGTAAATAACTGTACGGCTTGTCATTCAGCGAAAATAGTAACTCAGAACAGGATGAACACTGAACGCTGGAATGCAACTATTGTATGGATGCAGGAAACACAAAATCTCTGGGACCTGGGGAAAAACCAGGAGATAATTGTTAACTATTTAGTGACCAATTATCCACCAAAGAAAAAAGGTAGGCGTGAAGTCCTAACCGATATTGACTGGTATGAACTAACAGATTGAAAAATTTAATTGAAATGGAAAAATATTTAGACGCATTTGTAAATTCTTTTATTAATACCCTTAACTGGACCTGGGATGCCATTACCTTCGATGTGCCCTGGTATACTAATTATTTCTGGGGCCTGGTAGTTATTTCGCTTTTTGTATGGCTACTGGAGATCGCTTTCCCATGGAGGAAGGACCAGGCTATCTTTAGACGAGACTTCTGGCTGGATGCCTTCTATATGTTCTTTAACTTCTTCATATTCGCCATTGTAATAAGTGGAGTGTATGAGTTACTTGGAGTCCTATTTGGCGAGTTCAATGTAACTGCAAAATCTTTTGCCATAATAGACATGGCCAACTGGTCACCCTATCTGCAGTTGTTTGTATTCTTCATTATCCTGGATTTTGTACAATGGTTCACACATGTACTCCTGCACCGTTATAAATTCCTGTGGAATTTTCACAAGGTGCACCACAGTGTGAAAGAAATGGGTTTTGCTGCGCATTTACGCTATCACTGGATGGAAAACGTATTGTACAAACCTCTTAAAACCTTCGGTGTTATGATCTTAGGTGGTTTTGAACCTGAACAGGCGTACATTGTACATTTCATCACTATTGCTATTGGCCATTTAAACCATGCCAATATCAAGATTACCTGGGGTCCGCTCAAATATATCTTCAACAATCCTGTAATGCACTTGTACCACCACGCGTATCACCTTCCTAAGGGCACGCACGGTGTGAATTACGGAATTAGCTTAAGTCTTTGGGATTATATATTTAAAACAAACTATATCCCTGAAGACAGTGGTACTATTGAAATAGGATTTAAAGGAGATGATAAGTTCCCACAGGATTTCATTCATCAAAACCTCTACGGCTTCACGAAGGATAAGTCGTAATCGAATCCCGATCCGGATTGGGTTTAATGGGTCGGAACAAATACAATTTTAGTTATCTTTAGCTAAGCATGAAGTCTAACAATTCTTTTTGCTTAGCTATTTTTTTTGTGAAATCAAGACTATTCCTTTTTGTGTGCCTGGCGTGTACCATCACACCTGCAGTAGCTCAATTCGATGCCGATGCCAAACGACTCGCCGCAATGGCGTACATGGAGGATATAGGCCCTATTGATTGCGATGAAATCATTTCGAATCGGGAAGCGCGTATTTGCTACAATATAAAATTTCAGCAAACCGACTCAATTCTGAATGCAAAACTAAGTGACTACCTTTCTACCTATTCCGATGATAGTTTAAAAGAAGAGTTTCTTTCACATCATCGCGCCTGGATCCAATACCGAAGGTTTCAAAGTGAGATGTATTCCAAAGGCAACCGCGGACACTTTATGGGGATTAGATATTTAGGCGCAATGACCGAACTCAGCAATCTAAAGATAGAGGAACTATCTATATTGATGGATGAGGAAGAAGAGGAATGACCGAGAATCCTTCAAACAAAAACAACTATGACAAACAACCATATCAATTATATAGAATTTAAAGCCAGGGACCTGAAAGTGATAAAAAAGTTTTATTCTGAATGTTTCGGCTGGAACTTCACAGATTATGGTCCGGACTACACCTCCTTTAACGAGAGCGGTGTGTATGGCGGTTTTGAACTTTCTGAAGCTCCCGTCACCAACGGAGCGCTTGTAATCCTATATCATTCAGATCTCGAAACTATTGAAGCCACAATTGCATCATCGGGAGGAACTATACTAAAACCAATATTTTCATTCCCCGGGGGACGCAGATTTCACTTCTCCGATCCTTCCGGTAATGAATTGGCCGTTTGGTCGGATAAAACATAAAATGGAAGTCGTGGACCTGCAGAAACAGTTTTTCGAAACTTTCTCTCAATTTGGTCTATCGAAGTCCGAAACCCTCCCATATTGGCGCGAAGTCGAATCGGCTTATTCAGGAAAACAGCGACATTACCACACTCTCAAACATCTTCAGTATCTGTTAAACGAGCTTTCAGAAGTAAAACATAAAATATCACACTGGCATATTTTGATGTTTAGCCTATACTATCACGACATCATCTATTCGTCAATTAGTTATAAGAACGAATTGAAAAGTGCCGAATTAGCGTCCGAACGACTGAGGGATATCGGTGTTTCTGAAGAAAAGATAGAAAAATGCAGGGATCAGATCCTGGCTACCAAACACCACAAAACTTCGGAAGATATGGACAGCAACTACTTTTTGGATGCCGATCTTGCTATCCTGGGTGCTTCCGAAGAAAAATACCAGCAATATACAGATGGTATAAGAAAGGAATACAAATTGGTTCCGGGCGGGATATACAGAAAGGGAAGAATGAAATTGGTGAAGAAGTTCTTGTCGATGGACCGGATCTACAAAACCGATCATTTCTATGAGAAGTATGAAGAGAAGGCAAGGGCCAATCTAACTTCAGAATTAAAACTATTACAATAAAAAACCCTCCTTAGCACGAGGCTTCAGAGGGCTCTTCTTCATAGCAATCTTTAAAACGCTACTATTTCGGCATTACCACGTCTCCAATTACGTGGATTACTCCGTTACTTGCCATGACATCGGTAGCAGTGATTTCACTGTAGTTACCATTCTCATCTTTCAACCAAATCTTTCCGTTCTTCTGCACTACTACTAGAGTAGCTCCACTAAGTGTTTTTACCTTTGCCATCCCATTCCCTTTCTCAAGAGCAGCTACAACATCTGCAGCGGCTAGTTTTCCAGGTACTACGTGATAGGTTAGAATGGAAGTTAGTGTTCCTTTGTTTTTTGGCTCTAGTAAACTGTTTAAGGTGTTAGAATCGATCTTACCGAAGGCTGCATTTGTTGGTGCAAAAACGGTGAAGGGTCCGTCACCTTGTAGCGCGGTTACCAGGTCAGCTGCCTTAAGAGCAGTTACAAGTGTTGAAAAATCGTTGTTTGATACAGCTATATCTACGATGCTTTGCTTCTGAGCGAATGCATTCTGCGATAGTCCGACTGTAAGGATAGTTGTTAAAATTAGGATTAACTTTTTCATGTTTCTGTTTTTTTAGTAATTATACATTTGTTTGTCAAGGTTCGATTACATTTACACTAACTTGATACTTTGGATGAGGCAACCTTACTTTTTTATCAGTTTCTTAACAGTCTAGCCCTTAATGTCGGAAGAATTAACACTTATTAACCAATTGAAAGCTCGTGATGAACGCGCTTTGTCTTCTTTATATGACAAGTATTCCGCTGCTTTATACGGAGTGATCATCAGAATTTGCAGGAACGAGGCCAATGCCCAGGACCTGCTGCAGGAAACTTTTGTAAAGATCTGGGAGAAGAGTGATTCCTACGATCCGGAAAAAGGAAGATTCTACACCTGGGCGTATCGAATTGCCAGAAACACAACATTAAATTCACTACGAAATCGGCCTGAGCTCATCCAAAATCAGGATTTGAGTGTATATAAAAATAAGGAGGACGATCAAAGTGAAACCGCGATTGATCTTACCCGATTGAATGGAACTTTGAAACAGCTTGAAGAGCATCACCAAAAGGCAATTGAGCTGGTTTATTTCAAAGGTATGACGCACAGGGAGGCGCACGAAGAAATGGGAGTGCCCCTGGGAACATTCAAATCGTATGTAAGACAAGCACTGACCAACCTGAGAAAATCGTATGAACTTTTGTCCTTCCTTGGACTTTTTATATTTGAGAGGATACTATGAAGGAGAATTATGACATAATAGAGAGCGGCATGCTGGAACGTTATCTACTGGGAGAGCTTTCCAAAGATGAGGTCATAGAAATTGAAGCAGCCTTGAGCAGAGACTCGAGCCTACGAGCTCAGCTGGATCAGTTGGAACAGGATCTGGAAACTATGGCTATAGAGAATGCTCTTACGCCGCCGGAGAATGTGAAGCAGGCTGTTTTTCGTGAGTTGCAAATGAATTCCGACGAAAAGATCATTAAGATAAAACCTCTTAAACCTGTTCGAACGTACACAGCTATTGCAGCCTCCATTGCAGCTTTATTTATGCTAAGTTCATTCTGGTTGTACCAGAAGATGAATGGTATACAGGAAGATCTCCGGGTTGTTAAAGAACAAAACAATTTATTACTTGAGGAAAAGGATAATCTTCAGAAAGATATTGAAGCAACCAACAAATGGCTTTCAGCGGTTAACAGTGCCGAAACTGAAAAGCTTATCATGAAGGGCAATGATCTTCTTCCTGAAGCTACAGCGATCAGTTACGTGAATCATTCAGAAAAAACAGTTATTCTGAATGCTTCCGGCTTACCCGAGCTTCCGGCGGACAAGGACTACCAGCTTTGGGCCGATGTGGAAGGCGAGATGATCGATATGGGTGTTATTCCGAAGAAATCTGAAATGATCGTAATGACATACATAGAGGATGCTGAATCCTTAAATATCACCATTGAACCCGCTGGCGGGAATGACCATCCTACGGTTTCGAATCTGATCAGTTTTGTAAGTATCTGAAACTTCTAGTCGAAAATTTCAATGGGGATTCGTTCCCAATCGATCAGTTCGTATCCCAAAGAAGATAACAAGTGATGATCGCTCATATGCTCACAGAACTTATGGATATGCAAATCATCTGCCCGTCCGTCATCATCACCATCACCATCAAGATCCGCCACTTCACCAGTGACAAACTCATCGTCGGTTGATTGCTCCCACAACATCGCTATTCTCCAAACTTTGTCTTTGTCGAAGTAATATTCAATATCGCTCAGGCGGTATCCTTGATTTCGCTTCGAATCCAATTCATTGAACAAATCACTAGTGCTCTTATTGATTTCTAAAATTGTCCTTCTGTCAGCGGTCCAAACACCTGTCCAGTGAAAATCATTGCCTGTCCGATAACCTTCCATATCCACTAATGCAAATCCCCTAGAAGTCATTTCCTGTTGTTTATCTAAAAACTCTTGTCTACTCATTTTGAAGTAGGATTCATTGTACCTGTTCACCTTAGAAAAAACCGCACCCCATCGTCTGCCGCTGTTACCCATTACATAAGACTCAATATCAGAAACGATATAGCCATCTTCTTTCATCGAAGTGATCTTTTTCTTCAGATCAGAAAGTTTGATATCACTCACCAATTTAGTATCGGGTCCCCCTTCCTTCAATACAGCATCCCAATATCGTTTCCCACCGTTCTTGAAAGTTTCGATATCCACAACATTGTATCCGTTGTTCTTAAGGTGCTTCATCTCGTCAAAGAAAAGGCTTTTCTCATATCCCGTACGCACCAGGACATCGGTGTTCGTTTTGCGCCAGACCGCATGAAAAGCGTCTTCTCCATCTTCCATATTTTCACGGCAAAAGTCTCTCGGGGTTTCTCCATCAACCCAATCTTTGGATGCAGGGGGATGTAATGACAATTCCTGTCGGATATACGTTGCCAGTCTCGGCATCTCCGAATAAACAGCAGGAGCAATCAACACTATTCCCGTACTATCAGCAGGAAAGAATTCCATGTGCGAACGCACATTGTTGTGTTTTCCTCCGTGCCAAACTCTTAGGTCCATTCCCGTTCCTTCAAAATTGAGTCCATAACTATAGCCCCGAGTAGCATCAGAAGTACTACGACTAACGGTAACCATATTATCCCATAATACCGTTTTGTTCTTATCGAGAAACTTCCCGGTACTCAAAGCATAAGCATATTTTGCCAGGTCGCAAATATTGGACTCATAACCACCGGCTGGTAAAACTGGCTGGTTGCATCCTAAGTCGTAAGTTACCAGCATTCCATCTTGGTTCATGTGGTGCCCTGGGCTTTTATCTTTACAATAGTCCATACTTCTTAAATCAGCTACTTTGATGATGTTCTCTTTTACCCAGGGATGGTATCCGATGGATGAAACTTTATCTATAGCCGCCCCTGCCAATACGAAACCGTAAGACGAATATAGATACCGCATTCCAGGATCGTCATTCAATACTGACTTATTAAATATCTCGACGGCCTTTCTTGCTTTCCAACCTCTTGGACTATTATCACGATCACCATAGGCCTTGGTATTCCTTTCAAACGGAACTGTGAGAAGAGTATCTTTTGGCGGCTCTCTATTATCAAGTGTCGCAGGAACTTTAGCATAGAGCTTATTATCACCGGATCCGCTTCCCTTACCATAATGCTGTACCCCACTGGTATTGTTTAACAATTGTCCCAGCGTAATTTCAACATGGCGTCGGTCCATTCCCCGAAAGCCTGAAGTATCTTGATATCGCACAGGTCCCCAATTGGTCACGTATTTTGTAATAAGTGAATCGACACTGAATTCACCGATTCCCCTTTCTTCCAACTGAGCTGCCGCTACTCCGGTCACCGACTTAGATATTGATGCCCAGTGCATTTTGGTAAATGTTGTTATAGGAGTTTTACTATAGTAATCACTGTATCCATATCCTTTAATATGGATCATCTTTCCTTCTTTAAAAACTGCGACGGCCAGACCGGGAACATTTTGCATTATCATCTGTTTCTTAACGGCATTATCTATAATAGCGTTAAACGCTGGCTTACAAAATGGATCTTCATAAGGTTCTATATAACCCCCAGTGTTAGAATTAGGATTACCTGTAGGCAAGCTTGTTTGCAGAAGTCGCTGCCCTCGATTCGGTGGAACGGCTATATCAGTTGAAGGATTGAATTGGGTGGTTCCTGCCGATTCCGGAATGTAGATCTGAGTTTTGGTCCGAGCATATCCCTTCGGAAAATACCTGATGTAATATCCATCAGGGTGTTTGGTCCATCTTCCCGCTTCAAAGCCGGGTACAATTGGTTCAACCCCGGCTAACATTGCAATTTCCTCATATTCCTGATAGGATTTGGCTCCGGCATAAAACTTACGCCTTAGATTGTCTTCGGCCTCTAGTATAGCTCTAACGGCAGGTGTCTCATTAGCAACTTTTTTCAACTCGTTTCTTGTAAGTTTGTCCAATGCCCCCTTACTCAGTCGAGCGATCTGTGTAGGGGTAAGTAACTTAAGAGCAGTTACCTTAACCGGTCCCTTCATCTTGGCGAAATCCGCCTTAGCGATTATGGCCCATAATAACAACTGCACTTCCCTCTGTGTAATCTCCGGATTACCTTGATAACCATCGATGATCGCGGTCATAATATCCGCTTTGGGTCCTTTGATAGGGGCGTAAAATCTACCCCCACCCTCTATGGGAGGAGTAGTCCCTGCCTTGATACAAAAGCTCTGAAAGGTTCCTTCATAATATCCGGGTTCAAGTGTAAATCCTCTCTTTGGATCGAATGGCTGTTCAAAGAATGAGCTGTATGCCCCATCATTTCCGAATTCGATTCCAAGGATCTCAGACTTATCAACATCCTTAAATGAAGTAGTAATTGGATCGCTGCTAAGCTTATCGATAGTCACAGCACCAATTTTATCCTTGGTCTTCTTGATCTTGTCAAGAATCTGTGCATTTATAGAAATAGTTGATACGATCAGAAACAGGGGCAGAAAAATTCTAGTCTTCATTGGTTGGTTAGATTTGCAATGTTAATCATTGAAAATGAAGATATTAAATATCTGCGAGAACGAAAAGAAATAAGGGGTTTCGTTTGCTTGTAATCGAGAGAACTATACCCCAGGAACTAATTCTTATCCTCAAGCAACGGTACAAAACGGTATTCTCCGTATTCTTTCTTGATGAATTTTTTCGGACCTTCACGGGTAATAACAGTCATGATTTGAACTGCGTCTCCAAGGGGAATTACCATCCGGCCACCAATTGCCAGTTGAGACAACAAAGACTTTGGGACGTACGGTGCACCTGCGGTTACAATGATCCCATCGTAGGGCGCTTCTTCTTCATAGCCCTGGTAACCGTCACCAAAGATCAGTTTCTTAGGCCGGTAACCAATTTTAGGAAGAAACAGTTTTGTTTTTTTGAAAAGCTCGTTCTGTCGTTCAATACTGTAAACAATCGCACCCATTTCCAACAGTACGGCAGTTTGATACCCACTCCCTGTCCCTATTTCGAGTATCTTATCACCTTTTTCGACCTCCAGCAGTTCGGTCTGTCTCGCTACAGTGTATGGTTGAGAGATGGTTTGATCTGCTGCAATAGGAAAGGCCTTGTCTACGTATGCATGGCCTACGAAACCCGAATCCATGAACAAGTGCCTGGGAATCGTATTGATGGCATCCAGAACATTCTCATCTGTGATGCCCTTTAACCTGAGCGTATCGACAAGTTTCTTTCTAAGACCTTTATGTTTGAAGTCGTCTTTCATTTACACAAAGATGAAAAGAAAGCAGCGATTATTCGAAAAAATCGATCAAAAAATCTGCTTGTCAATTCCGTTCGTCGATCCGTGATTTTCTTCAAAATCTATTACCTTTGTGCAAAACGAATTCACATGCTGAAAGCAGGCGTTCTGGGTGCCGGTCACCTCGGAAAAATCCATCTGAAACTAATCAATCAATCTCCGCGATACGAACTTGTTGGATTCTACGACGCGGATAAAAAAGCTTCCGAAGCAATCGAAAAGGAATTCGGTTATAAAAGCTACCCTAGCATGGAAGCGCTAATCGAAGCCTGTGACATGGTAGATGTTGTAACACCTACGGTATCACATTTCGAATGTGCGGAGAAAGTGGTGTCGGCAGGAAAACATCTCTTTATAGAAAAACCCATCACCCAAACCGTGGAAGAAGCAAATAAACTGCTCTATCTGGTACAGGAATATGGTGTTAAAGGACAGGTAGGCCATGTGGAACGTTTTAATCCGGCCTTTATGGCTGTGAAGGACATGATGGACAACCCCATGTTCGTAGAATCGCATCGTTTAGCGGAATTCAACCCCAGGGGAACTGATGTATCGGTTGTTCTGGACCTAATGATTCACGATATCGACGCTATTTTAAGCGTGGTCAATTCCGAAGTAAAAAGTATTAATTCCAGCGGGGTTTCGGTTATTTCTGAAACTCCCGATATAGCAAATGCCCGCATCGAATTTGAAAACGGTTGCGTAGCTAACCTTACTGCCAGCCGAATCTCGATGAAGAAAATGCGTAAGGCACGATTCTTTCAGCGGGACGCATATATCTCGGTGGATTTTCTGGATAAAGCCTGTGAAGTTGTGAAAATGAAGGATGCGCCAAAAGATCCGGACGACTTTGCCATGATCCTAACCAATGCCGAAGGTGTAAAAAAACAGATCTATTTCGACAACCCTGAGATCAAGGCCAATAACGCCATACTGGACGAATTGGAAACTTTTGCAGATGCCATCGAGAATAACACAACCCCTGTTGTGACATTGGAACAGGGGACCAATGCATTGCGTGTTGCAATGCAGATCATAGAAAATTTCAAAAAACTATAAATCGATATGAAAAATGTCGCAGTAATCGGAGCAGGAACCATGGGTAATGGAATTGCCCACACCTTTGCCCAGTTCAACTATAAAGTACAATTGATAGATGTTTCACAGGCAGCCCTGGATAAGGGAATAGCTACGATCGGCAGGAACCTTGATCGAATGGTGACGAAAGAGAAGATTACCGAGGCAGATAAGGAGCGTACTCTTGGAAACATCACTACCTATACCAGCCTCGAGGAAGGCGTGGAATACGCAGGCCTTGTTGTAGAGGCGGCTACGGAAAATATCGATCTCAAGTTAAAGATCTTTACCGACCTTGATAAATTCTGTCCGGACGATACCATACTCGCCAGTAATACTTCCTCCATTTCCATCACTCAGATCGCTGCGGTTACTTCCAGACCCGAAATGGTGATAGGAATGCACTTTATGAACCCGGTTCCAATTATGAAGCTGGTTGAGATCATCAAGGGTTACAACACCAGTGATGATACATACAACACCGTGGCTGATATTTCGAAACAGCTGAATAAAGTTCCTGTTGAAGTAAACGACTACCCAGGGTTTGTTGCCAATCGTATCCTAATGCCAATGATAAACGAGGCCATTGAAACCTTGTACAACGGCGTTGCAGGGGTTCAGGAGATCGACACAGTGATGAAGTTAGGAATGGCACATCCTATGGGACCTCTACAGCTGGCGGATTTCATCGGACT
This sequence comes from Aureitalea sp. L0-47, assembly GCF_026126405.1. Lineage (GTDB taxonomy): Bacteria > Bacteroidota > Bacteroidia > Flavobacteriales > Flavobacteriaceae > Pukyongia. The sequence goes on from NZ_JAFMTQ010000005.1 coordinate 99,510, forward strand.
GGATGTATGCCTGTCCATACTGAATGTAATGTACGACGGTTTCAAGAACCCGAAATACGCACCTTGCCCATTACTGGTGAACATGGTGATGGCAGGAAAACTTGGTATAAAGAGCGGTGAAGGTTTTTACGACTATTCTGAAAGCCGGAAAGCGGAGAAGGTTTCCAGGATGTTCGCCTGATCAGTTGGCAGTAAGCAGTAAGCAGTATAAATTTCTTAAGGAAAAGAATGAAGTTTCAAGATCTCCAGGTTTACATTAAATCAGTGGATTTGGCCATGGAGATTTTTGAATTGTCCAAAGCTTTTCCCAAGAGTGAAACATATGCCTTAACTGATCAAATAAGACAATCATCGCGCAGTGTTTCTGCGAATATTGCCGAAGCTTACCGAAAAAGACGATATCCTAAGCACTTTACAAGTAAAATGACGGATAGTGATGCAGAAAATTCTGAAACACAAACCTGGTTAGAATTTGCCCTTAAGTGTAATTATATTGAAGCTGAATCCTATCAAAACCTGATCGAACGATCGAATGAAGTTGGAAAACTAATTAACTTTATGATTAGTAATCCAGAAAAATTCGGTGTGAAAATTTAAAATTGAATATCACATAAATCATAGAATACTGAACACTGAACACTGAATACTGAATACTGAACACTGAACACTGAATACTGAATACTGAACACTGAACACTGAATACTGAATACTAACCTATGCCTAAAATCCTCCCATTCCGCGCTGTACGTCCCACCAGGGATAAGGTGAGCCTTATCGCTTCGAGGGCTTACGACAGTTATTCGAGGGACGAAAGAGAGTCGCGGTTGAGGGATAATCCGTTCTCCTTTCTGCATATAGTTAACCCAGGTTATAAATACCACAAGGTGATTTCCGGGAAAGAGCGATACAGACTTGTTCGGAATCGCTACCAGGAATTCAAGGAAGACGGGATCTTCATTCAGGATGACAAACCCTGCTATTATGTGTACAAGATCGTTAATAGGGATGGTTTCTCATTCAAAGGGATAATTGCCGCAGCAAGTGTAGAAGATTACAAGAAGGACGCGATCAAAAAACACGAGGAGACCCTAAAGTTCAGGGAGACCATGTTCAAGAAATACCTGAAAACCGTAGGTTTTAACGCAGAGGCTGTTCTTCTCACTTATCCCGATAGCCCCGGACTCAAAGAGATCATAGAAAAAACTATGAGCGAAAGGGCAGAATACGAATTCACTACTACATACAGAGATACACATTACCTGTGGTGCCTGGATGACGAGGCAGTACTTGCGGAAGTAGAAAGGTTGTTTGCCGAGATGCCATGTATCTATATTGCTGATGGACATCATAGAACTTCCTCATCAATGCTGCTTGCTGAAGCCATGAAGAAAGAAAATAAGGAGCATACTGGAAATGAGCCTTACAATTTCTTTATGAGCTACCTCATACCTGAAAGCGATCTGAAGATCTATGAATTCAATCGATTGGTTCGTGACCTCAATGGCATGAGCAAAGAAGAATTCCTGGTGAAGCTGGATGCCATGTATCGTATCACAGAGCTTGGACGGGAATACTACAAGCCTTCGAAGAAACATCATTTTAGCATGTACCTCGACGGTTCATTTTATTCGTTATACCTTCGGAAGCACGACTATACTATTAATAATGCCCTTGACGCGCTGGATACACAAATACTTCATACCACTATTCTAAAACCTATCCTGGGAATTGAGGATGCCCGAAATGACAAACGACTTCATTACGCACATGGAAAGATGGATATGGCTTACGTAAAAAGTATGGTGGACAGTGGGGAATTCAAGGTTGGTTTCGGAATGCTACCTGTAACTACTTCAGAAATGAAACAAATTGCAGATGAAGGGCTTATTATGCCCCCTAAGAGCACCTATATCCAGCCTAAACTGCGAAGCGGTGTCACGATCTATGAATTCTAACAAGTAATATTGAGTGAACATTTCAGAAAACATAAAAGCATTTAAATCGGAACTACCCGAAAGCATCACCCTTGTAGCCGTATCTAAAACCAAACCGGTTTCCGATATCATGGAGGCCTATAATGAAGGTCACCGGATCTTCGGAGAGAATAAGATACAGGAGATGGCTGCCAAGTGGGAGGAAATGCCTGCCGATGTGCAGTGGCACATGATAGGACATGTTCAGCGAAACAAGGTGAAGTACATGGCAGAATTCGTGAGCCTGGTGCATGCTGTGGACAGCTTTAAACTACTTACAGAGATCAATAAACAAGCGGCTAAGTACTATCGAACTATCAACTGCCTGCTTCAGATTAAAATAGCCGAAGAGGACAGTAAATTCGGTATGAGTGCCGATGCGGCGAAAGAACTGCTCGAATCTTCGGAATATCAAAATTTAAAAAACATCAGAGTGACCGGACTCATGGGTATGGCGACTTTCACCGACAACATGGAGCAGGTACGCAGGGAATTCAGGTATCTTAAGAATTTATACGATGAATTAAAGGATCCTCATTCTTTTACTGAATTATCCATGGGAATGAGCGGAGATTTCAAAATAGCCCTTGAAGAAGGCAGCACCATGGTGCGAGTTGGAAGTGCTATCTTTGGTGAACGCAATTACGGATAAAGAGAAATTGGCAGGACGGAAAGTATGTATGCAATTCTAGATATCGAGACCACGGGAGGGAAATACAACGAAGAAGGTATTACCGAGATCGCCATATACCGCTTCGACGGTGAGAGAATTGTGGATCAGTTCTGTAGTTTGGTGAATCCCGAACGCCGGATACAGCCATTCGTGGTAAATCTAACCGGTATTAATTCTGAAATGCTTCGGAATGCACCAAAATTTTATGAGGTGGCCAAACGCATTATCGAGATAACCGAAGATGCAGTGCTTGTAGCGCATAATGCGCAGTTCGACAACCGTATTCTTACCACAGAGTTCGACAGGTTAGGCTATAATTTTGATAAGGATACACTGTGTACGGTAGAACTCACTAAAAAACTAATCCCCGGCCTACCCTCCTACAGCCTGGGAAAACTGGTCCGTTCATTGGGGATACCATTGAGCGACAGGCACAGGGCACAGGGCGATGCCAAGGCCACAGTGACCTTATTCAAAATGTTGCTTAATAAAGACGCATCAAAAGAGATCATTCAGAAATCGGTACGAAAGGATCCTAAACGACAGCTGGAGCCAAAACTGCTGGATATTATTGAAAATGCCCCCACGGAAACAGGTGTTTATTATATGCACAGGGAAGACGGTACCGTTATATACATTGGGAAAAGCAGGAACATCAAGAAAAGACTGGTTCAGCATTTTACGAACGACTCGAAAAAGTCTAAAAAGATCCAACTCGAAGTAACTAATGTAAGCTATGAGAGAACAGGCAACGACCTCATCGCACAGTTAAAGGAAAGTCAGGAAATCAAAAAGATAAAGCCTATTTACAACCGGGCCTTGCGCAGAACTTCTTTCAGTTATCAACTGGCCTCCTATACCGATTCCGATGGATATATCAATCTAAAGGTGGAAAAAGCGAATGCCAGCAAGGAAGCCATAATGACTTTCAGCAATTACCAGCAAGCGAAATCCACAGTCTACAAGATCACGGAAGAGTACCAGTTATGTCAGAAACTCACCGGACTTTACAAAACCGATTCTGGTTGCTTCCTGTACTCCATAAAGGAGTGTAATGGTGCGTGTTTGATGGAGGAAGAAACAATTTCTTATAACGATCGTGTAAGCCGATTTATAGAAAAGAATAGCTACGAAAACAAGCACATGCTTATTATTGACAAAGGCCGTGAGGTGGATGAGCGTTCTGTAATCCTGATTGAAAATGGAGAATATAAAGGGTTCGGATACTACAACCTGAATTTCCAGATCAATAATATTGAGATTCTAAAAAGTATAATCAATACTGTAAATCCCGACAGGGACTCGAGACACTTAATTCAGAATTATCTGAGAAAAAACAAGGTCCTCGACATCGTAAAATTACCCGAAGAAGCAGCCATATAAATAAAGTTGCTTACTTTTATACAACAATTTAACCACGCTTTGAGTAGTCAACCACAAGCAGCATGGAGGCGAAAGCTCCACGACATCATCTATGAGGCCGACACTCCCATGGGAAAGCTTTTTGATGTTATCCTGCTCATCCTCATTCTTCTAAGTGTCTTTTTCGTAATGCTGGAAAGTGTTGGCGGACTCCCCGAATACATCTACGAATGGCTGTACTACGGGGAATGGGTGATTACTATTTTCTTTTCTTTTGAATACATCGCAAGGATCATAACTGTTCGTCGGCCATCGAAATATATATTCAGTTTCTATGGAATTATTGATTTTATTTCAACAATTCCGCTTTACCTCACATTTATCCTCGCAGGAAGTAACTACTTACTCACAGTCCGTGCGTTACGACTTCTCAGGGTGTTCAGGATCCTTAAGATTACCCGATATGTGGGCGAATCCAACAAGCTTACGCGGGCTTTGCTGCATAGCCGCGCCAAGATCTTTATATTCCTGTTTGCGGTGCTTATTGTATGTATCATTGCAGGAACACTTATGTACCTTATTGAAGGTGAGGAAAGTGGATTTAAGAGTATCCCATTAAGTATTTACTGGTGTATTGTTACCCTGACCACCGTTGGCTACGGCGACATTCACCCGGTAACTCCTTTGGGCCAGACCCTTGCCGCTATCATCATGATCATGGGTTATGGTATTATCGCAGTACCCACTGGAATTATCAGTGTTGAATATGCTAAAAGCGAAGAATACGTTCACGTTAATTCATATGCCTGCCCAAATTGTAATTCATCTAAACATAGAGATGACGCCATATTCTGCCATAAATGCGGTGAGGAACTGCATCCTGAAGAATTCTAAATTTCATGCCAATCACTAAAACACTCATCTGTGTTGTAGGTCCTACGGCCATAGGAAAGACTGCTTTAGGCATAGCCCTGGCCAAAGCATTTGATACAGAAATAATCTCGGCGGATTCAAGGCAGTTCTACAAGGAAATGCGGATTGGAACCGCGGTTCCTTCGGAAAGTGAACTAGCCGCTGTAAAACATCATTTCATTCAATCACTCAGTATTTTCGACAACTATTCAGTAGGCGATTTTGAAAGGGATGCTATAGCCTTACTCAAGGAGTTATTTCAAGATAAAGACGTCGTTTTAATGGTAGGCGGTTCCGGACTGTATGTCGATGCGGTTGTAAAAGGAATGGACGATCTGCCGAAAGTTTCAGCCAACATTCGGGAAACGCTTAAAGCAGAGCTGGATGAGAAAGGCATCGAAGCACTTCAGGAAGAATTGAAGGTTGTGGATCCCGATGCGTACGCAAACATAGATCTTCAGAATAAACAAAGACTTATACGAGCACTGGAGATGTATCGCGGCACCGGACTCCCCTATTCGACCTTTCTTCAGAAGAAAAAAATAAAACGAAATTTCCAGACTGTATACATAGGTCTCACCGCGGATCGCGAAATTGTTTACAACAGGATCAACCTGCGTGTAGAAAAAATGATCGAAGCAGGGTTAGTAGACGAAGCAAAACATTTATATGAGCACAGAAAGCTCAATGCGCTTCAAACGGTGGGCTATAAAGAGTTTTTCGAATGGATGGATGGCAGTATCACTTTCGAAGCTGCCATTGAAGAGATCAAAAAGAACACGCGCCGGTTTGCCAAACGACAAGGTACCTGGTATCGTAAAAACGAACAAATTCATTGGTTTGATCACCTCACTCCGGCCAGTGAGATACTTGCTTTCCTAAAACAAGAAAAAGGCCTGTGAAAGGCCTTCTTCTATTAACACTTAATTATCAAACTACTGGTCAACTTCATCCTTAACTACAAGTCTGAAGCCTTCACCATGTATATTAATGATCTCCACTCCATCATCCTTACTCAAATATTTACGAAGTTTGGCAATATAAACGTCCATACTCCTGGATGTAAAGTAGTTATCGTCACGCCAGATCTTGGTAAGAGCTAATTCCCTAGGCATGAGATCGTTCTTATGCAATGCCAGTAAGCGCAGCAATTCATTCTCTTTGGGAGAAAGTTTGGTAGGTTCTTCCTTGTTATAAGTGAGAAATCTCAATTTCGAATTGAGGTGGAAATTTCCAATCTCGAACTCAAACTGTTTACTGTCGGCAATCGAATCGGTTGCTTTTCGCTGAATAATAGCCTTGATCTTCATTAACAGCACTTCACTATCGAAGGGTTTGTTAAGGTAATCGTCTGCACCTACCTTGTATCCTTTCAGCACATCTTCCTTCATTGCCTTGGCTGTTAGGAAGATAATTGGCACATCTTCGTTCTTCTCTCGAATCTCCTTAGCCAGTGTGAAGCCATCTTTATAAGGCATCATTACATCGAGTATACACAGGTCGAAATCATCTTTCTTGAATTTCTCGAATCCTTCCATTCCGTTCTTGGCATGAGTCACGTCGTACTCATTCATTGCCAGGTAATCCTTTAAAACTGTTCCGAAATTCGGATCGTCCTCTACTAACAGGATCTTTTTGTTTTCAGTTTCCATAGTTTATGATATTAAGTGTATTTTAATAATGAATGTACTTCCTTTTCCTTTATCGCTTTCAACATAAATCTCTGCGTCGTGATCGTCAAGTATCCGTTTTGCGTATGCAAGACCCAGTCCGTGGCCCTTTACATTGTGAATATCTCCAGTAGATTCGCGATAGAATTTTTCAAATATTTTTTTCTGAACAGATTTTGTCATCCCAATACCCTGGTCTCGGATCTTTAGAATAATACTGTTCTTTACATTTTCCGTATAGACATCGATCTTCGGCTCATCCTCCGAATACTTGATGGCATTATCCAGGATATTCACGATCACATTCGTGAGGTGGGATGTGCTTCCAAGTATGGTGGATTTCAGTGCTCCAAGGTGGGTTTTGATATATCCGTTCCTGTCCTCAACGATAAGGCTTACATGTGATACGGCCGTTTCAATGAGTTCGTGTAGTTTGATCCTGTCCTTCTTAAGATCGAGTTGATTCTTCTCCAACTTTGAAATTCGCAGGACGTTCTCAACCTGGGCGTGCATTCTGCGATTCTCATCGCGAATCAATTTCAAATATCGGTCTAAGAAACTCTCATCCGCCTTTGCCTTCGGATTTTTCAGTGCATCCAGCGCAAGATTGATGGTGGCGATTGGCGTCTTGAATTCATGTGTCATGTTGTTGATGAAATCCGACTTTATCTGGGAGATCTGCCTTTGTTTGAAAATTTGGGAGATCGCGCTTGCATATGCCAGAACGATCACACTGGTAAACACAAGTGAGAGTACTGCCATACCAAGTATGGATTTGAATGCGGTCTTCTTCTTTTCTGAAAAATTAACAAGCAGATCGTATCCTATTTTCAGTTCTTCGTTCACAAAAATGGGGGTTGCCAGTATTCTGTCTGCCTGGTATTCGAAGTTTCTGCTGTGAACACGAGTAGAAAGACCGTTGCTGTAAACGGCAAATTCTACATCCGATTTAAGTCCTCGTTTCTTCATAGACTTCTTCAGCAAATTATCGATCTCGTCTACACTCACTCTTTTATGTATGGGTGTCCGGGCCGAAATATTTGTGAAAGCACTCTCAAAACGATTGCGCTCATAGTCCTTCATCCTGGCAAACGATTCGATGGTTTCTGATACCTGTCCTGATCCATCTACTCCGGCAATAACTTTGGTTGTGCTCTTTTTATTGATGATCTTTTTGAAAAGAATACTATCAATTTCTGTGTCAAGAAAACTCGAAGAAAGCTTGTAATCCTCAACCAGGATTCCGTCACTAAAAATATAGGTCTCGTTACTTTTATCGCTCTGTGTTGTGTAAACCAATTCACTGAAATTTATGCTTTCCGGGGTTTGCACACTATCTGCCAGACCACTGTAAATACGATAGTAATCCTCTATTTCTCTAACCTGAACTTCTTTGGCTACTTCGTTCAACACCTGACGGAAATTGAAGTTAACCTGCTCTTCCTTGTCGCGATAGGAGTTTGATATCCAGTAACCCTGAACAAAAATGATCCCCAATAGCGAAAGGGACATAAGTGCTATTAGCAAAATAAACAGCCTCTTGTTCATAGGCCAAAAGTAAGATTTTAACATTTAGGCCTACTTCCATTTAACCTAAAGTTAACAAAATGAATTGCAGCTATTTACTGGGTTCGCAGAGGATTTTATGGATACGAATCACCTCACTATTAGTTACTTCCAGATCGATATTTTCGATAATGAAATCGGCGAGTTTTTCTTTTTCTGAATCAGGCCATTGGTTCGCCATTCTGGCGTCGATCTCATCTTCGGAATTGCCATCCCTGGCAATGATACGTTGGATTCGAAGGTTTTTTGGTGCTACTACTAAAATTGTACTATCGCATTGTTGATATCCCCCATTCTCAAACAGGATTGCTGCCTCTTTAATTACATATGGAGCGTCTTGCTTCTTACACCATCGTTTAAAATGTGAGGCCACTTTGGGGTGGATGATCGAATTAACCTGCTGTAGGATTTCCGCATCCTTAAAGACAATGTCCGCAACGTATTTCCGATCCAATGTTCCGTCCTTGTAGGTTTTGGGGCCCAATAACTGGGTTAATTTACGGCGGATGAATTTAGACCTGTTCGTGAGGGCTTTGGCTTCCGTATCTGCAATGTATACAGGTACTCCCAGCTCCTCGAACATCCGGGCTACGGTAGTCTTCCCACTGCCAATACCTCCTGTGAGTCCAATTACCTTCACCTGAATCATTTAAAGATTAGATAGTCGACCTTTTTCTCTTCCAATTCCGTATTCAAGATCGCTTCAGGTTGCTTCTGAATAGATACGATCATAAAATTATCTTCGGAATTCCTTTCGTTATAATCACAGATCAGTGAAAAATCTGCTGCGGATATTTCGTTGAATTTTTCCATGGCTACGTCGAAAGATACGTTTATCTGTTCGGGAATGATCTTTACGGTGGTATCCTCAGGGAGATTAAGGATCGTAACAGGTATTGATAGAGTTTTTTGTGTGAATTCAGTCACTTCCAGAATCATATTAATTTCCGATGGATTAACCTTTACACCATCAAATTCCGGAGCTACAAGTTGCAGATCACGGTTCAGGCTTTCATGAACATCAGTTAAGGATAGCTCTTCCGTGCTTATTGCTGTTATTTCTTCGATCAGATCTTCAGGAGCAGATATATTAATACTATCCGGAATAAGTTTAATTCCACGAATACTCTTGTAACCCTCACGGAACTGCAGCTGTACATTTGCTTCCACCGGTATAACTTTAGTTGCCAGGCGGTCAAAACTGATCACTAATTCCGAAGGAGAAAGGTTTGTAATATTTACATCGCTACCCAATTCGTCGTTGACTAGTCTACCAAGGTCATTTTCTGCTAAAACTATGTTTTCATTTTCATCTGGCTCGTAGTTTATTAGGGAAAGATTTAGCTCAGGCTTGTTAAATTGGTACTGAAGAAATGTAAAGCCATTTGCAGTAACTTCAAAGTTTAACTCTTTGACATTGCTATCGCTTAGAACGGCATTTTCAGGAATGTCTTTGTAAAACACATTTGCGCTTATGGTTGCAGTGTACTCTTTGGAAAACTTGGTGAGTATCCAGATTACACATGCGAGGGCCAGAAACAGTAAAAATGTTCGGATTTTTCCGGTATTGTACTTCTTTCTACTCAAAGGTTGCAGGCTAATTGGTAATTTGAATAAAGTTACTTAAAAAATAAGTTTGGAAATTGTTTCTCAGGATCTTTATTCAGAATATGTATTTGAATAGTGGAATGTAAGAATGCAATTCCGTAACCCAGAAACTGAATAAACAACGCGAATACCGAAAGGACAGCAATAAATGGGTCTCTTGTTTTGAATAGGGCTTCTGTAAAAAAGGCTATCAAATACAATGCAAGTGGAATAAAAGCCCAGATGTGAAGGCAAATTATGGAAATTATTAATGCCAATAGCAGGTACACAACGAATAGTGTAGGGAACCAAAAGGTAATCTTAGCACTCCCGGGATGCCATTTTGATAGAATGGGCCGCACCAAACCGAACTTTCTCACTTGTTTATAGAATTTAGACCAGGATATTCGGCGTTTGTGAAACACAAAGGCATTTGGGATAAATGTGGTCTTGTAACCTGCCTTGCGTATTCTGAGCGATAGATCCGGGTCCTCACCCGGATGAATTTTTCCGAAGCCAGCTGTTTTTTCAAAAACCTCTTTTGATATACCCATATTAAAACTCCTGGGCTCGAACTTTCCAATTTGGTTACGTTTTCCCCTTATACCACCTGTTGAAAGAAAGGAGGTCATACTATGGTTGATTGCCTTCTGAATTGCAGAAAAACTCTTGTGTGCGGCATCCGCTCCGCCGTAACATTCGAAATACTGATTTTCCAAAAATGTCGAAACTGTTTCCAGGTAATGCGGTGGTAGTATAACGTCCGAATCGAGAATGATGAAGTAGTTTCCTCTCGCCTTACTCATTCCATAGTTACGAGAATCACCCGGACCGCTGTTTTCTTTATAGTAATAGGAGATATCCAGTACAGAACGAAACTCTTCTATTACCTCAGCCGCTGTTTCGGTAGATCCATCTTCTACGATCACGATTTCATAAGGTTCAGCATACTCCAGAACGCTGAAACTCTCCAGCAATTCCCTGACTTCCTGTGGGCGGTTATAAACAGGTATAATAAAGGAAAACAGCAAGCTCATAGGGCAAATGTAATTAAAAAAAAAGCCACCCAAATCAATGGGTGGCTTTCGTATTTAATTGAAGAGAATTATCTCTTGATCACTTTGTACGTACCAGTTTGGCCGTCTACAGTCACTTTCATCAGGTAAGCACCTGTTGCTAGTGTTGAAGTATCAAACTGTGCACTGGTTGCATTTACTTCTTGTCCAAGTACTTGCTGACCTAACAGATTGTAGATCGCAACATCTTCGATAGCATCTATAGAATCCAGGTTCAACATACCGTTGGTTGGGTTCGGGTAGAAACTGAAGCCTTCGATCACATTATCGTTGGTGCCAAGGCGTACTCCGTCGATAGTAATGTCGGTAACACCGCCATCATTAACAACGTATACGTAGTAAGGCTGACCTGCTGCCGTGTTGATAGTAGCCACTGTACCAGGAGCACACTGGTTTCCAATCTGGAAGAAGTACTCAAGGTCTGTTTCAATAGCGTTCTCATCAGGAGCTGTAAAGAATACAACAAAACTGTTTCCTGCTGGTGAAACGATCTCGGCTGTAGCCGTACCGTTACCTTGAGGTGTAAAGTTATACCATACACCTTTACCTCCGGAGATATCACAACCCACTGGGTTTCCATTCTCAACAGTAGCCGCTGGCATAGCAACAGCTGGATCTGTATAAGGAACACCAATTTCATCAACGTCGATAGAGTTAACGATCATATCGTTTGGTGGTGGTACCGGAGTACATTCAAGAGTTAAGTTGAAATCACCTGTTGAGGAACCGAATCCATGTACAAGGATATAATAGGTTGTTGAACCATCACTTACCCACTCCACTGTTGAAGTGAATCCAGTACAGTCATCGTCGTCGTCATTCGCAGCAACACAGATAAGACCTCCTGTACAGTCACCTTCGTAAACAGATATCTTAGTATCGAAAGTAGCATCGTCACAAGTAGACACTCGAATATCAGAAACTAGTCCTGATGGATCTGTGAAAGTGTACCATACACCCGGTGCAGTTACATCCACAGTTGGGTTGAACGGCGTTGGATCGAATGTATCTTCACAATTTGAAGCTACTGCATCGTCAATGCTGGCAAAAGTTGTAGAACCGGCTGTAACACTTCCACAGTCTATAGCGATTGCATTTTCACAAGTGTCGTTCGCTGCAGGAGGGGTACAAGTAATAGTCAGGTCATACGTTCCTGATCCACCACCGAATCCGTCTACTGCGATATAGTAAGTAGAAGATCCATCGGCCTGGAAGGTCAATTCCGAAGTAAATCCGGAACAACCTGGGCCATCGTCGTTAGAAGCTACTACTGTTCCACCACAGCTATCGTAAACTGTAAGAATAGTATCGTATGCGGCCTGGTTACAAGTAGAGACCGTTACAAATTCCCCGGCTACTGTACTTGTAAATGCATGCCACTCGTCTGGTGATCCGTCACCGTTTGTATCTGTATTACCATTTGAAGTGTCACCGGACATAGTTTCACCACAAGCGATAGCAAAAGCACCTGCACAATCATCGTTGTCAGGAATTGCCTCACATTGTCCGTCAAGAGAGTATACACCTTCCGTAGTTGGATCTGGTCCACTACCAAAGTCAGGATATCCCCAAACAGTTCCATCGAACTGCACTAAAGGCTCTCCTACCAAAGGAGTTGTAGCTGTATTCGTTACTTCGAAGAATACTGATCCAGACATAGTGGACGTACCCATAAGAACTTTTATCCAGTAAGTAGTATCAGCACCTAACTGACCAGCAAACTCGAAAGGAGTTACATCAAATTCCAAAGTATGAACATCAATCACTGGGTTAACCCATGGCATAGAATTCAGAACAGTTACAGGAATACCTGTTTCAGATCCGATTTCCATATCCGGGAATCCACCTGCATTTGTGTAGTAGTAAACATCTGCTACAACCGGAGCTCCGTCTGCGGGGAATGTAAGGAAGTTAGCAGTAACCTTTTCCAAAGTAAAGTTTTCGTCCATAGGAACAATAACATCAACCGCTGAGTCAAAAGCACTGTCAATAGACGATCCTACACCTCCGGCCGGTGTGTTAATTGGATTTCCTTGAGCACAAGGATTTCCTCCTCCACCACCACCTAGGTCGTAAGTGATACTTCCGTTCCAAACGCGAGGGTTGAAGATTGTTGGTGTGAAAGGCACATTAGATCCTGATCCAAGATCTATTGTCAAATCAGCATTAGAATATTGTTGGTTTGTTCCATCGCCATTGGTATAATCATGAGCGTGAGAAGCATCCATCACCAATGCCATTGCATACGTTGTGTTTGCTGTAAGAACCAGTGGTACATCCAATGTGGTTGGTGAGGGCACGTTTGCTCCCATTCCCGTACCTGATGCCACTGCTACGGGACTACCCCAAAAAGCAGCGTTGTCTTCATTTCCTACATACGTACCTACAACTGCATATACATCCATTGTAAAGGCACCTGCCTCTCCCGTATTCGTCTCCAAATCAGTAATGGTGATGTCGGCAGCTCCAACAGTAACATCAAAGTATACTGCACCACCGTTTGCTCCACCATTACCTCCGGCAAACAATGTTGTTAAGGTAGTAGGCATCCTGAAAATTGGAGTTGGCGTGTGATTAGTAACGTGAAGTTCGCCATCGTCACCAATGGCCATTTCAGGGGTAGCGTTCTGCACACCCTCATCGTAACCTTGGGTACTGATAGTGGCTTGCGAAACCGTAGGTTCCTGCGCAAAACCGAACGCAAATACCAGTAAGGTCAATAGAATTGTAATTCTTTTCATAATTGTGAAATTTGATTAATCTAGTTTAGTCGTCCCTAAAGATAGTAAGATTTTCATTAGAAAAAAGTCTATAAATAAAAATCCCGGCAAATAAAATTTGCCGGGATTTGAATTCAAATATTAGATAACTTATCTCTTAATTACTTTATACGTACCAGTCTGGCCATTTACAGTCACTTTCATCAGGTAAGCACCTGTTGCAAGTGTGGATGTATCAAGCTGTGTACTGGTTGCGTTTACTTCTTGTCCAAGTACTTGCTGACCTAACAGATTGTAGATCGCAACATCTTCGATAGCCTCTAATGAATCCAGGTTCAACGTACCGTTGGTTGGGTTCGGATAGAAACTGAAGCCTTCGATTACATTATCGTTAGTACTAAGTAGTGTTCCGTCGATAGTAATGTCAGTAATACCGCCATCGTTCACAACGTATACATAGTATACCGAACCTGCTGCCGTGTTGATGTTAGCTACTGTACCCGGAGCACACTGGTTTCCAATTTGGAAGAAGTACTCAAGGTCTGTTTCAATAGCGTTCTCATCAGGCGCAGTAAAGAATACAACAAAGCTATTTCCTGCTGGTGAAACGATCTCGGCTGTAGCCGTACCGTTACCGGCAGATGTAAAGTTATACCATACACCTTTTCCTCCGGAGATATCACAACCCACTGGGTTTCCATTCTCAACCGTGGCCGCTGGCATTGCAACAGCTGGGTCTGTGTAAGGAACACCAATTTCATCAACATCGATAGAGTTAACGATCATATCGTTTGGTGGTGGTACCGGAGTACAAGTCATATTCAACTCGAAGTTTCCAGTTGCACCTCCGAAACCATGAACAAGAATGTAGTAAGTAGTATTTCCGTCACTTTGGAATTCTACCTCACTCTGGAAGTTAGTACAGTTTGGTGAATCGTCATTACCAGCAACACACGTTAATGGTAGAACAGTACAATCACCTGTGTAAACAGAGATCTTAGTATCGTAGTCTGTGTTAGTGCTACATGTCGATACTAAAATGTCGGTTACAAGACCAGTAGTATCTTCATACACATACCATACACCAGGAGCGCTTGTTGGAGTATCACAATCCGGAGCAGCAGCTGTATCGTCATTAGCTGTGTCTGTGTTGCCAAATAGTGGTACACCACATTCAATTGCTATTGCACCACATGGGTCGTCGTTAACAGGACCACAAGTTACGGTTAGGTCGAAAGTACCTGAAGCACCTCCAAAACCGTCTACTGCGATATAGTAAGTAGAAGAACCGTCTGCTACGAAAGATAGTTCAGAAGTAAATCCTGAACAACCTGGTCCGTCATCATTGGTCTCAACAACTGTACCACCACAGGCATCGTATACTGTAAGAATAGTATCGAAAGCCGCCTGGTCACAAGTAGAAACTGTAATAAGCTCACCTGCTACAGAACTGGTAACTGCGAACCACTCATCCGGAGATCCGTCTCCGTTGGTGTCGGTATCATTACCTGTATCTCCTGAAAGTGTCTGACCACAGTTGATAGTGGTAGCGTTAGCACAAGTGTTATTTCCAACCACAGGAGTAGCGTTAACGGATAAAATTCCTTGCTCATAAGCTCCTGAAATCCCAAGAGGCGTAGCTGCACCCGTGTTCTTATCGACAGTTGAAATTACAGTGTTTGCTCCGTCATAGATACCGGCATACAGGATATCAGTTGTTGGATCTACTGTAGCTTCCTGAACAAAATTGATATCCACACCAAGGGGTCCAATTAAGGTACCTACACCCGTTGAAAGATCAACGGAGTACAAATTGTCATCACCTACATCCGCCATGTATCCAACTCCACTGTTATCAATCTCGAGCCAAATCCCTAGGGAGTTACCCGTTCCGGCACCTACAGGAGTTAACGTTCCTGTAGTCGTATCAACTGTGTATAATTGTGTTGTTGCCCCATCGGTTGAAAGCGCATACATAGTTCCTGTTGTAGGGTCTAATGAAATCCCTTCCGGGAAGTGTCCGGCGAGTAAGCCGGTAAGTGGACCTACACTAGTTGCTGCGCCGGTAGCAGTATCTATTATGACTAATTCAGTATTGTCAAAATCCAAAGCGTACATTGTGCCGCTTCCGTCAATATCATCAGCAAAAATCGTTGGAACCGTTGAACCAATTGGGGTTAATCCATAAGGTCCGGCGATTGGAATTGTTCCAAATGGGTATGGACTTACAGCAGGGAAAATATCATTCGCAAAGAATTCAGTAGCAGGTCCGCCACCTGAAGTAGCAAGGATCTCAACATCCCATCCACCGTAGTCTACTACGGCAGTTGCGTTGAATTCGAACGTTAAGCTACCGGATGTTCCGGTAAACAGTGCAGATCCGTTAGACGCGATCATATCCACTAACGTGATGTCTCCATCGTTAATACCGCCCGCAGAATTATCATAAAGAACAGGCCCTGTTGTATCTACACCGTCGTAGATTCTCAACCAGTCGAAAGTGGCAAAAACACTGAAGAATAAAAATTCTATTTCAGTAGCCCCATCAAGGGTTGTTAGGGTGATACAGCCACAATTCGGATAGTTACCCGGGGTTCCACCAGTTGAACTACCTCCCGGTCCTCCCGGATCGAAGAAGTTATCTCCAACGGCAACTGGAAACGTCTCCGTTGCACCAGCGGTTGGGATTATATCTGCGAGTACATTGCGAGTCTGATCACTGTAGTACTTTCGCAATGCAAGTCTTTCTTCCAAAGTAAAATGTACATCAGAGATCAAAGGACTATCGCCTCTACTCTCGAGGGTAGCGATCAAACTCTGCACATCTACGGGTTCCTGGGACTCCATATTCGCAGCTTGAGTGAGTTCCTGCTGAATTGCAGAAACCTCAGTAGTTTGCGCCATCATCATCGGTATGCAAACCAATAATGAAAGCATCATAGTAATTTTCTTCATAATAAAATAATTAGATTAGTTATAATCTAATAAAAGTATCCATAAATACTATGATTAACAAATATTTTGCAAGTGAAATTAGAATCATCGATGAACGCATCATCTTACCGTTGAATATCAATAAAAAACCGCTTGATTTTAACATCAAGCGGCTGTCTTTATCTATTGTTGGATCTACCTATTCTTCCTGGAAAGTTTCCATCACGAGATCACTAACCCCCATATTGGAAAATCCACCGTCATTGTAGAGGTTCTGAAGTGTTACCCTTCTTGTGAGATCACTAAACATGGCAACCGTATAATTGGCACAATCCATGGCGGTGGCATTCCCCAATGGAGACATCTTTTCAGCATAGGCGATAAAGCCATCAAATCCTTTCACACCCTGCCCAGCAGTAGTGGGTGTAGGTGACTGTGAAATGGTGTTTACCCTTACGTTTTTATCCCTTCCGAAGAAATACCCGAAACTACGGGCAATAGATTCAAGATATGCTTTATTATCTGCCATATCATTGTAATCCGGGAAGACACGCTGCGCAGCCATATAGGTTAAAGCCACTATACTGCCCCATTCGTTCATCGCATCCTTCTTGTATAACACCTGCATCGTCTTGTGAAACGAAAGTGCCGAAACATCCCAACCTTTATGTGTCCAGTCGTAATTCGACTCTGTATAATGTTTTCCTTTACGAACGTTGACAGACATCCCAATGGAGTGAAGCACAAAGTCAATCTTACCTCCAAGGATTTCCATCGATTTCTCTACCAGGTTTTCCAGGTCCTCGAGATTAGTGGCATCGGCAGGAATTATTTCCGAATTCGTCTTTGCAGCGAGATCCTTTATCTGCCCCATTCGCATGGCGATGGGTGCATTGGTCAGCACAAAAGTACCACCTTCTTCAGCGATGCGTTCCGCAGTTTTCCAGGCAATTGAATTCTCATCCAAAGCCCCGAAAATGATCCCTTTTTTTCCTTTCAACAAGTTGTACGACATTGTTTTTGTATTGAAAATTAATGGTTAATGTAAGGGCAAAGATACAGTTAATTCAACAATTCTCTCGCATTGGCCAATGCCGCTTCGGTTATGTTCTTTCCACCGATCATCTTTGCTATTTCAACGATCCTGTCGTCCAAATTCAATTCCTTTAATCGGGTGAAAGTCACTTCATCTTCATCCTCTTTAAACACCTTTATGTGCCTGTCTCCTTTTGCCGCTATCTGAGGCAAATGGGTAATGCTTATCAACTGCATGGATTTACTCATATTACTCATTATCACCGCCATTTTATTCGCGATCTCCCCGGAGACACCGGTATCTATCTCATCGAAAATAATAGTTGGTAATTGCTTGTATTTTACCAGCACCGCTTTTACAGCGAGCATGATTCTGCTCTTCTCCCCACCGGAGGCCACTTTCTTCAACGGTCCAAAAGAATGGCCCTTATTCGCTGTAAACAACAATTCCAGCTTATCCATCCCCAGTTCCCTGAACTCCTCCGTCCACTCGATCTCAAACTTGAATCGGGCATTCTGTAAACCGAGTTCTGCCAGGATCTCTTCAAGCTTTTCTTTTAAGTGAGGTATTGCCTCAAGCCGCTTTTCATGCAATTTTTTCGCCCAGTCCACCGCCCTTTCACGGGATTTGTCCAGTTCGTCCTGTAGCGAGGCGATAGCATCATCCAGATTGGCAGTCTCATCGATCTTCGCCTCCAGGCTATCCCTGATCTCAATTAAGTCCGAAATATCCTCTGTCGTGTGTTTCTGCTGCAGCTTATAAAGTACTTGTAACTTCTCATTGATCTCCGCAAGTTGTCCGGGGTCAGCTTCTACCTTGTCCAGACTGGAATGTAAACTTTCCAATAGATCCTCGATCTCAATTATACTGCTATTGATCCGCTCCCAGTGTTCGTCCAATTCCGAAGTAAACCCTTTTATCTTAGACAATGCAGCCCGGGCCTGTTTGGCCGTTTCTATGGCTCCCATAGGCTCATCACTCAGTAAACCGATAGCCGAAGCCAACGACTCCTGTATCAACTCGGTGTTGTTCAGGGTCTCATAGGTCTCTTCCAGTTCCTCCAGGTCTATTCCATCCAGATTCGCCTCTTTTAATTCGTTGTATAAGAAAGTATTATAGTCCTGTTCTTTGTTTGCCGTGGCTTTTTGTTCTTCCAAAGCATGAAGCTGTTGGCTTTTGCTTTTTACATCTCGATATTGTTTTTTATAGGACTGTAGAATCGCACCATTCCCCGCCATGGCATCCAGTACTTCCAGTTGAAATGCTTCGGAAGACAATACCAGTGTTTCGTGTTGACTATGAATATCCACTAACCGAATGGCCAGCGATTGCAATTGTGCCAGCGTAACCGGGGTATCGTTCACAAAAGCTCGGGATTTACCACCGGGAAGGATCTCCCTTCTCACAATAGTATTAGGATCGTAATCAAGATCATTTTCAGAAAAAAACCCCTCAAAATCATAGTCGGAAACTCTGAACTCCCCCTCGATCACACATTTCTTAGCAGGGTCCTTCACACTGCTCATATCGGCTCGTTTCCCTAACAATAAGGAAAGAGCCCCGAGTAAAATAGACTTTCCAGCACCTGTTTCACCAGTAATAATGGTAAGTCCCGAATCGAAATCTACCTTGATATCGTCTATCAGGGCATAGTTCTTTATGGCTAAATGAGTAATCATGAGCTATAGAAATGTAGCCTCAGCAATGAGCTGTTCAACTCCTTAAAAGTACAAGGAAAAATCTATCCCGGCAACAGGGTTAGTATCTAAAATCTGATCTCGCTCCAGGCACTGCGTTTTGTAGGCGCCATGCGATTCAGGTTCTCAAGGAGTCGTGTGATCTCTACATTCGGACCACCACTGAATATATCCTTTATCTCGTCGCTTTTCGCATCGAAGAATGTTCTAAGCAGGTATGAGTTAGGCCTGCGGTCGTTGATGTTCTTGAGTGTAGCGATCGACTTGATTATATTCTGCTTTGCCATCTTAGGTTGCTCACTCATAAGGTCTAAACCTTCTCTGTGATACTCATACATTGCATCGTGAAACTCTTTGTACACGTTTGAAATCAAAGCATCATTGTAACGGAAACGCGATTGGGTTCCGTCTGTCGCCTTCCAACCAGCAAAGTTGCTACCAGCTGCGGTATTGACTATCTGCTTGGCGATATCGAAGTATTCCTGTCCGCCATTAAGTTCGAAAGAATCGGCATCCAGACCAATAACGGTGTAGATGTGAAATGCCAGAACGGACATCAGATTGGAATCAAAATTATTGATGTTGAAGACCAGTGGCTGAAATTCGATGTACTCGAAATTACACTGACGGTCGTTGTAGTTGTAGATCGGACTATCATAGGTTGAGTCGTACACCGGGCGTGACGCCTGAACCTGCAGGGTGGATGTAAAGAAATCCGACTCGAAATTTGAGATAATAAGCGTGAAATTACAATCGATTCGCTCCTGAACTTTGTAGATCTTATCGGTCCACTTAGTTTGGCTGATGTATTCTGTTAACTGCGCCTCCAACGTTCGGAATACCTGGAGGTTGGGTTGTCCGGTCTGTTCGGCATCAATTGTCACTGTCGCATTCAGCTCCTGTGCCTGGAGTATTCCGCCGCTAAAAATAAGCGCTAGTACAAGTAGTATTCTATTCATTGATCTCATCTATAATGTATGCCAGTATATCTCCGGCAACTTCCGTTTTTGGTTTAACTTCGAAAGGAAGCGTTTTATTGTCCTTGCTTATCAAGGTTACCTTATTAGTATCACCTCCAAATCCGGCACCCTTGTCTCTCAGCGAATTTAACACAATTAAATCTAAATTCTTTTTTTTGAGTTTCGATTTTGCGTTTTCAAGTTCATTTTCCGTTTCCAGTGCAAAACCAACCAGGTATTGGTCCTTTTTCAGCTCTCCCAGGGAGGCCAGGATATCCTTAGTCTTCTCAAGTTTGATGTGAAGTTCGGTATCTGACTTCTTTATTTTTTCTGAAGCTACCTCAGCAGGCCTGTAATCGGCTACTGCCGCACTTAGGATAGCAATATCTGTCTCGTCAAAGTATTTGCGTGTAGCCTTATACATTTCTTCGGCGCTGGTGACCGAAACCAGCTCAATTTCCGAAGTATTCGTTTGGAGACTTACCGGACCGGAGATCAATGTAACCTGACCTCCTAGTGAAGCTGCCTTCTCGGCGATCGCATAGCCCATTTTTCCTGAGGAATGATTCCCTATAAAACGAACGGGATCAATAGCCTCGTAGGTAGGACCCGCGGTGATAAGTACTTTCTTTCCGCGCAGCGGAAGTCCCTTTAAGAGATCCTTTTCAATAAACGAAACTATGGCCTCAGGCTCGGCCATTCTACCTTTACCAACCAATCCACTGGCCAATTCACCATGGGTAGCATCAATTCGGGTATTTCCAAAGGAATCCAGGGTATCAAATGTTGCCTTAGTCGTTGGATGTTTGTACATATCCAGATCCATGGCAGGTGCGTAATACACCGGGCATTTGGCCGACAAGTACACGGCCAGCAATAAGTTGTCACAGGTGCCATGTGCCATTTTTGATAAGGTATTCGCAGTGGCAGGGGCGATCAGAAATAAATCAGCCCAAAGGGCCAACTCAACGTGGTTGTTCCATTGGGCATTCTCGTCTTCTTCGTTTGTGAATGAAGAAAATACTTCGTTCTTTGAGAGCGTGGACAAGGTGAGCGGAGTGACAAATTCCCTCGATGAAGGCGTCATTACTACCTTTACCTGGGCTCCTGCTTTGACCAGTAATCGTACAAGGAAAGCCGATTTATAAGCGGCAATTCCGGCAGTGACGCCCAGTAGAATTTTTTTACCGCTCAGCACAGACATAAACTAGTCTTCGATTTCTTCGTCTGCAGTGTTTCGGTAGTAAATCTTATCTTCTAACCATTCCTGTATCGCCAAAGCATGTGGCTTAGGAAGTTTTTCATAGAATTTCGATACTTCGATCTGTTCTTTGTTCTCGAAGATCTCTTCCAGGCTATCGTTATAGGTGGCAAATTCATCCAACTTTTCAAGAAGTTCTTTCTTGATATCAGAGTTGATCTGAATAGCGCGCTTCGATATGATAGAAATGGCCTCGTAGATGTTCTCCGTTGGCTCGTCAATTTGATTCCTATCGATAGTCTTAGTGTTGATAGGCGCTTCCGAATTCTTAATATCCGTCATAATATGGTTATTTGCTTGTAGGTTCTTCTGTTTCAGAAGACAATCGTTCTTGGATGTCGACCATGATCTCACGGGCCTCTTCACTTAGTTCGCTGTCTTCGTAATATTTATTAAAACTTTTGTAATGTCCTTTTGCTACTTCTAGTCTTTCATTTACCAGGGAAGGTAAACTGTTTATCGCCAACTTATAGGCTGCCTCGAATCTTCCGTAAAAGGCATTTTTTCTCAGTGATGCCCCGGGATGATCGGAAATGAAATTGTCAAACGCTTCAATAGCTGCTTTGAAATCTTCGATTCTAAGATATTGTAAGGCCGTTTCATAATCCTTCTTCTCAATCTTTCTTCTGAGCTCCAGTACAAGACCATTAGCTTCCGTTCTGTAATTCGAGTTAGGGTACTTATCGATATAACTTTGAAGTCTCTCCAGGGCTTTATCCGTATCCTTTTGGTCCAGGGAATAGCGCGGAGATAGTTCGTAATAACTCTTGGCCGACTTATAGGCCGCGACCTCAAGGCTGTCACTATCCGGGTAGGAGCTCTCGAATCGCTCGAACTGGTAACCGGCCAGGTAAAAATCTTCCAGTTTATAAAATGTATTGGCGTAGATGTACATCAGCTTTTCAGCCTGAGGCTTACCGCGATATACAGGTACGATCTGTTCCATCAGTTTCAAGGCCTTTTTATATTTCCCAACATTGTACAAGGAATCCGCCATCGCATACTTTTTGGTAGCATCATCCTCCTTCAGCACCATCTGGTACTCACTACAGGAGTTCAGAAATACGGCTAAAACAAAGCCTAAAAGACTAATTCTGATCATTTTATAAAACATCGTGCAAAAATAGTGAATTAAAGCTGATTACAAAAACTTAATATCAGGCTAAAATATTGTCTGAAGAAGGATTTCAACAGCCTTTTCCGATACAATTAACATTTCAGCGGTTCAATTCAGGTATTTTGAGTAACAAAATCGCGAATCTTACCCTGCAATTCCTTGCTTGCTGCAACGAGAGGAAGTCGTACAGAATTTCCACAAATCCCCCTTGCTTCAAGCACAGACTTGATACCCGCCGGATTGCCTTCCGCAAAGATGTAATCGATAGCAGGAGCGATACGATAATGAAGCTTGTATGCTTGGGTAACTTCACCTTTTAGCCCCAGACGGACCATTTCAGAAAACATCTCCGGGAAACCCTCTCCTATAACAGATATCACACCGGAACCTCCGGCCAAAATCATGGGCAAGGTTATCATATCATCCCCCGAGATCACCATAAAATCATCTGGTGTTTGGGAGATCATCCTCATGGCTTGGACTATATCTCCCGCAGCCTCTTTTATGGCAACGATAGCATCGAAATCGCGAGATAATCGAGCAACTGTTTCGGGTTGAATATTACTCGCAGTTCTACCCGGTACATTGTAGAGTATTATAGGCTTAGGGCTTTCTGCTGCTATTGCCGCAAAGTGCTGGTAAATGCCTTCCTGTGTGGGTTTGTTATACATGGGTGATACGGAAAGAATGGCGGTGAAATCGGATAGATCCCTGGAATTCATCTCATCAATAACCGCTTGGGTATTGTTCCCTCCAATCCCTAAAACCATGGGGAGTCGGCCCGCATTTTCAGAAACAACCGTGTCGATCACCAATTGCTTCTCTTCTTTAGTTAATGTAACACTTTCAGCCGTCGTTCCAAGCAGCACCAAATAGTCGATACCATTATCAATTTGAAATTGCACTACTCGACGTAGTCCAGCTACATCGACCTCGTTCTCCACAGTAAAAGGAGTAACTAATGCAACACCGGTTCCTATTAATTCTTTCATGTTAATTTGCCTAAAACCTGAAGGTATTTTTTTAATTCGTTCTTGAATGCAGCAGTATTCATAGGATCTAACGACATGATCAAATCGTAGAGGCGCTCATCTCCACCTGAAAAGCCAACCTTGAAGGCCGCATTACTCTTTGAGATCATCAAGTCCAGGAATTCGTGCTTTCCTTTATAATAGCCAACCAGGACATCAAACTCTTTTTCGAGAAATTCAACCGCATTCTGATTCTGAATTTCTCCTTTCCAGGTAAAATCTTTGTTATTCACCTGGTTCTGGCGCATGGACGGCATTTTCTTTTTAAATTCCTGAAAGGAAAATACCTTTACGTCTTTCGGTTGGAGGTTGTAATCGAACGCAAACGAATCGAAGACTTCCAATTCCTGTATCATACCCTCATCCACCAGGAAACCCAAGGTTTTCATTTCGACATTGATCCTCGAAATGTCCCTTTCCTTCAGGTTGTGATCGATTTGTTTTTTTAAAGATCGACGCTTGATTTTTTCAAACATAAGACCCAGTTCTCATCTTACAAAAATACAGCATTAGAGGCGATTTTCTCATTACATTCAGGAAATCATTGCCAGAAATTCTTCTTCGGAAATTATAGAGATACCCAGGCTCTCTGCTTTAGTCTTTTTACTCGGACCCATATTCTCCCCGGCCACTACATAACTGGTTTTCCCTGAAATACTTCCGGACACTTTCCCGCCATTATCCTCAATGAGTTTCTTGAGTTCAGTACGTGAGACCGAAGTAAATACACCTGATACCACGAAGGTATTTCCCTGTAGTTTATCGGTTTGATTCGCGAGGATATCGGCCGAGATTTCCAACTGAACTCCGTATTCTTTTAACCGTTGAATAGTTTCTTTATTTTCTTCTGAAGCAAAAAACTGTATCACACTTTGTGCGATCCGCTCCCCAATTTCTTCTACGCCAACTAGCACTTCTTCCGAAGTGGCCATCAATGCGTCTATCGATTTGAAGTGACGCGCCAGCTTTTTGGCAACCGTCTCACCCACGTAGCGAATACCCAGGGCGAAAAGCACTCTCTCGAATGGTATCTGCCTGGAAGCCTCAATCCCATTGATCAGGTTTTCAGCACTCTTCTCGGCCATTCGTTCAAGAGGAATCACCTGTTCCGCTGTAAGTTCGTAAAGATCGGCGTAATTGTGAATTAAACCATTGTTCACGAGCAAGGCCACCGTTTCTCCACCCAGGCCTTCAATATCCATGGCCTTACGCGATATGTAATGTTGGATCCTCCCTATGATCTGTGGCGGGCATCCTTCGGCATTCGGACAATAATGCTGTGCTTCGCCTTCTTTTCTTTCGAGGGCCGTATCACATTCAGGGCAATGTGTAATATATCGAGTGGGTTCGCTGTTCGCATCACGAGCACTAAGATCGACCGCTGTAATCTTGGGGATGATCTCTCCTCCTTTTTCAACAAAAACGGTATCCCCTTCTCTTACATCTAACTTTGCGATTTGGTCTGCATTGTGAAGCGAAGCACGCTTTACAATAGTTCCGGCCAATTCCACGGGTTCCAGGTTGGCAACTGGAGTGATAGCCCCGGTTCGGCCTACCTGGTAAGTGATCTTGTGTAATACGGTTGCCGCAGATTCTGCCTTGAACTTATACGCCATCGCCCAGCGTGGTGCTTTGGCAGTGTACCCCAGTTCTTCCTGCTGCTGCAGGCTATTCACCTTTATAACTACACCATCTGTCTCATAAGGCATATCGTGGCGATGTATGTCCCAGTAATTAATAAATTCAAGCACCTCATCCATGCTGTCGCAGAGCCTGGCAACTTGGGGTACTTTAAACCCCCATTCCCTGGCCTTCTGAAGACCCTCAAACTGTGTTTTAATTGGCAAACGGTTCGCTTTTAAACTGTATAGCAAGCATTCCAAAGGTCTTCTGGCGACTTCGCTGCTATCCTGGAGTTTCAAGCTTCCGGAAGCCGTATTTCGTGGATTTCGATAGGGTTCCTCTCCAATATCGATTCGCTCCAGGTTCATTTTTTCGAAGCCCTCGAAAGGAAGAATGATCTCACCACGGATACTAAATTTTTCCGGGTAATCTCCTTTGAGTTGTAGAGGGACAGATTTTATCGTTCGAACGTTGGCCGTGACCTCATCTCCTTGAAAACCATCCCCCCTGGTAACGGCGGAAACCAGCATACCATTTTCGTAGGTAAGGCTCATAGAGGCCCCGTCATATTTTAATTCACAGGTGTATTGAACAGGTCCATCGACCATCTTCTGTATCCGCTTTTCCCAATCGAGCAGGTCTTCCTTTGAATAGGAGTTGTCCAGGGAATACATCCGAAATTCATGTGTAACCGTATTGAAATTCTTAGTCACCTCACCTCCAACACGTACCGTAGGTGAATTGGGGTCGAAAAACTGCGGATGCGCTGCTTCGAGCTCCTGGAGTTGCTTCAGTTTTTGATCGAACTCATAATCCGAAATTGTAGGTTCGTCCAGTACGTAGTACTTATAGTTATGTTCGCGAAGTTCTTCGCGCAATTGTTTGATCTGCTCTTCGGGATTCATGAACACAAATATAGAAATTGAATCGTGATCGAGTAAGTAATTATTTAAAGAAAAGGGCCACCATAACGGCGGCCCTATCAGTTAAAAATATTTAGTTGACCTTATCTTTTGATGAATCGTTTAGACACTGCTAATTTACCCGTCACAAAACGCACAAAGTACATTCCTGTGGCAAGTTCTGAAACATCAATCTGCAGTGAACCACTTACGTTTGTATAAGATTGTACCAGAATTCCCATAGCCGAATAGACATTTACTTCATCGAATTGCCCTTCTAAAATATCAATATTCAAAGTCGTATTAGCAGGGTTAGGATGCAATTTGATATTATCTGAAGTGGCAAGTCTTTGTGCCTGGAGAGCCTCAGGTGTTCTAATGTTTGATTCTGAAGGCACAATCGGAGTCTGCTCTCCGTCACCGGTTATGATAACCTGATCAAACCAGATTTGGTCGTTGTTAGCACTTGCATCACATCGAATTCTGAATCGGTTGTTCGTTGTGAAGTTATAGTTCGCAGAGCTAAGCACAATGGTATCGGTAAAGAACGTATTGTTACTGAAATCTGTTCCACTAACATACTGTCCGATAACCTCGTAAGAAGACCCATTAAAGAATTCAACAAAGTAATCCTCACCATTCTCCATACTGTTAGCATAGGTATGGAATTCGATAGAAACCTGGGTGTTTCCTGTAAGATCCAAAGCCGGGGAAGTCGCATTGGATGAATTAGAATCGTCTCTTAAACGGATTGAATACGTCCCTTCATATGAATTTGAAGTTGCTTGCCTGGCACAGTCGTTTCCCCCATCGATCCATCCTTCTAATCCAGTCTCAAAATAGTACGCTGCTATAGCACCACCTGTACCTCCACCTTCAAGTGTGGTAAATGATGTATTCGCATCACCGGAAACATTCCCGGCAGCATCCTGCGCGTTTACTGTGGCATTATAAAGTGTTAGTGGAGACAATCCTGTTAGATCGAATGATGTAGATGTCGTGCTCCCTACTGAATTACCGTCAACTGACACATTATACTGAGTTACACCTACATTGTCGGTAGATGGATCCCATGTTAACGTAGCTCCGGAAGAAGTAATATTTGTCGCAATTAAATTGGCAGGCGTAGTAGGTGCTTCTGTATCAGGTGGTGCAATTTGCACAGTGAATTTTCCAACTACTCCTCTTCGACTCCCGTTTACGTATTCATTGATAAACCAGAACGAAGTATCATCCGAAGGATCAACATCCATCTTACTATAATCACCATAGCGCGTTCCGGGAATCTTATCGGTACCATTGGCGATAAGTCCTTCTGTCCCTGTCATTACACCTAAGGGATCACTACTCGATCTACCTGTGAAGTACGAACTGATATGAACAGTGCCGGGTGTATTCGGACCACTCATAGAGGTGTATCCCATTCCAATATTTCCGGCTCCATCCATCGCAAGACTAGCGTTCCATGCGTGGCGGCCATCCGGTGCTGTATACGTTCCTTCCTGGTAAAGGCTCCAGGGCTGATTGTCTCCGCTCTGACGGAACTCATACCAACGAACCGCTGCTAACTCTCCTGAACTAGCATCTGCGTCCACAACAAAATTGAATACGGCAGAATTATGATTCGTAAATTTCCTGAACTGCGCCTGGTTCATGATCGTTGCTTGTAAGGCATCTACATTCACCTTTCTTCCTCTACCCGGTTGGGTAAGATTGGCAAAACTTCCGTTATCGAACACACCAATGAAGGGTGTCGTAGGAATCTCCGTTGGAGACGAAACCGTTGAACTTCCGGGACTGTTCCAATTCACATCGATTGTCCATAATTTGATATGGTCGTTCGATACTCCGGACCAGGCATCATCCTGCATATAAACAATGGTTGCACCACCGGCTGCGGGCATATTTCCGTCTGTAACATTGAACGCCTGAGGGCTGTAAAAGCCGAAGGTCGAAATTCCAGGAAGATTAAACCCAAGGATTTGAGCATTCGGGTCTCCAGTTAATAAGGCATCTCTCTCCAAGGCCCATACTTTATTGCTGGAGGTCGTATTGTCTGTCATATAATAACCATCACTCCAAACCGATAATTTTTGATAGTCGCTTATTGAAGATATGGTATAGACATACCATCCGGCTGTAACCGGGTTAGGACCATCTGAAACCGCTATCTGAGCTCCATTCCCAAGGAACGAAAGCACCCATCTATCGGCAGCATTGTCATAGGAAGCAGTTAAATCGCAGCATCCACCCGAAGGAAATATCGCCGGACTAGGCGAAGTTTGAGGAACCAATTGAGTTCCGGATTTATCATAAATGGTAAAACCGGTATTGTACACCACAAAAACATGGTTTGGTCCAACCGCAAGTGACGGATCGGTAGGTTGAGATCCGGATGCGTAAGCATCGAAAACTAGACTTGCCGGAGCCATGCGAACACTTTGCTCCTGTTCGTGCCTGTTTCTTACATAGTAGTCGTCTTCTGTTTGAGGATCTTTGCCTTCCACTATCATATTACCAAGAGATCGTTTATCCTTTGCTTCCTTTACAGAGTCGTCGGACGGGATCCAGTCGTTCTGCCGGGAAGCGAGTGAAGTGACATATTCCATGGATGTCACAGAGCCAATAAAGCTTGGGGATTGCTTGTCAGCCACCTGGGCCGACAGCGGAAAAATTAAACTTAGAATAAAAAGGTTGAGCAGTAATTGTTTTGTTTTCATTTTTATGTCAGATTTGTTAATAATACCTAAAGATATAATTTTTAAAAAAAGGACCCCGATCGGGGTCCTTTGTTAAATTTCAGAAATGCTAATCCTCAATAAATAGTTTTCTAACTACCGCAGCGAACACACCACCGGCAATAGGAGCTACGATAAACAACCAGAGTTGCTCCAGTGCCATACCACCAGCGAATAATGCAGGACCTAAACTACGTGCCGGATTCACCGATGTGCCAGTTATCGGAATAACCACCATATGTATAAGTGCAAGCGACAATCCTATAGCCAGTCCGGCCATGGCAGGGGAAGCATTCTTTGCTGTGGTTCCGAAGATCACCATAAGAAACAGGAAAGTGAAAACAAATTCAGCGATCAGGGCCGAAGTCATATTGTATTCACCCAGATAACCTTCTCCCCATCCGTTACTGCCGAGCCCCCATTCGGGCATCTCAAAACCGGCTCCTCCGCAAAGGATCATGTACAACAAGGCCGCAGCACCAATGGCACCTATACATTGTGAGATGATATATCCAAAAGTATCTTTTGCCGATAATTTACCGGCCACCAGCATGGCAACGGAAATTGCCGGGTTGATATGACAACCGGAGATGGGACCTATAGTGTAGGCCATAACTGCAACAGCTAAACCGAAAGCCAGCGAGATTCCTAGTAATCCCAGGCCGTCAGGGCCTGTTTGTGAAACGCCTGCCACTGCCGCCGCACCACATCCGAAGAGCACAAGGGCGAAGGTCCCAAGCCCTTCTGCAAAATATTTTTTCGTTGAACTCATAACTAAAAATTTAATGGTTATGAATCCAATTTAGCCGAAAAAGCTATGGTTGGACTTAAATTGTTAAAAAAACAGTGGAAATAGTTAATAAGTTGAACTCTAGGTTCTTTCCTCGGTAAGCCAATGCGGAATTTGTGGTGGTTTGAACTGATGCATTTTTTCCAATAGCCCTTCAACATCCGTATCAACAAGAAGCAATTCGTAATTATTCATCGATAAAAATCCTCGTCGTACCATGGTTTCCAGCAACCGGAGAAGGTCGTCATAGAATCCATTCACATTCAATAGACCAATAGGTTTGGCGTGCAGTCCCAGTTGAAGCCAGGTGATGATCTCGAATAACTCTTCCAGCGTCCCCATTCCTCCCGGCATCGCAATAAAACCGTCACTTATCTCCTGCATCTTCAATTTGCGATCGTGCATATTGGTGGTAGTGATCAGTTGGGAAAGTCCGAGATGAACGACTTCTTTCTTTTTCAGAAATTCAGGAATGATACCGATCACAGCACCGTGATTGTCCAGCACCTCCTGTGCTACCCTGCCCATGATACCGATCTTGGCAGCTCCATATACCAGAGTGATGTCTTTCTCAACCAAAGACCTTCCAAGTGTCTCCGACGCATCAATTATAAGCTGGTCGTTTCCTTCACTGCTACCGCAAAAAACGCATATACTATTTAGCTGTGTCATTTTTCAAATATTGACCGCGTATAAACCTGTGCTTCCCCCTGAAATCCTCGCGCAACTCAACGTTCTCAAAACCAGAATCTTTCAACAGCGAAAGCATCGCTTCTCCAAGATACTCATTAATCTCGAATAAAAGCCAGCCTTGATTGTTCAAAGCTGGTTTCGACAATTCAACGATACGCCGGTAAAACAACAGTGGGTCGTGATCGGGCACGAAAAGCGCTGTGGCTGGTTCATATTTAAGAACATTGTCTTTCATTTGCTTCTTCTCCATCTCACGAACATAGGGCGGATTTGAAACAATAAGATCGTACGTCTCAGGCAAAGTAGTTGCTTGGAGGATATCCAATTGTAAAAATTCAACATCAGCTTGATGGTCCTCAGCATTTCCTCCTGCCACAGCGAGGGTTTCTTCTGAAATATCTATGGCTGAGACCTGGGTTTTTGGTAAATTTTTAGCAAGCGAAATAGCTATGCACCCTGAGCCTGTACCTATATCCAGGACACTCTTACATCCACTGTGTTCTTTGATAATCCAGTCCACCAATTCTTCGGTTTCCGGCCTGGGAATTAGGGTGTCTGGTGTTACCTTAAGATCGAGTCCGTAAAATTCTGTGCTACCTATTATATATTGTATAGGTTCTTCCTTTTGCAACCTTCGTATTGCTTCTTCAATTTTTTTAATTTCTTCGGAAGAAATTACAGTATCGCTTTTTATGGCGAGGTCGAAACGTGAGTATCCAAGCCAGTGTTCCGAAAGTAAAATGAAAAAGGATTCGATCTCTTCCGAAGGAAATATTCCTTTGAGTTTATTCTGAAAATCAACTTTTAGTTCACCAACTTTCAACCCTACAGTGTTTTTAGCATGTGTGTCTGACAAGCATAATGCCCGGTATCTCCGATAGGACCATCGATATATTCGAAACCGGATCTTTCGTATAGTTTCTGAGCGGCGATCATATACGGCATGGTTTCAATATATACTTTTTCGTAGCCGAATGCTGCTGCCTTCTCCAGGCACTTTTCCATCATTCGAGTGCCCAATCCACGGCCTCTTATGGATGGCTGGAAATACATTTTTTGTAGTTCACATATAGGTCCGTCGTAATTATCCAATTGAGAAATACCAGCACCACCAACGATCTCCCCTTCCAACTCAATTACAAAATAAGCTGCCTTTTCTTCCTGGTATTCTCCATACATATCATCCAGGGCCTTATCGGCATAGGCACTACCAACCTTTGGTACTCCAAAATCCTCCAGCACGGATCGGATAAGACAGGCGATCCGGGCATTGTCGCCTTTTTTAATGGGTCTGATAACGGGAGATTGCATGTGCTAATTAACTTGTACTTTTGCGTGGTGAAGTTACACGAAAAATTTATGTCACGCTGTATCGAACTGGCCAAAAAAGGTCTGGGAAATACATACCCCAATCCACTTGTGGGCAGTGTGATAGTGCATGAAGGCAGGATCATTGGCGAAGGCTGGCATCACAAAGCGGGATCGCCTCATGCGGAGATCAATGCCATCAATAGTGTAGCCGATCCCAGCTTATTAAAATCGTCTACGATCTATGTTAGCCTCGAACCCTGTAGTCATTTCGGGAGGACTCCACCTTGCGCCAACCGTATCATTTCCGAAGGAATAAAAAAGGTGGTAATTGGAAGCACCGATCCCAACCCACAGGTAAGTGGTAATGGTATTCGATTACTGAAAGAAGCCGGTTGCGAGGTAACAACTGGGATCATGGAAGATGCCTGTGACGAACTCAACAAACGTTTCTTTACTTATCAGAAAAAACATCGGCCTTACATCTTTTTAAAGTGGGCACAGACCAGTGATGGCTTTATCGCACCTAAAAATCGAAAATCGGAGGGTGAACCAGTATGGATAAGTAATCCGTTCTCCAAACAAATAGCACATAAAATGCGTGCTGAAGAGGCAGCCATACTCGTTGGCACCCAAACAGTGATCGATGATGATCCTGGTCTTACCACAAGGGAATGGAAAGGTTCCAATCCATTGCGGATCGCACTGGATCGAAAGGGTCGTATCCCAAAATCAGCAGCGATACTGGACGGCAGCTCTCCTACCCTGCTACTTACCCAAAGTAGCAACGAGGAATTCCCAAATGTGACCGCCAGAGCGATTGACTTTAGCAAGCCCATTGCGAAACAGGTGTGTGAGATCCTTTTTGAAATGGAGATCCAAAGCCTCATCGTGGAAGGTGGTGCTAAGACACTTCAAACATTTATAGACGAAGAACTCTGGGATGAAGCTATCGTCTTCGAAGGGCCTGCCGTATTTGGTGAAGGAGTCGCTTCTCCCATAATTGCAGGAATGGTGCATTCGGAAGAAAACATCAAGGAGGATAGTTTGACAATATTTAAAAATATGGCCGGGTGATCTATCTGATATTAAGTGTCCTCTCCTCTACGATCATTTTCGTGGTCTTTAAACTATTCGATCGTTTTAAGATCAATACCCTCCACGCCATCGTGGCTAATTACATTACGGCTTGCCTTTGCGGACTCATAGCCTACGAGGAGAGCGTGGGTTTTACTGAAACTATTTCCAAAGACTGGTTTCCGTTTACTGCCGGACTGGGTGTATTGTTTATCATAATCTTCAATTTAATGGCGATCACAACACAGCGAAGTGGTTTGTCGGTAGTTTCGGTAGCTACAAAAATGAGCCTGGTAATTCCTATCATTTTTGGACTCCTATATTATAAGGAGAGTTTAGGCGTATTGAAGTTCGTAGGAATTGTTATGGCCCTGATCGCCGTTTACCTCGCCTCGATGAAGTCGAAGGCAGGAGTCCGGGTGGATCGCAGGAACCTCATTTACCCACTGCTCGTCTTCCTGGGTAGCGGTGTTATAGACACCAGCTTGAAGTATCTGGAAGATACTCATGTGGCTAAGAATGAGGTGGCGTTGTTTTCTTCAATGATCTTCGCGACAGCGGCCGTTTCCGGATTTCTGTTGCTGGGTTGGCAGGCTGTTCGCGGAAAATTCAAGTTCGAATTAAAAAGCATTATTGGCGGTATATTCCTTGGTATCCCGAATTACTTCTCGGTATACTTCCTTGTCCAGGCGCTGCGTAGCGATATCCTGGAAAGTTCGGGGATTTTCACCGTCAACAATGTTGCGGTAGTAATGACATCTACTTTGATTGGTATTCTGCTTTTCCGGGAGAAACTCCTGCCCAAGAATTGGATAGGTGTTGTGCTGGCCATACTTAGTATCTTATTGGTGACCTTTGATGGCTTATAATGGAAGGGGAAAGAGATACATATAAAACTATTGCTTTTGCATCCAATGAAACTCTCATTAAAGAAAAGGGGAGCAAATTCTATGGTTATGCCTATCCGGTTTCTTCCGAAGAAGAGATTAGGGAACGCATCGACCATTTGAAGAAAGAGCACCACAGTGCCAGGCACTGGTGCTATGCCTGGGTGCTGGGTAAAGAATATGAGCGTTATCGCGCTAATGACGACGGAGAACCTTCGAATTCGGCGGGAGCACCAATCCACGGACAAATTCAGTCATTCGATCTTACTAACGTGCTAATTGTGGTAGTTCGTTACTTTGGGGGAACCAAACTTGGTGTTGGTGGATTGATTCAGGCATATCGCAGCTCGGCCAGGCTTGCGTTGGAAGCTTCAAAAATTATAACCCGCACTATAAATGACGAATTTGTTATTCAGTTTCCCTATTCAGAAATGAATACAGTGATGCGGATAGTTAAAAGTGAGGCAGTTGAAATCCTGGAACAGAAAATGGAACTCGACTGTGAATTTCAAATTTCAGTTCGGAAAAAGGAAGCCGACAGGGTAAAAAATCTCTTCAAAGTGCAGCCGAAAATTGACATTCAAAAAGCATAGCTAATCCCGAAGCTTTTCCAACAGATATTCAGGCGCACGTCTTATCTTATTTTTTTGCATGTCAACGAAAACCAGAGTTGTTGAAGCCGTCACTAAAAGCTCTCCTTCCGAGTTGTGAATTTCATAATCGAACTCAATTGTAAATGTAGGAAGTTTCCTTAACGTTGTGGTAACTATAATTTCATCGTCGTACTTGGCTCCTTTCTTATATTCTATAAGCAGTTTAGTTACAGGCAGTTCGATGCTGTTTTCTTCCATCCACCTGTACGAAAAGCCCAGTTCACGCAACCATTCGGTTCTTCCCTGTTCGAGATACTGAGCGTAATTTCCATAGTACACCACACCCATTTTATCGGTCTCTCCGTAGCGGACTCTTATTTTGGTTTTATTTTTTTTCACAAGAAAAGTATCAAAAAGTGGGGATATTTTTCGTAAGTTTATCTACGTAAAGGTATGCGAAAAAAAAAGTGAAAATTCAATACCCATTCGATTTTTTTTTTCATTTTTTTGTTCACATATTTGCAGTGTTAAGATAATGTTAGGAATCCTTCTTTTTTCTACATTTTTCTGCACAGGAATTAACTAACTATACTTCAGCGATCACTATGAGCAAAACTGCCGAATCGGTTTGGAACAATTGTTTGTCCTTTATTGAAGATAACATCTCTTCCCAGGCATACAAAACATGGTTCGAGCCAATCAAAGCAGTAAAGCTTACAGATAATGCCCTTAGCATCCAGGTACCGAGTAAATTTTTCTACGAATGGCTGGAAGAGCATTATGTAAAACTACTGAAGGTTGCCCTTACAAAAGAATTAGGGACCTCTGCCAAGCTGGTGTACGTCATCAAAATGGAGAACACCTACGGTAACAAACAACCCTTTACCGAAAAGATCCCGAGTACAAACCGAAGTCAGGTCCAGTCCCAGGAAGTGGATGTTCCCTTAAAGAACAAAAGCCCTGAACTTAAGAATCCCTTCGTTATCCCCGGTATCAGAAATGTAAAGATCGAGTCCCAGCTTAATCCTAGCTACAACTTCGATAACTTCCTTGAAGGAGAATCGAACCGACTTGCTCGTTCAGCAGGGATGGCTGTTGCAAACAAACCGGGAGGAACTTCTTTTAACCCCCTTCTCATTTTTGGTGGTGTAGGTTTAGGAAAAACTCACCTTGCTCATGCCATTGGTGTTGAGATCAAGGACAAGTACCCGGAAAAGACAGTACTTTATATTTCTGCTGAAAAGTTCACGCAACAATATATTGAGTCGGTTAAGAAGAACAACCGAAACGACTTCATCCATTTTTACCAGATAATTGATGTACTGATCGTGGACGACATCCAGTTGCTCTCCGGAAAAGCCGGAACACAGGATGTTTTCTTCCACATTTTCAATCACTTACATCAAAATGGCAAGCAGGTGATCCTTACCAGTGATAAGGCACCAGTGGACATGATCGATATTGAGCAACGCTTGCTTTCACGTTTCAAATGGGGACTTTCCGCCGAACTGAACCACCCGGATTACGATACTCGAGTGGCGATCATAAAAAACAAGTTGTATAGGGACGGTGTGGAAATGCCTGAAGACATCATCGAATTCCTGGCTAATAATATAAAGACCAATATCCGCGAACTGGAAGGTGCCATTATTTCGCTGATCGCACATTCTTCTTTCAACAAACGAGAGATCACTATCGACCTTGCGAAAAAGATCGTCGATAATTATGTGAAGCACACCAAGCGTGAAGTTTCTATCGATTACATTCAGAAGGTAGTAAGTGAATATTTCCAGATGGACGTAGATACGCTTCAGTCGAAAACAAGAAAAAGACATATCGTTCAGGCAAGGCAACTGGCCATGTTCTTTGCAAAGAAATTTACCAAAGCTTCGCTGGCGTCCATTGGATCCCAGATCGGGCAGCGAGATCATGCCACGGTCTTACACGCATGTAAAACGGTAGACAATCTTTCGAGTACCGACAAGCAGTTCCGAAAATATGTGGAGGACCTGAACAAGAAATTAACCTTATAACAAATCCCGCCGCAGCGGGATTTTTTGATTTATATGAAGACAAAAATTTTAATGGTATGCCTTGGCAACATCTGCCGCTCTCCCCTTGCGGAAGGTATTCTACGTTCCAAAGTAGACAGGAGTCGCGTTACTGTTGAATCGGCGGGAACCGGTGGCTGGCACGTAGGTGAGCAACCTGATCCCAGGAGTATTGAAGTCGCAAAGAAAAATGGCCTGGACATTACCTATCAGAGAGGAAAAAAGTTCTCAGCCTACGATTTCGAGACCTACGACCATATCTTTGTAATGGACAATTCGAACTATCGTGACGTGGTTGCTTTGGCTAAAACCGATGATGAAATTGCTAAGGTTACGTTAATCCTGGACGAAATATTCCCGGGTGATAACGTGGATGTGCCAGACCCCTACTACGGCGGCCATAACGGTTTCGAGAATGTTTTCAAAATGCTGGACGAAGCCTGTGAGAAGATCGCAGCTCGGCTCTAACTTTGTCATTCCTTAGTATTTCATTACTTTAGTGTAAAATCAAAAAAAGAATCTATGAAAACAATTTCCCCTTTTCTATTAATGCTATGTTGTATTACGTCAGCATTCGCTCAAATCATTGAAGTAGAACAGTTTAATACGGGTGGGTCATTTAGTCAGCCAGTGGATCTGCAAAATGCGGGTGATGACCGACTCTTTGTGGTTGAGAAAGCCGGTGTGATAAAAATTATGAATGCGGACGGCTCGATAGTAGCTACGCCGTTTCTTGATATCGATTCAATAGTCTTCGGACCAACTAGCACAAATGATGAACGCGGTTTATTGGGGTTAGCTTTTCATCCGGATTATGCCAACAACGGCTTTTTCTATGTCAATTACATCAACAATGCCGGAAACACACAAGTCTCCAGGTTTTCTGTGGATGCCGCTGATCCGAATATTGCCGATCCCGGTTCTGAATTACCGATTATTGATTATAACCAACCCTTTCAGAATCACAATGGTGGTTCACTGGCCTTTGGTCCTGATGGTTACCTCTATATCGCTTCGGGTGATGGAGGTAGCGGAGGTGATCCGGGTGACAGGGCACAAAATACAACCTTACTCTTAGGTAAGTTGCTCCGCATAGATGTGGACAATACTTCCGGAGGGAACAACTATGCCATTCCAGGAGACAATCCATTTGCCGGTAGTTCGACAGATGCTGAAGAGATCTGGGCATACGGATTGCGAAATCCATGGAAATTTTCATTCGATAGCCAGACCGATGATCTTTGGATAGGTGATGTGGGACAAGGTGATGTAGAAGAGATCAACAAGCAACCGGCAACAGCTGCGGGACTAAATTACGGTTGGCGATGCTATGAAGGATCACAACCTTTTAATACCTCTGGCTGCCCTCCAATGGGAACACTAACTTTTCCCGAAGCTGAATACTCTTCAAGCTCCGGTAGCGGAAATTGCTCGGTTACAGGAGGCTTCGTATATAGAGGAAGTCAGTGGCCCGCCTTACAAGGACTATACTTTGCCGCCGATGTATGTAGCGGAAAGTTGTTTACAGTGGACTCCACAGGAAATATTGTTGACCGAGGTGGATTCGGCGGTTCCTGGGTATCTTTCGGAGAAGATATCAATGACGAATTATTTGTGGTAGATATATCCGGGAATATATTCCGAATCGTCGACGCTACAATCGCCGGGGTCAACGATTCCGAAACAAATAGTTTTCAATTGATTCCCAATCCGGCTACCGATATGGTTTCCTTTCGCCTGGAATTTGGAATTATTCAGAATATTCAGATCGCGGATATCACAGGTGCTGTGGTTTATTCCGAAGAAAACATTGATGCTCAAAACCACCAAATTTCAATTTCTGCATTGCGAAGCGGTATATACCTGGTATCTGTTGAAACCGACTCAGGCACACAACGTGTTCAAAAACTAGTGGTTCAGTAGCCATGGAGCCGGAAAAAGGCAATCTGTATTTAATTCCTTGTACGCTGGGAGAGACTCCTCCCCTGGAAGTACTACCGCTGCTCGTGAAGAAAGCCGTGGAGGAGATCGATTACTACATAGTGGAGCACGAGAAAACCGCTCGCCGATTTATTAAGAGCATCGTTCCGCGAAAATCCCAACCCGATCTGCAGTTCATGCTGATCAATAAATACACAGACGAATCCGAGATACCCGAAATGTTGTCGCCATGCCACCAGGGTCTTGACGTTGGGGTGATAAGCGACGCTGGCTGTCCAGGGATTGCAGATCCAGGTGCTGCGGTTGTTGCTGCTGCTCACAGACAAGGGATCAGGGTTGTTCCTCTGGTGGGTCCTTCTAGTATATTACTCGCCATGATGGCCAGCGGATTCAATGGACAGAATTTTGCTTTTAACGGTTATCTCCCAATTGACAAAAGGGAACGGCGGAAAGAGATAAAGCGCCTTGAAAGGCTTTCCGAAGAACAAGACCAGTCTCAGTTATTCATCGAAACACCCTATCGAAATAATCAGTTGCTCGAGAGTATTCTTAGCACGGTCATGGGCAAGACCAGGATTTGTGTTGCATGTGATATTACCTTAGCCACCGAATTCATTCTCACATTAACCGCGGATGAATGGAAAAACAAAAAGGTGGATCTCAACAAGAGACCCACCATTTTTATCATCCAAAAATAACTTACTTATAATACTTTGGCCTGCCTGTCGGCTTCAACCCAGGAAGTATCATATCCTGAAAATTTCTTTAAGTAGTAGCGAATCGAAGTGCCAAAGGCATCGCTAAATTGCACAGCTCCACCGCTTCGAAGATATTTTTTTACATTACCTGCTCCTGCTAAATGAGCTGCGGCCAGTATACCCGACTCTGTAACTTTCACCCCGTCGATATATCTTCCTACATACCTGTCGATATCACGACGCAAAATCCATTTGTTGCGTGAAGTGTAGGCGTTGAAGGCCTGTTCCTGCATCTTGGCATCATTCATGAACGCCTGAGAATTGTATATCCCGATCATATGCAAGGTACCCTTACCAAACTGGTATTTCCCCATGTAGCCATACTCATTGATCGTATTGTAGTTGTTTCGTGACTCTTTAAATCCAAGAGCTTCCTTGAATCCTACATAGGTCTTACCCAGGAACAAATCGTTGTTCGATAGTTTTCCGGGTCTTTCATAATTTCCATCTACCATGGCGGGAACTGTATAATAAAGCTCCATTCCACTGGTGTCGAAGTATGTTAACGACTTATTTTTCTTAAATGAAAAAGTCGAAACAGCTCCGATCGCGATGATCACTAATAAACTAACTCGTAATAACTTACGTCTCATTTTTTTAGCTTGCGGTAAGTAAATAATACACTTACCAAATTTCAGACAGCAAATATACTACTGAAACACAGATTTTTATATGACGGTTGTTAATGTTTGTTAAGGTTCATTTTTGTGGGAATTTTCATCTAATCAGGTATTTACACCTTTCATTACAAAATTAACACTGAAAAGGGGGTAAAATTGCTAATTCGTTCAAAAACAATGAACTATCTTATGAACAACGCAATGGTGTTAAAATGAAATTTTAACGAATATTTTGGTCTGATTTTATAAATAACAAGACATTTTCAATTTTCTGACCGATTTTAGGTAATAATTATCAGCGATTTACACCCTGCTCGTTGATCCAACGAACATAATCTGCGCGATTTCGATTGTGCTGGGCCAGGGTTTTGGCAAATTTGTGATAGCCGGGGTTGGAAACATCGGCTACCATGAAGATATAATCGTGATTTTCGTAGTTTAGAACAGCCTTCACAGACGACAGGTCAGGCATGGAAATAGGTCCCGGTGGAACCCCGGTATATTTATAGGTGTTATAAGGAGAATCAATTTCCAGGTCGCGGTACAAAACCCGTTTGATCACCTGGTCGAAATCATTTTCTGTCTTCTTCTTGGCATAGATCACTGTAGGATCCGCCTGCAATAGCATTCCTTTTTTTATCCTGTTCACGTAAAGACCTGCCACTCGAGGACGCTCGTCCACTTTAGCCGTTTCCTTCTGAACGATAGCAGCCAGGGATATCACCTCCTCCGGACTCAATCCAATAGCGGAAGCTTTCGCTTTGCGTTCTTCGTTCCAGAAGCGATCGTACTCCGCACTCATCCGCTTACAGAACTCTGCAGCCG
Source organism: Aureitalea sp. L0-47 (assembly GCF_026126405.1). GTDB lineage: Bacteria > Bacteroidota > Bacteroidia > Flavobacteriales > Flavobacteriaceae > Pukyongia. The sequence continues at coordinate 139,890 of NZ_JAFMTQ010000005.1, forward strand.
AAGTATTCCAGTATAGCTCATAGGTATTGGGAAGATACATTGACAAGGCTGAATCATCTGTTAGTCCGATTTCCTCAAGAATTGCCCGGTCTTTCATCGCAGTGATCAAAGACAGACTATCTGCTTCGATCTGTCTGGATACGGCCCCTGCCAGGTTTTCCAGACGTTCCTGGTTGTTGAATTTCACCTTTACTGGCGTATTATTTATCCGAATGGTGTTAATAATATCATTGTTATTCATTCCTTTCTTAATAACATAATGACCGGGTTTGATATTAGCTGGATATCCTTTTCTATTTGCGACCGCTTCAAAGGAAATATCATCTTTAAGCAATGGACGCAATTCATCCAATACATCCGAAAAGGTTGCATCGGTCCCGATATAAATATGTGCTTCGTCATTATTAAAAGCAGTATTCGGAGATAGAACGGCTCCATACACGAACCAGGCAAAGATCGCCATCGCGATTATCCCAAGTATTAATACCGACCAAATTATACGTTTAAAATTCTTTCTCATGAATTAACTGATAGAGTAGTTCGTTCTTATATCCTTTTTCTGAATTGATCCAGTCTTTCTTAGTTCCCGCCAGCACGTAACCCAGCTTTTCGAACATCTGAATACTAACGTTATTATCTTCTGAAATATTGGCATACATCTGGTGCAGTTTCAGGTGGGTGAAGGAATAGTCCGCGATCATTTTCAAAGCATCCGATGCATATCCCTTGTTTCGCTCATCGCGGTCGAAGATCACGATTCCAACTCCCGCACGATTGTGTTTAGGTTCAAAATCGAAAAGATCCACCAAACCAATTGGCTTTCTGTTTTCTGCTACACAGATAACAAGCCTCAACTGTTTTACTTCGTAAATATCCCTGTGGGCATTTTCCAGGTACTGTTTAAGCACAAACTTAGAATAAGGCGTTGTCGTATTACTAACTTCCCATACCGATTCGTCGTTCTCCAGTTCGTATAACAAATCGAGATCGGTTTGCTCAAGCGCTCTGAGCAGTATGGTATCACTTTTCAGCGTTTTCATTTCCAGACTCCTTTATATACCTGCACAGCCGGACCGATGAGATGAACATCCGTATAACTATCTTCTTTTTTTCTGAAGTTAACCATCAGGTCTCCTCCCGGAGTTTTCAGTTTTATTTCTTCTGAAGTGGTTCGTCCGCTTTCGTACATGGCCAGCGCCACGGCGGTGACTCCCGTTCCACAGGACAGGGTTTCATCTTCCACTCCTCTTTCGTAAGTCCGAACAGCAAATTCCGAAGGAGATATCTCAGACACAAAATTCACGTTGGCTCCTTCTTTTCCGTACAAATCATTTCGTGTAGCCCTCCCTTTTCCGAAGACATCATAATCACTCAAATCGTCCACTATGGTTACGTGATGTGGTGAACCGGTATTCAGAAAGACGTAGTTATTATAGACATCTACGCTGTGGACATCGTTCATACGCAATGAAACTATACCATCCTCAATTTCGGCCTCGTGCATTCCATCTACCGCTTCGAAGGTGGCATTGGTTTCAATAATGCCCAGGTGTTTGGCAAAGTGAGTGATACAACGCCCTCCGTTACCGCACATGGTACTCAGGTTCCCGTCCGAATTGTAATATACCATTGTAAAATTGGCAGTCGGATGCTTCTCCAGCAATATCAATCCGTCAGCCCCTATGCCAAATTTTCTGTCACACATTTGCGCCACCAATTTGGTATTATTTTTGGTGAAATGATCAGCGCGGTTATCGATCAAAATGAAATCGTTACCCGTACCCTGGTATTTATAGAATTCGATAGGCATCCTCGCAAAGGTATGAAAAGACAGTTCTAAATACCGTTTTACAACCTTGTTAAATGGACGTTAAATGTGAAATACTGAAGAAATATTTTCGTCTTATAATTGTTAACTTTAAATAAATGAATGCGCATATGAAACAGACTATTCGAATGCTAGCCGTGGCGCTCATTGCAGGCGCCGTGACGCTTGGAGGTTATAAATTACTCGAAGAAAAGAACGAACCGATGGTGGTGACCACTTCGGAAAGCCCCAGGTTCATACCTACCTCCTATGCTTCAAATTTAACTGAAACGAATATCGATTTTGTGGAGGCAGCAGAGAAAACCGTTCACGCCGTGGTTCACGTAAAAAATACAATGATCAGCCGCAAGCCAACCAACCTTATGGAATACTACTTCGGTGGTGGCCAGCCCAGGGCCGTTGAAGGTGCGGGTAGTGGGGTGATCATTACGCCTGATGGATATATTGTTACCAACAACCATGTGATCGCCAATGCTACGCAACTTGAGGTTACCCTGAATAATAATAAGACGTACGATGCCGAACTGATCGGAACCGATGCAAGAACAGACATCGCCCTTATTAAAATTGACACGGATGAGAAATTGCCTTTCGTGCCTTTTGGTGATTCCAATGAACTGCGAATTGGTGAATGGGTATTGGCAGTTGGAAATCCCTTTAACCTTACCTCAACAGTAACGGCAGGAATTGTAAGTGCCAAGGCTCGTGACCTGAATGAATTCGACGCTAATCCACAGTCGTTCATCCAAACCGATGCTGCGGTAAATCGAGGAAACAGCGGCGGAGCTTTAGTAAACATACGTGGAGAACTGGTAGGTATCAATACCGCCATTACTTCTGAAACGGGTTCCTATGTGGGCTACTCTTTTGCGGTTCCCTCAAATAATGCCCGTAAGATCATTGAGGACATAATGGAATACGGAGACGTGCAACGGGGTATTCTCGGAATTCAGGGTCGCAACCTAAATTCAAACGTAGCCGAACAACTAGGTATAGAGGAAACCGAAGGAGTGATCGTTGGCGGTGTTGAAAGCGGCAGCGGCGCGGACAAAAGCGGCATACTGGAAGGTGATATCATTAAAGGCCTGGATGGTTATAAAGTAGGTAAGTTTTCGGATCTAACCGGTTATCTGGGATCCAAACGGCCGGACGATGTAGTGGATGTGACCGTGATACGGAATGGAAGACAAAAAGTTATTCCTGTTACCCTCGTCAAACTGGAAACCTACGAGCTGGAGCAAATCGGACTGGAACTTCGAAATGCTAATCGTGAAGACCTTAAAAATTTTGGCGTGAACGGCGGAGTGAAAGTAAGTAGGGCGCTAACACGAGACATGCAAAAATACGATCTGGGAGGCATACTTATCACTAAGATAAACGATGAACCCGTGAACAATATCGACGATGTGAAAAGCATTATGCGCCGGGTTGATAGCAACGATGACATTAAATTAACCTTCATCGACAGGGATGGAGACCAAAACACGTTCATCTTCAGGTAACTTATAAATTCTAAAGAAAGACACCCCTTCGAAAATGATATTTCGAAGGGGTATTTATTTTTACAAATATCCTTTACGAAAACGTTTGAATTCTATACTTTTGCAGCGAATTTCAACCCCCTAAAAAAGCACTCATGAGTTTCGACGAAGTTTATGAAAAAGAACTCTCCTTCCAAACCGACCGCCGTAAGGCCACGGTAGAATTTATTAAGATCGTCAGCGACCTTTGGTACGACCGCTCCATAGAGTTGGTTCTCTTCAGAAATCAGCTTATAGACCGCAACGTGAGCGAGATCCTAAATCTGCATGAATATGCAGGTGAATTCGTTCAAAAACCAATTTCCATCTTTGATTCTGTAGAGATCGCACAAGCCATTCGCACCATTGATCTTCCTCCTGCCAAGCTCGACATCGGTAAACTCACTTACGAGTACCACATGGAGGACAACCAATTCCAGGATGCCATGAACTTTGTGAGCAAGAAACTCAAGGGAGCTAAGAAATCGGAGAGTATTGTGCCTAAGGATGTGATCCTTTATGGTTTTGGTCGGATAGGCCGGTTGCTTGCCCGTGAATTGATGACTCGCACTGGGCAAGGGAGCCAAATGCGTCTTAGGGCCATTGTGACCCGTGGAAATATAGACCAGTCCATACTGGAGAAGAGAGCCTCTCTCCTCCAGCACGATTCGGTACACGGTGAATTTCCCGGCACGGTTCAGGCTGACCTGGAAAACAGCGCACTCATCATCAACGGAACCACCGTACACATGATCAGCGCAAATGCACCCGAGGATATCGATTATACTCCCTACGGAATTGAGGACGCCCTGGTGATCGACAATACAGGGGCTTTCAGAGATAAAGAAGCGCTTGGAAGACATCTCAAATCAAAAGGGGTTTCAAAAGTATTGCTTACCGCTCCCGGAAAAGGAGTGCCTAACATCGTTCATGGAGTAAATCACCGCGATTACGATCCGAGCAGTGTGGATATATTCTCGGCTGCTTCCTGTACAACTAACGCTATCACTCCTGTGCTTAAAGCTATCGAAGATTCGTTTGGGGTAGTACAAGGCCACTTGGAAACTATTCACGCCTATACCAACGACCAGAACCTGGTTGATAATATGCACAAGAAATATCGTCGAGGGCGTGCGGCTGCACTCAACATGGTGATCACAGAAACAGGTGCCGGAAGTGCTGTTTCAAAGGCGTTACCATCATTCGAAGGCAAACTCACTTCCAATGCCATCCGTGTACCCGTTCCTAATGGTTCATTAGCTATTCTTAAACTGGAACTGGAAAACCAGACCTCCAAAGATGCGCTGAACACCATCATGAAGAAGTACGCACTGGAAGGCGATCTCGTCGAGCAGATCAAGTATTCACTCAACAATGAATTAGTTTCATCGGATATTGTTGGCTCTTCGGCGCCTGCCATTTTCGACAGCAACGCTACTATTGTTGCCAAAGACGGGAAGAATGTTGTTCTATATGTATGGTATGATAACGAATACGGGTACAGTCACCAGGTAATCCGCCTGGCAAAATACATTTCGAAAGTTAGGAGATATACATATTATTAGGACCTAAAGCTCCCAGCCGCTTCGATAGGCACGCTTAACCCAACTGTTAGCGTGTTCGTAATTGGATACTTTCATCGCGTCGCCATCCCAAAGAATGGTTCGACGACCCGGGTATTCGTAAGGTGCCCAGTCGCCGGGTTTCTTGCCTTCTTTTAGTTTTTTGTACTGAAATGCTTTGATAGCAAGGTTACCCATGAGTACCGCTTCGGTTAGCGGACCTCCGTAACTGAAGGGTGATGAAGTTTCCGTTCCGTTCAGGCAGGCATTCACCCATTCCCCGGCATGATCGGTTTCAACTCGTTTTATTGTTGGATCAGGCGGTGTGAAGTCCAGCATACGTTCCGAAGGCAATAATCTTGGGTTCCCGGAGTAGGTATCAGTGATCATGATGCCTTCGCTTCCATGGAAGATACTTCCTCCCCCGCTACCACCGGGCTCCTCCCCTTCTCCTAATTCGGAAGGAAGATCAGGCATGATGCCGCCGTCGTACCAGTTTAGTGAAACATCACCATGTGTTTCAGAATTGAACTTTAATCGCACAATTGATGATGGCGGACAAGCCTCAGAATAATCCGCTTCCACAAAATCCCCGGACCAAACCGTTGTACAGCTGGCTTCTGCTTCGTACGGAAATTGTAATCCAAGTGTTTTGAATGGCGTTTCCATAATATGGCAACCCATATCTCCCATAGCTCCTGTTCCAAAATCCCACCAACCGCGCCATTTGAATGGCAAATAGCCGGAGTGATAATCTCTCATGGCGGCAGGCCCCAGCCATAGATCCCAGGCTAAGGTTTCCGGAATGGGTTCACCATTGGTGATCTTTCGAAAGCCTTGTGGCCAGACGGGCCTGTTTGTCCAGCAGTCCACTCGATGTACTTTTCCGATAACACCGGCATTGATCCATTCCTGGGCTAGTCGGATACCCTCGCCCGAGGCTCCCTGGTTTCCCATCTGGGTCTTGATACCCATATCCCTGGCAGTACTCGCCATAAGGCGCGCCTCATAGATATTATGCGTGAGGGGTTTTTCCACATAGGCATGTTTCTTCTCCCTCATGAATGGAAGTGCTATCACGGCATGTGTATGATCAGGCGTCGCAACCATCACAGCATCTATCTCATTGAGATGGTTATCGTATACTTTTCTGAAGTCGGCATACTGCTTTGCTTTAGGATGATTGGCAAAGGTATTCGCCGCTCGTTTAGCATCTACGTCACAGAGTGCGATGAACTTCACTTTCCCACTATTGAACAATTCGTTCACTACACCAGCTCCCCGGCCGCCAACACCTATACCAGCGACGTACAATGTATCACTTGGTGGTATGTGCGCCCCACCTAAAACAAAGCTGGGAACGATAGTAAAAGCCGCACTGGCTGCGGCAGTCTTTTTCAGGAAAGATCTGCGTTTCATAGTTGGATAGTTTGAAGAAAGTTGCCTAAAGATAAGAAAAGAATTTTCACGTTGTATAGTATGCGAGTAAGCAGGAATTCTTTAACTTCCTTGCTTAAAAGACCACATGAAGCTATTAAGAGCAACCCTTGATGACCTGGAAACCATAGTGCCACTGTTCGATGGATATCGTGTGTTTTACAAACAGGAATCCAACCTGGATGTCGCAAGGAAATTTGTTCGGGAGCGTCTTGTAAAGAAGGACTCGGTGATCTTTTTAGTGGTTTCAGAAGATGGAGAAGGTATGGGTTTTACACAATTGTATCCTAGTTTTTCTTCTGTTTCCATGCAACGAGTATTTATTCTGAACGACCTTTTTGTTTCTAATGCTTTCAGGGGTCGTGGAATTGGAGAAGCCCTATTGGAACACGCCCAGGTATTTGCCAGAAATGAAGGAAGCAGGGGTTTGACATTGGAGACAGCGGTGGATAATCCGGCGCAACGATTGTATGAGCGACTGGGATGGAAGAAGGACGACGCCGTATTTCATTATACCTGGGAGATATAATTCGAAGTATTTGCTTTATTTTTACATTCTAAACCGAATCGAATGGACCATCTTACCAAACTAGAAGAATTGCTCGACCAGGCCAATACTGACATTAAAAATGGTAAATACGACGAAGCCACGAATAAGCTGGAAAAGATCATTGATATGGATCCCAATTTCGGGAAGGCGTACAATCATCTTGGGTATTTGTATGAAGTGAAGTTCAAGGAGTATGAGAAAGGTGAAACACTCTATAAATTGTGCCTGGAAAAGACGCCTATGTACCCAGCGGTATACTACAATTATGCTATTCTGCTTTCTACCTTGGGAAAATGGGACGACCTGAAGGCTTTACTTGACAAGGCGATCAATATTCCGGGTATTACAAAATCCACTATGTGGAATGAATACGCTATCATGTATGAGCAGCAGGGAAAATTGGACGAAGCTATTGAACACTACAGAAAAGCAGCTTTAAGCACCCTTGACAAATCTGTACTGGAAAGAGCAAAGGGATCGATAGATCGCTGTAAGATGAAAAAAGACCTTATCTAATGCGAATTGATATCATCACGGTATTACCGGAACTGCTTCGGAGTCCGTTTGAAGCATCCATCTTGAAACGAGCCATAGACAAAGGGCTCGTTTCCGTATACACTCATAACTTGAGAGATTACACGAGCAACTCCTATAAACAGGTAGACGATTACCAGTTTGGTGGTGGTGCCGGTATGGTGCTGATGATTGAGCCTATTGATAAATGCATTAGTAAGCTGAAGGAAGAGCGGGATTATGACGAAGTGATCTACATGACCCCTGATGGTGACACCTTTAGCCAGGGAATGGCTAACGAGCTTTCACTAAAAAAAAATATTATTATTCTCTGCGGGCATTATAAAGGTGTGGATCAGCGAGTGAGGGATCACTTTATCACACGTGAGATCTCGGTAGGAGATTTTGTGCTGAGTGGGGGTGAATTAGCCGCAGCGGTTTTATGTGATGCGGTGATTCGTCTAATTCCCGGCGTACTGGGCAATGAAACCAGTGCATTAACAGATTCCTTTCAGGACGATCTGCTGGCACCGCCTATTTACACTCGTCCTGCCAACTACAAGGGCTGGAAGGTTCCCGATATTTTGACAAGTGGACATACGGCCAATATTGAAAAGTGGCGAGAGGAAGAGGCGCTGAAAAACACAGAAAACAAACGCCCTGACCTACTGGATGACTAGCTCCCTGCGTTAGGGATTGAAGCTGGCTACCCCGCCGTCGCACGCTATGGCGGGCAGGCGTGTAGCGCGGAAAGCCCGCCCCTGAAGTGAAACGGCGTTTCTACTTCAGGGGAACGCCCAAAATACAGAAGTAAATATTTTTCTAAAAATGAGGACGCAAATGCAGAAAAATGTATATTTGCAGCCGATTTGCTTCAACCTCTGGCGAGAATCGTGAATGTTGTTTCGAACAAAACCATTAAAAGGTAAGTAATGGAAAGCTTAGTAAAATTTGTTCAGGACGAATTTGTAACTAAAAAAGAATTCCCGAAGTTCGGTGCGGGAGATAGTATCACCGTTTACTACGAGATCCGCGAGGGAAGTAAAACAAGGACTCAGTTCTTCAAAGGAACAGTGATCCAGGTTAAAGGAACCGGAACTTCGCAAACTTTCACCATTAGAAAGATGTCCGGAACCGTTGGAGTTGAAAGAATATTCCCACTTAACCTTCCGGCCCTTCAAAAAATTGAAGTGAACAAAACAGGAAGCGTACGAAGAAAACGTATTTACTACTTCAGAGGATTGACCGGTAAGAAGGCAAGAATCCGAGAAAAGAGAAGCTAAACATCGCTTCAAATACAAGAAAATACAAGGCCTCCCAAGTGGAGGCCTTTGTTATGAACAAATGTTAATAACCCTCGTGAATACATTGTGAATATAAAGCAGTGTATTTTTCTTGCATTTTAAATTATCTATTTTACATTTGAAATATCAATGTGATGCAAATCGCATGATAAACATAAAGTAACGTTCTTTATTTCTTTTGTTGAATTGCCTGAGACTCTGACGACCGCAAGGTACGTTAGGTCGAGATTCAGTGAAAGTTAGGGTATTGTTTTCGGAGACCGGAAGAACTCGTTTCGGAAAGTCGTTGAGGAAAACAGTCTCGTTGAAACAGGTCACAACTGCGAGGGTATAATAAACTCGTCCTGATTCGTCTTCGGCGGATAGTTGGTAACGGCAGGTTTCACAAGAAGCCATATCAAAGTAGCAATACGGTGATATGGCTTTTCTTGTTTATAGCGTTTTCCCATTCTTTTCTCACCCCTTTCCCTTTTAAAAGCAGTGGCTATTCCGTATATTTGGCATCCTTAAAACAAGTTCACTAAAATACTTCACAACCATGACCAAATCCGCCAAGATCATTTATACGATGACGGACGAAGCTCCGTTTCTAGCTACACATTCATTACTTCCAATTATTGAAGCTTTTGCCCGACCATCGGGCATTGATGTTGAAACCCGGGATATTTCCCTGGCTGGCAGGATACTGGCGAAATTTCCTGAGTATTTAACCGAAGAACAACGCATAGGTGACGCCCTTGCCGAACTTGGGGAACTTGCAAAGACGCCCGAAGCGAACATCATCAAACTTCCGAATATTAGTGCTTCATTACCTCAGCTTTCCGCAGCCATCGCGGAGTTGCAATCTAAAGGCTATGCCCTTCCGGATTATCCGGATGACCCACAAACGGACGAAGAACGAAAGATAAAAGCTACCTACGACAAGGTGAAGGGAAGCGCAGTAAACCCTGTGCTGAGGGAAGGAAACAGCGACAGACGTGCTCCAAAGGCAGTGAAAAACTATGCCAAGAAGAATCCGCATAGCATGGGTGCCTGGAGTGCAGATTCCAAGACTCATGTGTCTACAATGTCCGGTGGCGACTTCCGTCATAATGAGAAATCCGCTACCATGTCCAAAGCAGGAGCACTTTCTATAGTGCACACGGATACGGCCGGAAACAAAACTACCTTGAAAGACAATATCGCCGTACTCGAAGGTGAGATCGTAGACGGTACATTAATGCAAAAAAAGGAATTACTGGCATTCCTGTCTGAACAAGTTAAGGAGGCCAAAGCTCAAGGAGTATTGTTCTCTTTGCACATGAAAGCCACCATGATGAAGGTGAGCGATCCGATTATCTTCGGACATGCCGTACGCGTTTATTTTGCAGATCTGTTCGATAAATATGGCGATACGTTCGAGCGCCTCGGAGTGGATGTGAATAATGGTTTTGGAGACCTGGTTAATGATCTGGAAAAACTGTCCGAAGGAGAGAGAACCGAGATTCTTGCAGAGATCGATCGAATCTACGAAGCCAATCCGGACCTCGCCATGGTGAACAGCGATAAAGGCATTACGAACCTACACGTTCCAAGTGACGTGATCATCGATGCTTCCATGCCTGCTATGATCCGCAACGCCGGACAAATGTGGGACAAGAACGGCGATACCCGCGATGCCAAGGCAGTGATCCCCGATAGTAGTTATGCTGGTGTTTACCAGGCTGTAATTGATTCCTGTAAGGAACACGGGGCGTTCGACCCAACGACCATGGGAACAGTTCCCAATGTTGGGCTGATGGCTCAGAAAGCCGAAGAATACGGCTCACACGATAAAACATTTGAAGTACCGGCTAACGGGAAAATCACTGTGCTGGACCAGGATCTGGATACCGTTATGGAACACGATGTGTCGGAAGGCGATATCTGGCGTATGTGCATGGTAAAAGACTTGCCTGTACAGGACTGGGTGAAACTAGCTGTATCGCGCGCCAGAGCTACTCATTCTCCGGCGATTTTCTGGTTGGATGAAGACAGAGCACACGATGCCCAATTGATCAAAAAAGTAAATAATTACCTGCCAAACCACGATACAAGTGGACTGGAGATCAAGATCCTATCCCCGGAAAAGGCAACTAAATATACCCTGGAGCGAGTTAGAAAAGGACAGGATACGATTTCCGTAACCGGGAATGTACTGCGGGATTATCTCACCGACCTCTTCCCTATCCTCGAACTGGGTACCAGTGCGAAGATGCTCTCCATTGTTCCTCTGATGAACGGCGGTGGACTCTTTGAAACCGGGGCGGGCGGATCTGCACCAAAACACGTTCAGCAGTTTGTTAAGGAAGGACACCTACGATGGGATTCCCTGGGTGAATTCCTCGCACTTGCTGTTTCTTTGGAGCACCTTGGAACTACTTACAATAACGATAATGCAATCCTCCTTTCCGAAACTCTGGATGAAGCAACTGAAAAGTTACTCGAGAACAAGAAAGGCCCTTCGAGGAAAGTAAACGAACTCGATAACAGGGGTAGTCATTACTATCTTGCTATGTATTGGGCAGAAGCCCTGGCCAATCAGGATAAGAACCAGGCGCTTAAAGCGCAATTCAGTCCGGTGGCAGAGCAGCTACGCATGAACGAGGAGAAAATCGTTAATGAATTGAATGACACACAGGGCAGTCCGGTGAATATCAACGGTTATTACAAACCTGATACTGCTATGGTTAATAAGGAGATGCGCGCAAGTACAACGCTGAATTCCATACTTACCAGCATTTCATAATTTAACAAAACACTTAGGGGTAACCCTTTTGGATTTCAAGTTGAATGGCTATTTTTAGCAAAAATTCGAATTGAAAAAACTGACCCTTCTCCTCTTAGTACTTTCAGTTGCAATCACATATGCCCAGGATAAATTTACCCTAAGTGGCACTATATCCGAATCGGCCACCGGTGAGACCCTTATAGGGGTGAATGTACTCATACTCGATCTTCGGACCGGAACGTCCACAAACGAGTACGGCTTCTATTCAATCACCTTACCCGCTGGTACATATGAGATTACGTACAGTAGTCTTGGTTTTGTTACCCAATCCACTACAATTGACCTGTCGCAGAATGTTCGTCAGAATGTTCTCATGATCAGTGATACGGAACAACTCGACGAAGTTGTGATCGAGGCGGATGTGGAGCGGGCGAGCATCAAGGCCGCCCAGATGAGTGTAAACACGCTCACCGCGGAAACCATACGATCTATTCCCGTGGTTCTGGGCGAAGCAGACGTGGTTAAGTCGCTCTTGCTTCTTCCCGGAGTAACCAGTGCCGGTGAGGCCTCCTCAGGCTTTAACGTACGAGGAGGTGCGGCAGATCAAAACCTGATACTGCTCGATGAGGCTACTATATTCAATTCTTCCCACCTCTTTGGATTCTTTTCAGTATTCAATCCGGATGCTATTAAGGACGTGAAGTTGTTCAAAGGTGGAATACCGGCGCGTTATGGAGGTCGAGTTTCTTCGGTACTTGAGATCTTTCAGAAAGAAGGAAACAGCCGTGAATTAAAAATCAACGGTGGAATCGGGGCTGTTGCCAGCAGGTTATTGGCCGAAGGACCCATAGTTAAAGACAAAGCAGCTTTCCTGGTTGGTGGTAGAGGATCTTATGCTCATTTGTTCCTACCCCTTTTCGACATTGAGAACCGCGCCTATTTCTACGATTTGAACACCAAGATCAACTATCGACTTAACGACAGGAACAGCTTCTTCCTTTCAGGTTACTTCGGAAGGGATCTCTTCAGTATAAATGAAAGTTTTGTAAACGTTTATGGAAATGCCCTGGGGAATTTCAGGTGGAACCATATATTTTCCGATAAGTTGTTCTCTAATCTCTCCGTGATCTATTCGGATTACTACTATGGTTTGGAACTGGACTTTGTAGGCTTCGAATGGAACTCAGGTATTCAGAATTTCAATATAAAATACGACCTAAAACACTATCTATCGGACAAGCTGCAGGTGAATTACGGGATCAATAATATTTACTACAGTTTCAATCCCGGAAAGATCGAACCTAACAATCCGGAATCGGGAATCCTTGAAGAACAGCTAATCAAGAAATACGCCAATGAATTTGCGGCCTACGTAGACGTGGAGCACACCTTAACCGAAAAACTTAGGGTGCAATATGGTTTACGATTGAGTCATTTTATACGCTTCGGACAAGATGAACTGAATATTTACCAAAACGACAATCCAGTTGAATTCGACCCCTTTCTGCTTATCTATCGGGGAGCCGAACCCATTGGTGTACAGGAATCCAGCCGGAGCGATCAACTGGCGTCGTTTACCAATCTTGAACCAAGAGTATCCTTGTCCTACGCCTTCAGCGATGACGCTTCCATCAAGGCAAGTTATACTCGAATTGCCCAATACCTCCACCTGCTGAGCAACACCAGCTCCCCCACTCCCCTGGATGTGTGGACTCCCAGTGGACCTTTTGTGGAACCGCAGTTGCTAGATCAATATGCCTTCGGTTTTTTCAAGAATCTTTGGGAAAGGGATTACACCCTGGAAACGGAAGTGTTTTATAAAGACATACAAAACCGGATCGACTACATCGATGGGGCCAATTTGATCGCAAATAACGCGATCGAACAAGTAATACTGAACGGAGAAGCAAGAGCCTATGGTCTCGAATTCTTACTTCGGAAAAACACAGGGAAACTGCAAGGATGGATAGCTTACACCCTATCGAAATCGGAGCAACGAACCCCGCCGAGGGATGCAAACGAGATCGGTATCAACAACGGGGAATGGTACAACACCCCTTACGATAAACCCCACGACATTGCCGTGTACGGCAATTATGAACTTAACGACAAATGGAGATTTAACGGGAACTTTGTCTTCCAGACCGGGCAACCTACCAACTTCCCAATCGGACAGTTTGAATTCCAGGGATTGGTGATTCCTTATTTCGGATTGAGAAACTTAACGCGACTTCCGGACTACCACCGCATGGATATCGCAGCCACTCTTACACCTGGTAAGAACAAAGATCGCAACTGGCAGGCAGAATGGGTATTCAGCATCTATAATGTGTACAACAGAAGAAATGCAGCGGCCATCAATTTCAGGCAGAACCAGGACACGGGTGTGAATGAGGCGGTGAGGACATCCATCTTCGGAATAGTGCCATCGGTGACATATAATTTTAAATTTTAGTATGAACATAAAAAATATAACATCCCAACTAGGACTCCTCATCATTACAAGTCTGATCTTATTAATGGGTTCCTGTGAAGACGTTATCGAGGTGGAGCTGAGCTCCGAAGAGCCCAGGCTGATTGTCGATGCATTGATCCGCGTTGATACGAATGAAGCCTTCACCAAGGTTAGTGTAAAAGTAAGCGAGACCAGTTCTTTCTTCGAATCTGTACCGGCCGCGAATCTTCAACAGATCACGCTAACGAATCTCTCACTTCCCGGTGGAGGTATCGACCCTCCGGTGCTTATTGAAGAAGTGCCGGGTTCCGGTATTTACAGCAAAGTATTTGCTACGGAATTCTTAACCGAAGGCAGTCTCCTTTTACAAATTGATTATCAAGATGAGTTCTTTGTAGCCATGGCGGAATTTGTTCCTACGGTGCCTTTGGACAATGTTGTGCAAGGTGACGGATTCCTGTTCGATGAGAATGACATAGAGTTGATCATTGCCTTTACCGACAATGGAGACCGGGATGATTTTTATCTTTTTGATTTCAGCTTCGGGAATTATCTGGTTAGTGAGGATGAATTTTACCAGGGACAGGAGTTTGAATTTTCATACTTCTACGATGACGAATTATCGCCAGGCGATTCTGTAGACATAAGTATAATGGGAGTTGACGAGGACTTTCATAACTACATGGACGAACTGATCACACAATCGGGGGAAAATTTCGGGCCATTCGAAACCCCAGCTTTAACGGTTCGTGGAAATATCATTAACGCTACTGATATTGACAATATTGACAATTTCAACAATCTTGATTCAGCAGATAATTTTGCCCTGGGGTACTTCGCGATAGTTCAGGAATACAAGGAAACCATTGTTATCGAAGAGTAAATGCCTTGATGAGTCCGGCCGTTCTCTCCCGGATCAGTTCCGAAGCAAACTCATAGCTATACCCTTCTTCTTGATCCGCACGGAACAATTCATCGGCGTCCTGCAATCCCAGATCCGCTACACCTTTTCTGTCTAAATTGAGCTTACCGCAAACTGCGAGGACGGGGATACCGTGTTCCTTAGCCTCCATAGCCACCCCTGAAACCAATTTTCCATAAGATGTCTGTGAATCGATACAGCCTTCTCCCGTCAGGATCAAATCAATTTTTTCTGAAATCAGTTTGTCCTGGAAACCGGCCAGTTTCAGCATAAAAGAGACTCCCGATATATAGGCTGCACCCAGAAAGGATTTTAACCCGAAGGCAGTTCCACCTGCCGCCCCGGAACCCGGTAGCTCTGAATGATCGGCGCCTAATTCTCTTGATATCACTTTACTTATTGAACGCAATCCATTGTCCAACTGCTCGATCTCTTGCGGGGATGCTCCTTTTTGTTTCGCATAAGTATATGCGGCACCCTCTGGACCAAAAAGTGGATTCAGTACGTCGTTTATCGCATAGAAAGAAATGCTGTGCATAAAATCCTTCGGAATGTCAATAGCAGCAATCTTTTCCAGCATTTTACCACTCGGTGAAACTATGGACCCCGCACTATCGAAGAACTCATAGCCCAGGGCCGATGCTATCCCCGTACCGGCATCATTGGTGGCACTACCCCCAATACCCAGGCAGATCGTATTAGCACCCATAGAGAGCGCATGTTTTATTTGAATCCCGGTTCCATAGGTCGATGTATGCATTGGGTTTCGCTCTTCCTTACTTAGGAGTTCCAGTCCCGAAGCCCGCGCGAGTTCCAGATAGGCAGATTCAGACTGATTGTCAAATAAATAACTGGCTTCGAGTGCCCGACCAAGTGGGTCCACCGTTTCGCAGGGAATTTCTTCCACCGAATCCAAATGTTCCCTTACGGAATCCAGGAACCCTTCACCGCCATCCGAAGCAGGGATATGAGTGATATTTGCATCAGGATCAACACTGAAAACCCCTTGACGCATGGCCTTAACCACCTCAGAAGAAGTAAGGCTATCCTTAAAGGCATCTGGTATGAGTAATACATTCAGCGACATCTACGAAAATATCTGGGGAACGAAATAGCTGAATATGAGTATCACGACAAAGAAGATCAGAAGTATAAAAACTTCTTTAGAGTAAATGTCGCTTTTCTTTACTGTGAATTTAATGCCTTCTGCAGTCTTTATTTTAACGTTAGAAGTAAGTGCACTAACCAAAAAGGCTACTACCAGGGAGATAAGCACACCGGTAAAATTCAACCATATCCAAAATATCTTCACACCTATATCGTAATTAAAAATCTCCTGTATCGTATTGGAAAATATCAGGTTGATCAGCACTGCCACTATAATACCAGTATTCATACCCACATGGTTTACACGCTTTGAGAATATAGCCAATACGAAAGTAACCAGAACAGGTCCGTAGAAGACAGACCCAATGGCGTTAATGATCTCAATTACCGTGCTCTTACTTCCTCCGAATAGAAATGAAAAGGCGATACATACCACACCCCAGAAAACAACGGCAAATTTCGAGATTCGCATATAGCGGGCACCTTCGAGTTTTTTCTTTCCACGGTTGAAGAAGTCCTCCACACTCACTGCCGATAAAGAATTTACCGTAGAGCTCAATGATGACATGGCTGCCGACATGATCGCTACCATAAGCAATCCTATCATTCCATGGGGCAGATACTTAGTTATGAAAACAGGGATCATCAGGTCTGCTTTATACCCTGTGGAAGCGAAGTCCTGAGGAAAATGTTTTTCGGTGGTAGCCGCGATCTCACCCATGAAATCGGGTGCCAAAGTCACCAGGGAACCTATGATCAATCCCATGGTGCAATAGATCAACACTACCGGGAAACGAAGCAATCCATTTGCTAGTAGTAGCTGACGGATGGTCTTCTCGTTCTTAGCTGATAGCATTCGCTGCGCCTGGGTCTGGTCACAGCCATAGTAGGACACATAGAGAAAGAAACCACCTATCAACATGGGCCACAGGCCATATTCCTCATCAGTGCCAATACCAAGATTGAGGTTGATCACGTCAAGGCGTTCGGTTGCGAAACCATTTGTGAGTCCGCCTGCATCTTCAACAAGATACCAACCATAGAACAAGCATACCAGCAAGCCTCCGAAGAGGAGGATCATCTGGATGGCATCACCCCATACAACAGCCTTCATCCCACCCTGCCAACTGTAAATGATGGTGATGACACTTATGATCAGAATGGTATAGATATAGTCGATATCCAGAACGGCCTGCAGGATGATTGCAATTGTGTAGACCATTACCCCTGTTCCCAGGGCACGACTGATCTGGAAAACAATGCTTAGGATTAATCGTGTTGATGGCGAGAAACGCCTTTCAACATACTCGTAAATACTAACCACCCCGGAACGGAATAGCGGTGGGATCACGAAGAGCATAATGCAGATCATTGCCAGTGGTACTGCAAATTCAAAGGTGAGCCATTTCATTCCTCCGCCCAATTTCAATCCCACGAAGGCGGGTGCCGAAATAAAACTAATGGCCGACAATTGAGTTGCCATAGTCGACAGACTCAATGGGAACCATCCCATACTTCGGCCACCCAGGAAATAATCTGTAGAGTCTTTGTTGTTTTTGAAGAAATACCCCATTCCCAGGAAAAAGACGATATAAAGTATTACGATGGTGTAATCGAGCCAATTCATATTATAGTTTGTTAGTTAGCAGATCGATGGTTAATGCCGCACTCCAGGAAAAGTTGTTACCACCATAGCCTTTATCCAGGGTTTTGTTCAACTCTTTCGAAGGTTCGAAGTATTCGTAGAAACCATAAGTCTCCATGAAGTGGATGGTATGTTCTTTTATCTTTTCTGAAAGTTCCTCATAACCATAGCGTTTCAACCCACGATAGATGATCCAGTTCAGGTTGATCCAAACAGGGCCCCTCCAGTATTTTTTCGAATTAAAGAATTCGCTGGACGGGTCGAAGGATGCACAGAGGAAATTCTCATCATTTTCGCCACTGAAACTACCTCTATGAAGATGTTCAATCATGGTTTCTGCCCTTTCTTCAGAAGGGATTCCAGCCATAAGCGGTGTAAAACTGGAAGACGATAGGTGGGACAACTTACGCTCATTCCGAAGGTCATAATACACATAGCCCTGTAAATTTTCGTCGAACAATTTTGAATTCATAGCTTGTAAAGCTTGCTCCTGCCACTGTTCAAGCTGTGCTACTTTATTATTCTTACGCAACAATTTTCCAAGTGCGATAAGGCTCTCATTGGCCTTGATCAACATACTATTGAACAAGGGGTCCTGCACCAGGAATGGAGAGCCTTCTGCAATCTTGGCATCGTCATACTTCCATTGCTTGAATAGTTCAATAAGGTGAATGTAGTATTGGTATTCCTTGTTGGTAGGGCGATGCGAAGCATCAATAAGCTTAGTATCCTTTCGATCAAGCTCATAATCCGGTACTTCAAAAGTACTCCAGATAAAATCCCAAACCGGAGTATTATCTGTTCCGGCTTCCCAGTTATGACAAATGTATACCAGCCCTTCATTCTGGGGATCGCGGTTCGTATAGAAATAATGATGATTTTGATAGACGGCATCATAGACCGAATCGATAAAAGAGAGGATGTCTTCTTTGTCTTCTGAAATGCGATAAAGTTCTTCCAGTACAAAACCCAGAACAGGTGGCTGTGTGATCCCTGAAGTCCTTACGTCAGGGCTTTGATCACTGAGATGAGCCGCGTGTACTTCGGGGCCCGGGTAATAGGTTTTGGACTCGTTGTGAAATACTATATGAGGCAGGAATCCATTTTTCCATTGCCCCTTCAGCAGGGAACGAATCTCCGATTTGGCGCGTTCCATGTCGATATGAGCCCAACCAATTGCGATGAACCCCGAATCCCAATTCCATTGAAAGGGGTACAAACCTTCACAGGGAATGGTAAATGCTTCTTTCCAATTATTGTGGAGAACTTTTGAGGCTTGCTCAAGTAAAGACGGCATATAATTCAGTTAGCTTTTATAAATATAGGGTTTTAATCATTACTTTTGAACGAACAAAATCTTCGCTTTGACCTTCAAAAAGACGACAGAGGAATCCTCGAACTACGACCACCTTGAAAAAATGTCGGTGCAGGAGATCCTTGTCTCTATGAACCAGGAGGACAAAACCGTTCCCGATGCCGTGGAGCAGGCCTTACCACAGATTGAGGCACTGGCAGAAAAGGTTTCTGATCAACTACTGAAAGGTGGTAGATTATTTTATGTGGGGGCGGGTAC
Source organism: Aureitalea sp. L0-47 (assembly GCF_026126405.1). Lineage (GTDB taxonomy): Bacteria > Bacteroidota > Bacteroidia > Flavobacteriales > Flavobacteriaceae > Pukyongia. The sequence continues at coordinate 159,055 of NZ_JAFMTQ010000005.1, forward strand.
CAGTGGCCGACTGGGAGTAGTGGATGCCAGTGAATGTCCGCCAACATTCGGTGTGCCACATGGACTTGTGGTTGGTTTGATCGCCGGAGGTGATAGCGCCATTCGAAAGGCGGTGGAATTTGCCGAGGACTCAAAGGAACAAGGCTGGTTAGATCTAGTGGATTATCAGATTTCTGAAGGAGATATTGTTATTGGGATCGCAGCTTCAGGAACAACACCTTATGTGTTGGGAGCCCTGGAAGAATGTAACAAGCGAGACATTCCAACGGGTTGTATTACCTGCAATGAAGGAAGTCCCCTTGCGATGACCGCAAAGTTCCCGGTGGTAGTTGTGGTTGGGCCGGAATTCGTAACGGGAAGTTCCAGGATGAAGGCGGGTACCGCTCAGAAACTGGTGTTGAATATGATTAGTACTTCGGCTATGATAAAACTTGGGCGCGTAAAGGGAAACCGTATGGTCGACATGCAGCTTAGCAACAATAAGCTAGTGGATCGCGGTACACGAATGGTTATGGAAGCTTTACACATTTCAGAAAGTGATGCAAACGAACTCCTGTTAAAACACGGAAGTGTACGAAAAGCAATAGAATCACGAGCCAATGCCTAAAGGACATACCGATAAAAAAATGCTGGTTAAGGGGATCAAATACATGGCCCTGGTCATTCCATTATTGGTACTCACCACTTATTTGTTCACATTCATGTTCCTGAATAAGGAAACAAGACTATTCTACATCGTGATGCCGCTGGCAATAGCCGGAATGGCCGGCACCTTCTGGCTGGGGTTCAAGGGGCTGAAAACGATCATGAAGGCGGTATTTGGGTAGTTGAAACGGGCAAGGTTATCAATACCCTGGTACCGGTTGAATTTCCCTCCTCGTCCGTACAATCGATGATCTGTATGTTGCATTCCTTAGATGTACCATGGACGAAATTTCGAAGTCGTTCTTCCGAAAGAACTATGCCATAAGATTTACGCTTTAGAACCTTTCGTTCTTTGATCGCAGCAGCTTGTTTTCTACCAATCCCGTTATCGTAGATCGATACTTTGACCCGATCATCCTCAAGGGTGATATCCATTAAAAGTTCTTTCGATCCCTTTTTCGAGGACAAGCCATGCCAGATGGCATTTTCCAAAAATGGTTGTAAGATTAATGCAGGAACCTTTATTGTATTAAGGGCTAATTCGGGAGCAACATTTATATCAAAATGGATCTCGTTATTGAATCGAATGTTTTCGACCTGCAGATAAAGTTCAGCAATTTCAATTTCCTCGGCAAGAGAGACATCTTTTTCTATTGAAGAGGATAGTATCATTCGTATTAATTTGCTGAATTTATTCAAATAAAAAACCGCCTGTTCACGGTCATTATCAATGATGTATCCCTTTATTGAATTCAACGAGTTAAATATAAAATGAGGATTCATCTGATTACGTAACGCGGCTAATTTTAATTCGGCTATATTCTTTTCAAATTGAACACTGATACGTTCCATAGCATCCTTTTCCACTGTAGCTTTCAGCTGCTTTATCTCCGATTCAAGTTTCGAGCGAAATTCCCGCTCAAGCATCTCGTTTTGCCTTATTTGTGCAATCAATTCGCTTTGGGCCCGGTTTCGTTCATCCAGGATCAACTTCTGACGTTTTCCCAGACCTAGTGAGAAAAGGAAATTCTCAGTGATGTAACCAATATATAGTAGCGAAAATGAGGGCTGTACGGGTTGCCCACTCATCTGAAGACGTATGTATTCAGCAAGTGAACTTACTGAAAAAACCATCAATAATATTGAGCCTATGATAAGATAGTATTTCAATCTCCTTTTTGACTTGAACAGAAGTATATACGTCAGGACACTCAGAACCAAAATATAGATTACAAAAAAGTGATAGAATTGCATGTCCAGATTGTAGTTATCGGTATACAAATACACTATGAACTGGATCACTGTGTAGGCTGATATCAACAATATGGCCTTTCTGATATATCCATGCCATTTTGGAAAATCCTCCTTGATGTTCAAAAATTCAAATGCAAAGAAAAAATAGATGATATAGTAGGACTGGGTATAGAACGTTCCCAAATCATTAAGCTTTCCCAAATTACGAACAAGGGGGTATAAGAACCAATTCTCAAGAAACTGATTCTGTGATAAGACGATTAGAAATAAGTAAAGAGCATATAAAATGTAGAGGGTGCTTTTGTTCTGAAAATAAAGGAACAAGTGATAAATGGCCAGAAGAAGCAATCCACCCAGGGTAAAATAAAAAAAACCGTTATTGAATGGGTCGAATAAGATAATTTCGATCAAGTTATCGAGCATTTTACCTGGCAATTCGTTGCATCAAATTATCTCTCCTGGACCTGGAAACAGGGATCTGATGATCATTAGTCATAATCAAATAATAACCTTCTCCACGGATATACTCCCTAATATGTTCAATATTAACACAGTACGAGTTATGAATTCGGCAAAAGGAGTCGGTTAATAATTCTTCATGCACCTCTTTAAGATTCTTTGTTATAACTTCCTTTCTACCATCTGCCAAATAAAATTCAGTATAATTTCCATCTGATTTACAAAAGACAACTTCATCCGAATGCACAAAAAGAGTTTTTCCGGAAAGTGGGATGGATATCTTTTTTCGGCGATTAGCGCTGTTTATTGAGCTTAGCATTTTTTCTACATCGAACCCTAAGTCGTGCTTTTCTTTACGATTGATAATTTTAGCGACCGCCCGAGTCAAATCATCGGAATCTATAGGTTTTAGCAAATAATCAATTGCGTTTTCTTTGAAGGCTTTGATAGCGTAATTGTCATAGGCCGTTGTGATGATCAAATTGAACTGCCTGAACCTCAATTCTTTTAATAACTGAAAACCATCCATTTGTGGCATTTCAATGTCCAGGAACACGCAATCCGGCTTGAGATAGTCAATTCCGGAAATAGCCTCAACTGGGTTGGAAAAACACTCTACCACTTCTAGTTCCGGACAGAATTTATCAATTTCCCATTTCAGGTTCTTAATGGCCCTGGTCTCATCATCTACGATAATCGCTTTTAACATAGTTCAGAAGATAATACTTTAAAGTTAACTACAATATCGAAAACATGCCCCACTAATGTATCAATGGCTTCCGAACGACTTTGGATATACTGTAAAACTGTATGATTCACCTTTTATCCTTGACAATTTTGTCCATTTCAATTATACAGGAAATTGAACTGACTACACACTTTTATCAGTTGATCAGACAATTGAACCCCGGTAAAAATAATCAATGTATAGTTTTATTTGAGAAATTCCATATCATGAGAAACAAATACATACTGATTATTGTTCTAATGTTAACGTGCACAGTAAGCACTGAGGCACAAATCCTTAAAAAGATAAAGAAACTGAAGGACGGCGTCGCTGCTACACTCTCGCTGGACAAACTTAGTCGGGAGCCGGTTACTACATCCTTCAGCGATGTCGACAAGACCAAATACCTTTCGGATGATTTTGGAAACAATGCCGAGTATAAAAATCTTCACGAGCAACCATACACCTGGGAAAATGGTTTCTTTCTAACACCAGGGTATTACGAAGGCTACTTCAAGTCGTTTTGCATCAAAGCCGGAACGTACACCCCTCAGGAAGGTAACGGACGCTTTTATGCAGAATTAAAAGGTCCAAAAGCCGATATAGTGGCAGCGATCATAGATGGGTTTCAGCAAAAAAGTGACGAAATAACGCAACAAGAGGTGCAACTGCTGCTCTGGGCGATCATTGCAAAAACAGATTTTCAAAAAATGAGTGGCCCAATTAAAGTGACAGCGCTTAAGCTTCTTTCCCCTGAACAAATAGCCAGACTAAGTAAAGGGGCGCTGGACAACTATGCTTCATCTCAAATATCCAAGGTGGCAAATAAAAACCCCACCATGCGAGCGGTACTCGAAGCAGAGAATAGTCTTAGGAATAAATACTACCAGGGGATCAACGACTATTCAGAATATGAAGAGATAGCCATGAGAGCAGGCATAGAACCCGTCCTGAACGGATTTGATACCGGCCGATGGACCAAACACCCCAATGGGTTTTTTATTCGATATATAGTTGGGAATTATGCCAAAACGGTGGTCCAGATATATGTTCCGGAGGATATCACCGCTTATCGACCCATTGGCGGAAAAGGACCTTCTTTCGACGATTACTACATGCCTGTTAAAGGAAAAAATTATAGATCCAGGAATAGCGTAGCTACGCCATCAAACAACAGTGCACAACGCATTATACAAACGGATATACCAGTTGATGACTCACAGGGATGGCCTGGCGGCAATTCAGGTGGCAATGGTGGGATTGCAGGCACCGGTGGTAGTGGTGGTTCCGGAGGATCTGGTGGTAGCGGTGGCTCCGGAGGGTCCGGGGGAAATGACGGTTCCGGAGGAAGTGGCGGATCTGGCGGTAACGGCGGCTCTGGAGGATCCGGAGGTAGTGGTGGCTCCGGAGGTAACGGTGGCTCTGGAGGGAGTGGTGGCTCTGGAGGTTCGATTCCAGCCGGAGAGCAGGAAAATAATGCATTCCCATGTGACGAAGTTATACACCCAATTGCCCATAAAAATATTCGTTTAGAGATGCTTAGACAAAACATTCCCGGACTGCTTGTGGCCGTATTCAAGGGAGACTCCATCATTCACATGAAAGCCTACGGAAAAATGCGACTCAACCATCCCCTTACGCTGGATACAAAACTGCAATGGGCTTCAGTGTCTAAATCGGTTACAGGAGTTGCCGCCTTGCAAATGATAGAGGATGGGAGGCTCCACCTGGACGACAAGGCCTCGAATGTGGTATCGAATTGGCCTCAAAGACGTGTCAATATCAAAGCAGAAAATGGCAAGGAATACATTGAGGACCGCTACATGGATATCAGCTTGCGCCACCTTCTGAACAATACAAGTGGAATTCAACACTATGGAACAGGAAGGGACGATGCTACCACCACCCAATATGGAAATATAACCTTTAAGTTTGTTCACAGTGGTGACTACTCCCCGGCCATAAATGGTGGGTGGAACGCGAATAGCTCGGTAGAACAATTCAACAAATCGATTCTGGACTTTCCTCCGGGCACCGACTATTTGTACTCTTCTTATGGCTTTAATCTTGCGGGGGCCATGATTGATGCTAAAATTAGTTACGGTTACGACGACTGGGTGATCAAGTATATAAAAAATCACCTTGGACTAAAAAGCTTCAGCATGGCTCGCCATGTTTCCAACCGATACGGTTACGAGTATAGAGATGACGGTATTTTGAAAAATGTGGCTCTGGCCGATCATGACGACGTCCTGCCTGCCGGTGGATGGGAATCTAACATTTGCGATCTGGCAACTTACACCAGGGCATTAAGCAAAGGAGAACTATTAAAAGATGGAGAAGCATTATGGAGAGAAAGTAACTCAACTGTAATAAATGACAAAACTAAACTAATGTATGGAGTAGGCTTGCAGCACAGAGGAACCGGCAAAAACCTCAGAGTATTTCACGGTGGAACCAACAAAGGAAGCCGCGCTTATATTCATTTCTTTCCGAAGGACACCGTAGGAATTGTAATGCTGGCCCCCTTAAGACAAGCGAACTTAGAACGGCTGGCAGCGAATCTCTTTGAAGAAATGAAATTGGGGCCAGACATCTATACTTCCAAAACAACTCCTTTGGATACATGTCATAACGGAATGGCAAGTGGTAAAGATCTGTTCATTGGGGTGTGGAAGAAAACCAACCAGGAACAAATTTTACGAACCGGTCTTGATATCAATGAATTCAGAGATGAAATCAGGATCATGAAAGATGAGTATGGCTATCACCTTGAGGATTTTGAGATACACGTAACCGATGACAACATACAGATCTATGATGGTGTATTCAAAAAGGATAAAAAGGACCAGGTATTATCCACGGGAAGAACGGTGCGAGAAATACTGGAAGACATTACACGGTACAGGGAACTGGGATTGGAAATCATAGATATAGAATTCGGTCTGTTTGATCCTACATCAGATGATATTTCAACTAATAGTTCCATAAATGCATTATTTGAAAAAGGGGCGCCAAGAAGTGAGTTCACCCTGATGTACAGCCAGGATGACTTTTTTGAGCAAATTGAGACCAGTGGTGATCGGAATTTGAAAATAGTGGATGTGGAAGGGCATCCACATACCAATGGAACTATTTGGGCCGGATTGTTTAGAAAAGGAACCGGTAATAAAATAGTTTTTGATACCCCTATCCGATTTCAGCGATCTTTAAAGAATGGAGCCTATGATCACCTGGGCACACTAGTAGACGTGGACATGACCCTTAGAGGAGATCTCCCCACGGCACGTTGGGTCATCAGTATCTGGGAACAAAATACACTTCCTATACGAACCAGTTATGATGATGCGAAGCAACCCGCGTTGAATTTCTGTTCCTTCATGGACTTGCATGAAACCAACAGAGATGAAGGATACGAACTAATTGACCTGGACAGGATTTTCACTCATGTAAAAAAATAGATCATTACTTATGAAACTCAACTACACTTTTATACTTGCGCTACTGTTCTTAGTTATCCATGGCTGTGATAACAATTCGGCAACCGATCAAAAGAAATCCTCGTTGGAAGAGATTTCTGAAAAGAACAAGGAGAAAACAGTTAACGAAACCACGGAAAATAAGAATGAACCGCCTTCCTTAATCTCGCAACTAGCTTCTCTTGGGCCAATGACCGAAGCAGAGATGGACGCATGGATGCCTGAAAAGATAGGGGATTTGGAACGCACCTATTATAAGGCAAATTCTGTCCCGATGATGGGGATCTTTATGACCAAAGCAACCTTCAAAGACCCTAACAGTGCAAAAGAGTTGGATATTTCCATCATGGATGGTGCCGGGGAAAAAGGCAGTCGTGCGATGAGCCCATTTCTCAATTTAAAGAATCTATATCACGACAAATCAGATGATTCAGGCTATCAAAATGTAATCACCAAAAACGAAATGACCATGGTTCAAAAATACCGAAATGCGAGTGATAAATTCAATTTGGAATTTGCACCTAAAAACAGGTATGCCATCAAAATCGAAACCAAAGCTTTATCGGAAGAAGAACTTTGGCAAGCAATCAATCAATTTAAATTTGAAAACCTTCAAGGAATCTAAAATAAAAATCATGAGAAATAAACATCTATTATTACTGTTTTTTTGCTTTACGATATTATATGCTCCATCAGCAGAAGCGCAAATCTTTAAAAAAATAAAAGAAAAAATCAATACCGTAACCGGATCTAAAGAAAAGGAAAAGGATTCTGTACCGGATGGAAACGAAGGAACGCAGCGACCCGAAATGACTGAGGAAGAACAGAAAAAGCAAAATGAAAGAATGGCCAACTTTTTTGGAGGCGGATTGGAAGAAATTCGTGATACCTATGAATTTTCGTATAGCTTAGTTTATCAATTAGATACAGGGAAAGAATCTATGGCTTTAGAGTATCTGCTCGAGCCAGAAGCCGATTATTTTGCCAATAAAATGGTGGATAAACAAACAGAACAATTGATGGTCTACGATTTTAAAAAGAATGCCATGGTCATGTTCATGGAGAATGAGGAGCAGAAAATGGCAATGAAAATGAAGATGCCGAATGCAAAAAAGATGCAGAAAAAATTTGGCAAGAAAATTATACCCGATGAAAAAGAAGAAGAGGTGGACATAGTTCCTATTGAGGGAAAGACCATTTTGGGGTACGAATGTGACGGGTACCAGGTGACTTCTAAAGATGGTGTGGGGAAATTTTGGGTCACCAATGACGCTCCTGTCACCATCAACGAGGTTTTTGCCAATTTTAAATCCCTGCCAAAAAAAGCACGTAATTACCCTATAAGTGTTAAATCATTGATTCTTGAAATGAACTACACTGCCAACCGTGGTAAAAAGGACAATATGACAATGCTTTGCACCCAGCTTGTTGAAATTACTGTCGAAATTAATAAGAAAGATTACAACTCAGGATATTAGAATGAAACATATGAAAACACAATACCTATTGATTTTTTTGATTATTTCCTTAGGAACGGGTATGGAGGTAAAATCCCAGACTCCCTCTAATAACCCCTATGATATGTATGACACTGAAGACGATGAAGAAGAGGAGGATTATGAAGAATTAAAAACATATGATAATGAGATTACAAAACTAGGGAACATTATTCAATCTGATAGTCTTGGTTCATTAGGTGGCTTAATCATTGGTGCTGTGGGTACTTATAGAATGGGACAGAAAGGGTGTTCAAAAACCTATATGTGTATGTGGAATACTCTTGCAAAATACCTTGATATACTTACCTATGAAAAGAAGCTTAAAGGAGATAAATTAGATTGTAAAGAAAGGCAAATCTTAATTGAAGATTATATCCTTTTTATAGGTACTATGAATTTAGACTCCTATTGCCTTGAATATTTACAACCAGAGGAACTGGAAAATCACGAGATAGTTGATGCTATGCTGGCAATGGCTGTGGCTTACTGGTACTTTCGAGGTAAAGAATATACTAATCATGGAGTTGATATGTTAGAACCATACATTGATACACCTCCTTTAGTGAATCCATTTTGTTCCAACGATCTTTTAAATGGAAAAGATTGGAATAATAGAGGCATTCATCCCGATGATTTAGGGTGTGCATGTGGAGAATATATCGGTGAGGTTGATCAAGCCGAAAAGGATAAAGTAATTAAAGACATCCTTACCATTTTAGATGATATAAACCCTGTCTGGCAAGGTCAAAAGCTTATTGAACTCAATGAAATGCTTCAAGCATTGCCCTGTAATAATTAATGGTTTTAAAATAAAAAACCCTGAAGTAGAGTAAACTCACTTCAGGGTTTAAAGAAGGCGGCGACCTACTTTTCCACGTTTGTAGTATCATCGGCGCAAACGGGCT
>NZ_JAFMTQ010000060.1 GCF_026126405.1 Aureitalea sp. L0-47
ACGGTAACTAACGCCGGTAATGTATCGATAAGCAATGTTGTAGTAACCGATCCACTATTAGGTGGAGTGGTTCCCGGACCAGATTCAGGAGATGACGATGGTGATGGAGAGCTGGATGTAACTGAAACGTGGATCTACACGGGTAGCTACGCTATTACACAAGATGATATCGATGCTGGTTCAGTAACAAATACAGCTACGGTAACAGGAACAGCTCCAGATCAGAGCACAGTGACCGATACTTCGGCTGCGGTTGTGACTCAACTTTGTCAGAATCCTGCTATCGACATCCTGAAAACAGCGATGTATGATGATGGCGGTGATTGTTCAGATCCCGGAGAGCTTATCAACTACACTTTCACGGTAACTAACGCCGG
>NZ_JAFMTQ010000061.1 GCF_026126405.1 Aureitalea sp. L0-47
TATGTGCCGAACGATCCGAATTTCTTCGGAACGGATCAGTTTGTATACGAGATCTTCGACGATGGAACTCCTGTGGCCAGAGATCAGGCTACGGTGTTCATTACCATATCGGGTCAGAATGTGATCTATGCCATTGACGATATCAACGACACTTACCAGGATCTTCCTGTGAGTGGTAGTGTAGCGACCAATGACGAGAACCCTGACGGACCAGCGGGCACTGAAGTGTTTACCCTGGTTGCAGGCAGTGGTCCTGACAACGGAACCCTGGTATTCAATCCTGATGGAAGTTATACCTACACACCGGATCCTGGCTTTACAGGAGAAGATACCTTCGAGTATCAGGTGTGTGACGGTGGAAA
>NZ_JAFMTQ010000062.1 GCF_026126405.1 Aureitalea sp. L0-47
TGACACCGTACACCGGACAAAATAATAGTTGATTCGTTTATTTGTTGATTTGTTTATTCGAAACCATCAACTTCAGACTTCCGACTTCCGACTTCCGACTTCGGACTTCCGACTTCTGACTTCCGACTTCCGACTTCCGACTTCCGACTTCCGACTTCGGACTTCCGACTTCCGACTTCCGACTTCCGACTTCCGACTTCGGACTTCCGACTTCCGACTTCCGACTTCCGACTTCCGACTTCTGACTTCTGACTTTTGACACCGTACACCGGACAAAATAATAGTTGATTCGTTTATTTGTTGATTTGTTTATTCGAAACCATCAACTTCAGACTTCC
>NZ_JAFMTQ010000063.1 GCF_026126405.1 Aureitalea sp. L0-47
TTTCCACCGTCACACACCTGATACTCGAAGGTATCTTCTCCTGTAAAGCCAGGATCCGGTGTGTAGGTATAACTTCCATCAGGATTGAATACCAGTGTTCCGTTGTCAGGACCACTGCCTGCAACCAGGGTAAACACTTCCGTGCCCGCTGGTCCGTCAGGGTTCTCGTCATTGGTCGCAACACTACCGCTCACAGGAAGATCCTGGTAAGTGTCGTTGATGTCATCAATCGCGAGAATATCGTTGTTCGGATCGGCTACCGTGAGGTAAACCGTTGCCTGATCAGTTGCAACTGGAGCTCCATTGTCGAAGATCTCGTATACGAACTGATC
>NZ_JAFMTQ010000064.1 GCF_026126405.1 Aureitalea sp. L0-47
ATCACTTCCGACAATGGTCTATTAATAAAGAATAACAATAAAGAATAATTAATCAACACCCGACATCCACATCTTCCGAAGCAAACGAAGTTTGCAAAGGGAGACCCGACACCGGACAAAAGTTGATTCGTTGAGTTGTTTAGTTGTACTTTAGACTTCCGACTTTAGACCCTGGTATATTAGTATCGCTTCGCTCCTGGTACCTTAGAATGTTGGAAAAAGACATCGGTCACCCCACATCGGACAACTAAAAGTTGATGAGTTTAAAAGTTTAGGTGTTTAAAAAGTACTGCTAACACTTTGATCATGCCAAGGTATCACTTCCGACAAT
>NZ_JAFMTQ010000065.1 GCF_026126405.1 Aureitalea sp. L0-47
GGATCGTCTTCTACATTACTATTGTCATCCGATAGGTCCGTTACATCCGGCCCGCTCGGTGGCGTACCCGTGGCCGTAGCCTGGTTAGTGAACTGACCGGCATCAATATCCGCCTGGGTGATCACATAGGTAGCCGTAAAGGTCGTACTGTCTGAAGCACCCGGAGCTAAACTCACAATCGGTCCGCCTGCCATTGTTACCAATGGATCGGTCACAACTACATTGCTCAGGGTTACATTACCCGTATTGGTCACCGTAAAGGCATAGGTGATCGTATCTCCAGGAGCAGCAATACAGTTGCCCGCAGGATCAAAACCATCATAAG
>NZ_JAFMTQ010000066.1 GCF_026126405.1 Aureitalea sp. L0-47
AGGGGAGCAGACTCTTTTATAAGCTTACAAAAAATCGTTTTTTTTCCTATTTCTTATTCTCTTTATGTTATAACATTAGATGTTAGTATTAAGTACTTAGTAGTGAGAAAACACTCATTACTAACTACTAAAATCTTAATACTAGCATTAAGACTTAAGGTGGCCCGCCTCTGCCAAAGGCAGATTCGGGTAAATTATAGCGACAAGGCTATAGTGCATTAAGATTTAAGGTGGTTATAGCGACGGGGCTCACCTCTTACCATTCCGAACAGAGAAGTTAAGCCCGTTTGCGCCGATGATACTACAAACGTGGAAAAGTA
>NZ_JAFMTQ010000067.1 GCF_026126405.1 Aureitalea sp. L0-47
CTTACGGCTTCCAATACTACCCAGACCACCACTGATCTGAGCTGGACAGCCTCTACGGATAATGTAGGTGTAACGGGATATGACGTTTATGAAGGTGTAACACTTATCGGCAACACGGCCACAACGAGTTTCAATGTAACAGGGCTTACTGCGGCGACTTCTTATAGTTTTACCGTGGTTGCCAGGGATGCGGCTGGTAATTCATCTGCCGCGAGTAATGCGGCAAACGTGACCACTCTGGATCCACCGGATACAGAGGCGCCTACCTCTCCTACCAACCTTTCGGCATCAAATGTTACCATGACGAG
>NZ_JAFMTQ010000006.1 GCF_026126405.1 Aureitalea sp. L0-47
TGACACCGTACACCGGACAAAATAATAGTTGATTCGTTTATTTGTTGATTTGTTTATTCGAAACCATCAACTTCAGACTTCCGACTTCCGACTTCGGACTTCTGACTTCCGACTTCCGACTTCCAACAAGAAACCCTATCTTTGCATCTTTAATTCAACCAGCTATGTCCACTCGATCATTACAAGCTATTTCCCCTATTGACGGTCGTTACGCGTCCAAGACGAAAGCACTCGTGCCCTTCTTTTCTGAAGAAGCGCTCATCAAGTACAGGGTGCAGGTGGAGATAGAGTATTTTATCGCATTGGTCGAGTTGCCGCTGCCGCAGTTGTCCGACTTCGACACCTCCCTTTTCGATAAACTGAGAAATCTTTATTCTGAATTCTCTTCGGAAGATGCGCAGCGTATCAAGGACACCGAAAAAGTAACCAATCACGATGTAAAAGCGGTTGAATATTTCATCAAGGAAGAATTCGACGCGCTCGGACTTCAGAAATACAAGGAATTCATTCATTTCGGATTAACCTCTCAGGACATTAACAACACGGCCGTTCCGCTTTCGCTAAAAGATGCCATGAACGAGGTGTACGTTCCCGGTTTCTTCGAAGTAAAAGATAAACTGAAAGATTTAGCAACAGAATGGAAGGATGTGCCTATGCTGGCGCGCACCCACGGACAGCCCGCTTCCCCTACCCGACTCGGGAAAGAGATCGAGGTTTTCGTGGTTCGGCTGGAAGAGCAATTCGACCTGCTAAACGATATCAAGAGCGCCGCTAAGTTTGGAGGTGCCACAGGGAATTTCAATGCGCACAAAGTAGCCTACCCTGATATCGAATGGAAAGCCTTCGGAACACAATTCGTTCAGGAGAAATTAGGACTACATCATTCGTTCCCAACTACACAGATAGAGCATTACGACCATATGGCCGCGCTGTTCGACTGCCTGAAACGGATCAATACCATCCTCATCGACCTCGACAGGGATATCTGGACCTATGTGTCTATGGATTATTTCAAGCAGAAGATCAAGAAGGGTGAGATCGGTTCTTCGGCCATGCCACATAAAGTAAATCCCATCGACTTCGAGAACAGCGAAGGGAATTTAGGTATTGCCAATGCAGTCTTTGAACACCTTTCCGCAAAATTACCTATTAGTCGACTTCAACGAGACCTTACCGATAGCACAGTGTTGAGAAATATCGGGGTACCTATGGGGCATACGGTTATAGGGTTTCAGTCTATAATGAAAGGACTCAATAAATTACTTCTGAATGAAGCTAAGCTTCGGGAAGACCTGGAAAACAACTGGGCGGTAGCTGCAGAGGCCATTCAAACGATCCTGAGACGAGAAGGCTATCCGAATCCATACGAAGCTTTAAAGAGCCTTACAAGGACCAATGAAGCCATTACAAGAGATTCTATTAAGAACTTTATTGAGACTCTGAACGTTTCCGAAGAGATAAAGGAAGAACTTCGACAGATCTCTCCTTCGAATTACACCGGGATATAAAAAAAAGCCCCGGAATTCTCCGGAGCCTATTACATCAGCCTGCTTTGGTATACGCAAAGGTCTCTGGCCGATCATGACCATGTTTGGGGATAGAAAACATAGGTCAAATCAAAAATTGGGGAGTTATATATTTTTGACGCTAATTCAAAGCTATGCGTAAATGACTAAATACGTGGTGGTTAAAAATCTGTTTTCGACCAAAATCAAAAAGGCTCCTCGAAAGGAGCCTAAAAAATCAACCAAATAACTCATTTAGCATGATCTATGGTTGTCTAGGTCTCCTAATTAAGGGGATTATTAACCAGGAGACCCGCCAAAATGTGCCGTGAAACTATGTTTAATTACCAATTAACTTAACACTTGAAAATTGGTTTTCGACCAAAATCAAAAAAGGCTCCTCGAAAGGAGCCTGAATATCGCAACCTAACTCAACTAGTGAGGTCTCTGGCTGAAGGGAACCGTTGATCGCGGGGAATGAACATCAACTGCACCCAATACCACTAATTGCAAATAGCATGCAAAAAGCTTCAAATCAGTAAATTGAAAGTCTGTTTTCGACTAAAAACAAAAAAGGCTCCTCGAAAGGAGCCCTAATATCTGCAACCTAACTCATCTTTGTGAGATCTCTGGTCGAGGGAACCTCTTGATCGCGGGGATATAACATCAAGCGATTCCTGTTTTGTTACTACAATATAAATGCAAAATACTAGCTGTCAATGGCTTGAAAATCCGTTTTCGACCAAAAACAAAAAAAGCTCCACGTGTGAAGCCTTTTTCTTACAAGTTGCAGTACTTAGTCTGCTAATTCCTTCTTTATTTCGTCTGCAATCTCATCACCGTCGGCACTATTATCACTGAACATGTCGCCAATCCCTTTTAGGGCCGATACGTCTAAGTCCCCACTATCTATAGAGTTCATGAGTTTCAGCATCTGTCCCGGCTTCATATCCTCGCCCAACAATCGGAATACTGCAAAGCCGCGTTCCTTGTCACTTGCAAAGATGATCACTTCATCAATGGCATCTTCTTCTCCCAGGTATTTCATCGTCATATTGCTTCCGTTTGAGCTCACCTTTCCAAGAAGTTTGTACTTCTCATTGTCAAGGATCTTCTTAAGCTCAGCGCGTTCGGTATCGTAACTCTCGGCGTTTTCACCTTTTACAGGATAGGCCACCACATTCACTTTCTTGATCGTGTTCAGTATCTCTCTTTGCTCCTCGGTGAAGTCGGCATCGTCACTTTCCAGCAAACTGGTTGCTATGTCTATCTTGAGGTACTTATCGTCGTCCTGCTTATCTACAAGATACTGTTGCAAGGATGATCCATCGTTGCAGCTCACCAATGCTATGGCTGCCAGAGAAATTCCAACTATAAATTTTACTAAGCTCATATTACTGCTTGTTTTCTATATTCTTTAGTTCGTCACTACCAGGCACGTTAAGGTCCTTGGTAAGTTTAGAGATCTTCTTCAGGTCTATGTTTCCTGTAATACTCATGATCATGGTTCCTTCTTTTCCGTCAATATCTCCATCCATGAACATTAATAGCTCACTAACAAAGCTGGAACTCTTTCCTTCTTTTGAATAGAATTTGATGTTCTTCCCTTCGTCCTTCACTCGCATAAGCTCGTTGAGACCTGAGGTAGAACCAACGTATTTTGTTACATCTGCTTTCATGCGTGCTGCCACGCCTTTGTCTTCAGTAATAAAAATCTTGATATTATCCAGGTTGTTCACCAGCTCCAGGTATTCTTTTACTTCCGGATCATCACTTTCGAGATCGATCTCGGCCAGGAGTTTGAACATGTTCTTTGTTACCACTACTGATGTGACCATTTTCTCATCTTCGTAAGAATCGAATACCTGAGCAAAGCTCATGAACGGCACCATCAATACTAACATTATTATAACTAACTTTTTCATCATTACTTGTTTTTAAGGTTCTTTACTTTAAGATTCTGTTTTTCGTTTCTGTAAATTGATTGATATGTTTAATATTCGAGGATCCTTTTGCGAATTCGTTTAGGAATGCCACATTTTCAGTTCCCTTATTTAAATTTGAAGAAAGCATCATCATCGCTTCCCTGGTTTGTTGCAAGGCGGCTAAGGCTTCCTCCTCCTCGCTGGAGAGGCCTTGATTAGAAAATACAAAGCTTCCTACCGTGAGGGCCACCAAAAAAGTTGCCGCGATGCTGTACCACCATCTTTTCATTTTTACTCCGCTTTGCGGAAGTGTTACTTCGGAAGTGGAGACCTCCTGCTGCGCCTGTACAAATCCTTTGAACATGGCCGCATAGGGTGCGAGGTGATCTGCAACCTCATCGCTGGTAAAATAGTCTCTCAAGGCTGCTTCCTCCGCCAGGGTGGTATTCCCTTCGAAATAAGCGTCCAATAACCTTTCAATTCTAGTTGATTCCATAATTGTATTTTTTAATCATTTGCTCTCTCACCGTTTTACGTGCTCGAGAAAGTGCTACACGAATTGCTGTTTCTTTGATGTCGAGCATTTCCGCGATCTCTGCGAAATCATATTGCTCTACATCTCTTAGCTGAAGGATCATGCGTTGTTGTTCGGGCAGGGTTTCCATGATCTGGAAAACCAATGAGACTCCGTCGTTTGCCTCAACCTGTCGCTCGATGTTGTCGGAATTTTTAAAATTGCTATGAACAATTTTCATGTTTCCGGCTTGTTTCGATTTCAGACGATCCAGGCAATAATTCTTGGTCATCGTCATCGCAAAGGCTTCAGGGTTCTTATAATTTCCCATCTTTTCCTTCCCTTTCCACAATTTCAACATAATCTCCTGAACAGCATCTTCAGCTTCATCACTGGACACAAGCAGTCTCTTAGCAAGCCTGTAAAGCTTATCTTTAAAAGGTAGCACGGTTGTTAAAAACTCCTTTTGTGTCATGTTTTGTTGGTTAGTGAACTCGCAATTGCTATGCCGTTCTTATATCTCGACGAGCCTGTTCCAATTTTGTTACAAATAAGTTGAACTTTCGCAATAATGTCCCTATTTTCGGGTTTTACAAGATAGCCTTTATACCTATTGTTTATGAAAAAGAAAAGTATTCTGCTGCTCTTAGTGATCGCTACCCTGCTTACTTCCTGCTTTAAGGATAATGATGATGAGTTACAACAAGCATCAACTTTTGAGATCCAGGATTTTATTTATCGCGGACTCAATTTCTTCTACCTCTACAAAGCCGACACCCCGGAGCTAGCTAACGACGCCTTTGCTACACAGGCCGACCTCGATGCGTTTCTCAGCACTTTTGGCTCCCCTGAAGACCTTTTTGATTTTCTGAAATCATCCCAGGATCGCTTTAGCTTGCTGGTAGACGACTACATCGCACTGGAAAATTCGCTTTCGGGTGTAACCATGAACAATGGTATGGAATATGGGTTGGTTCGTTACCCTGACGGAAGTGAGAACGTTTTCGGATATGTGCGGTACGTTCTCCCAAATACCGATGCCGAAACCAAGGGCCTGAGCCGCGGAATGATCTTCAACACTGTTGATGGCACCCAGATCACCGATACTAATTTCAACAGCCTCTTCGATCCCGATACCTATACCATTGGTCTGGCTACCTTCGATGGAACCAATATCACACCTACCGGCGACAGCGTTGAGCTAACCAAGATGGAATATACCGAAAACCCTGTCTTTATTGCTAACACCTTCGATATTATGGGGCAGAAGGTAGGATATCTAATGTACAACGCCTTTACCCGTGAATTCGATCCGCAGCTGAACGCGGCATTCGCTCAATTCCAGGCAGATGGTATCACAAACCTCATCCTGGACCTTCGCTATAATGGTGGTGGCTCTGTAGAAACGGCCAGCGATCTTGCCAGTATGATCACAGGGCAGTTTTCAGGTCAAATTTTTTATACTGAAGAATGGAACGCAGACCGACAGGCAGATTATGCCAGTGACGGACTCTTCAATCAAAATATTTCAACAGGTGAAGCCATCAATAGCCTGAACCTAACCGAAGTGTATGTTATCACCACAGGAAGAACAGCTTCCGCCAGTGAGTTGGTCATCAATGGCCTTGACCCATATATCACAGTAAACCAGGTTGGCGGAACTACCACCGGGAAGTTCCAGGCGTCATTTATACTTTACGATGCCCCGGCTCCCGATTTTTCCAGGGCGCAGGCGAATCCGGATCATACCTATGCCATGTTACCTTTGGTTTTCAAAACAGCGAACGCTAATGGTTTTACCGATTTCATAGATGGTCTCCCACCGGATACATTAATGGAAGAAGATTATTCGAATTTGGGAGTTCTGGGTGATACGAGCGAACCCCTTTTAGCGGCAGCTTTGGCGGAAATATTCCCGTCGCCATCGCCAATAATTCCGCACCATTCAGATCTTGAGGAGATCTCCGATAGTAAGGCTTCTTCTCCACTATACCAGGTGATGGTAGCTGAAAAGTGAACCGTATATTGAACAGCTTCTGTTCGTAGGTCCCATAAATTATCTTCGATTTCCAAACGCACGCCGTTAAAAACTATTATTTTTGGGTATGCGTATATTCACTGTAGTCGTTTTTTGCCTTTCACTTCTTTCGTGTAAAGACATTCAGAAATCACCCTCCCTCGTTGACGAAGTTGCAAAAAAAGATCCTATTGAAATACAGTATGCCGAAGGCTTCTCGATTCATGAGGCCGATAATTATATAACACTCACCGTTAAAAATCCCTGGCCTAGTTCCGATGAATCATTTACCTACGAATTGAAGAAAAAAGGGCTGACCCCGGAGGAAGATTCTATTACCGGCAGGCCGTGGCATGACCCGGGCTTTCATAAAATATTAAAATACCCCGTGGAATCAATAGTAGTGACTTCAACTACCCATATCCCGTCTCTCGATATGCTGGATGTAACCGATAAACTCGTGGGCTTCCCTAATCTGAATTATATTTCTTCTGAAAAGGCCCGCACACTTATTTCCGAAGGAAAAATCAAGGAACTGGGACAAAATGAAGCTATCAATACCGAAGTACTCATCGATCTCGAACCCGATGCCGTTATAACCTTCGCAGTGGATGGCACCAATAAAACAGTAGAAAATATTAAGCAGGCAGGGATACCAGTATTGTATAATGCCGACTGGACCGAAAAACATCCACTGGGCAAAGCCGAATGGATCAAGTTCTTCGGTGCTTTGTTCGACAAACAAAAAGAAGCCGACAGTATCTTCAGAGAAATAGAAACCGAATATTTCCGAGTGCTGGAGATCGCCAAAAACGCCAAAATTAAGCCTACCGTTCTAAGTGGAGCAATGTATAAAGATATATGGTATATGCCGCAGGGTGACAGCTGGGCTGCTAAGTTTATTGAGGACGCGAACGGGGATTACCTCTGGAAAGAGACCGAAGGAACAGGAAGCCTTTCCATGAGCCTCGAATCCGTTTTGGAAAAAGGGCAAAACGCCGAATTCTGGATAGGTCCGGGGCAATTCACATCTGTTGAACAATTCGAAGAAGCCCATTCGGTGTACAGTGAATTCCTGGCGCTTCAAAATGGAAACGTATATACCTTTACCTCAAAAAAGGGAGAAACCGGAGGTATCCTCTATTACGAGCTTGCACCAAACCGACCCGACCTGGTACTCAAGGACATTGTGAAGATCCTACACCCTGAACTCCTACCCGATCACGAGTTGTTCTTTTTCAGCAAAGTTGAATAATGGAAACCCGGCAATCCTATAACAAATGGTTTGTAATGCTCCTTGTGGCTCTGCTAGGGTTTTTCCTTCTGAATATTGGTCTCGGATCTGTAAAAATTCCATTATCTGAAGTCATTGCCGCTCTTTTTGGGGGTGATGTTAGTAAGTCTTCCTGGGAGTACATTGTACTCGATTACCGCTTACCTAAAGCGCTAACAGCCATCATGACCGGTAGCGGCCTGGCTGTCGCAGGTTTGCTCATGCAAACGCTTTTTCGTAATCCACTAGCAGGTCCCTTTGTACTTGGCCTCAGCAGTGGTGCAAGTCTGGGAGTTGCCTTACTCATCCTTGGAGCAGGAGTTTTCGGAGGGATGTTAGGCGGTGCGTTGACGAGTCAGTATAGTCTGGTGATCGCCTCGGCCCTGGGAAGTTTCCTGGTGCTCCTGGCAGTATTGGCAGTAACCCTTCGGGTAAAGGACAGCATGGCGATACTCATTATTGGTCTCATGTTCGGTAGTGTTACTGCGGCCGTAGTAGCGGTTCTCAGCTATTTCAGTTCAGCAGAAAAACTACAACAATATATTTTCTGGAGTTTCGGAAGTCTGGGAAACCAGTCCTGGAGCGGCATATTGATCCTTGCTTTGTGCTGTGTTTTGGGTATTGTACTTGCGCTAATGAGCTGTAAATCACTCAATGCATTGCTTCTAGGGGAGAATTACGCGAAAAGTATGGGGTTAAGAATTAAGCAAACCACCTTATTGATCATTCTTGCTACCAGCATACTCGCGGGGGGAATAACTGCCTTTGCCGGCCCCATTGCGTTCATCGGTCTAGCAGTACCGCATCTTACTCGTCAGTTATTTACTACATCGAATCATTTTATTTTGGTACCTGCCGTGATCCTGTGCGGCGCTATACTGATGCTGCTCTGTGATACGGTAGCTCAGTTGCCAATGAGCGAGGAAACATTACCTATCAATGCGATCACTTCCTTGATAGGGGCTCCGGTTGTTATCTGGTTGCTGGTTAGAAAACGAAAATTGCTGTTTTAATGAGTTCAGAAAGAAAAAATACCGCCATTGCAGCAGCCAGGCTAGAAATTGGTTATTTCAGCAGGAAACAAAAACTGCCGATCGCTACTGATATCAATTTCGACATTGCGTCGGGAAAACTCATCGCTTTGGTAGGCGCCAATGGTATAGGAAAATCCACCCTCCTCCGAACCTTGTCCGGGATGCAACCCGCACTCGAAGGGGAGGTAATGATAGAAGGTAAAGCACTTTCCTCCTATTCCACCCTGGAACGCGCTTCCCGACTAAGCGTAGTACTCACGGAGGCCCCGGCATCAAAAAACCTTAACGTACGCGAACTGATCTCCCTTGGACGACAACCTTACACCAATAGTTTTGGAGTACTAACAGATAGGGATAAGGAGGTTATACAGAATGCTATGGATATCACCGACACTGAGGTGCTGGCGAACAGGAAATGCTACGAACTCAGTGACGGGCAGATGCAGCGAGTGGTAATTGCAAGGGCCCTGGCACAGGACACACCGGTGATCATTCTTGATGAGCCCACTACCCATCTGGATCTCTATCATCGGGCGTATATTTTAAAGCTGCTAAAACGACTCACTTCGGAAGAGGGAAAGACCGTGCTTTTTTCAACCCACGAGATCGACCTGGGCATACAGCTGGCCGATGTGATGATCGTTATGGACAAAGACGCCACCTATGTGGACGAACCTTGCAATCTGATAGAAGCCGGAAGATTCGATGCACTTTTCCCTAAGGATAGCATTCAATTTGATGGAAAGAGTGGAAGATTTACCATCAGGAATTAACTATCTTTGAGAAGCATTTCAAAATTCCCACAAGCTTTGATTATTTATGAGTGAAAACTTTCTCATCATCCTAATTGGCCTGATATGTGCCCTGATAGGTGCCTTTATGGGTAATCTCTTCGCACGGCTGAAACAAAAAGCGGAAGCCGGCAAAATGGAAGAACGTTTGGAGCAATCCCAAATACAGCAGGAAAGAATTCACGAACAATTCGAATCCGTGCTGAACGAACGCGAAGATATCCGCAAGGAGAAAGATTTTCTGAATAGCGAACTCGTTAGGCGAAATACCGAGTTCAACAACCTGGAAAAACAAAATAGGGAGCAACGGGAGGAGGTTGAGAAACTGCAGGAAAAGTTCACCAAGGAATTCGAAAACCTCGCCAATAAGATCCTGGACGAGAAATCGTCTAAATTCACCAAACAAAATAAGGAAAACCTCGAGACACTGCTGAATCCGCTTCAGGAGAAAATAAAAACCTTCGAGAAAAAGGTTGAGGACACGAATAAAGAAAGTGTAGGCCGTCACAGTGAATTGAAAGAACAATTAAAACATCTTTCCGAGCTCAACAGGCAGATCAGCAAAGAGGCTGACAACCTAACCAAGGCCCTGAAAGGAGACAGCAAGATGCAAGGAAACTGGGGCGAACTGGTACTTACAAGGATACTAGAGAAGTCGGGACTGGAGAAAGGAAGAGAATACACCATCCAGGACAGCCATATAACCGAAACCGGCAAACGACTTCAAACGGATGTGCTTATTCATTTACCGGATGGTAAGAAGATGATTGTTGACAGTAAGGTATCCCTTGTAGATTTCGAACGCTTTGTTTCCGAAGAAGATGAAGAGATCAAGCAGGGTCATTTAAAAAAGCATATCGCTTCTATCAGGAAACACGTAAATGACCTCAGCGAAAAGCAATACCAGTACTTGATGGACGAGAGCCCGGATACGGTCTTCATGTTTGTCCCTATCGAACCTGCCTTTGCCATTGCAGCAGCTAACGAACCTAATATCTACGAAGATGCCTTCGACAAGCAGGTGGTGATCGTTACACCTTCCACCCTGCTGGCCGCCCTCCGACTGGTGGATAACTTGTGGCAGAATGATCGTCAGACACAAAACGCCTTAGCCATCGCCAAAGAAGCGGGCGCCTTATACGATTCCTTTACAAATCTCACTGATGAATTGATCAAGGTAGGGAAACAGATCGGTACGGTTCAGGGGACCTACGAAAATGCCATGAAAAAACTGACCGGGCGTGGTAACCTGATACGAAGAGTTGAAAAACTTAAGAAATTAGGTGCAAAGGCAAGTAAAACCATTGATGACAAACTGCTGAAGCGGGCAGAAGAAGAATCGGAGGATTAATTCTTGATGATCCTCTTGGTCACAATACCCGATTCGGTAGTGATCTTGGCCAGGTAGACGCCGCTATTCAGTTTTTGTAGGTCCAGTACGGTAGTTTTATTTAGATCTGAAGTGAGTATATTTCTGCCGATCACGTCGAATATCTGGATAGTTCCCTTGTCAATTGGCAACTCGATCTTTAGATTATTCTGAAAAGGATTCGGGCTTACACGAACGGTCTCCTTAAAAAAGTCTTCATTGTCCAGTAAAACTCCAGTAAGATCATCTATAGCAAGTGATCCAGCTATTGCATCACCTTCCCAGCTAACCTCTTCACTGTGAATAATTCTGAATTCAAGAGTGTTTGTGGCAACTTCAATAATTGTAGCTTTTCCACTTACAACCGTAGTTGGATCATAGGTTTCCAGCGAGTAATTATTCCATCCGGAATTGGCAGGAACCGTCAATGGTTCAGTAGTAACCAATATTGTATCATCACTACCCCCTCTGAAACCGAGTCTTAGTTTCAGGTCGAAATTATTATCGTTTTTAACGTTGAAAGTCAATGCGCCGAAAATATTGAACCCACCTCCGTAATTGTCTCCTGTCCAGGTATCTGTTTCGTTCGCGATTGATAACCTGCCGGGAGCTGTCATCATCCCATCGGCAACCTTTTGAAGGTACTTAAAGGCGCCCTCGTCTTCATTAGTAATTCCGGTTTCAGTTCCGTCAATATTGGTCCAACCCTCCAGGGTCCCATCTTCAAAATCGTTAAAGAACTCCTGTGAAGTTATCTCAAGAGAACAAAATACTAATAGGAAAACGAGTAATATTTGCTTCATCCGGACTCTTTTCCTTAAAGTTAGTAAATTTTAGAATACCCTGCTCAAATTAAATCCGAAATAGAAATCTCCATCACTCCAGTCACCTGCACCACGAACAATAAAACCATCATCGAACATAGGCTGGGCGTTGGTAAAATGCATTTGAAACACGTGGCCACCCGTCTCAAGATCCACCCCTATACTCAGCGGGTTCTTAAAATTTGAATTGTCGTTACGGTTAAGATGGATTCCGTAGTCGGCATTGATACTCCAACGAGTGGTTAATTTCAATCTTCCGCCCACACCAACAGCAAACTGGTCGTTCTCTTCATCAAAGGCCAAAGTTTCGTCATTTGGCAGCACCATAAAGCTCCTGGTGGCAAGGTTTTCGTGGATGTAGGTCGGTGCAAGTAGCAGGGAAAGATTTTTCGATACTTTTCTGGATACCAGGATCTGATTGGTGTAGGTGACCCTGTCGCTAAATTCGAAGTTGGTGTAAAGGTCTTCGTCCAGAGCGGTATTTATGGTGATCAGGTTATACCCCACCACGGTAACCGGACTGCCTTCATTTTTTTGCTGAAGAAGACGGTATTTGATATGTCCCCCGTAGGTTTTCTGAAGGGAACTACGCGCAAAGCCTACGTTCAGCCATTCGTTCACTCCATAAATGAATTTCAATTGAGTCACGGCATCGTCAAGTCCGAAGAGATCATCAAAGCCATTTTTCACGGTTCCGAAACGGTGTGATACGATGAAATAGAAATCTTTCTTATGAGCGAGTTTGGTGGATTCGAAGTTAACCACCTTCAAACCTTTGAAGGCAGCATCAACAGCATTGTCATCTGTGACTTCACTTTCAAGTTCTCCGAGGAGGTCGTCCTGGGCAATTGCAAAAATGGGCAAAAAAAGGAATAGTAAGGTTAATATTGTTTTCATGATGTTAGTTGTTTAAAATAGTGCATTGATCCATTTTCACCAGTTCAAACAGATCGTCGTAGCCGATGCATCGGCCTTTGATCTCCACTTCCATTCCTATGGCCATATCGCCAGGAATTTCTGAAAAGCTACCGCTAACCTTGTCGTCAAGAGTAATACTGGTTTCGTTTATTTCTGAAATTTTTCCTTTTACGGTTACTGTAGCGTTTAAAATTTCACTGGAATCTTCCTGTCTGAATATTTCCAGGATAGATTCCGAAGTCAATTCGGCAATGGGCTCTTCAGTAGCGATCTCACGATGATCCTGGTAGAGGTAATTATATCCGATAATCCCTCCTATGATTACAATGGCGAATATTAATAATGCTAACTTCTTCTTCATATTCTTTAATTCTGAAGGTTAAACTTAGCAGCCACATCAACATCTTCAGCAATCTTTTTACTCACAACAGCCGGGATCTTGATATTGAAATCTTCAGGATTTAATTTGAAATTCGTTGTTACCACAATCTTATCTTCTTCTTTCCAGATTTGAACAGGTTCGTTGAGATCACGAGTTTCACCATGAAGAGTGATAGAACCTTTTATGGTGTATTTTGATGGTTTATCCTTCAGATCTTCGATATCGAAATCCGCAATAATTCCCTTGAATACGGCTTTCGGATAGGTTGAGGATTCCATATAGTTTTCGTTGAAATGTTCTTCCATCAGGGCCACTTTGAATCGGAAGCCTTTCACCAGGGCTAGCGCTGCAAACTCTCCGTTTGAGGTGTTCAGGATAGCACTAACATTTTGATGTGTGGCTTTTACTTCTTCGAAGGAGGGCACGGAAGCTTCAAAGGTTATGGTACCGCTCTTAGTCTTTAGCTTTTCCTGGGCATGCAGCGGTCCCAGGATAAGTACCAGAGCACTTATCAGAAAAAATATCTTTTTCATAGCAATTTTTTTAGTTTTCTAGTAGTCCGTCCGCCACCCATTGCATGACGAGGTCAATTGTGGTCTGTGGTAAGCGAGGTCCGCCCAATGGCATCAATCCCTGTTCACCTTCTGCCCTACTGATCCTACCCAGTAAATCCCTGTTCTCAACAGCCGATCTTACATTGTTGTAGGTCACCAATGGCATCGGCGCACCATTTTGAGGTGGATTGGAATGGCATTGCTGACAGTTATTTTCGAATATGGCCCTCACGTCTTCAAATGTGACCAGATCGGCAGGCATCTCCTGTTGTACAGGTTCCAATTCGTCCATGTCCCTTGCGGTACAGCCGTGCAGCATCACGAGCACGACTGCCCACAGGGAAATTGTAATTAATCGGTTCATGTCAGATCTATTGAATGATGACCTTGGTTGTATGTGAAAGGTCTCCTGAAGTAACCGTCAGGAAATACATGCCGGGTTGAAGAGTAGATACATTCAACATGCTGAAATTTCCATCATCCTTTCCTTGCATCACCCGTTGCCCACTCACATTCGCAAGTTCAAACGAATCTATTTTCATGAGGGAAAAGATGGTAAGTTGATCTTTGGCCGGGTTGGGATAGAGTTTCAGGCTCTTTACAAACTTATCCTGAATGGAAAGTACCTCTTCAACAGTAATGGTTCCAAACATATTGGAGTGAACATCACAGCGGTAATCATTGGTTCCCAACTGAGTAAAAGTAAACGAGAATTCTGTTCCCAGGCCTGTTAGTATCCCGCTGTCAAATGCTTGTTGGGCACCTGACTCACTGGTTACACTGTGTGGTAGGGCATCTGTCCATGTCCATCGAACCGTATCGCCGGGAGCAACGGTAGCACTGGCGGCAGCGCCATTAGCACCAACCTCCCAGTTGATGTCGAAAGTGGTTTGTGCGGTTAAAGTAAGTGATACAAATAAGGCTAGGGTGAGTACAATCTTTTTCATAATTTTTTTTTAAAGGTTAAAGTTGTTGTTTGTATATGAAACAATTCAAATTGAAAATTCCCTACCTCAAGACATAAAAAAACTCCGGCAAGCCGGAGTTTTCAGTCACTTAAAATTTAGAAACTATCGCTTAACAAACTTAATTGTTCTAGCGCCTAAATTGTTTGAAAGACGTAAAAAATACAGGCCTTCACTAAGGTTGGATACCTGGATGAACTTAGCGTTCAACTCACCTTCGGTTATCAACTGCCCGGCAATGTTGATAATCTCAAATTTCTCAATTGAATTGGAAGATGCCACATTCAACACATCGGAAACCGGGTTGGGGTATAGAGTTACATCGTTCAAATTAGATTCGGAAACACTTAGAGGTGCTACAGCAGTAATGTTATCCACATGCATGGTTGCCGCAATCGCATCACCATTATAGGATGGAACAGCACTGCTTAGTATTCTAATGTTATCTACACCACCAAGAACAGCCGATGCTGTATCGTTGCCGTCTAGCACAGTAAAATCTGATGGTTGAATAGGAATGGTTATTGTTGTCCATGTTGTCTGGGTTGAAGGCACTGAAACCGAACTGGTTGTGGCCATTTCAGAACTGTCTGGGCCACCTTCCATGGCAACTCTCAAAAGGAGATCGGTAGCACCTGCATTTTTTACATCGAATGATATCTCGAGTACACCTGCACTATTGTAATTACCTGTCCATTCGTCTTCGTCATTTTGGATCACCATCTTACTGCCAGCTCCGCCTCCACCGGCACTAATTTCTTCCAGGAAGTTATCGTCAACCCCGTTAGGACCACCGGTTGGGATATTCGTTGGAGGATTAGGAGATTGGGCACCATTAGACCAACCCTGTGTGGTTCCATCTTCGAAATCGTTTGTAAAGTTTCCGGTAATTTGAGCATTTATATTCAGTGAAAGGCCTAGAACAGCCATCAGCATAAAGATCTTTTTCATAATTGTGTTTTTTAGGGTTAGAATCTTTGTTTGAATATATAACAATTTGTTTTCTAAATATCCTACTAGGTTATTAAAAGAAATATTTTATCTGTAAATAATTGAGTGTGATTCAATTCTAAATTAAAGAATAACGTTGTTTCATCGAATATATCGTCATTTAATCGAAAGTTAAATAGTATAAAGTAATCTTATTCTTACAGGCATTACTTTTGCTTTAATCAAAGTATACCCCCAAATATCTATACTTATGAAATATATACTACTTTATGCACTTATTTTAGCTGCACCTCTGGTTTCGGCTCAGGTTGGAATTGGAACTACCGAACCAATGGAAACACTTCATGTGAATGGAACTGTTCGAATAGAAAGTTTAGCTCCGGACGAATCTACCAAAATTATTGGAGTTGATTTAAAAGGTAATGTTACCGAGGTTGGTGTTGGAGATAATCTTTTGCTTCAAGACGGAACGTTACATTCCAATGGATCAACCAAATACTTTGTCCAGACAATCACAACACCCACAATTTCATCAGGACAGGTATTTCACAATGTGGATCTCGAATTAGAAACAACAAACAAAGATATTGTTGTTTTCCGTTTGACAGGAGCGAATCACAATTACGAATTCTCAGGATTATCAGGCGGAACAGACGGTAAGCATATCATTTTACTAAATACCTCAGCCAACAATTTCAAGATTTCCAATGAAAGTTCAAACTCTAGCCCTGAAAACAGGATAACCACTTTAACGGGTGGATTCGAACAAACTTCAGGTGAAGGGCTTGTTGAACTCGTTTACGATGGAGTGAGTCAGCGTTGGATTATTCTAAGTTTCAGAAATTAAACTTTAATCGTCTGTCACTGATTGCTAACGCGTGAGATACATCTTACGTCTCGAATACAATTCGTAGAACTCATCGTCCTTTAAACTGTCGATAAACAGGATGCTTTCTCCGGTACTCTTCATTTCGGGCCCCAGCTGCTTATTCACGTTCGGGAACTTATTGAAGCTAAACACCGGTTGTTTGATAGCATATCCCTCAAGCTGCGGATTGAATTCGAAATCACTTAATTTCTTATCACCCAGCATCACTTTTGTCGCATAATTCACATAAGGCTCACCATACGCTTTCGCAATGAAAGGTACAGTACGAGAGGCTCTTGGATTCGCCTCGATGATATACACCTGGTCATCCTTAATAGCGAACTGAATATTTATCAATCCTACTGTGTTCAATGCCAACGCTATTTTTTTTGTGTGATCCTTGATCTGCTGCATCACAAACTCACCGAGGTTGAACGGTGGTAAGGTTGCATTGGAGTCACCGGAGTGGATCCCGCAAGGTTCGATATGCTCCATGATCCCGATGATCTGAACGTTTTCCCCGTCGCAAATGGCATCTGCCTCAGCTTCTATGGCACCATCCAGATAGTGATCTAAGAGAAGTTTATTGTTTGGTATTTTCCGAAGTAAATCTACAACGTGTTCTTCCAATTCTTGTTTGTTGATCACGATCTTCATTCCCTGTCCTCCAAGTACGTAGGAAGGACGAATTAATAATGGGAAATCAAGTTTATCGGCAAGTGCTAAAGCTTCGTCTGTTGTTTCGGCCGTTCCGAATCTTGGATAAGGGATATTGTTTTCCTTAAGAAGGGTTGAGAAACTCCCCCTGTCTTCTGCCAGATCCAGTGACTGAAAAGTGGTTCCCATGATCTTAATCCCATAGCGATCCAGCTTCTCAGCAAGTTTAAGCGCCGTTTGTCCTCCAAGCTGAACCACTACACCTTCCGGCTTCTCATGACGGATGATATCGTAGATATGCTCCCAGAATACCGGTTCGAAATAAAGTTTATCGGCCACGTCGAAGTCGGTGGAAACCGTCTCCGGGTTACAATTGATCATAATGGTCTCGTATCCAACTTCACTGGCTGCAAGTACTCCGTGCACGCAGCAATAGTCGAATTCTATTCCCTGTCCGATCCTGTTAGGTCCGGAACCTAATACAATGATCTTCTTCTTGTCGGTTACGATACTGTCGTTTTCGGAATACACTTTCCCGTCCTTGCTCACCATTTCACTTTCAAATGTGGAATAGTAATAAGGCGTTTCCGCTTTAAATTCCGCAGCACAGGTATCTACCAGCTTGTAAACTCTCTGAATATTCAGTTCGTCCCGCTTGTTGTACACCTGGCTCTCGAGGCATTTCAGCATATGGGCGATCTGTCGGTCACCATATCCTTTCTGCTTGGCTTCAAGAAGCAACTCGCGGGGTAGTGTGTCTAACGTATACGTTGAGATCTCTTTTTCCAATTCGTAAAGCTCCTCGTATTGTTTCAGGAACCACATATCGATCTTGGTGATCTCGTGGATTCTGCTTAGTGGTATTCCCAATTGAATAGCGTCGTAAATCACGAATACACGGTCCCAACTAGCGTGAGTGAGCTTATCGATGATCTGGTCGTAGTTGGTATAACTCTTACCATCCGCTCCCAGACCGTTTCTTTTGATCTCCAACGACTGGGTAGCTTTGTGGAGGGCTTCCTGGAAGGAACGCCCGATTCCCATTACTTCTCCTACCGCTTTCATTTGGAGTCCGAGGGTTCTTTCCGAACCTTCGAATTTGTCGAAATTCCAGCGTGGAATCTTAACGATCACGTAGTCCAGTGTAGGCTCAAACAGGGCCGATGTCGATTTTGTGATCTGGTTCTCCAATTCGTCAAGCGTATATCCGATGGCTAATTTGGAAGCCACTTTGGCGATAGGATATCCTGTTGCTTTGGAAGCAAGTGCCGAAGATCGGGATACCCTTGGGTTGATCTCGATGGCGATGATATCCTCTTTTTCATCCGGACTAACGGCGAACTGAACATTACATCCACCTGCAAAATCACCGATACTGCGCATCATCTTTATCGCCATATCTCGCATACGCTGATAGCAGGTATCACTCAATGTCATGGCCGGAGCCACGGTAATGGAATCACCCGTGTGTATCCCCATAGGGTCCATATTCTCTATGGCACAAATGATTACTACGTTATCATTCCTATCTCTTAGCAGTTCAAGCTCGTATTCCTTCCATCCCACAAGGGCTTTGTCGATGAGCACCTCGTGAATTGGTGAAGCTTCGAGTCCGCGTGTGAGTAGTTCGGCGAATTCATCCTCATGATGTACAAAAGATGCTCCAGTTCCTCCCAATGTAAAAGAAGGTCTGATTACTACAGGGAATCCATATTCCTGTGCGATCTCTTTACCTTTAAGGAATGAATTGGCGATCTTGGCGGGAGCTACCGGGATACCGATCTTTTTCATTAGGGATTTGAACTGGTCCCTGTCCTCCGTGATATTGATGGCGTCGATATCAACTCCTATTAATTCCACACCGAAATCCTTCCAGATACCCTTTTCATCGGCTTCTATGGCCAGGTTCAGAGCGGTCTGACCTCCCATGGTTGGCAGTACTGCATCGATCTGTGGGTGATCCTTCAGAATTTTAACAATTGACTTGGTGGTTAATGGTAACAGATATACATGATCGGCCATGGAAGGATCCGTCATGATTGTTGCAGGATTTGAATTGATCAGGATTGTTTCTATCCCGTCCTCACGAAGGGACCGTAATGACTGAGATCCAGAGTAATCGAATTCACAGGCCTGACCTATAATAATAGGGCCTGAACCAATAATTAAGATGGATTTTAAGGAGTCGTTTTTGGGCATATTTCTTCTTCTTTTTTGAGCTGGCTAAAAATACGATGTGAGAGGGTATAAAAAAAAGGTGTTGCTATTAAAACAACACCTTTTTATTTATAAGTTATTAACATTACTTCTTGTGACGAGCTTCAGATGAAACAGATAATTTCTTTCGGCCTTTCGCTCTTCTCGACGCCAATACCTTTCTTCCGTTTACAGAAGCCATTCGCTCTCTAAACCCGTGCTTATTTCGTCTCTTTCTCTTCGACGGCTGAAATGTTCTTTTCATTGCTAATTATCTTTGTTCTTCTGAATAATTTTTCTGAATACAGGGCATTCCCTGAAAGTCGGGTGCAAATATACAATCATTTTTTACTTTCACAAACAGACAATGGAAAATATTTAGGATTGTTTTCATACCTTTGGAGCCCTTAAGAGGGCTAATAATGAAGACGATCAAGATTACCTTAATATGTATGCTGGTGGCCGGTTTCAGCTGCCTACATGCCCAACATAAACTCGGTTACAAATTCAAACTTGGCGATGAATATCGCATCTCCCAGAAAGCTATTCAGAATATTACTATGACCATGGGAGGAGAAGTTCACAACCTTACCAATACGCTTGAAGGTATCTTTTCTTTTACCGTTAGTGAGGTTCATGATGATCATTACATAATAGAGACATCGTTCGAGACTATGAAATTCTCAACGACATCGGACATAATGGGTACATTAAATGATGTTGATACTGCCCGGGATGCTAGTGAAACCGATATGGAGGCACAGATCTTTAAAGGCCTTATCAATGTTCCTTTCTATATGACGATGCAGAAAGATGGTCATATTGTAAAGATTGACGGTGTGGATGACCTCCTTGAAAGTATGATCCGAAATGCGGGTATTGAAGACGAGTCTACCAAAGCCATGGTTAAAGAGGGGGTTTCCAAACAGTTTGGTAGTGAATCTCTGTCCAGTAGTATGGAACAATTTACCTACATCTACCCTAGCAACAAAGTGACAACTGCTGACACCTGGCAAAATGAATTCACTGGAGATCTCACAGCTCAGAACACCTGGAGCCTGGATGGCTACAGCAATTCAGAAATAAAGATATCAGGTGCAGCTACAATCCAGTTGAAAGTAACAGACGAATCCATGAACATGGAACTGGAGGGCACTCAGGATAGTTCGGTACTCGCTTACTCAGGAGATGGTTTTATTAATACAGTGGTAATAGAGCAAAGAGCCGAAGGAGTGAGCCGGATGATGGGTGTAGCAGGAGACATTGAAACGAAGATCGACTCGAAAATAACGTATAAAAAACTCTAATAGATGTTTAATAAATATATCAAGTTAGTTCTAGTAGTAATCTGTATAGGCGCAGCGGTCTGGCAGTTCTATGAAACCAATATAGGGAATGGCATCATGTTCATCCTGCTTGCATTGATTTTCGTTTTTCTGTATTTCAAAAACGAAATGATACTTCTTGCCTTTTTACAACTTCGGAAGCAGAATTTTGACGGCGCGAAGAAATGGTTAGACCGAATAAGTAACCCCGAGGCGAACTTGGTTAAGAAGCAACAGGGATACTACAATTATCTGAATGGCCTGATGGTTTCCCAAACCAATATGAATGATGCTGAAAAATTCTTTCGTAAAGCCGAAAAACTAGGCTTATCCATGAGTACCGACATGGCAATGGTAAAACTCAACCTTGCTGGTATTGCGATGACCAAGAACCGAAAGCGTGAAGCCGAGATGCTGCTTTCCGAAGCCAAGAAACTGGATAAGCAGAATATGCTGGATGAACAGATAAAAATGATGAAGCAGCAGATGAAACGCGCCGGTGCACCCAGGCAACAATTCGGACGAGGCGGCCGCAGATCAAAAGGCTTCAGATAGTTAAATCTTAAAATAATTAAGAGTAATTCTCTTAAATTTTGTATTTCATCGATAAAATTTTACTTTTTATCGATATATTAGAGTATTTAGCCGGTAACAAGCTACATTTGCCGATAACCAATCTACGCGTGCCTATGGGTAAAATTTTACTTTTCCTTATCTTATTGGCAAGCACATACACCTTCTCTCAGAGCGAGGAGCCCAAGAGGTATTTCTCCGATGCAATAGGAGTAAATATCAAGAACTATAAAAATAGAGCTAAAAGGGCATACCGTCTGAAGGATTACGAGCATGCGCAGTTCCTATTCGATTCCCTGGTGGAAAATGTGATAAGGGATAGCTACATGAATAACTTCAAAGTTCGTAAAGTCTCCGGGAAGAAGATAGATATTTACGATTTTGAGAAGCCTATGTACCTTATTACATCGGCATTTTGGGTTGCAACGAGTTCAGGTGAGATCCCCGCATTGAATACCCTGGCTGATCAATACCACAAACAAGTTGATTTCGTAGTTCTGTTCTGGGGCCCAAGGGAGGCTATCGTTCAATTAAAAAAACTATACAGCAAGAATATCGAATTGATTTATGTGGATGAAATGGAGAACACCAATGACTTCACCATTAAAACAATGAAGCACAGCCTGGGGTTTCCCACTACTTTTATCATTGATGAATCCAAGGTTATTCTGGACGTTCGAAGAAATATGAATCATCATTACGAGAAGGACTACACTACCTCCTATAATGAGCATTTTCAAACTTTTATGAATGGCCTCTCCATTATCCTGAGAAAGGACAATTGAAGATTCTGGCCTCTTGATCCGGAAGTAGTTTATTTCGAGAAAAACAATTTCACTGCTGCCACTACCAGTATCAACGCAAAGATCTTTTTGAGCATTTGCTGGTTTATTGAAACCGCAAATTTCGACCCCAGGTATCCCCCAACCACAAAACAAACTGCAATTACCAGGGCATATTTCCATTCGATAACGTGACCGGCCTTGTGATAGGTATAAGCAGCAACAAAGGTCACCGGTACAGCAAGTACCGCCAGACTCATCCCCTGCGCCTGGTGCTGATCGTAGCCCAGGAGAAGGATCATCAGGGGGATCATTACAACTCCTCCACCTACACCCATAAAACCACTGAGGACTCCGGCAAGTAGTCCTATTACTAATAAAGAAAGTACTGTCGTCATACGCATCTATTCTCCGCTATTATATACCCCTTTTTCCGGTATCTCGATAAAGTATTCTTTCCCCGACGCATTCTTCAAAAAAGTATCTCTAAGCCAGGGATTATGAATCTTCAATATCTTATAATTTATTCCGAATTGCTTGGCGAAATCGGGAAGATCTGTGATTGCCGTATCCACTTTCACTTTATACGTTGGTATAGGCTGGTACAGGTCCTTTTCCTCGAAATTAAATCCGTATTTCTCGGGATTTCCCATGATTTCTTTGAAGGCGAGAATGCGGAAGATATACCGACTGGTTTCATCATTCAGCAACAGGTCGTAATAGTTATTCGTGGATTTTTGCCGGGTTACCTGTTTCTGGATCCCTCCGTTACCCGCATTGTAAGCCGCGGCTGCCATGGTCCACGACCCAAACTTCTTCTTGGATCTCTTAAGGTACTCGGCTGCTACTTCTGTGGCTAGTTCCAGGTTATACCGTTCGTCAACATAGTCGTTTACCTCTAGTCCGTATTCTCTTCCTGTTCCTTTTAGAAAATGCCAGAAACCTGCAGCTCCAGCCGGTGAACGGTTGTTCTGCAAGGCACTTTCGGCCACAGCGAGATATTTAAAGTCGTCCGGCAGGCCATATTTTTCCAGCATGGGTTCGATTATGGGGAAGTACTTATTGGCTCGCTTCATGATGAGAAGACCATTGGATTGCCAATAAGTATTAACCAGTAATTCCCTGTCGAGTCGTTCACGAATATCAGGATTATCCAGAGGGACAGGCTCTCCTGCAAAATCCATAGACTCTGGTATAGGAATCGCGTAAACGTTATAATCGTTTACGGCCTTTTCAATCTTTTTTTCCTCCTTGCTAACAGGTTCCTGCTGAACGGCATTCACACAAAGACTGCTCACCAGAACAACAACAGTTATCAACCCAATTTTTGATAATATACTCATGACAATAAATTTTAATAAAGATAGTAAATGCGGAAATCGAAAATGGAAGATACCCCGACTTATTCTTCAATAGCTTTCAACAATTTTTCCGAAACCTGTTTGCCCTTATCCAATAGCATGATATGAGTTCCTCCTTCAAGTACAACGCAATCATTTATATTCTTGATTGGAAAGATAATATCCTTGTCCCCGTGAATATGAATGACTTTTCGATATGGTTCTTTCTGCTGCCAACGCACCATATTCTTGATCGCCCAATCCAGGTATCGCTTGTCTCTCACATGCAGGAAGGTTTGATACAATTTTAGTCGCTTCTTGGATCGCGGTCCTATCGAAAATTTTGTAAGGTCATCTGCACTTAGCATCATCCGGGTAGGCATAAGTTTATACGCACCCGTCTTTCCGGCTAGTTTTAATCTAAGTGGCAACTCTTCCGGGGTTTTTACACTGGAGATTATGATTAATTTCCTGGGCTCAACGAAACGGGCCATCTCCTGGGCAACTACACCACCGAAGGAAACACCTCCAAGTACAATGTTATCGCCTTCGACGCGCGCCGCCATGCGGCGCGCATAATCCTCGATAGATTCATTCTTCTCAGGTATGAGCCATTCGAGGACGTGAAATTCGTACCTGTCTTCAGGAAGAGAAATATTCTTGAAGATCTCCTTCCCCGCTGCCATTCCGGGGACAAAATACACCTTCGTTTTTTGTTCAGACATAGTGCTTTAACAACTAGCTAACGATTTGCCAAACGATTTTTCGTAACTTTGCATCACAAAGATACTTTATCAGTACTAATTGGGGACTATGAAAAAGATTTTACATCCTGCAGATACTCGTGGTACTGCGGATTATGGCTGGTTGCAGGCCAAATACTCCTTCAGTTTTGCAAATTTTTTCGATCCGAATCGAGTACAATTCGGAAAGCTACGTGTCCTCAATGATGACATCGTAGCACCATCCATGGGTTTCGGGAAACATCCTCACCAAAATATGGAGATCGTAACTATTCCGCAGGAAGGTGCCCTTAAGCATCGTGATTCCATGGGAAATGAAGGTATGATCGAATCCGGAGATATTCAGATCATGAGCGCCGGAACTGGTGTGGAGCACAGCGAGATCAACGCAAGGTCCGATGAAGCGGTTAAATTATTCCAGATCTGGGTCTTCCCGGAAAAGGAAGGTGTTGCACCCAGATACGATCAGAAAAAAATTTCGGATCTACTCACACCCAATGAACTAAGCACGGTGGTTAAGCCCAAGTCTGAAGCACAAGACGGCGACTTGTGGATCCACCAACAGGCGTGGTTCAACATAGGTGATTTTTCAGAAAAAACAGAAACAAAATATACATTCAACAACAAAGCACACGGAGCTTACGTTTTTGTAATAGATGGCTCCGTAGCTATTGATAATGAGACACTTAATAAGAGGGATGCCATAGGTATCTGGGATACCGATACGGTTTCTATCACGGCGGAAAAAGACAGCCGTGTCCTGCTTATAGAAGTACCTATGAACTAATAAATTGACTCCCGATGATTGAAGATGTTGAAATAACCGACAATGAATTTTTACGACAATTCGAACTTGAGGTTGGAGACAATATGGCCCGAATCGAGTATGCGCTTCAGGACCGGAAGATCTTTCTAACTAAGTACGACATGCCTTCCGATATGGAAGACCAGGGGTTCCGTGACATATTTATCAAAGCCGTTTTTGATGAAGTACGGGACAGAGGAATCAGCCTGGTACCCACCAGCCCTGAGATAGCCGGTTTTATGCGCAAAAACCGAAGGAAGTACAAAGATCTACTCCCGGTAGGAATTAGCATTTAAGATTTTCTTTTCTGAAGATTAACTAACAACGGATTCGTTCACAAATTCGAACCGAACCAGTCCGTCTTCGTCTATTCTTGTTAGCTCTATTTGATGCAAAGTATTCACCAGTTGAGGATTCCAGGGTGCTTTCACTTTTACATAGTTCTCGGTAAATCCATGGATATACCCTTCCTTGTTCTCTCCTTCAAAAAGTACCGTGCGTTTGGTTCCTAACTGTTTTTCGTAAAAGGCCCTTCGCTTTTTTACTGAAAGGCCACGGAGCATTTTACTTCGTTTATGTCGAACACCCTTCGGAACAACTCCGTCCATAACTGCAGCTTCCGTATTATCTCTTTCCGAATAGGTAAAAACATGCAGGTAGGAAATGTCCAGTTCGTTCAGGAAATGATAGGTCTCGAGGAAGAGTTCTTCCGTTTCACCGGGAAAACCTACGATCACGTCCACCCCAATACAGGCATGCGGCATGACTTCCCGAATCCTTGTTACCCGATCCACGTACAACTCTCTTTGGTAACGCCTTTTCATCAATTTTAAAAGATCGTTGCTCCCACTCTGCAATGGGATATGAAAATGTGGAACAAAGGTTTTAGAACCTGCCACAAAATCTATTGTTTCATTCTTTAGCAAATTGGGTTCAATAGAAGAAATTCGAAGCCTTTCTATACCGGGAACTTCATCCAACGCTTCACACAACTGGAAAAATGTGTGTTCGTGTTTTTTGTTTCCGAATTCACCTTTACCATAATCACCAATATTCACACCGGTGAGTACGATCTCCTTGATTCCCTTTGCCGAAATCTCTGCTGCATTCTTCAACACATTCTGAAGACTATCGGAACGTGAAATTCCGCGCGCCAAAGGTATCGTACAATAAGTGCATTTGTAATCACAACCGTCCTGAACCTTCAGGAAGGCACGTGTTCGATCTCCAATGGAGTAGGAACCCACGTAGAAATCCGCATCCTCTATTTCACAACTGTGTATCTCCCCGTGATCATTCTTAGAGAGGTCGTTGATATAATCGGTGATCTTAAATTTTTCTGTGGCGCCTAGTACAAGATCCACACCATTGACATCGGCGAGTTCTTCCGGTTTCAGCTGGGCATAACATCCAATAGCCGCAACGAAGGCTTCAGGGTTTGCCTTCTGCGCCTGCTTCACAATGGTTTTAAAACGCTTATCGGCATTCTCGGTAACACTGCAGGTATTGATCACATAAATATCAGCAGACTCAGAGAAGTCTACACGCTCGAATCCCTCCGAAGAAAAATCACGGGCAATAGTGGACGTTTCACTGAAATTCAGCTTACAACCCAGGGTGTAGAATGCAACTTTTTTACTAGCGTTCATTAATGTATTTTAGCAAGCGGGCACAAAGATACGAAGTATTGTTGAAGTCGGGTGTCGGGTAAAATTTTAAAAATATTCCTTTGCAGTTCGCTTTCCCCATAAATAAGCAATTTAATGTTATTTAAGTTTGAAAAAATCATCGTTTGGCAATTAGCGATGGAAATGGGTGAAAACATAAATACGATTACCCAACGATTCCCCAAAAGAGAGCAATTCAATCTATCAAGTCAGGCGATGAGGGCTGCAGATTCGATAGCGCTGAACATATCGGAAGGTTCAATTTCGCAATCCAATGCGGAATTTAAGAGATTTATGGGTTACGCTATAAGATCCCTCGCGGAATTAATAACTTGCATTCACAAAGCAAAACTCAGAACATACATTTCTGAACAAGAATTCAATGTGATATATAAGGATTCATTTGAGTTGATGAATAAAATGATCGCATTCAGACGAAACATAAAATAAAATGTGCAGCGGATATCGAATATTTAACATCGGACATCGGACATCGGACATCGGACAACTCGCTTTCCTGATTTCGATAATTTGCTTTTTGATTCTTTCTTCCTGCTCCCAACCTCCGTCCAACCCCGACCACCTTGTCTTCCGCTATAACGAGCACAGCAACATTCCCACCCTGGATCCCGCCTTTGCGCGGAATCCACAGACTATCTGGCCCACCAACCAACTGTTCAATGGACTGGTACAGCTAGACGATTCGTTAAAGGTTCAACCGGATATCGCCAAGCATTGGCGATTCGTGGACAGTACCTGCACCTTTTATTTTACACTTAGAGACGATGTTTATTTCCATAAGGATGAAGTTTTTGGTGATGAAGGAACCCGTAAGGTAACTGCCTATGATTTCGAATATAGTTTTAGCCGTTTAACAGACCCAAAAGTCGCTTCTCCCGGTAGTTGGGTAATGAACAATGTAGAGCGATATGAGGCAGAAAACGATTCGGTTTTTAAGATCGCTTTAAAACGTCCCTTCCCTCCTTTCCTGGGAATGCTGGGCATGCGCTACCTCTCCGCAGTACCTAAAGAAGCGGTCGATTTCTACGGAAATGAATTCCGAAGGAATCCTGTAGGCACAG
This sequence comes from Aureitalea sp. L0-47, assembly GCF_026126405.1. GTDB lineage: Bacteria > Bacteroidota > Bacteroidia > Flavobacteriales > Flavobacteriaceae > Pukyongia. Next base: position 27,061 of record NZ_JAFMTQ010000006.1, read on the forward strand.
GGCCTTTTCAGTTCAAATTATGGGAAGAGAACGTGAAGCTGGTACTTCGAAAGAATCCACTTTATTTCGAAAAAGACGAAAATGGGGAACAACTACCCTACCTCGAAGCGATAGCCATCACATTCTTACCAGACAAACAAAGTGAATTTCTTCAATTCGCCCAGGGTAAGATCGATTTTGTTTCAGGTCTGGACAATTCATACAAGGATGAGATCATAACTACCACCGGCGCCCTTCAGGATAGCTATAAGGACAGAGTAAAACTCATTACGGCGCCCTATCTCAACACCGAGTACCTTGGATTCTTCATGGGTGCGGATACACCCGAGATCAAGTCGAATGCCCTCAGACAAGCAGTAAACTATGGTTTCGACCGTGAGAAGATGGTCACCTACCTCAGGAACGGAATGGGTATCCCGGCCCACCATGGTTTTATTCCGAAAGGTCTTCCCGGATTCAACTCAATTGATGGGTACACCTACCAACCTGAAAAAGCCCGAGAACTTATCGAACAATACAAAGCTGAAACAGGGGATATTAATCCTCAAATAGTGATAGGCACCAACAGTCAGTACCTCGATATTTGCGAATACATCCAGCGGGAATTGGAAAAATTGGGAATAGCCGTGACCATCGATGTAATGCCTCCTTCTACCTTGCGGCAGATGAAAAGCAGTGGCGAACTGGATATCTTTCGTGCGAGCTGGATCGCGGATTATCCTGACGCTGAAAATTATCTTTCCTTGTATTACAGCAAGAATTTCACGCCCAACGGACCCAATTACACCCATTATAAAAACGAGGTATTCGACAGCCTCTACGTGGCGGCACTAAATGTTTCTGATATCGAAAAACGAAAAGTCCTTTATACTCAAATGGATTCCATTGTGGTTGCAGACGCGCCTGTGGTTCCTTTGTTCTATGATATGGCGATCCGCTTCGTAAACAAAGACGTAAGCGGCCTGGGTATCAATCCGCAAAACTTCCTGGTTTTAAAGCGCGTTAAGAAAGCGAAAGGAGAAGACTAATTGTAACGAACTGATTAATTCCACCGACACATAATAAATTGGCAATATGGGTGTGGGTAGTAACATGGGCAGTCAGAAATTTAATATCCTGCAACGAAGAAATCGAAGGCAGCAAAAGAAGCTTGCCGATATCGAGGTGAGAACCATGCCCAGTGGCTACGAGGAATTCGAAGATCACACGAACATGAAAGGCCATGAATTCGCCGACTTCCAGAAGCGATTGTACGCTGAAAACACCCGTGAACGAAGACGTTTCCGTCGAATATTTTGGTCGGTGATGGCTTTGGTGCTCGTCGTGATAGTGTATTTCTTGTTCTTTTACGAAGTAGGGCCTATAAAGTCCTTTAAATGGCCTTAATAACTCTCAATAAATATTACCGTTAAAAGGTTAATTACCAAATCCTTAACACGGTATGGGGATGATTATCGTAATTTGATTTAAAATATCGATCATGAAACGAATAGAATTTCTCAGGACTGCCGGTGCAGCAGGATTGTCTATGGTTGTTTCTCCTTTCAGTACTAAGGCGGGTACACCACTAAACGATCCACAATTGGATAAGGAACTGGTGGCCAAATTTGTTGGAGCGGCCCACAGGGATATGGATACGGTAAAGCTAATGTTGGAAGAACACCCTACACTGCTAAATGCGGCACACGACTGGAAGTACGGGGATTTTGAAACCGCGCTGGGTGCTGCTTCACATGTAGGACATAAAGAACTGGCGCGTTACCTTTTGGATAAAGGGGCACAGGTAAATTTATTTACTACAGCACTGTTTGGTGAATTGGATTTATTGAAAGCAATGCTTTCAGCCTTTCCGACTAGTTTAAACGCTAAGGGGCCTCATGGGTTTACTTTGCTTCACCATGCAGAAAAGGGAGGTTCAGAAGCGGAAGCTGTGGTAGAATACTTAAAAGAAGCTGGAGCAACAGAAACGAAAATAGCCTTGTATTAATACCTCCTGTATTTAGCCGTCTCCTCAAACACAAACTCCATTATCTTTGCGTCTTCTTCGGAAAATTCGACATTGCGTCTTGCCATGGCCGCTTTGGCCGTTTCGAAAGCCTTAGCCGTTTTATAAGCTGTCATACCATGACTTCCACCCCAACTGAAACTGGGAATAAAATTCCGTGGGAAACCACTTCCGAAGATATTCACACTTACGCCAACCACGGTTCCGGTATTGAACATGGTGTTGATCCCGCATTTACTGTGATCACCCATCATGAGTCCACAAAATTGCAGGCCGGTCCTCCCGAATCCTTCCTTGGCGTAATCCCACAGCTTCACCTCGGCGTAGTTATTCTTCATATTCGAAGTATTGGTGTCGGCGCCAATATTGCACCATTCACCCAAGACCGAATTACCCAGGAAGCCGTCATGGCCTTTGTTTGAATATCCAAACAATACCGAATTGTTCACTTCGCCTCCAACTTTGGAATAAGGGCCAATGGTACAGCCGGTATAGATCTTACTGGCCATCTTCACTATGGACCCTTCGCACAAAGCAAATGGGCCGCGTATCATGGATCCTTCCATGATCTCAGTGTCCTTACCGATGTAGATAGGTCCAGCTTCGGCATTCAGGGAACAGAGCGGCAATTTCGCTCCCTCTTCGATAAAGATCCTTTCGGGATGGAAAGCAACGGTTGTTTCGGGTATAGCTTGAGAAGTGCGTCCTTCGGTAAGCAGCTGGAAGTCCCGTTCTATGGCTTCGTGGTTTTTTCTGAAGATATCCCAGGTATGTTCAATTCGGAGGGCGTCCTCATCCTCGTACTGACTAATTTCAAAAGTATCAAAATCCACTTCTTGCCCTTCAGAAGAGAAAAAAGCAACCGGTTCGTCTCCAGAGAATATTGCCTGGTTCGTTTTTAGCGATTTAATGCGCTCCACCAGGCTTTCAGTAGGAATAAATGAAGCGTTGATGAGGATGTTTTCCTCCATCTCGACCATTGGCCAGCGTTCGGAAAGGTGATCCTCGGTAACTGTAGTGGTAGTGAAGCCAAGGAATTTTTCCCATTTCTCACGTATTGTAAGTATTCCGATGCGGATATCGGCTACCGGACGCGTATAGGTAAAAGGCAACAACTGGTCACGAACAGGACCGTCGAAAAGGATATAATTCATAAGGGACGATTCTTACCTCAAAGCTAAATAAAAAAAGCCTTCGAATGTCGAAGGCTTTTGAAATCTTATGGAAAAAGAGTCTACTCTTCTTCTTTAGCAGCAGCTTTGCTGAACTTCTTGTATTTGTTCTTGAACTTGTCGATACGTCCTGCTGTATCGATAAGTTTCGCCTTCCCTGTGTAGAAAGGGTGAGAGGTTCGTGAAATCTCCATTTTTACCAAAGGATATTCCACACCATCAATCTCAATCGTTTCTTTAGAAGGTGTTGTCGATTTTGTGATAAAAACATCCTCGTTAGACATGTCTTTAAACGCTACTAATCTATAATTCTCCGGATGGATACCTTTTTTCATCTTTTCTGCTTTTTCGAATTCCCTCAAATTTTGAGTCTGCAAATTTAAGCAATATTCATAAATACACAACAAATATATGGGTTATTTAATCGTGGCGCGCGAAAAAAAGTGAATTGTGAATCGTGAAATGCGTTGGGGTTAAGGATTTATTATTTATTGTTATTGATTATTATTTATTGTTATTGATTATTATTTATTGTTCGTTGTTCTATGATTAGGGTTTAGAGTTTAAGGCAGTGAACCTCTAACCCCTAACTTCTAACTTCTAACATCTAACATCTAACATCTAACCTCTAACATCTAACATCTAACATCTAACATCTAATGTAACGTTTTACTATCTTTGTTAACTAACTAGCCGAATTCAACCCTCCGCCCTGGCGGACCAAAAAACTTTCAAATATGGACACCCCTAAAGCTTCAGTTAAAAAAATCGCCCTTAATTACGGACTCTATCTAGGTCTGGCTTCTGTAATTTTAAACGTGATCTGGTATGTAATGGATATGCATATCGACAGGCCCTGGTACCAAGGTCTAATTGGATTCGCAGTAATGATATTGATCCTCGTCTACGGTCTCAAGGCGTTTAAAAAGGATAATGGAGGATATATGTCTCTTGGAGAAGCACTTAAAACAGGGTTAGGAATATCTCTTATTGCGGGAATAATCTCTGTAATCTATACCTTGATCCTTGTAAATTACCTTGAACCGGAGTATGTGCAAAAAACACTCGAATTAACCGAAGAACAAATGTATGAGCGAAATCCGAACCTTACCTCGGAACAAGCTGAAATGGCACTCAGTATGACAGAAAAATTTATGAGTCCGGGCATACTTTCCGCAATTGGATTGATTCTTTCACTCTTCTTTGGCTTCATCATATCGCTCATAGCCGGTCTCATCATGAAGCGCAGCCATCCTATGAACTAAGAAACCTAGTGAATGAATATATCCATCGTTATTCCGCTTCTTAACGAAGAAGAATCTTTGAACGAATTATACCATTGGATTGCAGACGTAATGCAGTCCAATGGTTTTTTATACGAAATACTGTTCATAGACGATGGAAGTACCGATGATTCCTGGGAAGTGATAGAGAAACTTGCGAAGGATCACAAAGAAGTTAAGGGAATTCGTTTTCTGAAGAACTTCGGAAAGTCGCAAGCCCTACACGCCGGATTCGCCATTGCAAAAGGAGAAGTGGTGATCACTATGGATGCGGACCTCCAGGACAACCCTGAAGAGATCCCGGAATTCTACAAGATGATCAAAGAAGACGATTATCAACTAGTTTCCGGTTGGAAAAAGAAACGCTACGATTCTGTAATGATGAAGAACCTGCCATCCAAACTTTTCAATTTCGCAGCAAGGAAGACATCAGGAGTGAAGCTTCACGATTTTAACTGCGGACTCAAAGCCTACCGCAATGACGTGATCAAAACCATTGAAGTAACAGGCGAAATGCACCGCTATATCCCTGTACTGGCAAAAAATGCAGGCTTTAGCAAGATTGGAGAAAAAGTGGTAAAACATCAAAAGAGAAAATATGGATCTACAAAATTCGGTATGGAACGATTTATAAGAGGTTTCCTGGACCTGATCACGATTTCCTTCCTGTCTCGCTTCGGGAAGAGACCCATGCACCTCTTTGGAGCCTGGGGAGCTATTATGCTATTCATCGGCTTCTGCTTTGCAGCCTACCTGGGAATCGACAAGTTGTTTATCCATAAGACGGGGCGACTCATAACCGAACGACCTGAATTTTATCTCGCCTTAACGGCAATGATATTGGGAACTCAGCTTTTCCTGGCCGGATTCCTTGGTGAATTGATCCTTAGAAGCAAAAAAGGCGGGCAAAACTACCTTATTAAAGAAGAGGTAAACTTGAACGATTGAGGTCAAGATTCCGTATTTTTGCGCTGTAATACGTCAAACACCTAATCAACTTTCATGAGATACGTGGACCCGAAATTACTGGATAAAGTGAATCAATGGCTCACACCGGTATTCGATATAGATACCCAGCACACTATAAAGGAGATGATCGCCTACGATCCGGAAGGACTCGAAGACAGTTTTTACAAGAATCTTGAATTCGGCACCGGCGGAATGCGCGGCATTATGGGCGTGGGAGATAATCGTATTAATAAATACACTCTCGGAAAAAACACACAGGGCCTGTCGAACTACTTGAAAAAGGCATTTCCTGATGAAACCCTCAAAGTGGCGATCGCCTACGATTGCCGACATAACAGCAAAGAGTTGGCCCGTGTAGTCGCCGATGTATTCTCTGCCAACAACATCATAGTGTATCTATTTTCTGAACTACGCCCAACACCCGAGTTGTCTTTCGCGGTAAAGGAACTCGGATGCCATTGTGGAATAGTACTCACTGCCTCTCACAACCCCCCCGAATATAACGGCTACAAAGTGTACTGGCAGGACGGTGGTCAATTGGTTCCTCCTCAGGATGGAGAGATCATTGAAGAGATCAACTCACTGCAATACGGACATATCAATTTCGATGCAAAAGATGAGTTGATCCATTATATTGATGAGGACCTCGACAAGGCATTCGAAGCAGCCTCTGTGAGCAATGGTAGTTTTAATACGGCACAGCAAGCCAAAGACGATCTCAAGATAGTGTTTACATCCCTGCACGGTACCTCGATCACAATGATCCCGAGAGTCCTCGGAAAAGCAGGCTTCAACAATCTGTTGATTGTAGCGGAACAGGAAGAACCTGATGGAAACTTTCCAACGGTGGAATCCCCTAACCCGGAAGAACCTGAAGCCTTGAAAATGGCCCTGGAACTAGCAGAAAAAGAAGGAGCTGATATTGTTATTGGAACAGATCCCGACTGCGACCGACTTGGTGTGGCGGTACGTGACGACAATGGAAAAATGGTTTTGCTCAACGGTAACCAGGCGATGGTGGTTATGTCTCACTTTCTCCTCGAGCAGTGGAAAAAGCAAGAAAAACTCAACGGAAACCAATTTGTTGCATCTACTATAGTGTCTACCCCTATGGTTCGGGAAATTGCCGAAGCCTTTGATGTAAAATACATGGAAGGCCTAACCGGATTTAAGTGGATCGCAAAAATGGTGAAAGATCATCCCGAACTAGAGCTAATTGGAGGTGGAGAAGAAAGCTTCGGTTATATGGTAGGGGATTTTGTGCGGGACAAAGATGCGGTGACCGCTACCCTACTCGCTTGCGAGATCTCAGCCTTGAAGAAATCGGAAGGTGGAAGTATGTACACCTACCTTCAGGATTTATACAAGGAATACGGATATTACCTGGAGGAATTGGTCTCATTCGTGAAAAAAGGCAAAAAAGGTGCTGAAGAGATACAGGCCATGATGCGTTCACTACGGGAGAATCCATTGGTGTCTATCGATGGCAGCAAAGTGATCCGTGTAGAAGATTATGAAACCGGAAAGGCAACGAATATGGATGATAACTCAGTTTCTGAGATCGATCTTCCAAGATCGAATGTATTAATTTATTATACCGAAGATGGAAGTAAGATAGCGGCTCGTCCCAGTGGTACGGAACCGAAAATTAAATTTTATATGAGTGTGCGTATGAAAGCCGAAGCAAGTTCCGAACCCATGGCAGAACTTCAGAAAAAAATTGAACGCATCAAAACCGAGTTAAACCTCTAATGCATTATTTCAAAAAAATATTGAGATATGCCCTTCCTTATAAGCGCTATGCGGGAATGAATATCATTTCGAATATATTCTACGCGTTTTTTGGCTCTCTGGCCTTCGTTTCCCTTATTCCAATGCTGAAAGTATTATTTGGTGATTCGGAAATAGTGAACTCACCTCCTACTTATCAAGGGATTGCCAAATTAGGAGATTATACCGAGCTCTACCTCAATTACTATATCAACAAGAACAGTGCAGCGGATGGTGAAATGAATACCCTGCTCGTAATGATCGCCCTTGTCATTTCGACCTTCCTTTTAAAGAATTTTTTCGGCTACCTTGCCATGTTCTTTATTACGTTTCTTAGAAACGGTGTACTTAAAGATCTGAGGAACGACCTTTATGAAAAGACGGTTGACCTGCCTGTTTCTTACTATTCTGAAAAGCGCAAGGGAGATACCATGGCTCGTATATCAAGTGATGTGCTGGAGATTCAGCATTCCTTCCTTTCCATCCTCGAACTGATCGTTCGGGAACCGCTTATGATCATCTTCACCATTGTTTTTATGATGCTGATCAGTGTAAAGCTTACCATCTTTGTATTCATCTTCATCCCGGTATCCGGTATCATTATCTCACGGATCGGGAAAAGTTTGAAAAGACATTCGGATAAGGTTCAGAAAGAGCAGGGATTTTTTCTTTCGATCCTGGAAGAAACCCTTGGAGGCCTGAAGATCATCAAAGGTTTTAATGCTGAAAAGCACTTCAATAATAAATTTCAGGAATCTACAGGTCGATTCTTTAAATTTTCGAACACCTTATTAAACCGACAAAACCTCGCCTCGCCCGCCAGTGAGTTCCTGGGAATCCTGGTGATCGCCATATTACTTTGGTTTGGTGGGCGAATGGTTCTGGTAGACGGAACGCTGAAACCAGCTCAGTTCATAGCATATATGGGACTGGCATATAACATCCTAACACCTGCAAAGGCCATCAGTAAGGCTAGCTATAATGTAAAAAAAGGTAATGCAGCTGCCGAACGGGTACTTGAGATCCTGGAGACCGAATCCGCCATTGTTGATAAGCCCGGAGCAGTTAATAAAACCGAATTCACCACCTCGGTGGAGATCGACAAGATCTCGTTCCGCTACCAGGAAGACTGGGTATTGAGAGACTTCAGCCTATCGGTACCGAAAGGAAGTACCGTAGCATTGGTTGGACAAAGCGGTAGCGGAAAGAGTACCATTGCAAACCTCGTTACGCGATTCTACGATGTAAACGAAGGAGGAATCCATATTGATGGTGAGAATATAAAAGATATGACTCAAAAGTCGCTGAGAGGGTTGCTTGGGCTTGTTACACAGGATTCCATTCTTTTCAACGATACAGTGAGGGGGAATCTTCAGGTAGCAAAAGAAAATGCTACCGATGATGAGCTCATTGAATCGCTAAAAGTGGCAAACGCATGGGAGTTCGTTTCTGAACTACCGAATGGAATAGATACCAACATCGGGGACAGCGGTAACAAGCTTAGTGGTGGGCAAAAGCAACGACTAAGCATTGCCAGGGCCGTTTTAAAGAATCCTCCTATCATGATACTGGATGAAGCAACCTCTGCTCTGGATACCGAAAGTGAGCGACTTGTGCAGCAGGCACTGGAGAATATGATGAAGAACCGTACTTCTATTGTGATCGCTCACCGTCTATCAACAATACAAAACGCCGATAACATCGTGGTACTTTCCAAAGGCAAAATAGTTGAACAGGGTAAACACAGTGAATTACTTTCAAAAGAAGGAGTGTATCACAGTCTAGTGGAGATGCAATCTCTGGGATAAATCAAACCATTAATTATCAAACAAAAAAAAAGAGCGGTTGGGGCTCCGCTCTTTTTAGTTTTGTTGTCGTATTTGGGGCACACGACAACGGTAATTATCATAAGTATGGAGCTAATATATAGGGTTGAAATGAAATTACCAAATCTGTATTGCTTTTAATCTACTAATTATGCATTTCATCGATGTTTTTGAAATACAAATATAGGTTTTTTCCTACTTTTAGTATGTTTTTGGAAATTCTTGCGATTTAAATTGAAGGTATAAAAAAAACGGGCCAGCCCCCGCTTAGGCCCGTTTAGTTCGTCTTTATTATAGTTGGGGCTAATAATAAAGAACATATACATAAGAAGTATGGTTCGAAATTAGTAAATATTTTCCTACAAATAAAATTTATTTGCATTTTATCGATAATTAAATTCACTTAATCGATGTTTTGAGGCTTTTTAGGGGGATATATACGATTTGTTTTATAGATTAAACCTTTATAGATTTCATAAGTCTAACTTCCAAATCGTCAACAGGTGGTGCAAGAACAGGCGCTGGTAAGCGCGCTTCAATCGGATAAAGACAAAGAGCGAGCCTTCAGGGATCTTATGTCCCAATACAAGGAACGCCTCTATTGGCATATCCGAAAGATGGTTCTCAATCACGACGACACAGATGATGTGCTTCAGAATACTTTTATCAAAGTATATCGTAATATCCATTCATTCAAAGGGGATAGTAGGCTCTATACATGGATGTATCGCATCGCCACCAACGAAGCCATTACTTTTATGAATAAGCGCGCCAAACGAAACAACATAACAATTGAAGAAGTAAAAGAGAGAGCCATTGAGTCACTTGAAAGCGATGTTTATTTTGAAGGAGGCGCGATAGAATTAAATTTACAAAGAGCCATCGCCAGCCTGCCCGAAAAACAGCAGTTGGTGTTTAATATGAAATACTTCGAAGAACACACTTACGAGGAATTGTCGGAGATACTGGAAACATCCGTAGGTGGATTAAAAAGTAATTATCACATTGCAGTTAAGAAAATTACGGCCTATCTTAAGAACAATGAAACCTTTTGAGTTAATACAGGTCAAATGAATACATGAAAGATAAAAAGAACATATCCGGTTTAAATGCCCCTGAGGGCTACTTCGAAAATTTCGAAGACCGAATGATGTTAAAGGTAATGGAAGACAGTCTGCCGGCCTCCAATGGCCTTAAAGTGCCGGAGGGATACTTTGATTCGGTTGAAGATAAGGTTCTGAACAGCCTGGCTGAAAACGAAGATCCCAAAGTGATTTCGCTTTTCAGTAGACGTAACTTCCTCTACGCTGCGGGCATAGCAGCGTCCCTGGTACTCATTATTTCGTTATGGGGCGGTGCAGGTGAGGATATTAACCTGACCGATATTAACGTTAATGAAGTTGAGGCTTTTATCGATGAGGGTGGTTTGGAAATTAACACCTATGACGTCCTGGCCTTGCTTGAAGAAGAAGATCTTTCAGAAATAACACTTCCTATGGAAGAAATTTCCGAAGAAAACCTGGAGAAATACCTCCTTGATAATTTTGACGAAAACTCATTATTAGTTGAATAAAATGAAAAACTTATTGATCATACTACTACTATTTGCCAGTACACTCCAGGCGCAACGCCCCGGAAGTGAACAGATACAGGCACTTAAAACAGCTCATATTACCCAGACTCTGGACCTTACTTCCGAAGAAGCTGAGAAGTTCTGGCCCATCTATAATAAATTCGACCAGCAACTCGAAAAAAATCGAAAACAGGAAAGGCGGGAGATCGTATCCATGGTGAAAGGGGACGTTGGCGCTTTAAGTGATGAGGAGGCGGAAAAGCTAATCGAAAAAATGATCGATTTCAAAGAGAATCAGTTCACACATTATAAAAACCTCGTGCAGGAATTGAAAGGTGTTATACCGCCGCAAAAAATACTTCGACTCCGAAAAGCAGAAGAGGATTTCCGAAGAATACTCATGGAACAACTTCGAAAACGAAGAAAAGGACGACAATAGAATTAGGCGGGAATATCCCCGCCTTATTTTTTATCTGAAAATAAGCCTGGAGATCTTATTTCTACCCGAAGCAAAGGCAAGGGTGTCGTTTACAAATTCAATAGCATAGAAGCCTTCAGAAGATAAATCCGACCAGCTATCACCGCCATCCGGACTGTAGGAGACTCCGGGCGAGCCTACAGCCACTACCCCCTGTCCTTCTGTTCCGGGAACATAGCGAACCGAAGAACGATAACCAGGTCCCGCAGCATTGCTAATCAAGTTCCATGTCTTCCCACCATCGGTGGTTACAGCCTTATTTCCCTCATTGAAAGCTTTATCCTCCCAGTTTCCTCCAAAAACGATCCCGTTCTTTTCATCGAAGAAATCCACAGTATAAATACCTGTCATCGCCTTGCCCTGGATGATAGGTGTTTCAAAAACCTCCCAGCTTACCCCCTTATCCGCTGAATGGAATACCCGGGCACGTTTTCCACCGGATACGATCCAGGCATGATCACCACTCAAAGAAATATTTGAATTACTCGCCGCAAAAGCCGCTTCACCATTCTCTGTTTTCGGCAAGTTTGTACAAGGAATTTTGTTCCAGGTATTCCCACCGTCCCGGGTTATGATAATCGAAAGACAGTCTTCAGTAGGATCTCCCATGGCGATACCTTCCTTGTCATTCCAAAAGGCCATGGCATCGTAAAATACTTTCTCTCCTTGCTCAAAATATACCTGCTCAATGTTAGTAGCTGACTCTCCATCGAATCCTATCTTGTACAATACTGCCGGACTGGCAATACTGAGCACAAAAACCGCATTTCTGGTAGTAGCGATCGACCGAAACGCTAAGAGAGAGTCTTCGTATTTGATGGTGGCCAGTTTGGGAGTGAGACTATCGATAAGACCCACCCTGCCTGCATTGGCTGCAAACCATACCTTGTTTTCATCGAGAGGAGAAATGGCACGAATACTGATACTATCCTGGAACACAGGAGTGATCTCAACCGAGGTAAATTCATTTATCCCATTCAGGCTACAGGAAGTTATGCTAATCGCGAAAAGTAAGAGGTATAGATAGCGCATAGAATATTTTTGCCAAAAGTAATTAAAAGTATTCATTGCTTTGTGATACCTTTGCCCACCAATTGAAACCCATGAAATTACACCGCAACTTAGTATTCGCAACTGTCGATTCCCTTCATCTCATCTTCAACGAGGGAAAGCAAGCCGACAAGGTTTTAAAGAACACTCTTAAGCGTGACAAACGATGGGGTTCCAGGGATCGTGGTTTTATTGCTGAAACCACCTACGATATAGTTCGATGGAAACGTTTGTATTCCGAGATCGCCGAAGTAAAAGAACCTTTCGACAGGGAAAATCTGTTCAGACTTGTGGCCGTCTGGGCGGTTCTTAGAGGTATTCGATTACCCGACTGGCCTCAATTTGCTGGTACTCCGGAACGACGCATCAAGGGACGATTCGACGAGTTCTCCAAAATCCGAAAAATTCGTGAGTCCATTCCGGACTGGCTCGATAAACTGGGTATGGAAGAACTTGGAAACCAATGGGAGAAAGAAATTCATGCATTGAATGCTACGGCCGATGTAATTCTAAGAACCAACCCTTTAAAAACCACCAAAAAGGCACTTCAGGCTGCTCTTTCAGAAGAAAACATTGAAACCGAATCCATCACAGGCTTACCTAACGCCTTGAAGTTAAAAGAACGGGCGAATGTTTTCACTACCAAAGCCTTCAAGGACGGTTGGTTTGAGGTACAGGACGCTTCCTCTCAAAAAGTAGCCAAAATCTTAGACCCAAAAGCGGGAATGCGTGTGGTAGATGCTTGTGCAGGTGCCGGAGGGAAAAGTTTACACATAGCCGCCCTAATGGAAAACAAAGGTCAGGTGATCGCTATGGATATTCACGATTATAAACTGACGGAGCTTAAGCGCAGAGCACGCAGGAATGGAGTACACAACATTGAAACACGCCTGATCGATTCCTCCAAGGCCATTAAAAAACTTATTGAGAAAGCGGATAAAGTACTTATAGATGCGCCTTGTACCGGACTGGGCGTTTTAAGACGTAACCCCGACACCAAATGGAAGCTTTCGCCTGAATTCCTTGATGAGATCCGAGAAAAACAACGAGAGATCCTATCCAGTTATTCAAGAATGGTGCGTCCGGGTGGCCAGCTTGTTTACGCCACTTGTTCTATTTTACCTTCGGAAAACCAGGACCAGGTAAGTCATTTCCTTGCTTCGGATAACGGCAAAGATTTTAAACTTGTAAAGGAAGAGAAAGTATCTCCTGCTCGAAGCGGATTTGATGGTTTCTATATGGCATTGCTTCAGAAAAAATAAAAAGCCTTTCCCGGGAAGGAAAGGCTTCTTCAATCAATAAAACCTTTAACGGTTACTTAATGATTACTTTTTTGCTTTGACTGAAAGAGCCATTGTTAAACGCTCTAATCACATAAGCACCTGTTGCAAGCGAACCTTTGTTAAATGTCCCCCTGTGATTATCGCCGTTATTACTAAGAGCCCCCTGGGATACGTTTCTCCCCTGTATATCTATCACTTCATACTGAACATCACCCAAGTCCTTCGTACTTGTGAGGAAAACCTCGTAAACATCTCCATTAAGCGGATAAACAGCCATTTCTGCCTCATCTGCATTGGCATCATTGTTTGCCAGTATTGGAATGTTCTCAAGGTTAAATGCTGCGATCTTAGTAGTCCATTGATTAACGATCTGGAAATACTGAGATGTAAACCAAAATGTTTCTCCATCGGGATCCATGGTCATTTGCGAGTAGTCGCCGAATCGATTCGAGAAATTCTGGAACGAACTCCCTGCCTGGATCTCTTGCTCCTGGAAACTCATTTGACCCAGAGGATCGCTTTCGAGTCGTCCAGTATAGTATATTCCAACGGCGTTGCTCGCACTACCCCTGCTGTATGCTAAGGCGATGTTTCCGTTTACATCCATTCCCATACTTCCCATGAATCGGCTTTCACTATCGTTACGCGTCCAGGTTCCTTCCTGATAAATAGACCATGGGCCTGTACCTGTATTTCTCAACTCTATCCAACGAATTCCCACACGGTTGCTTCCATCAACATCAACGTTAAAGTTAACCAGGAACGAATTATGACCCGTGAAACTGCGATAATTAGCCATATATGAAATGATTCCTGCCTGGCTTGATAATCGCTGAGAAGTCCCAGGCTGTTGAACATCACCCACGCTAAATGGGAAGAAGGTCCCGTCGAAAGGTTGCACCGGAATAAGAGCCGGTGCTGAAATCGTCGAATTACCAGGAGTTACAAAATCAACATCGATCTCCCAAATTTTAATATGATCGAAAGTCACTCCAGGCCAACCGTCGTCCTGCAAATAAACGATGTATCCGGGAACATTTGCCGGAGCAGTGTTTCCCACGAGGTTTGCCGGTTCCGGACTGAATACCGTGTTCGGATTAAAAATGACGCCGGGAAGGTTAAATCCAATGATTGCCGGATTAGGATCGCCAGCGATCATGGCAGCACGGTCTAAAGTGTAAACCCTGTTCCCTGTAAATTTATTAGCAGTTAGATAGTAAGCGTCCGGCCAAACTGAGTAGTGAGGGTAGTCTGGAAAAGCATCTAAAGGGAAGCTGTATAAATTATACGTTCCTGTAGGGTCCGGAGTAGTAGAAACACCGATAATCAGTGCGTCGTCACTGGTACGAAACTGACTCACAAAAAAACGATCTGCCAGTTGGTCATACATTACGATGGGATCACCGTCGTTGTTACCCGAGCCAAGAAAAGTACTTAAAGGTGTTGGTCCTGCAAGGAGATTACCGCTCTTATCAAATATTTTTATTCTCAGGTTAACACCATGTACGTAGTGATTCGGACCTGCGGCGCCCGTTGGGTCCGGAGGAATTGCATTACCTGCTTCCGATACATTGGATCCTATGAAATTCACCAGGATTTCTCTGGCCTGGCGCGTAGGTTCAGCCTCCTGGGCTAGCGGATCGGCACCTAACGGTAAGGCATCCGGATTGGATTTTGGCGCCTGGCGTAAATTGTTCTGAATAATAATTGGATCATCCAGATCGGTAACCGGTACTGAGGTTTCATAATCTCGGAACGGAAGGGTTTCCCCAATGAAGGTTCCGTATTCAATGCTGGCGGCCTGGAATTCAGATTGAGCTAACGAAAGCGTACTCGAAATCATAGCAGTTGCCAGCAGCAAGTAAATTTTTCTCATGGTTTATTTTTTTTAGAAGTCAGACAATATATCCATATTTCATAAGTTATGCCGTGGAATTATAAAAACTTTATAAAAAAAGGCGGCCAATATGGCCGCCTTAAACTTTAGCTTTTCTTCGAATTACTTAACAATAATCCTTGCAGTCTGATAGGCTGTTGTGGTTTGACCCCCCACCTTCAGAAGGTAAACTCCACTAGCTAATTTTGCCATATCGAGATTTAACTTGTACTGTCCGTTGATCTTAGGAATTTTCTTGTTAAATCCAAGTTCCTGGCCAAGAACATTATACACTCCAAGGAATACTCCTCCATCGAAATCTGTGTCTAGAGTAACCTCAAATTGGTTGTTCGATTTAGAAACTACGATCAACTCACCATCTCTGATAGCTCGGTCATCGAGGCTAAGTGTACCAATATTTGCCGTGTAATCTTCTGTCTCTCCAAATTCGGCCTCATCGCAGGCTGCTGGTACGGGTCCCTGCCAGTTGGACTTGGCTCTCATCAGGTGAGTCCCTGTCTGTGCGTTTGGCGGGATCACAAGATCAAATGTTTCAGTATAAGTGCCTGCTCCCTGCCCTGGCGCAATTACATAATTTGTAACAACACGCTCATTGGCAGCAAAAACATTATCATCGTTAAAGTCAATCCATACTGTGATGAACTGGTCTCCATAACCTGTCGTAACAGTTAGGTCATAAGTAGTATCCTGCTCTAAGTTTGCTTCCAAATTGGTAAAATTACCATATCCTTCGCAACCGGATGCATTGTTGATCTCTGCTATAGAAAAGAGCTGGAATCCATCACCAAACGAACAATCTGAATTTGGCATACATAGCTCGTTCTCAACTACCGATGTGGTTTCGTCGTTAGCATTGTCCTGGTCACTTCCAAGAGACGTTTTGGCTGTAAATGTATAAGATCCTAACTCGGAAAGATCGGCTGTTTGAGTGAAATCGTAATCCACTTCTTCTTCGGAATTAATAGTTCCTGAAAAGGTCTCAACTACCGGAGTCCCTCCGTCAATACTGTATTCCACGTCGAAATTCGACTGAGGATTCGCACCGAAATTCTTGATCGTCACCGTAACTGTTTCATCCTCTCCAAGGCTAAATCCACTTACAGGAGCAGCGATCTCAAGCGCTCCAACATCGTCACCCAACAGGTGCTTCACAGTCTTTGTGAAATTATCATTCGGATTAAATTCATCACCTGGTAGCAATGCTGTAACTTCTACTTCGTGTTCCTGGCCTGGGGTTGAAAGATCAAGCGTGGCGGTAAATGTATAGGTATCCGTTTCGTTAGGTGCAATGGATCCTACATAGTTTTCCGTAGCAATGAGGTTTCCATCAAGACGAAGTTCCAGGGGAACATTGGTTTGTGCTGCCGAACCAAAATTACGAACGCTTACTTCAACGGTTTCTGCATTTGTAAGCACACCATTTTCGGGTTGCACAATGTCGTTGACTCCAACATCGTTTGCAAAACCTCCCGACAAAGAGAAAGAAGCAACTTGCGTTCTCCATTGGTTATTCGCCGAAAAATAATCCGAAGTAAACCAGAAAGTGAAGTTATTCGGATCCATGGTCATATGCGAGTAGTCACCATATCGGTTACTGTTCGTTCGCACACCTGGTCCGTCGATGATAACTGTTTCGGCCACTGTCATTTGTCCTAAGGGATCTCCGTCGAAACGCCCTGTATAACGTAACGAAGGTGCAAGGTTATTACTTCCAGTTGTGTATCCCAGGGCAATATTACCTGCTGCATCCATAGCACCACTACTCATAACACGGCTATGTCCGTCGAGTATAGCATAGGTTCCTTCCTGGAAAATAGTCCATGGATTCGCGCCATCGTTCCTTAGTTCGATCCATCGGATTCCTCCCGTTAGGTTCCCATCAATGAATGTATTGAAGGTGATCAACCACGAATTGTGCGATCCGAAATCTCGATAATTCGCTGCGAAAGAAACAATTCCTCCGTGAGCAGCGAGACGTTGATTTGTACCTGGCTGAAACAATGCTCCGTTTCCATTTCCAAATATTTCTCCTGCATCAAAAGGGTCGGTAGGAATTTCCAGTGGGGCTGAGATCGTTGAATTCCCAACATTATTCCAATCCATATCGATCTCCCAAACCTTCAGGTGGTCGAAAGTAATAGCTCCCGTCCATCCATCATCCTGCAGATAAACTATATATCCTGGAGTACTGGTATCTACAACTGTTCCGGTAAGATTCACCGCAGCAGGACTCTTTACAGTTTGAGGGTTTATTACGATCTGCGGAAGGTTGAATATTAGTATTTGTGGATTCGCACCTCCGGCGAGCATCACGTCGCGTTCCATCACAAAACCCTGTGTGGTTTGACCATTAAGGTTCACGGTTCCATAATAACCGTCATGCCAAACACCGTATTTAGGATAATCCGGGAAACCACTGAATTGGTACTGCCAAACATTATAGGCTCCTGTTGGATCATTAGTATCTGAAACTCCAATTACTAAAGAGTTATTCAATGATCCAAAAGCACTCATCACCCAACGGTCGGCTAACTGATCATATAGCACAATAGGGTCACCGGGGCTATTAGAAATACCAAGAAAGCCAGCGATAGAGGTAGGACCCGTGATGAGAGTTCCGGTCTTATCGAAAATCTTCACCAAAAGGTTCACCGAGTGCATATAATGATTCGGACCTACGGCACCGGTAGGATCGGGTGGAAAAACACCACCAGCCTCCGATGAGGATGCACCAACAAAGTTCTGTTCCAATGGTAGACTTTCTATCTGGCCCGGTTCGGTTTGCATATCCGGGATCACGGTTGTGGTTGGAACAGTCTCTGGTGTAGTATTCACCAGTTGGTCTAAGATCATTGTCTGCTCTTTGGCATCATAATACTGACTCTCCATTGTAGGAAAATCCCTCAGAGGAGCAGTTTTCCCGAGGAAGGTTCCGGTTATTATTTCACTTGGTGGATAGGTTTCCTGGGCATTCAGAACTATACAAAAGAGCATAGCTAATGCCACAAAAGGAGTTTTTAGGTTCATAGTTAAAGTTTTAGCTGATTAATTTTTTGCTGGCAGAAGGTACGGCGAATAAATGAATTCAGAAACCTACCAAACCAGTAGACAAAAGAAGGGGTGACTAAAATACCACCCCTTTCTTTATTATTGTTTCTGAGGAACTATTTCACAATAATCCTTGCGGTTTTATACATTCTATTATACTGCCCGCCTACTTTGATAAGGTAGACGCCACTGGCTGCTGCAGACATGTCCAGGTTCAGGTTATAAGTGTTACCGGATTGGTTCAACACTTTGTAACCCAGTTGCTGTCCGAGTGTGTTATAGATTGCCGCAAACACTTCTCCGTCAAAATCGGTAACCAATGAAACTTCAAATTGATTGTTTGGTAAAGTGGTTACTCTTAGATCGGAATCGCGGAATGCAATATCTTCCAGGCTCAATGATCCGATATTTGCCGAATAATCTTCGGTTTCACCAAACTGGGTTTGCTCACAGGCATTTATTGGCACCGGAGCCTGCCAGTTGGTCTTTGCTCTCATGATGTGCTCGCCTGCCGCAACACCCGCCGGTACAACAAGGTCGAAGGTCTCAGTATAGCTCCCACTTCCCTGTCCGGGCGCGATAACATAGTCCAGCACAACACGCTCGTTCGGACTAAAATTGAAATCGTCGTTAAAGTCGATCCACACAGTAACATGCTGATCACCATAACCTGTAGTAACCGTTAAGCTGTAGGTAGTATCTTCTTCCAGATTTGCTACCTGGTTTCTGAAATCACCGTAACCTTCACATCCTGATGGATTGTTTATTTCCTGGATTGAAAACAATTGGAATCCATCTCCGAAAGAACAGTCGGGATCTGGCTGACAAAGCTCATTCTCGATAGTTGTACTTGTTTCGTCGTTAGCTGTATCCTGGTCACCTCCAAGAGATGTTGATGCTGTAACGGTATAAGTTCCTAAGGCAGTAAAATCACCCTGTTGGGCAAAGTCGAAACTTACCTCTTCTTCGGAATTTATCGTACCACTAAAACTTTCAACTACGGCGGCACCTCCGTCAATGGAGTACTCAACGTCGAAATTTGTCTGCGGATTCGCACCAAAATTTTTCACTGTGATAGTCACAGTTTCATCACCCAATCCTTGTCCGGATTGAGGAGCAGTGATCTCGAGCGCTCCTACATCGTTACCAAACAGGTGAGTTACCTCCTTGCTGAAACCATCGTTGGTATTAAACTCGTCGGCCGCCAATAGTGTGTTCACTTCGATATTGTAAGTCTGACCTACTGTAGAAAGGTCCACAGTAGCGGAAAATGTATAGGTGTCTGTGGAATTGGCTGCTATATTACCTGTATAGCTTTCGGAAGCAATAAGGTTGCCGTCTACACGCAATTCCAAAGGAATACTCGTTTGGTCTGCCGTACCGTAATTTCGGATACTCACCTCAACGGTTTCAGAATTTGTCAATACACCATTGACCGGCTGAATGATATCGTTCACACCCACATCATTGGTGAATCCACCCGATAAAGAGAAAGATGCGATCCTGGAAACCCAGAAATTATTAGCACTGAAGTATTCAGCCGTATGCCAGAAGGTGAAATTGTCCGGATCCATAGTGAGATGGGAATAATCCCCAAATCGGTTAGTGTTCGTTTGAACACCTATTCCGTCTACGATTGTTGTTTCGGCAACGGTCATTTGTCCTAATGGATCACCATCAAACCTACCTGTATATCGCACTCCTACCGGCAGCGTTCCGCTGGCAATATTAAATCCGAGTCCGATATTTCCACCAGCATCCATAGCTCCACTACCCATAAATCGGCTCTGGCCGTCGTTGGGTGCGTAAGTTCCTTCCTGGAACACGGACCAATCGTTTACGGCATCGTTTCGCAATTCTACCCAACGTACACCAGATGTATCATTTCCGTCAACGTCTACATTAAAGGTTACTAACCACGAATTATGTGATCCGAAACTCCTGTAATTGGCAGCAAAAGAAATTACACCGCCTATCATATCGATCTTATTGCTGGTACCCGGTTGATTCACGTCTCCAGTTCCGAAGGGTGCAAAAACCGAATCGAAAGGTGCCACAGGCACTTCCAGGGGTGACGAGATCGATGAATTACCAATATTTGCCCAATCCACATCGATTTCCCAGATCTTCAGGTGGTCGAAGGTAATACCTCCGCCCCAGCCGTCGTCCTGGAGATATACGATATAACCCGGTATGTTTGGTGGAAACACCGTGCCGGTAAGGTTTGCAGGTTCAGGACTAAATACTGTGTTAGGATTATTGTTAACTCCCGGAAGGTTAAATCCAACGATCTGTGGATTCGCACCACCTGCGAGGATAACATCGCGTTCCATTACATAGGTTGTATTCCCTGAGAATTTATTCGCTGTTACATAATAACCATCCGGCCAAACCGAATAGTGAGGGTAATCCGGGAAGGAATCAAGAACAAATTCATATACATTATAAGCCCCTGTGGGATCATTTGTTACGGAGACACCTAATACGAGCGAGTTTGGTGCTGCTCCAAACTGACTTACAAAATAACGATCTGCCAGTTGGTCGTACATCACGATAGGGTCTCCACTATTATTTCCGGAACCGAGAAAAGATCCCAGAGATGTCGGTCCGGCAAGCAATGTCCCTTGCTTGTCAAAAATTTTCACTACCAGATTTACAGCGTGAACATAGTGGTTAGGTCCTACAGCTCCGGTTGGGTCCGGAGGAGTTGCGCCACCCTCAGCTGCCGTGGCTCCGTCAAAGTTTTCTTCCAGGGCGAAGCTGGCAATGCGTCCAGCGGTCTTTTGAGCCACAGGATCGTCTCCTAAAGGTAAAGCCGCAGCATTTACCTTTTCGTTCGCCCTTAAATTGTTAGGAATGATCTTTAGGTTTTTCGGATCCGTGTTTTCTGAAGCATCCACGGTAGGAAAGTCTCTTAAAGGAATTGTTTGTTTCACGAATCGTCCATAGGAAACAGACGAAGGTGGATTACTCTCCTGTGCAAAAATGCCGCATACAGAAAATACAGCCAACACAAGTAGCAAATTTTTCATTTTCATAGTCAATGATTTTAGTTGATTTTCTTTTTGAAGGGTTGAAGATACGGCTAAAAAGCGAATTCAAAAACCTACAAAACAAATAGAGAATATCACTTCTATTATATGTGTCCCATTTCCCAGATAATAATTTTTATTTAGTTATTTTTGCTCTTTGTTCAAAGTACTCTAAAAAGCATCAGATGATCCACTTTTTTGGTGACGTAAAAAACACTGTTTTTGCTGTCCAGTCCACCGACGATCTTTCTCCTCGAACCATAGAAAAACTAACTTGGTTATTTGGTAACCAACCTAAAATAGAACAGTCCGCGATAGCGGATTTTTTTGTTGGCCCGAGAGCTGCCATGGTATCTCCATGGAGTACAAATGCCGTGGAGATAACCGAAAATATGCACGTCGAAGGAATCACGAGAATCGAAGAGTTTCATCACGTAAGTGAAGACTACTCGGATTTCGACCCCATGCTCTCCCAGAAATACAATTTATTGGATCAGGACATTTTTGATCTTCATATTGAGCCGGAACCTATAAAAGAGATTAGCGATATCGCTGCCTATAATGAGCAGGAAGGACTTGCTTTAAATAGTGATGAAGTTGAATACCTGAAGCAGCTTTCCGAAAAACTTGGCAGAAAATTAACCGACAGTGAGGTATTCGGTTTCAGCCAGGTGAACAGTGAGCATTGCCGACACAAGATCTTCAACGGAACCTTCGAGATAGATGGTGAAACCATGCCGAGTTCCCTTTTTAAACTAATTAAGAAAACCTCGGCAACACACCCTAACGAAATTGTTTCTGCCTACAAGGACAACGTTGCTTTTATAAAAGGGCCTGAAGTAGAGCAATTTGCACCTAAGACTGCCGATAAACCGGACTTCTATCAAACTACGCCCTTCCAAAGTGTAATTTCTCTCAAGGCGGAGACTCACAATTTCCCGACTACAGTTGAGCCCTTCAATGGAGCTGCTACCGGGAGTGGTGGAGAGATCCGTGACCGCCTGGCAGGAGGTAAAGGTTCACTACCACTTGCAGGAACCGCTGTTTACATGACCTCCTATTCCAGGCTAATGGACAACAGACCATGGGAAAAGGCTATGAAAGAAAGAAACTGGTTGTATCAAACTCCAATGGACATATTGATTAAAGCCAGTAACGGAGCATCGGATTTCGGTAATAAGTTCGGACAACCGCTTATAGCGGGTTCCGTGCTCACCTTCGAACATGAAGAAGAAGCTCGAAAATTAGGTTTTGACAAAGTGATCATGCTTGCCGGTGGAATCGGTTATGGAAAAGCTTCACAGGCCATCAAGGATATACCACAAACCGGTGATAAGGTTGTCATCCTGGGAGGTGAAAACTATCGGATCGGAATGGGTGGTGCTGCTGTTTCCTCTGCTGATACTGGCGAATTCGAAAGTGGAATAGAACTAAATGCCGTGCAGCGTTCCAATCCTGAAATGCAGAAACGCGCTGCCAATGCCGTTCGAGGTATGGTAGAAAGCGAAGAGAATCCAATCGTATCCATCCACGATCACGGAGCAGGAGGACATTTGAATTGCCTCAGTGAATTAGTGGAAGAGACCGGTGGACATATCGACCTGGACAAATTACCGGTGGGTGACCCTACCCTTTCTGCCAAGGAATTGATCGGGAACGAATCCCAGGAACGAATGGGACTCGTTATTGGGGAAGATGATATAGAAACCCTGAAACGTATTGCCGAACGCGAGCGATCTCCAATGTATGAAGTTGGAGAAGTAACCGGGGATCATCAATTCTGTTTCCAAAGCAGCTCAACAGGTGAGAAACCTATGGATTTTGCATTGGAAGATATGTTTGGAAGTTCGCCTAAAACAGTAATGCAGGATAGATCCATTCAAAGAAATTACAAGAATCCTGACTACGATTCCGGACGTTTGCACGAATACCTGAATATGGTGCTACAACTGGAAGCAGTGGCCTGCAAGGATTGGCTTACAAATAAAGTAGACCGCTGTGTTACGGGTAGAGTGGCGAAGCAACAATGTGCTGGCCCACTACAATTACCGTTGAACAACTGCGGTGTGATGGCTCTTGATTACAATGGAAAAGAAGGTGTAGCCACTTCGATCGGACACTCACCAATTAGCGGATTGATAGACCCCGTGGCGGGTTCGCGTAACTCCATTGCTGAAGCGCTAACAAATATTGTCTGGGCTCCCCTGGAGAAAGGAATGAAAAGTATTTCACTTTCCGCGAACTGGATGTGGCCTTGTAATAACGAAGGAGAAGATGCCAGGCTGTACAAAGCTGTTAAAGGAGTAAGTGATTTTGCCATAGAACTAGGCATCAATGTACCTACGGGTAAGGACTCCCTTTCGATGAAGCAAAAATACCCGAACGAAGAAGTTATCGCTCCCGGTACTGTAATCATCTCGGCGGCGGGACATTGTAAAGATGTGAAACAGGTTGTGGAACCTGTGCTTCAAAAGGGTGCCGGCAGTATCTACTATATCAATATATCACAG
The DNA here is from genome assembly GCF_026126405.1 of Aureitalea sp. L0-47. Taxonomy (GTDB): domain Bacteria; phylum Bacteroidota; class Bacteroidia; order Flavobacteriales; family Flavobacteriaceae; genus Pukyongia. The sequence continues at coordinate 50,957 of NZ_JAFMTQ010000006.1, forward strand.
GACAAGTTTAAGCTGGGAGGTTCGTCCTTTGCTCAAATACTGAATACTATTGGTTCTGAAGCACCTACTGTGACGGATGCGTCCTATGTGGTGACCGTGTTCAATGCGCTTCAGAAATTAATTTCAGAAGAAAAGATAGCCGCAGGTCATGATGTCGCTGCAGGCGGTTTGATCACAACCTTGCTTGAAATGTGCTTTGCTGATGTGAATCTCGGAGCACAACTTGATCTGTCTGAATTAGGTGATTCTCTTATCCCGATTCTCTTTTCTGAAAATTGTGGAGTTGTGATCCAGGCACAGAATGATTCCGAAGTAGAAACAATGCTAAAATCTGAAGGTATAGCCTTCCATAAGATTGGATCTGTAAGTTCAGATGACTCGCTTCAACTTACTCACAATGAGGTGACTGAAGAATTTAACATTACTGAATACCGCGATGTTTGGTATCAGACTTCTTACTTGCTTGACCGAATGCAAAGTGGTGCAGCTCAGGCAAAAGAGCGGTTCGATAACTACAAGAACCAACCACTAAAGTTCAATTTCCCGAATCATTTTACAGGCGAGCTACCTGTTGTAGACACTTCAAAACCGAAGATCAAAGCGGCGGTTATTCGTGAGATGGGAAGTAACAGTGAACGCGAAATGGCCTACGCCATGCACCTGGCTGGGTTTGATGTGAAGGATGTTCACATGACAGATCTAATTACAGGGCGCGAAACCCTTGATGACATTAAATTCATAGCTGCCGTAGGAGGATTTTCGAATAGTGACGTGTTGGGTAGTGCCAAAGGATGGGCAGGCGCCTTCCTTTATAATGAAAAGGCGAACAAAGCGCTGAACAACTTCTTCAGCAAAGAGGATACACTGTCTCTTGGAGTTTGTAATGGATGTCAGCTGTTCATAGAACTCGGACTCATAAACCCTGATCATAAAGAAAAGCCGAAGATGCTTCACAACGACACTCATAAGTTCGAGTGTTCTTTTACTTCTATCGAGATCCAGGATAACAACTCTGTAATGCTTTCGTCTCTGTCGGGAAGCACACTTGGTATTTGGGCGGCTCACGGTGAAGGTAAATTTAGCTTTCCCCTTTCAGAAGAAAACTATAAGATCGTTGGGAAATATGGTTATGAAGGCCTTCCGGCGAATCCTAATGGAAGTGATTATAATACAGCAATTCTTACAGACGACAGCGGGAGACACCTGGTTATCATGCCTCACCTGGAGCGATCCACCTTCCCCTGGAACTGGGGTTATTACCCATCGGGCCGTGAGGACAAAGTATCACCATGGCATGAGGCATTCGTGAATGCCAGAAAGTGGCTGGAAGCTAAAGAAGCATAGAGCCAGCTGGTTTTGACCCATTATAATCTGAAGATTTTTTCCTATTTTGTGTGTCTGAAAAAATGCGACCATGATCGAAGTAAAAAGACTTTTTGACTTCCCATATTACCAATTAGAAAATTTTCCACTAGAAGCCTCCCTGGTTACCAAAAAGAACGGTGAATGGGTTGCCACGTCTACCAAAGAATATCTCGACAAAGCGAACGCACTGAGTCGGGGATTGATCCACCTGGGAGTTAGGCCGAACGACAAGGTTGCACTTATATCAATGACCAATCGCACCGAGTGGAACATCTGCGACATAGGCGTATTACAGATCGGCGCTCAGGATGTGCCGATTTATCCAACGATTTCCGAAGAAGAATATGCCTATGTACTGAATCACAGCGAATCTAAATTCTGTTTTGTTTCCTGTACAGAAGTACTTGACAAGATCAATAAGATCAAGGATCAGGTTCCTACTTTGGAAGGAGTATATTGTTTTGATGAATTAAGAGATTGCCCACATTACAGCGAAGTAATTAAGCTTGGAGAAGAACATCCCGAGCTACAGGATGAGGTAGAGAAAAGAAAAGACCTCATTAAGGAAGACGATCTGGCCACTTTGATATACACCTCCGGAACTACCGGTAAGCCAAAAGGTGTGATGCTGAGTCATAAAAACATTGCAACGAACGCGGTCTATAGTGCAGAGCGATTGCCTATCGATATCGCCAAGAACAAGTCGTTGAGTTTCCTACCTGTGTGCCATATCTATGAGCGTATGCTTCTCTATATGTACCAGTTTTGTGGAGTGAGCATCCATTTTGCTGAATCCCTTGAAACTATAAGCGATAATTTAAAGGAAATCAAGCCGGAAGTCATGACGGCTGTCCCTCGCCTACTCGAAAAAGTGTACGATAAGATCTATGCCAAGGGGTCCGATCTAACGGGGATCAAGAAGAAACTATTTTTCTGGGCGGTATCAGTTGGTCTACAATACGAGCCATACGGGCAAAACGGATGGTGGTATGAGACGAAATTAAAGATCGCCCGTAAATTGATATTCTCTAAGTGGCAGGAAGCCCTCGGTGGCAATCTGAAAGCCGTTGCATCAGGCAGTGCTGCACTGCAAGCCCGACTTGCCAGAGTGTTTAATGCCGCTGGAATACCTGTGATGGAGGGCTACGGACTTACCGAAACCTCTCCGGTGGTGAGTGTGAATGATATGCGGAAAGGAGGTTTCCGAATTGGAACAGTTGGTAAACCTATTCGTGATACGGAAGTAAAGATCGCGCATGACGGAGAGATCCTTATCAAGGGCCCGCAGGTTATGATGGGGTATTATAAAGATCCCGATCTTACGGCCGATGTATTAAAAGATGGATATTTCCACACCGGTGATATCGGTGAAATAGATGAAGATGGATTCCTGAAGATAACCGACAGGAAAAAGGAGATGTTCAAAACAAGTGGTGGGAAGTACGTGGCACCACAGATCATTGAAAACGCCTTCAAACAATCCAGGTTCATTGAGCAAGTAATGGTAGTAGGTGAAGGTGAGAAAATGCCGGCTGCCCTCATTCAGCCGAATTATGAATTCGTCCATGAATGGAACGAAAGAAAAGGAAAAGACCTTCCTGAAGACCCAGCACTCCTAGCTACCAATGAAAAACTTATTAAGCGTATTCAAAAGGAAGTGGATCATTTCAACGAGCGTTTCGGAAAATGGGAACAGGTTAAGAAGTTTGAACTAACCCCAGAAGTATGGACTATCGACGAAGGTCACCTTACTCCTACTATGAAAATGAAACGAAAAGTGATCAAGCAAAAGTACATCGACCTCTACAATAAGATGTATGGTCACGAAAGTAGTACCTAACTATTTTCCGCATAAAAAGCGATCAAGGACCTTCTTGGAAACTCATTAACTTTAGGAATGACAGGAGCTTGTAACACCAAGCTCTATAATTTTGTTAATTTATTATGCATGCATAGTATATTTTATTATCTTTGGCAATATCAAAAACAAACTCCCTTGAAAGAAAAAACGATCGATTACATACTACGGGCCACCTGGATGGGGGTGAGTAAGATGTATAACGAAGAAGCGGCGAAGAAAGACAGCACGATGGCCACGGGTTTCGCCCTCATAAGTATAGATCCTGAAGAAGGAACTCCTTCAACGGCATTGGGCCCAAAGATGGGGATGGAAGCCACTAGCCTATCGAGAACCTTAAAGAATATGGAAGAAAAGGGTCTTATAGAAAGAAGACCTAATCCACTGGACGGCAGGAGTGTGCTTATTCATCTTACCGACTTCGGAAGGGAGATGCGTGAGTACTCCAAAGGTGTTGTTTTGCGTTTCGATGAAGCAGTAAAAGCGACAATCGGTGAAGAAGACCTTCAAACATATAAGCGAGTAGCCAATACAATACTCGACCTGGTTACTTCAAAAAAAATATACAAGACTGAAAAAATATAATCGCACATGGCTAAAAGAAGAATTGAAAAAATTGCAGTAATCGGTTCCGGGATCATGGGAAGCGGTATCGCCTGTCACTTCGCTAATATCGGTGTGGAAGTCCTATTACTCGACATCGTCCCTCGCGAATTAAACGACAAAGAAAAAGCCAAAGGACTAAGCCTTGAGGATAAAGTGGTTCGCAACAGGCTGGTTAACGATGCCCTAACTGCGGCAATCAAAAGTAAACCAGCACCCCTATACCACAAAGACTTCGCCAAGCGAATCTCTACTGGAAACCTGGAGGATGATATAGCTAAGGTTAAGAATGTGGACTGGATCATCGAGGTGGTAGTAGAACGCCTTGACATCAAGCAACAGGTATTCGAAAATCTGGAGAAGCATCGTACTCCCGGCACTTTGATCACATCAAATACATCCGGTATACCTATAAAATTCATGAATGACGGGCGAAGCGAAGATTTCCGCCAGCATTTCTGCGGAACTCACTTCTTCAACCCTCCGCGTTACCTGAAATTATTCGAGATCATTCCGGGTCCGGACACCAAACAGGAAGTTCTTGATTTCCTGAATGGATACGGGGAACAGTTCCTGGGAAAGACTTCTGTGATAGCGAAGGACACACCTGCATTTATCGGTAACCGTATAGGTATCTTCGGAATTCAAAGTCTGTTTCACCAGGTTTCCGAAATGGGTCTTACCATAGAGGAAGTTGACAAGCTTACCGGTCCCGTGATAGGAAGACCAAAAAGTGCAACATTCAGAACTGTGGACGTAGTTGGACTGGATACCCTTGTTCACGTGGCAAATGGTATTTACGATAATTGCCCGGACGATGAGGAGCATGAATTATTTAGGCTACCTGCCTTCATCGACACCATGATGGAGAATAAATGGCTGGGAAGCAAGACCGGGCAAGGATTCTACAAAAAGATAAAGAAAGAAGACGGATCCAGTGAAATTCTTTCGTTGGACCTGGACAGCCTGGAATACCGAGCTAAGAAACGCGCCTCCTTCCCTACCCTGGAGATGACCAAGTCTATCGACAAGGTGATCGACAGGTTCAAAGTTCTTGTAGGCGGGAAAGACAAAGCCGGTGAATTCTATCGGAAGAATTTCGGTGCGATGTTCGCCTATGTTTCCAAGCGAATCCCGGAGATCACAGACGAACTCTACAAGATCGACGACGCTATGAAGGCTGGTTTCGGATGGGAGAACGGACCCTTCGAGATTTGGGATGCCGTTGGTCTTTCCGAAGGAATAGAACTAATTAAAGCAATTGGTAAGGAACCAGCAGCCTGGATAAAAGAGATGCAGGATGCAGGAATTGAGTCGTTCTATACCGTTGAGGATGGAGCCACTTATTTCTACGACATTCCGAAGAAAGCTCATGAAAAAGTTCCGGGTCAGGATGCCTTTATAATCCTTGACAACATTCGCAAGAGCAAAGAAGTGTTCAAAAACAGTGGTTGCGTTGTCGAAGACCTGGGTGACGGAATCCTGAATGTGGAATTCCAGAGTAAAATGAACTCCATTGGGGGTGATGTACTTGCCGGTGTGAATAAGGCAATTGATATAGCCGAAAAAGATTTCGACGGACTTGTGGTAGGAAACCAGGGAGCAAACTTCTCGGTGGGTGCCAATATCGGTATGATCTTTATGATGGCTGTAGAGCAGGAATACGACGAACTGAATATGGCGGTAAAATACTTCCAGGATACCTGCATGCGACTGCGCTATTCTTCCATACCAGTAGTGGTAGCGCCGCATGGAATGACCCTGGGAGGTGGTTGCGAAATGACCCTGCACGCAGATCGTGTAGTCGCAGCAGCTGAAACCTATATCGGGCTGGTGGAATTTGGTGTTGGAGTAATACCAGGTGGTGGCGGTAGTAAGGAGATGACGATGAGAGCCAGCGATACCTTCGCCAAGAATGACGTGGAACTAAACCGACTTCAGGAATACTTCCTCACTATTGGTATGGCCAAAGTGGCTACATCGGCTCACGAAGCCTACGATACCGGAATCCTTCAGAAAGGAAAAGATATTGTAGTAGTAAACAAAGACCGACAGATCGCCACAGCTAAGGCAGTTGCCCGCATGATGGCGGATCAGGGCTATACCAAACCTCTTCAGAGAAAGGACGTAAGAGTACTTGGAAAACAGGCACTGGGGATGTTCCTTGTAGGGACCGATTCCATGGAAGCGGGACACTTCATCAGTGAACACGATAAGAAGATCGCCAATAAACTGGCCTATGTGATGGCGGGTGGAGACTTAAGTGAGCCTAGTTATGTAAGTGAACAATACCTTCTAGATCTTGAAAGAGAAGCATTCATGAGTTTATGTACCGAAAGGAAAACACTTGAGCGACTTGAGCACATGATCAAGAAAGGAAAACCATTAAGGAATTAGATTTTAGATATTAGAATTTAGTAGTTAGTATGCATAAGGTAAAAGATTTAAAGATTTGGAGTAAATCCATGGCTTTGGCAAAATCAGTTTATTCTATTGCTGCTGAACTACCTACGGAAGAAAAATTCGGATTGGTTTCACAGTTGAAGAGATGTGCGATTTCAATTCCATCGAATATATCAGAAGGAGCCGGAAGAAATTCAAAGAAGGAGTTTCAACATTTTTTAAGCGTTGCGCATGGCTCCTCATATGAATTAGAAACTCAATTAATATTAGTAATAGAATTGCAACTAATTTCAGAAGATAAAATAAAACCAGTGTTGAATAAGGTTACGGAGATTCAGAAAATGAATTATGCCTTTCAAAAGTCGCTTACCGAATCTTAATACTAACATCTCAATACTTAATACTATAAAAATGAAAACAGCATATATAGTTAAAGCATACAGAACAGCGGTGGGTAAAGCTCCCAGGGGCCTTTTCAGGTTCAAGCGGCCGGATGAACTGGCAGCGGAGACCATCGAGCACATGATGAAGGAATTACCCGAGCTGGATAAAACCCGAATTGACGACGTGATCGTGGGAAATGCCATGCCGGAAGCAGAACAAGGATTGAATATGGCGCGTTTGATCTCCTTAATGGGACTGAAAATTGAAGACGTGCCCGGTGTAACCGTAAACCGTTACTGCGCATCCGGTATAGAAACTATCGCCATGGCAACAGCCAAGATCCAAAGCGGAATGGCCGATTGTATCATTGCAGGTGGAGCGGAGAGTATGAGCTACATCCCAATGGGTGGATATAAACCAACTCCCGATTACCAGATCGCTAAGGAAGGTAACGAAGATTATTACTGGGGAATGGGATTAACTGCCGAAGCCGTTGCCAACCAGTTCAACGTATCGCGTGAAGACCAGGACGAATTTGCTTACAATTCGCACCAAAAAGCCTTGAAAGCCCAGGCCGAGAATAGATTCGACAAGCAGATCGTACCCATAGAAGTAGAACACACTTTTGTGAATTCCGAAGGAAAGAAAGAAACTACTACCTATACCGTAGCCAAGGATGAGGGTCCGCGAGCCGACACCTCCAAGGAAGTACTTGGTAAACTTCGACCAGTTTTCGCAGCAAACGGTAGCGTAACTGCGGGAAATTCATCACAGATGAGCGACGGAGCTGCTTTTGTGCTGGTGATGAGTGAGGAGATGGTTAAGGAACTGAATCTTGAACCCATTGCGAGAATGGTGAATTTTGGAGTTGCTGGTGTTGAACCAAGGATCATGGGAATCGGGCCGGTTAAGGCCATCCCAAAGGCCCTGAAGCAGGCTGGAATGAAACAAGAGGACATCGATCTTATTGAATTGAACGAAGCATTTGCTTCTCAATCACTGGCCGTGATCCGTGAACTGAACCTAAACCAGGAGATCATAAATGTGAACGGAGGAGCCATCGCATTAGGTCATCCTTTGGGTTGTACCGGGGCAAAATTATCTGTCCAGTTATTTGACGAAATGCGGCAGCGAAACATGCAGGGTAAATACGGTATGGTAACCATGTGTGTTGGAACCGGACAAGGAGCCGCAGGAATCTATGAATTCCTTAACTAGATGTTGGACGTTAGATGTTAAACGTTAGATGTTAGATGTTAGTCGTTAGATGTTAGAACACTGAACACTGAACACTGAACACTGAACACTGAACACTGAACACTGAATACTGAATACTGAATACTGAATACTAAAAAAATAAATATGAGTACCACGGCAGAACTTAACAAAGACATACTCCGAGGAGGGCAATTCCTGGTGAAGGAGTCAAAATGTGAAGATATATTCACCCCCGAAGACTTTTCCGAAGAACAGAAGATGATGAAAGAATCGGTAATCGAATTTGTAGACCGGGAGATCTGGCCTCACAAAGAACGTTTCGAGAAAAAGGATTACGCCTTTACCGAAGAGATCATGCGAAAAGCAGGTGAACTCGGACTTCTTGGAATTGCAGTTCCGGAAGAATACGGCGGACTGGGTATGGGCTTTGTAACTACGATGCTCGTTTGTGATTACATTTCTGGAGCTACAGGTTCTATTGCAACTGCCTTTGGTGCACATACAGGGATTGGCACCATGCCGATCACCTTATACGGAACCGAAGAGCAAAAGCAAAAGTATGTCCCTAAACTTGCCACGGGAGAGTGGTTTGGTGCTTACTGTCTCACAGAGCCGGGCGCAGGAAGTGATGCTAACTCCGGAAAAACAAAAGCGGTTCTTTCGGAAGATGGTACACACTACAAGATCAGCGGACAAAAGATGTGGATCTCCAATGCGGGTTTCTGTAATTTGTTCATTGTATTCGCGCGTATTGAAGACGATAAGAACATTACAGGATTTATCGTTGAGAACGATCCATCCAATGGTATCACCATGGGCGAGGAAGAACAAAAACTAGGGATTCACGCCTCCTCTACCCGACAGGTTTTCTTTAACGAAACAGTAGTTCCTGTTGAAAATATGCTTTCAAAGCGCGGTGATGGATTTAAGATCGCGATGAACGCCCTCAATGTGGGTAGGATCAAATTGGCGGCTGCCTGCCTGGATGCACAACGCCGGGTGATCGATACGGCGGTGAAATATGCCAACGAACGTATTCAGTTTAAGACCCCTATCGCAAAGTTTGGCGCCATAAAAGCCAAGATCGCAAATATGGCAACATCTGCTTATGCAGGTGAAAGTGCCAGTTATCGGGCTGCAAAAAACATTGAGGATCGCATCGCTATACGTATGGCTGAAGGCAACACTCACCAGGAAGCTGAACTTAAGGGTGTAGAAGAATACGCCATCGAATGTTCTATTCTGAAAGTGGCCGTTTCCGAAGATATTCAGAATTGCAGTGACGAAGGTATTCAGATCTTTGGTGGTATGGGCTTTAGCGCCGATACCCCAATGGAAGCTGCCTGGAGAGATGCCAGAATTGCACGTATCTACGAAGGAACCAATGAGATCAACCGAATGCTTTCCGTTGGAATGCTGGTGAAGAAAGCAATGAAAGGCCATGTTGACCTTCTTGGTCCGGCCATGGCAGTAGTCGACGAACTTACGGGTATCCCTTCTTTCGATACTCCCGATTTCAGCGCAATCCTTTCCGAAGAAAAGGCGATGATCGCCAAACTGAAAAAAGTATTCCTGATGGTCGCAGGTGCAGCCGTTCAGAAATTCGGACCACAATTGGAAGAACATCAACAGCTTCTGATGGCTGCCGCTGACATCCTCATAGAGATCTATATGGCTGAGAGTACGGTACTTAGAGCTGAAAAAAATGCACTTAGATTTGGTGAAGACGCTCAAAAAGAGCAAATTGCAATGGCAAAGTTGTATCTTTATAATGCGGTAGACACTATCAATCAGAAAGCAAAGGAAGGAATTGTTTCTTTTGCCGAAGGTGATGAACAACGAATGATGCTGATGGGATTGAAGCGTTTTACCAAATATCATAACACGCCTAACGTTGTGGCTCTGCGGAATATGATCGCTGAAAAGGTGACGGCAGAGAACACTTATCCGTTTTAAAAAGCAGATGCTGCTCATAGCATTTGGTTAGTTAGTTGAAAAACCGCCAGTCGATCGCGACTGGCGGTTTTGTTTTAGATTCTTCGCTTCGCTCTGAATGACATTGAAACTCTGCGTATCTTTGGTAAAATTTCTGAAATGACCCGAATTGCTTTTATTTTGTTTCTAGTTGGAACTTTCTCTTTCGCTCAGCCTAATACCGAAGTTTACCTTATGGATCTCAACTTCGGAAATGATACATTCGAATTGAGCAATTTCAGGAATATCTCTAATGATGATGGGTATGATAGTCAGCCATCCTTCCAAAGCGACAACCTGCTGATCTTTGCAGGGAATAACGGGGGACAAACAGACATCGCCCAGTACAACATTCGTTTCGATAAGAAATTCTGGTATCATGAGGGTTCTGCTTCGAGTCAGTATTCACCTCAACGCATCCCGAACTCGGAAAATGTACTAAGCGTTCATCTGGACAGTACCGGGTATCAGCGACTCTTTCATCATCACATCACCCTTGGAGACTACAAGGAAGCCCATCCCGATCTCAGAGTAGCTTATTTCTCAATGTACAACGAAGACCTACTGCTAGGTTCTGTGCTGGGGGATGATGGACTCGACCTGGTTGTGGCCAACCTTGAAACCAAAGTCGTGGATACACTTGCATATAACGCCGGCCGGTCTTTCCATCGCGTACCCAATTCCGAGAGCATGAGTTACACCTATGTTAATGAAGAAGGGAATCACGATGTGTATCAACTGGATATGGGAAGTTTTGAAAGTTTCTTTGTTGTACAGTTGCCTATTGATGTGCAGGATCATGTTTGGTTGAACGACACTACTTGTCTTATAGGAAGCGGGACAAAATTGTTTATGTACGACCTGTTTGGCGAGGATCGCTGGATGGAAGTGGCGGATCTTTCAGAATTCAAGATTGACAATATTACACGCATGGCTTTAAGTCCGGACGGTACCAAACTGGCGATAGTAGCTGTGCCCACGACTACTTCGGAAAAGTAAAAAGCCAACTTGAACGGAATTAGCATTTCATTCTGAATACGACTTATAACTTTTCGTTATTTTCGTACAAACTACGATTAGATGAGAATAATTACCTGCCTGATACTTCTATTCAGTGCTACCTTAAGCACTGCTCAAACCGATCCCAAACTATACGATATCATAGATGCGGTTTCGGCTGAAAGACTGGAACAAGACGTCACAACGCTTGCGGGTTTCGGTACCCGACATACATTAAGCGATACAGTTTCAAACACGCGAGGAATAGGCGCTGCCCGCCGATGGATAAAGTCGGAATTCAACAATATATCCAACGACTGCGGAGGATGTCTTGATGTTTTTTATCAGAAGGACCTGGTAAAAAAAGGTGAGAACAACCGTATTGTAAAAGATGTCTGGGTAGTTAATGTCGCTGCCGTTCAGAAAGGAACAAAATATCCCAATCGGTATATCATCATGAGTGGAGATATCGATTCCAGAGTGAGTAGTCCTACTGATTATACTTCGGATTCACCAGGGGCCAACGACAATGCCACGGGTATGGCCGGAGCTATTGAGGCAGCAAGGGTTTTATCGAAGTATAAATTTGAAAGTAGTATCGTTTACCTGGGGTTGAGTGGCGAGGAACAGGGCCTTTTTGGCGGAAAGGGATTTGCGAACTACGCCAAAGAGAACGGTTGGGAGATCATAGGGGTATTGAACAACGACATGATCGGCAATATCAAAGGAGTTGACGGCGTTGTTAGCAATGTTGATTTCAGGATCTTTTCAGAACCCGTTCCACCCACAGAAACCGAGCGCCAGCGAAACCGCAGAAGATTCTACGGTGGAGAAGTGGATGGGATCTCTCGTCAATTGGCACGTTACGTCTACAAAACCACTAAAACCTATATGCCTGAAATGAATCCGATGTTGATCTATAGACTCGATAGGTTTGGCCGCGGTGGGCATCATCGCCCTTTCAACGATGCGGGATTTGCTGGTATCCGAATCATGGAGGCCCATGAGAATTACACCCAGCAGCACCAGGACATCCGCATGGAAGATGGTATTGAGTACGGAGACAAGCTTAAATTCGTCAACTTTGACTACGCAAAAAAACTAACGGCCGTGAACGCCATCACCATGGCCCGCCTGGCTTCCGCTCCACCTCCACCGGAAGATGTAGCTATAGGAGGCATAGTGGAACCTTCGGCTAAATTCAAATGGAAAAAAGTGGATGGCGCCGTGGGTTACAAGATCTACTGGCGTGACACTACCTCGCCTACCTGGGATCACAGCCGCTATGTTGGCGATGTTTCCGAGTACACCCTGGAAGGCATTGTTATTGATAACTATTTCTTCGGAATTGCTTCGGTAGGTGAAGACGGACACGAAAGCGTGGTAGTATTCCCATCCGGAATCTTCCGCAATTAATAAAACCTAAACATGAAATACAGAATTGTCATACTGCTGTTTCTCGTGACAGTCATGGGATATTCCCAATCGTTCAGTAAACAGGACAGCCTCTTCGGAAGCATTACTCCTGAACGTGGCTGGTGGGACTTGAAACACTACGAGCTTGAAGTGAGTGTTTTTCCGAAAGAAAGAGAAATTACCGGAACCAATACAATCACCTACACCGTTCTCGATCCAGGCAAGGTGATGCAATTGGATCTTCAGAAGCCCATGAAACTTTTGAATGCCACGCAGGATGGAGAACCGTTGGATATTCGTTCCGAAGGAATGTTTCATTTCATCACCCTGAAAAAGAAACAGAAGAAAGGAAAGACCTACTCCCTATCTGTGCAGTTTTCCGGAAAGCCTCGCGTAGCAAAGAATCCACCCTGGGACGGAGGATTTACCTGGTCCCGGGATTCCAGTGACCAACATTTCATAGCAACTTCCAACCAGGGAATTGGCGCCAGTATCTGGTGGCCTAACAAGGACCATCCTTACGATGAGCCCGATAATGGAGTGGATCTGGCGATCACGGTTCCTTCGGAACTATCGGCAGTGGGCAACGGCCGATTGGTGGAAATAGTCGATAATGAAGATACCAGGACCTGGAAATGGAAAGTAGTTAACCCAATTAATAATTATGGGGTAAATGTGAATATCGCAGACTACGTTCGTTTTTCAGAAAAATTCAAGGGGGAAAAAGGTGAACTGGATCTCGACTACTGGGTATTACGCGAAAGCGAGGAAAAGGCCAACAGGCAATTCTCCCAGGTCAGTATGACCATTGAGGCCTTTGAACACTGGTTTGGCCCCTACCCTTTTTACGAAGACAGCTTTAAACTGGTGGAAGTACCCTATCTGGGTATGGAACACCAGAGTAGTGTTACCTATGGAAATCGATACAGTAACGGCTACCTCGGTATGGATCTCAGTGGTACAGGCTGGGGGATGAAATTCGATTTTATCATTATACACGAATCGGGGCACGAATGGTTTGCTAATAACATCACCAACGACGATGTGTCTGACATTTGGATCCACGAAGGTTTCACGGCCTATTCGGAGAATTTGTATCTCGATTATCACTTCGGAAAAGAGGCCTCTTCCGCCTATGTAGTAGGAACGAGAAAAAGTATTTCAAACGATCGACCCATTATTGGTATACGTGGTGTTCGGAAACGTGGTAGCGGGGATATGTATTATAAAGGTGCGAACATACTGCACACGCTAAGGCAATTGCTGGAAGATGATGAAAAATGGCGAGAGATTCTCCGTGGACTGAACAGTGAATTCAGGCATCAAACTGTGAGCAGTAAACAAGTGGAGGATTATATTAGCGAGATGTCGGGCATCGATCTCACAGAGTTCTGGCAGCAGTACTTGCGCACTGTGAAAATTCCGAAGGTGGAATTCAAGATCGTTAATAACGAACTTTCGTTTAGATATACCGATATCATCGAGGAGTTCGATATGCCCGTGATCGCTATTGTAAATGGCAAAGAACATTGGCTCTTTCCAAAGGACGACTGGAAAGCGGAAGAATTCGACGAAGACATTCGAACTTTTAAGATCAAAAGAGATTTTTACGTAAATTCAGAAGAAATAAAAGAGTAATTCATGGACGAGCGCCCCGAGCTATATTTCCCAAGGGATGTAGAGTGGCGGGAATGGCTGGAGGAAAATTATGCCAGCTATCCGCAGGGGGTTCATCTTGTCTTCTACAAACTCGAAAACGGAGTTCCTACCATGCGCTGGGAGGAAGCGGTTAAAGTTGCTATCTGCTTCGGATGGATCGACAGTACAGTGAAAAGTTTGGGTAACGGTAAGCGCCGACAGTATTTTTGTCCCAGGAATCCCAGGAGCACATGGAGTAAACTAAATAAGCAATATGTTGAAGAGTTGGATGCGGCGGGATTGATTCACTCAAGCGGACGTACCATGATCGAACTAGCCAAAGAAACCGGAACCTGGACGGCCAAGGATGACGTAGAGAATCTCGTCATCCCTGAAGAACTTCAAAAAGCCTTCGACGATAACCCGTTAGCGTTCGAAAACTACACCAATTTCGCCCGGGGTTATAGGAAAAGTTACTTATCCTGGTTACACAATGCAAAGCGCCCTGAAACACGGTCGAAACGTGTAAAGGAGATCATCGAGCTATGTGAGAAAAATCTGAAGCAACGAATGTAGCGTTGTAACATTTTAAAAAAAATAGCTACAGATATTCCAAATTCTCACTCATGAAACAGTTGAAATATTCTTTACTACTTATTGGACTAGCAGGCATAGTGGCCGGAGGAGTTGGTTTTTTCACTAATCCGGACATTACGATCAATCTAATGAGTATCACCTGTGGATCATGTTTGATCTATGGATACTACGACCTTGATAAAAAAGCTAAATCGGAGCTAAAAGAATAATCGAAATTCAGTTGATTCCCGATTTCGGTCAAAATGCGTACCTTGGGATTTGATAAAATTTCAACTATGCATACTCGATTCCTAGCGCTCGCTTTAGCGTTATTCATCTTCACTCCCCAATACGCTCAGAAAAAAAAGAAAAAAGATAAGGACAAAGAATCTACCACCTGGAATGTAGCCAGTCCGGGGGACGATTTCAATTACAAAACGCACAAATTCACGACTGACGAAGGTACCTGGATGAACCTGGACGTAAGCCCGGATGGTCAAACCATTGTCTTCGATCTACTGGGAGACATTTACACTATGCCGATAGGTGGTGGTAAAGCAAAAGCGCTCCAAACCGGAATCCCATACCAATTGCAACCGCGTTTTAGTCCGGACGGCACAAAGATCTCTTTCACCAGTGACGCAGGTGGAGGTGACAATATCTGGTTGATGAATGCCGATGGTAGCGATGCTAAACAGGTGACAGAAGAGAAATTCCGACTACTGAATAACGCCTGCTGGTCTGCAGACGGCAATTATCTTATCGCAAGAAAACACTTTACTTCTGAGCGCAGCGCGGGTGCCGGTGAGATTTGGCAATACCACGTATCGGGTGGAAAGGGCCTGCAACTCACCAAACGCAAGAACGATCAACAGGACGTAAATGAACCGTTTACCTCCAGCGACGGAAAGTACCTCTACTATGCAGAAGACATGTATCCGGGTGGTTTTTTCCAATACAACAAAGATCCAAACGACCAGATCTACGCCATTAAGCGCTATGAATTTGAAACCGGCAAAACCGTTCAGATCACAGGAGGACCAGGAGGTGCTGCGCGGCCAACTGTTTCGAGAGATGGAAAGCTACTTGCCTTTGTTAAGAGGGTAAGAGAAAAATCTGTGCTTTTCATCCACAACCTGGAAACCGAAGAGGAGTGGCCGGTCTATGATAAATTAAACAAGGATCAGCAGGAAGCATGGGCTTTGTTTGGTGTATATCCGAATTTCAACTGGATGCCGAACAACGAAGAAATTGTGTTATGGAGTGGTGGAAAGATCAATCGGATCAACATTAAAACATTAGAAATTAAGAATATACCGTTTGAGGTAGATGTCGCCATAGACCTCGCTGAAACCGTTCATTTTAAGAGTAAAATAGAGAATGACAACTTCACGGTGAAGGTCATTCGAAACGCTGTAACTTCTCCCGACGGACGATTTTTAATATTCAATGCTTTAGGCTATATTTGGTCCAAGGAATTGCCAAATGGCACTCCAAAGAGATTAACAACCGGCACCGATTTCGAGTTTGAACCAGTCATCTCCCCAGATGGAAGCAGTATTGTTTACGTCAGCTGGAACGACCTTGAGAAAGGTGCCATTTTTAAATTACCCCTCAGCGGCGGGACGCCTGTAAAACTTACTTCTGAAAAGGCCATTTACCGCACCCCCTCCTTCTCACCGGATGGAAATCACATTGTATTCAGAAAAGAAAACGGAAATACCGATCAGGGATTCAGTTATACCAAAGATCCGGGAATCTTTATCATGAAAGCCAATGGTGCAGATGTTAAGAAGGTGATCAATAAGGGTGAATACCCGATGTTCAGCGCAGATGGAAAGCGAATCTACCTTCAAACCGGAGGCACTTACTTCGGTAATCTCACCAAGAAACTAATTAGTGTAAACCTCGATGGAAAAGACGAAAGAGAACATGTATCATCTAAATATGCCAATCGGATCGTTCCAAGCCCCGACAATAAATGGGTAGCCTTTTCGAATTTACACAAGGTATACATCGCTGCGCTTCCAAACCATGGAAAGTCACTAACGCTCGATCCAAAAACCAATTCGGTACCAGTGCAACAGATCGCAAGAGATGCGGGAATCAATATTCACTGGTCTAAAGACAGCAAGAAGGTGATGTGGACCCTGGGTGATGAATATTTCAGCAACAAACTCAATGAAAAATTCGTGTTCCTTCCCGGAGCAGGTGAAGAACCGGCTAAAATGCCTGAGTCTGGAATAAAGATCGGACTCTCCGCTCCCGTTGATAAACCTTCAGGAAAGATCGCCTTTACAAATGCACGGCTCATTACAATGGAAAAGGATGTGGTGATGCCTAATGCAACCTTGGTTGTAGAAAACAATAAGATCGTTGCCATGGGACAGATGATCCCCATTCCGGGTGATGCCAAGGTGATCGATCTAAGCGGTAAAACCATTATGCCCGGGCTAGTAGATGCCCATGCACATGTTGGTGCATTTCGGTATGGTCTTACACCTCAGCAATATTGGCCATTTATGGCGAACCTGGCATTTGGTGTAACCACAGCGCATGACCCTTCGGCGAACACGGAAACAGTTTTTACCCTTTCAGAAATGCAAAAAAGTGGTGTTCTGGTCGGGCCTCGAATTTATTCGACCGGTATCATTCTGTATGGTGCCGATGGGGATTTTAAAGCAGTGATCGACAACCTGGACGATGCACGAAGCAGTATCCGAAGGACGAAGGCATTCGGTGCTAAGAGTGTAAAAAGTTATAACCAACCACGCCGTGAGCAGCGTCAGCAAGTTCTAAAGGCCGCACGCGAAATGGGGATCAATGTGGTACCCGAAGGTGGTTCGCACTTCCTGCACAACCTGACTATGGTGATCGACGGACACACGGGCGTAGAGCACAATATCCCGGTAGCGCCGGTTTACAAAGACGTACTTGAGGTTTGGGGGAAAAGCGGAACTGGCTACACACCTACCCTGATCGTAAATTACGGCGGATTGAATGGTGAGTATTATTACTATGAAAGAGACGACGTGTGGGCCAATGAAAGACTTCAGAAGTTCATGCCTCGAAGAATATTGGACAGTCGTTCAAGGCATCGCACTAAAGTTCCAATGGAAGAATATGAGAATGGCCACATACTTGTATCTAAAACTGCCAAACAACTTACAGATTCAGGCGTAAAAGTAAATATGGGTGCTCACGGACAATTACAAGGTTTGGGTGCCCACTGGGAAACCTGGATGCTGGCAGCGGGCGGGATGACCAATATGGAAGCCCTGAAAGCAGCTACCATCAATTCGGCTGAATATATTGGTGCCGGTGATGACATCGGATCGCTGAAAGTTGGGAAAATGGCCGATCTGATCGTATTATCTGAAAATCCATTGGATGATATTGAAAATACCCAAACCGTGGAGATGGTGATGGTGAATGGCCGGCTGTACGATGCTGAAACCATGAACGAAATTGGCACCCGAATTAAAGAACGTGCCCCTTTCTGGTGGGAACAAAGCAAATACAACCAGGCATTTCCATGGCATGAAACCACGCACAGTTTCCTCGACGGTGGATGTGGTTGTATGACCAGACATTGATTTATAACATGCGCGCTCGAGCTTACTGGCGATTCTATAGAGAGCTGCTCCCCGTGATAGCTGGGTTTACAATGATCAACATTGCCCTATTTGGATTAATGTGGTCCTACGTACTTTGCGTTACCCTGGGAACACTGCTGGGCTATTTGGGATTTGTCTATTTCAAATCGGATCAATTTTATTTCTACCATAACCTGGGACTCACAAAATGGCGTTTGTTCGAAATGTCCTTTACGATCAACGGAATCGTAGCCCTGGTGGTACTCTCTTGTCTCAAACTTCTATCCTCTTTATTATTTGTCAACATTTAAACTACATAATGCATCTAAGAAATTTGGAGGAAGAACTATCATTAATGATGTTTCCTTCGAGTTGAATACCGGGGACATAGTTGGGTTATTTGGAAGAAATGGATCTGGGAAATCCACTTTGCTGAAAATGATGTATGGCACGCTGAGAAGTGGAAAGGTTGAGATGTCTTTTAATGCTGAACCAATATCTCCTTCGGAAATCATCCCGAGAAAGATCATCGGATATGTGCCCCAATCATCGTTTCTACCAAAAAATGTGCGGGTAAGAGATATTATTCCCGTGTATTTTCCGAAGGGAGAAGACCAGGACAAAGTGTTTTACGATGCTGTAATCACTACCATCGCAAACAAGAAAATAGGCGAGCTATCCCACGGCCAACGAAAATACTTTGAGGTTGTACTCACTGCCTTGTTACCCCATCCATTCGTGTTTTTAGACGAACCCTTTTCTATGTTAGAACCACTACATAAAAATGAATTGAAAGAGTTCTTCCGGAAGCTAGCTGTGCGAAAGGGTATTTTAATGACGGATCATTACTACGAAGATGTCCTTGACTGTGCAACCAGTAGTCTTGTGATCAAGGACGGGGTTTCTTACCCTGCGGACTCGAAGGAAGATTTAAAAGAATTTGAATATATTTCAAAAAACAGATAGATGTACCTGGCCGAGTTGCACATAGCAGAAGCCTTAGCTTTTAAAAGTCAATTTTAACCCACAATTTTTCCATTTCAACGAAAAGCGTTTAAGAAAGCATTTAAATAATCGTTTCTTAAAGCATAATGGCTCAAAATTTGTAACTTTATAAGCAGTAACACTAAATTCAAATTAGCATGGTAAAAGCAAAGTATCAGAGCGTTCTCGATTTAGGAGAACAATTAAATATTCAAGATGGCGATGTACAGATCGTTGGTAACAAACTGGAAGTTCGCGGGACAGCGGCAAACCAATACCACAAGGACCTCATTTGGGATGAGATCAAAAAAGTAGGTGGTGAAAACCCAGCCGATATAATGGCTGATATCAAGGTAGCCGACACTTCAGTGTATGCACAACATACCGTTGAAAGTGGAGAATCGCTTAGTAAGATCGCCAAGCATTACTATGGTGACCCAATGAAGTACACAGCAATCTTTAACGCAAACAGAAACATTCTGGACAATCCGGATCTAATCCACCCCGGACAGGATTTGGTGATTCCAAATCTATAGGTATAACAGAAAGTCTTACTTTTAACTGCCCTGCTTTTTAGTTGGGCAGTTTTTTTATGTCTGAATTCTTCTCAGAAATATCGCTTTTCTACCTTCCCTTACTATTCGTTCTGGGAGCAGCAACCTTCACCCTTTCAACCATTAGTGGCGGTGGCGGTGCCATGATGCAGATCCCAATTCTGAATTTCCTTATCGGCACCTCCCAAACAGCCCCTGTTATCAACCTGGGGGCACTCATCAGTCGTCCATCCAGGATCATCATTTTCTGGAAACACATTGAATGGAAGGTTTTCTGGTATTTTGTTCCGGCAGCCGTGGCTGCTGCTATCCTGGCCGGTTATTTGTTTGCCAGCGTCAAGATACTTTGGATACAGATCATAGTTGGTTTATTCCTGGTGAGTACAGTTTTTCAGTACAAATTTGGAAAGCAGGCGAGGTCATTTCCCGTAAAACTCTGGTATTTTACACCACTGGGATTCTTTATAGGGATCGTAGGAACCTTTACCGGTGGGATGGGGCCTATCTTAAATCCATTTTTCCTCAATGCGGGAATCACAAAAGAAGAACTAGTTGGAACCAAAGCAGCGCAGTCGCTTTTCCTTGGCATGGCCCAGGTAGGTAGTTACAGCTTCTTCGGTTTACTGAATAGAGAGTTATGGATCTACGGAATAGCGCTGGGACTGGGCGCTACCCTTGGAAATTTCATCGGCAAGAAAATTCTATCACGAATGAGTAAGCTGAGCTTCAGACGCTGGGTATTAGTCATCATGGTTGTAAGCGGAATCGTCCTGATCGTGAAGGCTTCTGCAGATCTCTTATAGACCACTAATATAACCTCCATACACATCCTTGAAGCGCATCCCATCACTTAAATTGTACTTGCTGAGTTTACGGTATTCAACCAGGGCCCAGAGTACGAATTCTTTTACAAAGGGCACATCCTTCGGATCGAGATCAGGCATATATTCTTCTAGAAGGTCATTCAATGGCGTGATCCGGTTTAATTGTTCTGAATATTCAGAATTACTTAGTGTGTCTAATAACTCGAATCCACTTTGCTCGAAGAACCAGGCAACGATATCCGTGTATGGATCGGCTTCGGATTCTTTCTGAAGTTTTTCGATCTTCGGAAAGAATTCATCGAACTGCGACTTCACCGCATCGGCAATCAATTGCTGTGCCACCTGTGCTGCTCCCTCCTGCTCTCCTTCGTACACCAATTCCACTTTTCCGGTTATGGAAGGAATGATACCCATAAAATCACCCAGTCGGATGGTTGTCTCCGATTCCCCGTTGTGAAGCGCCCGGCGTTCAGCGGTGCTCAAAAGGTTTTCGAAGGCAGTAATACTCATACGCGCACTTACTCCACTCTTTTCGTCAATGAATTCACTTTTTCGTGCCTGGAAACTGATCTCCTCAAGGATATCCTTCGCCAGTTCTGGAACATAAACATGGTGCTTCTCGGCCATGGCCTCGGCAGCTTCCTGTTCAGTAATGATCCTGGCGGTTTCAATGTCTTCGGGATAGTGAGTAAGGATCTGTGACCCAATACGGTCTTTTAAAGGTGTGACAATACTTCCCCGGTTTGTATAATCCTCCGGGTTGGCGGTAAACACAAACTGAATATCCAATGGTAAGCGTAGCTTGAATCCACGAATCTGCACATCTCCCTCCTGAAGGATATTAAACAATGCCACTTGAATCCTGGCCTGCAGATCAGGCAATTCATTGATAACAAAGATGCTGCGATTCGCCCTTGGGATCATCCCGTAATGAATCACCCTGTCGTCTGCATAGGTGAGTTTCAGGTGTGCGGCTTTGATTGGATCCACATCACCGATTAGGTCTGCCACGGTTACATCCGGAGTAGCAAGCTTCTCCGAAAAGCGATCGTCGCGATGCAGCCATGTGATGGGTGTTTCGTCTCCTCTTTCAGCAATAAGTTCCGCAGCAAAACGAGAAATAGGCTTAAACGGATCGTCATTGATCTCACTTCCTGCTACTACAGGTATGTATTCGTCCAACAGCGAAACCATTTGCCTGGCTAAACGTGTTTTCGCCTGTCCGCGCAATCCTAATAAATTGATGTTGTGCCTGGAAAGTATGGCCCGTTCCAACTCGGGGATCACGGTATACTCATAACCGTGAATACCTTCGAAAGTAGTTTCCTTCTTCATCAATTTCTGAAGCAGGTTTCGGCGCAATTCGTCTTTAACTGTTTTATATTCGTATCCGGCTGCTTTAAGCTGGCCTAATGTTTTTATGTTTTCTATATCCATTTTGACTTATCTGATTTTCTTTCTGCGGTTTGTTTCGTAATCGGTAAAGATCATTTCTCCCAGTCCCTGAAGGCCGGTGTAAAATGCTTTCCCTTGGTTTGCTTCTGTAAAGTGATCCACGAATTGCATCAGGTAGGGGTCCTGTGCGATCATAAAGGTTGTGATAGGAATGTGTAATTTCCGGGCTTGCCTGGCCATCATATAACACTTGTTCACAATATGTGGATCCAGACCCACACTATTCTTATAGTACTCACCATTCGGCAACTGTAAGCAGCTTGGTTTTCCATCGGTGATCATAAAGATCTGCTTGTTTGTATTTCGCTTCCTGCGCAGCATATCCATAGCGAGCTGGAGTCCGGCAACGGTATTGGTATGATAGGGCCCCACATTGAGATACGGAAGGTCCTTGATCTTTATTGGCCAGGCATCGTTTCCAAATACCAATATGTCTAAGGTATCTTTAGGGTAGCGTGTAGTGATCAATTCTGAAAGAGCCATAGCAACTTTTTTAGCAGGTGTGATCCTGTCTTCTCCATAGAGGATCATACTATGACTTATGTCGATCATGAGCACAGTGCTCATCTGAGCCTTGAACATAGTCTCCTCCACTACCAGGTCGTTCTCCGTGATATGGAAATCACCTAATCCATGGTTCACCTGCGCATTTTTGATGCTTTCGGTCATAGAGATACGATCCAGGGAATCACCAAATTGATACTTTCTGAATTCCCCCGATTTCTCGTCTCCCCTTCCTGTTTTCTTGGTTTTGTGATTTCCCGCACCGCTGCGCCGCAGTTTTCCGAAAATTTGCTCGAGTGCCCTTTTGCGAAGGGCTTGTTCCATCTTTTCGGTAATCTTCGACTTTCCTTTACCTTCACCTTTTCCACTGCCATCAGGCACTATTTCTTCACGGATATATCCTTTCTTTTTAAGGTCCTCGATGAAATCTTCTATGGTATAATCCGGTGTGGTGATCTCGTATTCTTCATCCAATTGTCGTAACCAGTCAATCGCCTCATCAAAGTCACCCGAAGTATGGGTGATGAGTTCCTGGAAAATTTCGAAAAGTCGCTCGAAAGTAGATTGTTCCTTCGGTTCGTGTTTTGTAAAAACAAACCCTGAAGGACGGTCTTTCTTTTTCATAGCATAAAGATACTCAATTCCGAAGATAAAAAACCTTGGTATTAACAGGCTTTTAAGAGTTGAACGGCTTCATTTTACTACCTTTAAGTTTCTGAAAAATCAAACCAATCATTTCGAATGAAGAAATTATTACTTCTCTCCCTATTACTTATTTCAGCTAGTGTTTTACCCCAAAAAGTTTCAATGGATCTCATGAAAGATCTGAAACCCCGGAATATTGGCCCCGGTGGTATGTCCGGGCGGGTCACGTCTATCGATGTGGTCGTTGATAATCCAGATGTGATGTACGTTGGTACGGCTTCCGGCGGACTTTGGAAATCTACCAGTGGAGGAATTAAATGGGATCCTATTTTTGAAGACCAGCCAACGGCTTCTATAGGTGCGGTGGCTATTCAGCAGAGTAACCCATCAGTGATCTGGGTAGGTACCGGTGAAGGGAACCCCAGGAATA
Source organism: Aureitalea sp. L0-47 (assembly GCF_026126405.1). GTDB lineage: Bacteria > Bacteroidota > Bacteroidia > Flavobacteriales > Flavobacteriaceae > Pukyongia. Next base: position 74,383 of record NZ_JAFMTQ010000006.1, read on the forward strand.
GCCTGAATGGAGGATTCGGAGTTTATAAGTCGCTTGATGGTGGCAAGAATTGGAAATCTATGGGACTGGAGAAGACCAGACACATCCATAGGATCATTATAGATCCCACAGATCCCAATACCGTATACATTGGAGCCATCGGAAGTCCATGGGGTATCCATCCGGAACGCGGGCTGTTTAAAACCACGGATGGTGGTAAAACATGGAAGAAGATTTTGTATGCAAACGATAAAACTGGGGTGGCGGACCTTGTGATGGACCCCTCCAACCCGAACAAATTAATCGCTGCACTCTGGGAACACAAACGCGATCCTTGGTTCTTTAAATCGGGAGGTGAAGGCAGCGGACTTTTTATTACCCACGACGGTGGTGAAACATGGGAAGAACGAACCGATGCCGATGGCCTTCCCAAAGGAGAGCTTGGACGTATCGGACTTGCCATCGCCAGGAACAAGCCGGAAATCATCTACGCCCTGGTGGAAGCAAAAAAGAATGCATTATACAAAAGTGAAGATGGTGGGTTCAACTGGAAAAAAATTAACGACAAGAACGATATTGGTAACAGGCCGTTCTACTATTCTGATATTCATGTTGACCCTCAAAATGAAAATAGGGTCTACAGTGTTTTTACCTATGTGAATGTTTCTGAAGATGGCGGAAAGAATTTCGAACAATTAATGCCCGCTTATGGTGTAGACAATGGAGTCCACCCCGATCACCACGCCTGGTGGATACATCCTGAGGACGGTAGTTTTATGTTAGACGGAAACGATGGAGGTATGAATATTACACTTGATGGCGGTAAGACATGGAGATTCATTGGAAATTTACCTGTAGCGCAATTCTATCATATCGCCGTGGATAATGAATATCCCTACAATGTATATGGCGGAATGCAGGATAATGGAAGCTGGCGCGGTCCGGCCTATGTATGGCGATCACAGGGTATTAGAAATAGTTACTGGCAGGAGATCTCCTTCGGGGATGGTTTCGATGTGGTTCCCGATCCGGACGACAGCAGGTATGGCTGGAGTATGAGTCAGCAGGGTTTTGTGAGTCGTTACGACTGGATAACGGGGAACAACTATTCCGTACGCCCTACCCACCCGGATCCTGATGTTAGGTTGCGTTTCAACTGGAATTCAGCAATTAACATTGATCCTTTCAATAACAATACAATTTACTTCGGAAGTCAGTTTGTTCACAAAAGCACGGACAAAGGCCTCACCTGGGATATAATCTCCCCAGACCTGACAACCAACGATCCCGAAAAGCAGAAACAAGACGAAAGTGGTGGTCTTACGATGGATGCCACAGGTGCAGAAAATCATACAACTATTCTTGTCATAGAACCGTCCCCCATGGAGCAGAACATGCTTTGGGTGGGAACCGACGACGGCAGAGTGCACTATACTCGAAACGGCGGGGCGAACTGGACCGAAGTCACAAAAAACATTAAAGGCCTGCCTGGAGGTAGCTGGATCGTTCAGATAAAGGCTTCCAATAAACGACAGGGCGAAGCATTGTTAGTTGCCAATGATTATCGAAGGTTTAACTACGCGCCTTATGTCTTCAGGACAACCGATTACGGAAAGACCTGGAACCGTATCGTGGATGAGAACGATACAATCAGTTATGCGTTGTGCATAGTGGAAGATCCCGAAGAAAGAAACTTGTTATTCCTAGGGACGGATGACGGCCTATATGTCTCCATCAATGCAGGTAAAGATTGGGTGAAATGGACTAATGGGTTCCCAACGGCCTCGGTAAAGGACCTGGTGATTCAACCGAGGGAACACGATCTTGTGATTGGAACCTTCGGAAGGGCTGCCTGGGTATTGGATGATATTCGTCCGCTGAGGGCCATGGCGGCAAACAGTGCACTAACCGAGCAGGATGTGAAATTATTCGATCCTCCTACAGCTTACCAGGCTTCCTATCAACAGCCAACAGGGAGTCGATTTGGCGGAGATGCCATTTACAATGGAGAGAATCGTCCGTACGGGGCTCGATTTACTTATTACTTCAACAAATCGGAAGAAGAGAAGAATTCAGAAGAAGAAAAAGATTCAGAAGAAGATGAAGCGGAGAACGAGGAAGTGAAGTCGGAGGACGCCACCGGCAAACATAAGGATAGTCTTTACCTGCGCATATACAATGGTAACGAACTAATTCGAACTTTAAAACAAAAGATTCCGGACAGTTCCGGGCTTTATCGTTGGAGGTGGTTTATGGATGAAGCAGGTGTCGACAGGCCCAGTCGTCGGATCCGCGAGCGAAAGAACGAACCCGGTGGTTTAGGTGTTAAACCAGGAACCTACAGGGCGGAACTAAGCTATCTTGAAACCAAATCCTCCACTAGTATCAAGGTCGCCTCAGACCCACGACTGGAGGTGACGCAGCGATCAATCGATGAGAGCTATGCCCGACAAAAAGAGCTTCAGCAGATGACGGCGACAGCAGCAGCAGCCGTAAAACAATTGGTGGAGAGCAAGACTACGGTGGGTGAATTTCAGAAGAAATTGAAGAAAAAGGATAAAGAGGCATACAAGGACCAGATCAAGGAAGGTAAAGAATTGATCAAGAAGATCGATAGCCTGATCGCATTGTACCTTGGCAAGGAGGATAAACGACAAGGAATCACAAGAAATCCCGAAGTTACGGTAATGCAGCGTATACGAACCGCAAACAGGTACAGCGGTAGCCGTCCTAACGGGATGACCGCCACGGAGAACATACTATTACAACAAGCTCAGGATCATTTCAACGAGGCTATTGAAGAGACCAATGAATTTTTTGTAACCGAATGGGCTGCGTATCGGTCTAAAATGGAACAAATGGAGCTGTCTCCATTTAAGGAAACTAAAACCTTTGACTAATCAGTAAAACCATAGTAAATGAAAAATTTAATATTAATCCTGGCTGCTTTTGCACTGCTATTCGCATGTAAGGAAGCTAAAGAAAGCGAAACTGCCGAGGTAATTGTCCCGGATCAGTACACCATTGAACAGTTCATGGATAACGAGAATGCCTTCGGAAATGGCTTCTCACCGGATAAATCAACGGTGCTGATGACCAGCAACCGATCTGGTATCTACAATATGTATTCAACACCCGCGGTTGGAGGCGAATTAAGCCCGGTGACAAAATCGGATAGTGCCTCTGTATTCGGGATCTCTTATTTCCCAAAGGATGACCGTATTCTTTTCAGAATGGATGGCAACGGTGATGAGATCTATAAGATATTCATGAAAGATGGTGAGGAGATCAAACGACTCACCCCTGCTGAAAACGTTCGCGCCTTGTTCCGAGGCTGGTCCAGGGAGCAGAATAGCTTCTTTTATGGCAGCAACGAGCGAGATCCGCGTTTCATGGATCACTATGAAATGAACCTTGAGGATTTCAGTTCTGTAATGATCTGGCAAAATGACGAAGGGATGAATTTTGGCGGGATGTCACCGGACAGGAAGTTCATCGCGCTTACGAAATCGATCAACACCAACGATAGTGACCTTTTTATCATGAATATGGCAACTGGTGAGAAGACGAAGGTCAACGATAATTTAAGTGGAAACGTTCCTCAGGATTTCACCGCCGACAGCAGGTATTTTTATTATACAACAGACGACGGAGCGGAATTCAGCTATGTGATGCGCTATAACCTGGAAGATGGTTCTAAAGAAAGAGTCCTCTCCAAGGATTGGGACGTCACTTCCTATTACTTTTCAATGAATGACAAATACCAGATCACATTTTCCAATGAAGATGCTAAAACAGTGATGGTTGTTACTGAAGTGGCCACAGGAAAAGTTGTTGAATTTCCCGAATTTGAAAACCAGGAGATCAGTGGTGCTTCATTCTCTATGGACGAAAGTATGGCGCTATTAAGAGTAGGTGGATCCCACACTCCTACGAATTCATACGCATACAATTTAGAAACGAAAGATCTGAGTCAGCTCACCGACGTTCTCAACGATGAGATCGAGGGTTCTCACCTGGTATCGGCCAGCGTAGTGCGCTTTAGTTCATTCGATGGCCTGGAAATCCCGGCTATCTATTACAAACCTCACCAGGCATCGGCCGAAAATCCGGTACCTGCGCTCGTATGGGTACATGGGGGTCCCGGCGGACAATCGAGACAGGGGTACAATTCAACCATTCAATATCTCGTGAACCACGGATATGCGATCCTGGCCGTAAACAACCGTGGGAGTAGCGGATATGGTAAAACATTCTATAAGATGGACGACCGCAACCACGGCGACAAAGACCTGAAAGACTGCATTGCCGGGAAGGACTGGTTGAAGACACAGGAAGATATCGACGGTGAGAAAATTGGTATCCTGGGTGGTTCTTATGGAGGTTATATGACCATGGCTGCACTTACGTATGCTCCAGAAGAATTCCAGGTAGGAGTAAATATCTTTGGGGTTACCAACTGGATAAGAACTTTGAAAAGCATTCCGCCATGGTGGGAATCTTTTAAAGATGCCTTATACACCGAAATGGGTGATCCGAATACCGAGGATTCCATTCGTTTGAGGAAGATCTCTCCTCTGTTCCATACTGAAAATGTAACTAAGCCATTGATAGTGCTTCAGGGAGCTCAGGACCCACGAGTGTTGAAAGTGGAAAGCGACGAGATCGTGGAAGGAGTGAAGAACAACGGTGTTCCTGTGGAATATGTATTGTTCGAAGATGAGGGTCATGGTTTTGTTAAGAAGGAAAACCAGATTGAAGCCTACGGAAAGATCAAGGAATTCCTGGACAAGTACCTGAAAGGAGAAGGTCAGGAAAGCATGGACGCTGCACAGTCCGAAGAAACAGAAGCTACAGATTAAGTTTATGAGAAAGATCATCGCTACTTTATTGGTAGCCTTATGCACAATGAATTATAGTCACGCTCAGGAAACCGGGGAAGATGAACTCGGTTTCTGGGCGATGTACTTCGGAACCAACAGGGTTTCTGAAAAACTGAGTATACACACCGAAGCACAGTTCCGATTTTACGAAGTAGCCAGTAATTTCAACCAGATGCTCCTGCGAACCGGGTTGAATTATCACATATCGGATAAAGCCATGGCGACCCTGGGCTACGGGTATATTGAAACGGATACTGCTTTCCCGGAGTTTGATGGGGAACAGAACAGTACTGAGAACCGTATCTATCAGCAATTTGTGCTGAGGAATTCGGTAGGGAAATTCAAATTTTCACATCGCTACAGGTTAGAACAACGATTTCTTTCGAGTCCGACAGGCAGTGAAACTCAGCACAGGGCGCGATATTTCTTGCGAGTGACCTATCCGATAACCGACACCTGGTTCTTAACAGCCTATGATGAGATCTTCGTGAACCTTCAGGAGCCATTATTCGGGCAAAACCGACTTTATGGGGCTATAGGTTATAAGGCAAATGAAAATGTAAGTGTGCAGGCGGGATTTCTGAAAAATCACTTCACCGGTAGAAACTTTGACCGACTTCAGATAGGAATCTTCTGGAATACCGACTTACGCAAGAAGAATGATGAACCGAATTAACATTCAACAACTTCTTATCAATGAATATTCAGAAGATCACTTTTCAGAACGAGGACGGACAACAGTTGTCGGGTAGATTGGAATTGCCAGCCGTCCAAAAACCACATACTTTTGCATTATTTGCCCATTGTTTCACTTGCAATAAGAACCTCGGAGCGGTAAGAAATATAAGCAGAGCCTTGAGTTCTGCCGGTTTTGGTGTGCTCCGTTTCGATTTTACCGGCCTTGGTGAAAGTGATGGTGAATTTGCCGACACGAATTTTTCAGGTAATGTTGAAGATCTGATCGCCGCATCAGATTATCTGGCGAATAACCACCAGGCTCCTGCCCTGCTTGTAGGCCATTCTTTAGGGGGAGCCGCTGCCATCTTCGCGGCTTCCGAGATCGAATCCATCAAAGCGGTGGCAACCATTGGCGCTCCAAGTAATCCCGTGCATGTAACTCATTTACTGAAAAGTAGTATTGAAGAGATAGAAAGTAAAGGGAAGTCGGTGGTAAATATTGGCGGAAGGGATTTCACCATTAAAAAACAGTTCCTGGACGACCTGAAATCAAAGTCGCTACCGGACGTTGCTGGTGACCTTCGAAAGGCCCTGTTGGTAATGCATTCTCCCCAGGATACCATTGTTGGGATTAAGAATGCCGAAGAGATCTACATAGCCGCCAGGCACCCCAAAAGTTTTGTTTCCCTGGATGGAGCGGATCATTTGCTGATGCGTCGTGAGGATTCTGAATATGCGGGGAAAGTTATCGCGGGCTGGGCATCGCGCTATGTCAATATTCCGAAAGACAATAATTTAAAAACAAGTCACGATACAGTTGCCGTTTTAAGCGGTAAAGAAGGTTTTACAACCGATATGAAGGTGGGGAATCACTACATGGTAGCGGACGAACCCGAACATGTGGGCGGAAACGACTTCGGACCCAACCCATACGAATATGTTTCTGCCGGACTTTCGGCCTGTACAGCAATGACTGTTCAGATGTATGTGAGAAGGAAAGGTTGGGATCTTCAGAATATTGAGGTTCATACAAGCTATAGCAAAGAACACGCTGAGGATTGCGAAAATTGCCAAACCGATTCGGCTAAAATAGATACCTTCCGAAGGGAAATAAAATTTGAAGGAAACCTGGATGAAAAGCAAATCAAACGTATGCTGGAGATAGCAGACAAATGCCCGGTGCATCGCACGCTACATAGCGAGACCCAGGTGATAACTACCTTGATTGATTAAGTTAAAGAGATAATTTGGTCTGAATTATATCCGGCTTGTATGTAAAAAGATTAAACCTTAACTTCGAACAACACTAAACCTAAATTTAAAAGCATGAAAAAAATCGCATTGAGTCTTGCATTACTTTGCTTTATCCTTGCAAGTTGCAAAGACGACAAAAAGAAAGATTCCGAAGAGAATGTTGAAGTAGAAGTTGTTGAGGAAGTTAAGCAAGATGAAATAAAAAGAATAACAATGACCCTGGAGTCCAAGAGCGGAAGCACTGCCGGTGGAACTATCGAGTTTATAGAGGATAGCGGGGTTGTAAAAATGATGGCTACCTTAAGTGGCCTAACACCTGGCACTCACGCAATTCACATTCATGAAAAAGCGGATTGTACTGCTGAGGATGGAACTTCCTCGGGAGGGCATTGGAACCCAACATTTGCTCCACATGGTAAATGGGGAGACAAAGCCGGTTTCCACAAGGGCGATATTGGAAATGTAGAAGCCGATGAAGAAGGGAATGCGAGCATAACCATGAAAACCGACGAATGGTGTATTGGTTGTGGCGATGAGAAAAAAGACATCCTGGGCAAGGCGATCATAGTACACCAGGGAACAGACGATTTCACAACACAGCCCACGGGAGCTGCCGGCGCCAGGGTAAGTTGTGGCGGAATTATCGAATAGATTTTATTACATAATACTTTGAAAGCCATCCGCCTCAGGCAGATGGCTTTTTTACTACATTTATATGAATCTAAGCCGTATAAAATGAAACATCTTTACCAACTCTCTGTCCTTGCAGGTCTGGGGATATTTATCTATATCTATTTCTTCAATTTCGACAATATGAGTGAGACTCAGTTGGTGAATTCGGTTTTGTATTGGTATTCTCCGCTGGCTTTTGGGTTCTATGGGCTTATCGCATTCAGAATTAAGGATAAAATGCCTGAAACCGAATCAAATGTTCTTATGTACGTTTTCTCCGGAAAAGACTCGCTTATCCTGATCCTATTGATACTTTTAGGTATAAGCGGTTTAATTGGACTCCTTGTACTTTTATTGCCATTACTTATTTTCAATATTAGAAGGCCCGCCTATGACCTTAGTGTGGCTCTTACAGGTGTTTTTCTATTGCTGATCTTACTTGTAATATTCTTCCAGGTACTATGGCCGGCTCTCTAAAGTATTCCGAACTATGAAGCACAAATTTGAAATAAACGGTCTTGACCATGTTGCGATTCGGGTTAAGGATCTGGAACGCTCCGCAGAATGGTACACAAAATTGTTGGGTCTAAAAAGATACCAAACCCCGGAATGGGGCCACTACCCTGTTTTCTTACTTGCAAACCGCTCTGGAATTGCGCTGTTTCCTGCCAATCCGAATGATACCGCAATCGATCCTACATCTAGGAATGTGAAGTTAGATCACTTTGCCTTCAATGTAAGCAGAGAGAATTTTGAAAAAGCAAGGAAGCACTATGAAGAACTTGACATGGACTACACTTTCAGCGATCATCATTATTTTCATTCCATATACACTAAAGACCCTGACGGTCATACGGTGGAACTCACAACAATAGTTGTGGATGAACAAGACTTCTATAAACAATGATAGAACTGATAAGAACAGATTCGGGAAATGAAGATTTCATGGCGCTTGTCAAGAATTTAGACAAGGATTTGGCGCAGCGGGATGGTGACGATCATGCGTTTTACCATCAATTTAATTCGATCGAATCGATTAAACATGCCGTTGTTGCCTGTCAGGATGGAAAGGCCGTGGCCTGTGGAGCGATCAAAGCCTTTGATAAGGATTCCATGGAGGTGAAGCGGATGTATACGTCGCCGAGTCACAGGGGAAAAGGAATTGCTTTGCTCGTCCTCACAAATTTGGAGAATTGGGCCTCAGAACTCGGATTCAAGAACTGTGTCCTGGAAACCGGAATGCAACAGCCGGAAGCAATGGCTCTATACCAAAAGTGCGGGTATAAAACAATCCCAAATTACGGACAGTATATCGGCGTTTCAAATAGTAGATGTTTTGCAAAGCTTTTAACCAGTTAAACTTATAATGATATCACTCATAGCTTCAAAGACAGGGATTAGGTAATTTTATATCTTCAATCCATGTCTATGGGCAGGCCAAAGAACAAGACAGACCTTCTCTCCTTGAGTAAAGCTAACTATCGGAGGTTGATGGAGCTTATCGATTCCTATTCCGAAGAAGAGAAAAACAAGGACTTCCCCCCTGGTACACTGAACCGGAATATACGTGATGTGTTGGGTCATCTTCATCACTGGCATACTATGTTCCTTCAATGGTATAAAGTTGGTATGGCAGGAAGCAAACCCGATATGCCGGCAAAAGAGTACAGCTGGAAAAAAACTCCCGAGTTAAATGCCATGATTCAGCGGAAATACGAAAATGTACCCCTGTATGAAATGAGTGATCTTTTTGAACGATCTTTCTGCACAGTTTACCAAATCATAGAAAAACATACCAACGAAGAATTATTCACCAAGAAAAGGTACAAATGGACCAGAAGTACGTCCTTAGGCGCTTACCTGGTATCGGCTACATCAAGTCACTACAATTGGGCGATAAAGCTCATCAAGCGGTGTAAGAAATAGACAGGGAATGAATTAGAATGAAAAAAGCCTCCGTTTGGAGGCTTTTGGTATATAGAGATGCAAATGTTTCTTTTTAGGGACATCGTTTGATGTTTACTTTATGTTTCATTTACAGGATTTTCACTTCTGAATAGATAATTTCAAATAGTATGCCAAAAAAAAAGCCGCTTTAAAAAAGCGGCTCTTTCAGAATATATAGTATGCTTATTGTTTCACTATTCGTTTTACAACAGTGGCTGATTCTGCTTCGATCTGTACGAAGTACATTCCCGTAGAAAGGTTCTCTACAGAAAGAGTAGTGATCGTTCCTGAATTGTTTAGTTCTGCGGTTTGAACCACACGGCCGTTTACATCTGTAATTCTAACAGAAGAAAGACGTTCCTGACTGTTATTCACCAGGTTCAACTCACTTTGAGCCGGATTCGGATACAACTGAATTGCACCGGCTAGTTGGTTATCGATATTCGAAAGAATTTCAACAACTTCCAGTTCGAAAGTACATATTCCTGTGTTTCCTGCTCCGTCTGTAGCCGAAACAGTAATTACAGTAACTCCTGCCCCAACCTGGGTTCCGGCAGCCGGATCCTGAGTTAATGTTGGAGACGAATTACAGTTATCAGTAGCCGTAGCCATTGGCGTGTAATCAGGAATTGTGAAAAGTTCTCCCTGGTTCACGGTTTCGGACATGTTTGGCGGACAAGTAACATTTGGATCCACTGCATCAACAGTTACTTGCGTTTCGGTACGAGAAGCAAGGCAACCCGTAAATCCTAGTCCAAGGTTATCGTTGTATACTCCGTAGGTTGCTGTTGTATTGCAAACACCGCTCCAGTCGGCAGCCGAGTCTGTATCACCTGTACGTGTAAATGAACCATTACACTCGGCAAGGAGCGATGCTCCATCGCCGGTCCAATCCAGGTCGTTGGCTGTAATATTGAATCCGTTGATCGTTACATTCAACTGGGCAATCTCAGCGGCTGAGAAATTCCAGAAAACAGAGTCAACAACGTTTCCGTTGGTATCAATAATAATAATCCATCCGTTACCATCATTGTTCCACCAGATATTGTCTCCCCAGTATCCTGCGCCTCCGTCATCGTTAAAATCGACAACGCCATCCTGCCCTATAAAACCTAAGGTTTGCTGAACAGAATTAATAGTATTGATATTGGTGTAGGGTTCCTCACTTACAGCAACCGTATAGCCACTGTAATCGGTTCCTACTCCTACGTTGGTAATTTCAAATCTATCCGGGGTTTCCAGGGTAATTTCTGAAATAACCAGTTGAGAAAGTGGTCCCGGAGGATTTTCTTGTGCCCAAACGGTTGTATTGGATGTAGGATTAAAGGTATAGTCGGTACCCTCGAAGAGGAAGTTACCACCATTCTCCGCATCGAACCAACGAATCACATTCGCCGGATCTGATGGCGTGGCAGTTACAGTTACAGGTTCTCCAACACAGATGTCGGAAGCTCCGGTAGTTGTAGGTCCGTTTGGTACGGCAAGTACTTCAATAGAGTCAGATGCTGAAGAGGCTACCGAACAAGTACCTGCTTGTACGGTGTAAGTGATTGAGTGAACTCCCACCCCGGCAACAGCCGGATCGAAAGAGTAAGTAGCTCCATTGCCGTCGTCGGTTACACCTGGACCACTATACACACCACCAAAGGGTGTTCCTCCACCAAGTCCAGTTAAAACTTCTTCGGAAGCACATACATCAGCTGGGGCCGTAAAGGCTGCCAGACCTGAAGGTGTATCAAAAGCTTCAGTTCCGTCGGAACGGCTATTGGAAGATCCCTGGTCCGCACTAACACCAAGACCACGCTTTGCGAAAGCATTCCAAATTCTACATTCATTCGCTCCATTATAAATTGCGGCGTCAGCGGCAAGTACCGCGTCACGACCATCAACAAATCCAGGACTACAAGGTTGGATCTTCAGTGCTTCTGTTACGATAGCCAGAGCCTGAACGTTTCCGGCATCCTGGTTAACATCTCCTGTGAAATTGTAAATATCAGGGTCGTAACCGTACTCGTTTATCAACTCCCATGTCATTTCCCAAAGCATGGTTGACCATACTGATCCAACTCCGTGTGGTACTGAAACAGTTTTAATATCGTCGTAAGTTTGTGGATTTACTGCCATATCGGTACTGTAAGGGAAAGGTCGGATACCGTTTCCTCCAGGGCCCTGTCCGAAGAGGTAGGTTCCCACAGCTCTTGCGTCACCTCCCTGGTCGCCAGGCTCAATGGTCATTACGGCTCCATACCAGTCGCTCCATCCTTCTCCCATTTGCTCCTGGTTACCCAGACAGCCTGATGCTCCCGGTCCTCCGGTAAGTCGGTTTGAAATTCCGTGGGCATATTCGTGCACGATCACAAGGTTATCAAAATCTCCGTCCTTATCACCACAAACGTACATTTGCATTCTTGGATTTGATCCATCAGATGGTGTGGCCATGTTCGCGTTACAGGTTCCCGATCCGTCCTGGGCTTCAGAATCTACCGAGTCACTTCCCAATCCGCCATTACCATAGTTATTCTCCTGGAAGTTTCCACTTACCTCATCAAAACCGTAGATGTAAACCACATCGTGAATTATGTTACTCCAGTAAAAGAGGTTTGTGATCGCAGCATCTTCGTACTGATTCGCACCACTGTAGATCTGGCTAAACGGATATCCGGTGAAATCAAGACTTGCCCCACCATCTGGCTGATAGCCAGGATTGTTGCCATCCTCGTATGCGTTGGCATTATTTCCTCTTGTAACGGTGAATTCTGCACCCGGAGCTCCGTCGGTGTCATGCCATCCAAAAGGAGAGGCCGTAGGATGCGCTGGTTGAACCACATTTGAAAAGTTTCCGTAATACGGGCTTTCAATTGGCATTTCGAATGCCTGGTAGCATTCAGTACATCCTGCTTCAGCATTAGCCACCAATTCGTCGTAATTAGGAATGTCGAATAAATTCGCATTGAAATCGAGTACTTCCTTATCGTGAGTACTGTGGTCATGATCGAAATTACACGAGACCACCCAGTTTATTTTGTCAATGATCTGCCCAGTGCTTGCATCAACACGCGCGCTGTACCATTCAGTTTCTACTTCCGAAGATTCAATGGAAAGATCCCAGGCAAGTACTAGTTCATCATTTTCGTTTAGTTGATAGGTTAGCTCCACTGGAATGTCGCTTGAAGAAATACCACCACCACTCAAACGAGTTTGTTGTGTAGCATTACTTTTACGTTCCAGGATAGCGAAGTTCCCAGCTGAGTTATAGTTCAACTGAGCTGCAGCTGCCTGAACGGCTTGCACGGCTGTTAGAGACGGCGATCTGCTTCCGGCGGCCCGAGTGCTTGTGTTGGAAATAAAACGATCGCTGGCAGATAAGACCGTTCCATCAGGTCTAAGGTGGATTCCGGACTCGGTACCGTATACCGGAATGCCGTTTACAACCTGTTTAAAATAGATATGATGTATCCCGCTTACCCGGCTAACATGTTCATTGGTTACTATCCATTGAACGTCCTGGGTCTCCAGCAGATCATTCTCTAAATGTTGTTCGAAATAATCATTGATTTGTTTGCTACCTGTCTGAGCTGAAATGTGTGAAAAACACAAAAGGCATAAAACTAGCATCAAACCGCTTGTAAATCTTCTCATAATTGGTTTATTAAATGAAGGGTTTGGGGTTTCACAATTTTTAGCGCAAAGCTAATACATAGTGATGATTTATCAAATTATTAATTGATTCACCCAGAATTTTAACATTAATGAAAGATTTCTAATAAATATTCAATTATTCTGAAATTTCAACAATATTATTTGAGTTACTAATAATATGGAGGAATTTTTCGATTTAAAAATCATTCACTAATCTGCTAACAACAGGTCCTAATTCAAAGGAAGCATCCAGTAATTCTGACTTAAGTTCTTTCACTTTTTCAGAATTTCCATTTGCCTTATAGACCAAAGCCGAAAAATACGCTGCCATTGGTTCGAAAGTCTTTCCCTGTACTTTAGTCTCGATGATATCCAGGGCGAGTTCCTTATCGCCTGTACCCAGCATCGTATAGGCCAAAAGAGCATTCGTTCCGGGAGTAGACCTGGCTGCTACTTCTTCCCCGGCTAGTTGGACGGCCTTCGTGGGATTTGTTTCGGCGTAGAATTCAATAAGGTTTGAATTGTACATACTATCGTATTCTCCGGATTGCACCGCAAGCTCGAAGGCACGTTGCATAGCCAGCGCCTCGCCTTCTTTACCCATACTGCTGTAAATGTCTCCCTTAAGAAGAAAATACGATGGATCATTCTTCTGAACCATAATGGAATCCATGATCCGCTCTGCTTCTTCGTACTTATGCTCGTAGGAATAAACGATCCAGGCAATTCCTTTCTTTGCATAGGCATGATCGGGCTGCAACTCAAGGGTCTTAAGATAGTGCTCGTAGGCCTCCCGAATCCTGCCAGCGTGACCGTAGAAATCGGCCAGGTTACTGTAGGTCCAGATTTTCAGGCCTTTGCTATTGCGAGATTCGGCTATATCCCTGGCGCTTTCCAGGTAGTTGATCGCGTTGGTCAGGTCACCTGAATGATCGCTCCATTTCGCCTTGCGGATGAGGTAGTTGTAATCGGAATTATTCTTCACCTTTTTCAAGTAGGACTCTGCTTCTTCAAACCTCCCTAATTCCATCAGCACATCGAAAAGCATCATTTCGGTGGCTCGCTTGCTGCTCACACCTGCATAACTTTTCTGAAGAATATCCGCCGCTTCTTTGAAGCGGTGTTGTGAAATATAGGTTCTGGCAAGACCACGGGCGTAAATGTCTTTGTTGTTAGCCGAAATTTCCATGGCTTTTTTGTAAGCTCGTTCGGCTCCCTTAAGATTCTCAGGGTCGCCCGTAGCATCGAATAGTTTATGGTAAGCCCCGGCCAGTGGACCGAGATCGCCAACTCCCGAACTATCTTCGCTGAGGCGTTTCGACCAGAAGTCTACTTCGTTCTTTGCTTCTATCCGCGATGGCATCTCGGAAGTCACCAGGTATTGATCGTAATCTGCAGTATTAGTGATCTGCTCTCTTTTTACTTCTGAAGTACATGACCCGATCAACAAAGTGATTCCGAAGAAATAGATAAACTTTTTCATCAGCTAAAAAAAGAAAAGGGCAATGTGCTGCCCTTCTCGTATGAATTTTTATTCCTGAATTGGATTCTCAAGGTACGGGAATGGCAGGGAGAAATCTCTGTCGCCACTATCCACTCCGTCCGAAGTTAATTGCGGAGTTCCGTTATTCCCATCGAATCGAGTACCGCTGGTCCCTCCAAACATAAGCGTTAGCGAGATATCGATCACATCGTCCGAAAGGGTTCTTCCCGTGAGTACGGCCCCCGTGGTTGGGTCGTAATAGGTTGTTTGCCCATCAGGGGCTACCTGGAGCGCATCGAATTGCGCCAACACTGTAGTGAAGGTAGGAGCATCAAGACCCAGTATATTGGTTTCATAGTCGATGGTTGTCATTAGCGCATCACCATATACGTCGTGGTAATCTTCCAGTGTCTCTTCGAAAGTTGGTTGGAAGGAAGCGCGATCGTTCACCAGGGATACGTTGAACATATTCTTCACATTGTCCGAACCGCTGAAAACCGTGTTCACACCCGGACGGCCCATAATATCTTCCTGTACAAAGGTACCGCTGAAATCAAAGGCTCCGATACAAGGCTCACAGGAGCTTCCTCCGCAGTCTATACCTTGTTCATCACCGTTCTGTATTCCGTCATCACAGCTTTCCTGTACAATCACGTTTCCGTTCTCATCGTCATCACATTGAACAAACACCGCACTTGCGAGGATGGCTAGAATTAATAATTTGATTCTATATAATTTCATGATTTTCTTTTTTACTTCGATGATTGATTACTGTTTTCTCTTGGCCGATACCCAAACATTATACGCTGGCGGAAGGTTACTTATTCCAACAGCTTCACCCACATGGGTTGGTGCGGATCCCAACATAGAGTTAGGAATTTCAACGGCTATGGCGAGTACATTCAAGCCTTCGAAAAAGTCTGTTGCTTCTCCCGGAGGCAGAAAGCCATCAGGAGCTACCGAACCAGAGATCACGCCGTTAAACCTGTTAAAGTCGAAATAGAATGGATCCCTGCGTGGGCCGGCAAAGAAGCTCATACCATTGTTAGTGGTAGTTTGCACATCATCTATAGTAGATATCTTAACGGCTGTTCTTTCGGCAAAGGTCGCAACCTCGCTGCTCAGTCCTGTTTGTGCAGGTTGGGCGGGACCAAAGAAATACATCGAATCTCCTCTTTTCACTGCCTGGATAACCAGGTCTTCTATAAAATCACCGGTATTGTCGATATTAAATTCAACCATAACATCTTCATCGAAAGATGCGTTCTCCGTTATAGTTCCCGGTACAAGAGGCCCCTGGAGCGTAGCGATAAGTACCGTATTATTGGGATTATCACCTTCAAAAGCGAAGAGATCAGCTATGTCGGTAGTAGTACCGGCGACGGCTGGCGCATCTATGTGGTCTGCAGCAACGAAGACTCCAGAGAGAACTAATAGTCCAGCTCCGGCGATGGCTGCAAAAAGTTTCGTTTTTTTCATTTGTATAAAATTTTGTAATTACCTTATTGAAGCTATTCCAAAATATTATTCAGATGGAACCACTTCGCTTTCGCGTAAACTTGTTTTAATCATTTTCGAAAGTATAATTAAAAAAGTTTATGCTCATTTCATATTCGAAGGTTTTTAATTATTTATTTTTATGCCTTGGTGATTATTTAGGACGAAAATAAGCCTATGGTTTTTAACTTGCAATAATTCTTTTATGAATCGGTATTTTGCGAGTGCTGCTCAATTCGATTTTAATTCTGAATAGTTAACAGAAAAACAAACCCAATATTGTGAATCCATCAGCATCAGACTGGATACCGAAATACCTCCATCTCCTTGAAGAAAACGGCAAGGAGTCGAGTATTCCCACTCCCGAACAATTCTACCACGAATTGAAAAAAACAGGGTTCATCTATGGTGTGTCCATGGATGCTATTCCGAAGGAATCTATTAGCACCTTAAAGTTAACCCGGGAAGAGTTCACCAAAGTAAATCTCTTTCACGCGTTGTACTACTCCTTCATAGACGAGAGGGGAAGTGGTTCCAAGGAAGAAGCTACTAAAAGTATTATCAACTATTATGATACGATGGACAAAGGACGAACCGGGTTCCTAAAAAAGCTAACCCTCTCTCCATCCTATTCACAGAAGCTAGAAAAGATCCTCGCCGCCCGCCTGCAGGAAACTAACACCTTTCTTAACAAGGGCGTTACCGGTGTACTCACCTATGCATTGTTGTATGTAGATGTACTTGCCTATCAGTATGCACTTCGGGACCCGGAGAATTTCCGCTCCTACGCCGAACAGATGGAAAGTACTGTTATAAGCGCGTGCTTCCTGGCCTTGAATTCGAAAAAGAAAAAGAACAAATACGATAAACTCCTAATCGAGTTATTTCAATCTTCTGCCGATTTTCTGGCACATAAGCCGTCTAAGGGACTCACACTATCTACCCTGCACCATCTCCAATCGACCACCTATCTCGAAAAAAGGTATTTGCTGGATATCTGCACCATCACTGTTTGGGACGATCACGTTATGGACGAAGAGGAATTGGCATTTCTTAAAGAACTTACCTCCAAATTGCAACTATCGGAAAAAGAACTGAACGAAAGCCTTTCCCACCTGGCTAACTTCATGAAGGTGAATAAAACTTCGATTAAGTTCTTTGAATACGCCAATCCGGTAAAACTCTTCTACAAGCAATCCACCGCTACGGTAAAATTGCTCATTCTGAGAAACAAAAAACGTCTTCAGAAAGAATTGGAGGAAAGTGGTGAGTTATTGGTGCTACTATCCCAATCGACCTCTCGCGAGCTTTCGGATAGTGAAAAGGACAAGGTAAAACAGCAGTTGCTGGACATTTGTAAGACCATTCCTTCCCTTACCGTTTTTCTACTTCCCGGAGGAACCGTACTTCTACCGATCTTAATTAAATTTATTCCAAAATTATTGCCTTCGGCATTTAGAGAAAACAGGATTGAATAGTAGCATGCGCGTTAACCTCATATTTGTATTTCTATGTTTCTTCTTCGGAAAGCCCTCCTACGGACAGGACCATCCAATTGAGTCAACTCCTGCGGATAGCACAGAATTAGTGCCCTTTGTAGCCTATTGGTCCATAGGAGACAGTTTTGAATTCAATATGCGGAAGATCGAAATTCGATGGGAGGACGATATTCTAGTAAAATCGGACACACTATCACGAAAGATCCAGTTTGAAGTGATCGATTCCACCGAGACAATGTACAAGGTAAAATGGCGTTTCAAACGACCTAAAATAGACGAAGGAATAGCGAAGAATCTGTTTAAGACTCTTACTAAAGAAGACCTGTACACAACAGTGATATACACTACAAATGAACTGGGTGAATTCATAGGGGTGGAGAATTGGGAAGCAATAAGAAAAAATATGCTCGAGGATATGGAGCTCACAATGCGAAGAAAATTTGGGAAATATATGGGCTCGGAAGAGGATATTGAGAACGCTATGAAACCATTTCGAGAAGCCTATAGTACCAAAGAAGGAATTGAAGAACTGGCGCTCAAGGAATTATTCTATTTTCATTTTCCCATGGGCTATGAATATGAGGTGGATGAGACGTATGAGTACGAGGAATTTTTAAGCTCTTTTGTGGGAGGTGAAGGTATGCGTGGAGTTGCTAAGGTCACCATAGACAATGTTGATCAAGATAATGGTATTTGCCGTGTAACTCACGAAATGCAGGTGAACCCGGAAGATGCAATGAAAGAGACACTATTACTACTCGAAGAAATGGGAATGGATACTGACACCATGGATGAGTCGATGAAAACTGCGGGCTTACGGATGGATGACTTCAATACTTTTATCTACTATTACGACTATGGACTTCCAATGACCATCAATACCAGCAGGATCATAGACATTGACCTTCCCGGCGAGAAAGTAAAACGAGAAGAGAAATTCATCATCGACCTGGTGAGAAACTAATCCAGCGTTTACTCCAGCCAGATCTTAAAGTCCTTCACACGTTCCCTGGCTACTATGACCTCCTGCTCTCTAAAACTGTTCAGTTTCAGTTGAAGTCGGCTATTAGTGTAAGAAATTATATCCTTTATCGCGTTGATATTCACGATAAAGGTTCGGTTCACCCGGAAGAATTCCTGTGGAGCGATCTCATCAATAAGCTGTTCCAGAGTGTTGTCCAGCAGGTAGTTCCTGCCTTCGAAAGTATGGGCATAGGTGCCTTTGTTTTCAGAGTAAAAACACTCGATCTCGTCTACGGCGATCATTTTAATGTGTTGTCCGATCCTGGTTGTAAACCGCTTTTTATACTGTCGCTCCACTGGATTGGAAAGTAGTTTCCGAATATCCTCGAAGTTGAGTTGAACGTTCTTTTTTTCAGGAATATTATTTTTAAACTGATTCACAGCATGCTCGAGCTCCTCCTCATCTATGGGTTTCAGTAAATAATCGATACTGTTAAGCTTAAATGCCTGAAGCGCATATTCATCGAAGGCGGTTGTGAATATGATAGCGCTTTTTACTTCTACCTCATCGAAGATCTCGAAGGACAATCCATCACTTAATTGTATATCGAGAAAGATCAGGTCCGGATGATCATTGTTAGAGAACCACTCGATGGATTCTTCCACACTATGCAGTATCTGGTTAACTACTATCCCTTGTTTTTCCAGCATTCGCTGAAGTCTTCTGGCTGATGGCCTTTCATCTTCAATGATCAGTACGTTCATATTGTTATATGATAATTTTTTGGTTGAAATTAAGAATTTTATCGGAAGGTATTGTTGTTGTATTTTTCCTTATCCTCCAGGTCTTTGTCCATGTATTCCTTGATCTTTCGCTCTTCCCATTTTTTGAAGAAACCAGTTTTGAATTGAAAAACATATAATCCGTGAAACGCCAGGCCGATCCCCCAAAAGAATGGCGTGGTAAAATGTTCCCAGTGCGGAACATGAAATGACTCTAATCCGTCGAAAATACCTGTAGCAATCACCATCAAAAAGGCGTTCACAAAAAGGTATATAGTGAGGTGAGTATAAAATCCTTTTATCTCATCAACCCTTTTCTTGGCTTTTTGATATTTTTCACTTTCTTTATTGATAGGTTCCATTTGCAAGTAATTATCGGTTCTCCTTTTCTTCTTTCTCTATGATCTCTCGGATCTTTCGCTCTTCCCATCTTTTCAGAAACTTGAATTTGTGTCTGTAGACATATAATCCATGAATCCCCAGGACAATTCCCCAAATTATAAGTGTTCCATAGGTGTTCAATTCCATCCAGGGATCAAGCTTCAGGACAAACTCCTTATCACCAAAAGCCGAAATAACATTAGTTTTGATTAAAATGAGAAATATATTAACTATGATATAGGCTGTAATGTGCTTGTGGAAGCCTTTAATGGCATCAACTTTCTTCCTGGCTCGTTCGTATTTTTCTTGTACTGAAGTTTTCAAAATAATATCTAGTTCCATTTGTTAGTGTTGTCTTCGTCCATAAACTCTTTCATCTTTCTTTCCTCCCAATCCCTGCCAAGGAATGGATTCCATCGGAATGCTTTTAAAGCCTGGAAGATTATTGCAATTCCCCATCCGAAAGCAGCCCATAGAAACCACATATAGCTCCACCCGTTGGTGTAGTAGTTAAGGGCAGCCAGGAAGGTGATGAATACTACGAAAAAGATAAGGCTATTATAAAATTTCTTGATCTCCTCTACGCGCTCTTTTGCCCGTAGGTATTTATTTTCTCGTTCCTGATTATTAAAATCCATGACTTGTTTTAATTAAAATTTTAATTCGTCTTCTTCCATAAATTTCTCAATCTTTCGCTCTTCCCATCCTCGTCCGAATAAAGGATTCCACCCAAAGGTGTCGATGGCATGCCCAACAACGCCTATCCCCCATCCGAAAATTGGAAATAGGGCCCATGGGAATCGAGTGCTTATCACATTCAGAAATATAAAAAATGGAATGAAAATCAGATAGATGGTCAGGTGTGTATAAAACCCTTTTAGTTTGTCCACTTTTTCCTTTGCTCTTCTGAATCTAAGGTCGTTTGTTGCTTGGTATGTCCTCATGATGTGCGATTTAATTACACATTAAAAGTACTGTGTGTTAGTGTATTGTTACAATGAAAGAGAACGAACTGTCGAATTAGATTCCTGAACTGTAATTCTAGGAATCTTCTTCCATAAATTTACGGATTTTTCGCTCTTCCCAGTCCTTTCCGAAGAAAGGATTCCATCCAAATACTTCCGAGGCATGGCCCATAACTCCGAAGCCCCATCCTCCAATAGGGAAGATCGCCCAGGGAAAACTGGTACTGCGAATATTGATGTAGATAAATACGGGGACCATGATAAGATATATGGTAAGGTGAATGTAAAAACCCTTTAGCTCCTCTACCTTCTTTTTAGCGCGCTCCAGGCGCTTTCCGCTAATATAGGTCTCCTGTGTAGGCAAGGCTATGGATGCCTTGGTTAGCAATGGAATAGCCACCCTGAATTCGCGATCGCTCTGCTGGATGCGTACCGGTTGGTCCGTAAGAAGGAAATAGCGTTGTTTTATATTCTGAAGTCCTACGCCACTGCCCTCCTTCACCACTGCTTTTGGCTGAACGTTATTCTTAATTATGAGGTTATTACCTTCTTCGTAAATAGTAATGTGAAGTTTTTTAGAAGGCATGACCTGGTTGTGCTTCACGGCATTCTCCAGTAGAAGTTGCAGACTGAGAGGAACTACCTTGGCTTCGGGATTGCTTAAAGTTTCGGGTACTGTAAAAACGATACTATCCTCAAATCGCATCTTGATGAGCGACATATAGAGTTTCGCAAACTTCAGTTCTTCCTCAACCGTTATGAGTTCCTTGTTCTTTTGCTCCAGGACATAGCGGTATACCTTAGATAGCGAAGTGGTGAAGCGGGTAGCAGCTTCAGGGTTTTCCTCTATCAAGCTGGTAAGCACATTTAAGCTATTGAATAAGAAATGAGGATCGAGTTGGTTTTTAAGGGCGTCGAACTGCGCAGAAGCAGTCTTGGCGATGATCTTCTGCTCTTTTACCTTGGCCTCCTGCCTGTGGTTGTAATAATAGAAAATGTAGAAAACCGAAATAACTACCAATGCTACCAGCATGGACGGTCCGTAGTCGATAAAAGATTCATTCCTTAGAAATTCGGTGAAACCCAGCCCACCGATAATTACTTCGGTAATGATCCGGATGAACCATAAAGTGACTAGCGTAATGCCAAGTCCAGCAAGGATACCCTTTGCCAGTAGTCTCTTTTCCAGCATTCGATTTCCATGTTTCTTTTGGTAATTGATAAAAAATACGGCATTGGCCATATACAGCAATACAGAGTACAACTGGTTATATAAAAATGCCTTTAGAAGGGTTGGGCCAGTTAGATTGATTTCCCCGGCCAAAACATACCGGATAATACCAAGTACGAGGAATATCAGGGTTCCTACAAAGAATGCCTTGCCTAGCTCTTTAAAGAATCGCATCATTAGCCTTCACAGTTTTCTTTCAGAACGGTCTCCGCGTATTCACCGCCTCCGCGAGGGTGAAATTCACCGGCTGGTTCTTCATTTGCAAATAGTTCGATAGCGCGTTTGATGTCGTCGCAATATACATCAGTGGGCTGTTTGAACCACTTGGCAGTTCCTATATCCCACTGGGCCTTCCCCAGCACGACGCGTGGATTTTCCGGGTCTATATCGAAAGCCTTTTGGTACAATTCGGCGATCTTTTGAGAATATTTCATTCCGTATTGCTGTCCGTCGTACACTACCCAGGCTGTGAGTAATTGTGCTTCTAAAACATAGATCTCGGCATTGTTTTCAGTTAAAGCTTTGGCGTCATTCAGGAAATCCCTGGCCTTGTCCATCTGGGCTACCATTTTTTCCTTGTCCTTTTCAGAATAACTATTGAACACATTGATCTGGGCAATATAGAAACGTGGTAACCAGTTATCCGTTTCTACCTGGGCAATACGCTCGAACAAATTTGCAGCTTCCCAGGGTTTTTCAGACTTCCACAACTCGAAAGCCTTGGTCATTCCCTGTTGGTACTTCGACTGGGCGAAGCCAGCCGCCGAAATGATTAAAATAAGTAATGTGATTGTTCTTTTCATAATTATGGCTTGAAGTTACTAAAGATATTTGTTACCCCTACATATTGATGTCGAGCTTCCGCAATTCACCGTCTTTCAACTCGAACCTGGCGTCCTCCCATTTGGGAGGCCCGAAAAATCCACGGGCGTTGTTCGATGTTCCGTAAGGTTCCGAAGGAATCATGCCAAATCGCATATTCAATTCCCCATTATCATCTTCATCGTGGTAACACGAAATCGCATAAACCCCATCGGGAAGATCTTCGAAAGTTACCACTGCTTGTTTGTTCGTGATCTCAGAGTTAACCGATAAAAAGGCCTTATCTAAAAATGAATCCGCGTTGTTGTATAAACCAACACGTACATGTCCATTGTCATTCTTGAAATCTCTCAATGAAACCTCAACCGAATTCTGTGCCTGCATCACCATCCCGGTGAGAAGAAACATAAGGTATACGAGTACTGTTTGCATGATATAGTTTTTATTGTTAAAACAAATGTCTTACGTTTTTTGAGCTTCGGAAAGAACGAATTACCGAACTGTAGAAAAGTGCGGATGAATTGTAAGGAACTTCTAAAGGTTATCCAGTTGATTGTCCGTACCGTCCTCACTGATGGTCCAGAAGAAGCCCACAAAGAAGAACTGGTCGGCTGCCGGGCGAAGGGCCCTTCGATTAAAATTACCGTTCGCATCCGCCGTGGAAGCATATTGATAACCATTGATGTTTTTCCATCCAAAAACGTTATTGATAGAGAGATACAGGATTTGTTGCGGTGAGATCAAATAGGCCCAATTAACGCTAACGCTGTTGAAGGCTTTTGTCTTCTCTTGTAGAAAACCCGGTTCGTTGGGATTTGTGTATGTTCTGCCACTACTGAAGGTATGGCTGAAACCGATCTGACTCTTCCAATCTTCGATCCACCATTTCGCAACGGTATTCAGGTTGTGCGTGTTGGCAAAGGACGGCGTGGAAGAAACGGGGAAGTTCCTGTACAAACGTTCTGTATCCAGGAACGAATAACTTACCCAATAATCCACATTTTTAACTGTGTTGTTATCACGCCAGAAAAGGTCGAATCCTTGTGCATAACCATCACCGTTGTTCGAGTAGTTACTATCAAATCCTGGGAATTCATCATTAAATGTCACCAGGCTGTTATAGTCCTTTCTATAAGCTTCCAAACGCAGGATTCGGTTGTTTGCCACATACTGGTAATTCATGATGTAATGCTGGGTCTTCTGAGCTTGCAGATCGCTACTGAACTTAAGTACATCATTGATAGGTTGTTGGTAAAAATCTCCGTAGGCCAGGGACAACTGACTATTCTTACCGGTTTTATACGCTACCGAAGCACGAGGCGAAAACGTAAATTGATCGAATAGCTGACTGTGCTCTCCCCTGGCTCCTAGTTTCAGGGCAAATTTTCTTGAAAAGATAAGATCCAACTCAGAAAATGCAGCGGAAATTCCGTTGTTAAATCCATAGCGTTCAGAAACAAAATCATTGTTGAAATCTTCGGTGAAGTCGGTAAGGAACTGCTCCGCACCAAAACTCAGTTTCACCCGGTTGCTGAAACGCTTCCTGAACTTTAATTTGAAATGAGCTGAATTCTCGGTATTGTCGATACCATCCTCCTGAATACCTACATCATTCCTCGCATGCGTAAAGCTGGCCCCGGTGTGAAAGCGCCAGTTATTCTCCAACTCACCGGCATAGCTGGCATTGGAATAAAAATTTGAGTTCTTTAGTTTAAACCGAAGTCCTTCGGGAAGAATGATATCCTCCTGGGTTAGCTCGAAACTGGATGTATCAAAAGCAGCATAGAGTTTGAAAATACCCTTCTCAAATTTTCTTCGGAACACACTCTCCCCAGCAAATGTCTCAAATGGTTTTTCCCAGTCGTTTCTGTCCGGATACAGTGCCAGATAGGGTGCTAAATTAATGTAACTTGTATTGAAGCTAAGCGAGCTATTCTCCCATTTCTGGGTGTTTCCAACACCACCTCCAACCGTCATAAGCGCGATTTCTGTCTTGTCCTGGTCGGGTTCGTCTATGGTATTCAGCAGTAAAACAGAAGATAATGCCTGTCCGTATTCCGCAGAATAGCCTCCCGTTGAAAAGGTGATCCCATCGAAGAGAAAGGGACTGTATCTGCCGCGTGTTGGTATGTTATTGGTTGTTGGCGTATAGGGTGTGAAGACTCGAATTCCATCGATAAAAATCTGTGTTTCTCCCGCATCACCCCCGCGAACGAACAATCGTCCGTCTTCGGCCACGGTAGTCGTTCCGGGAAGGGTTTGTAAAGCCCCTACAAAATCACCAAGTGCACTTGCTGTGGTAACCACGTCCAAAGGTTTCAGCACTGAAACCTTGCTATTATCACTAGCCTCAAGAGTACCTGCGCTTATTACTACGGTGTCCAGGGAATTTACATCTTCCCGCAGCCAGATCTTCAGATCGCTCATCTGGGTGACATCGGCCGCCATCATGAACGACTCGTAAGAAAGGTAAGATGCTATTAGGGTCTGAACCCCGATTTCGTAAGTTGTGAATGTAAATTTCCCTTCCGGATCAGTTGTTACCCCGTCGTAAGTTCCTTCCAGGTAAACGTTCACCCCTTCTATAGGAGTTCCATTCTTTTCGGTTACAATTCCGGAGATAGAGGTTTGAGAAAATGCTTGGTAATTTAGAGAACTGGCGAAAAAGGTCAGAACTACGATTAGGGTTAGTTGCTTTTTAGATAGCTTCATTTTTTACTTAATGATAGAATTCAAAACAAAAGTCGCCAGACCAAACCACTTGTTTCAATAAAAACTACCGAACTGTAATATATCACTTCTGAATTGTTCATTTTCTGAATTAAGGGTAAAAATGTATCTTTAGACAATCAAAAAAACTACTATGAAAAAATTCTACACTACTATTTTATCACTTCTTTTACTTGGATCGGTATCGGCCCAGGATACTTTTTCAATCATTGCTGTTGATCCCGCCACTGGTGAGGTAGGTTCTGCCGGAGCCTCCTGTGTGACCGGCGTTGGAGCGGGTGGGATCATCGACATCATCACCGATATCATTCCAGGACGGGGCGGTATTAATTCACAGGCTTATGTTTGTATCCCGAACATCAACCTTCAAAATGGGATTACGCGCATGGATATGGGTGACTCCCCTACGGAAGTGATCGATTGGCTGGTTAACAATGATGCCTGTTCGTCTCAAAATTTCGATCCTGCCTTCCGACAATACGGTGTGGCTGATTTCGATGAAATGGGTAATCCCAGAACAGCGGGATATACGGGAAATATGACAGACGCCTACACCGAAGATCGTCAAGGTGCTACCTATAGTATCCAGGGAAACATACTTCTCAACCAGACGGTAATCGACAATATGGAAGACAATTTCAACAATACGTCAGGCACCTTGGCCGACAAACTAATGGCAGCTTTGCAAGGCGCTAATATTCCAGGTGCAGATTCACGATGCCTGGGAGCCGGAACCTCGTCTACAACCGCTTATTTACTGGTGTACAAAGAAGACGACCTCCCCGGACAGCCTTATTTACGATTGAATGTTGGGCAACAGCCATCGGGTACGGAGCCAATCGACATCCTCCAGGGTCTTTATGACGATTTCCTTGCTAACGAAGACAATACACTTCAAAACAAACTAAAGCTTTACCCGAATCCGGCCAAGGAAACGATAACCCTTGAGTCCATTCCAGGTGTTGAGCTAAACAGCATAGAAATCTTCGACCTCAATGGAAAACTCATTCAATCGCTGGACTTGTCTAACACAAGTGACTTGCTGGTCGAACTCAATATTTCCAGCTATGACAGTGGTGTTTACTTTGTAAAGGTGAATAGCCCGGAGGGCGTTTCTTCCATGAAATTTGTCAAACAATAAACCCTAACTGAAACTAACCGACAGGCCGCTCGAAACGAGCGGCTTTTTTTATGAAAATGTAGTACCTTGAGCTTAAATAACCTGGTTATGAACGTTTCAGAAAAAGTTAGTGCCTATATTGAAAAGCACCATCGATGGAGTTCTCAGTTACAGCAATTGCGTGAGGTATTTCAGCAATCGGACCTGGTAGAGAATGTGAAATGGGGGTCGCCAACATATACCATGAACGGCAAACTGGTTGCGGGTTTTGCAGCCTTTAAGCATCATTTTGCAATATGGTTTCACCAAGGTGTATTTCTGAAGGATCCCGACAAAAATCTGATCAACGCCCAGGAAGGAAAGACCAAAGCACTACGGCAATGGAAATTTACAGAAGGGGATATTATCGAAAAGGATATCGTACTGAAATACATTCGTGAGGCCACCGAAAATTCCCTGGCAGGTAAAGAAGTAAAACCTAAGAAGAAAAAGTCTGTAACAATACCAGAATTACTAAACCGGGCACTGGAAAAGGATACGGCATTCAAAGAAGCTTTCGAAGGTCTAACTCCTGGTCGACAGCGCGAATATTCGGAACATGTGGGATCGGCCAAGCGAGAAGCAACCCAATTGAGCAGGTTGGAAAAGATCAAACCAATGATACTTCAGGGAGTTGGCCTGAACGACAAATATAAGAACTGTTAGAAAGGCAAGATAATTCAAATGACCAGCTACAAAACCAGGCTATTCTGGAGATACTTTAGAAAATCGATGTGGATCTTCGTGATCTGGGTACTCATCAATACCACCATCTTCCTGCTGGAATACTTCAGTTTGGTTAGTAACGGTTATCTCACTTCAGACTACGATTTTATGTCTGCCTTTACGGCCAATGCGGTGGCATCGGTAGCGGCAGGACTGGTTGGAGGTTTCCTCACACTACACCTTATGGAGTACTGGTTGCGCAAATACGCTTTTTGGAAAGCATTGCTGATCATTATTGTCGCGTTTTCGGTTGCAGCCGTGATCGTTAGTGTAACAGCCGCGTCATATGCCATTAGTGAAGAATACCAGCTTAGTGTCTTCCATCCCGATGTTATTGAAGATGTTTCCCTCTTCTTCGGAACCTGGATGTTCGTTAAGAATTATATCATATGGCTTTTTATAGTTATAATTACGCTAATCGTTCTGATGGTGAACGATAAATACGGACCCGGAATATTTGGTGATTATTTGCTGGGTAGATATTTCAGGCCTAAAAACGAAAGACGCATTTTTATGTTTGCTGATATTAAAGATGCCACAGCCATTGCCGAAACTCTTGGCGAACACAAGTACTTTCTCCTGTTAAGGGATTTTTTCAAAGATATAGTACCGGCTATCGTTCAAACGCGCGGCGAGGTATACCAATATGTAGGCGATGAGGTTGTGATCTCCTGGAAAATGAAAGCAGGCTTAAAGAACGGGAATGCAATTCACTGTTTCTATCATATGAAGGAGCTCATTCACAACAAAGCCGAGCGATATGAGGAACGCTACGGACTCGTCCCAAAATTTAAGGTTGGATACCATTTTGGACAGGTTACCGTTGGGGAACTCGGACAAATTAAAAGGGATATCGCTTTTTCCGGAGATGTTCTGAATACCACGGCCCGTATCCAGGACAAATGCAACGAATTTGGTGTGGATATACTCGCTTCCCGGGAATTTGCTGACGTAGCCTACCAACTGCCGGAAGGTTTACGTATTAAGGAACTGGGCAAAATGCAGTTGAAAGGTAAGCGAGAAGAGACGCAATTGGTTACCTACGTATCCTAATTGTTCAAGGTAATTCCAGTTAGGAACGAATTTTGATTCCTTCAGAAGAAATCATAGTTAACTTTAAATAACAGGTCATGAAAACGGATCTTTACACTAAAACCGTGCTTACGGTTATCGCCATTTGTCTTACTATCAATCTTGTTCAGCAATTGGAACTCATTCCAAAAGCCCACGCGGCTACGGAAGGGACAACCGGGAATACTGAATATGCACTGGTTCCAATCTCAGACATGGAAACCATTGATGTGCGCATCGTGGATATCAACACTTACGACGAATTAAATGTAAACCTTAAAAGTATAGATACTTATGATGAATTAAAGGTGAACATCAATAGTATTGACACCAGTGACGAGCTGGATGTGAACATTGATGAGATCGGTGGTGGATGGATCAATAACGGGCAACCCATACCTGTAAAAATCCACTAGTTGCGTTTGTAAGGCCGAATGATCAATCGCGCGGCTTTATCGTAGTTTATATAGTTGTACGTCCAGTTGAAGAACGTCACTACCCTGTTCCGGAATCCCACGAGAAAGAACAGGTGTACCACCATCCATAGAATCCAGGCAAACAAACCGGCGAATCGCATCTTCTTGATATCCGCTACGGCCTTATTTCGGCCAATAGTAGCCATGGTTCCTTTATCGGTATATCGAAATGGAAGCATTTTCTTCCCTTTCTGCAGGCGCATTATGTTTGAGGCGAGTCTTCTCCCCTGTTGAATTGCAGGTTGGGCTACCTGCGGGTGTCCTTGCGGAAACTGTTCGGTTGGCATATAAGCAACATCTCCGAGGGCATAGAGGTTGGTGTGGCCATCTACTTGGTTGAACTCATTCACCGGGTAGCGATTTCCCCTTGCAAATTCTATTTTCCCATTATTGGTTTCAACCGGGGATCCAGTAACCCCCGCTGCCCAGATAAAGGTAGCGGCATCGAATGTCTTTCCTTCGGAAGTGGTGACCGTAGTACCATCGTAAGACGCTACGAGGGTGTTCAGATGTACACGAACACCCATCTTTTCCAGGAATTTCTTGGCTTTAGCCGAAGCAAAAGTGCTCATGGGTGAAAGTACCCGATCGCTCCCTTCAACAAGATGTACCTGCATATCTTTCTGGGCGATGTGCGGGTAGTCGTTTTTTAAAATTCCTTTTCTGAATTCGGCCAGGGCGCCTGCCAGTTCTACTCCCGTAGGACCTGCTCCGGCGATCACAAAGTTCAGCAGGCACTTTCGTTCCTCCGGATCGTCGGTAATATCCGCTTTTTCGATGTTCTGAAGCATCAGGCTTCGAATATTGAGTGCCTGGGGAACAGTTTTCATAGGCATGCTGTGTTCCTCGATCGATTTGTTTCCGAAGAAATTAGTGCGGGTACCCGTAGCGATGACCAGGTGATCAAAGGACAGGTCACCTATTGAGGTATGGACTGTACTCTGCCGCGTATCTATGCGATGGACTTCGGCCAAACGGAAATGAAAATCCTCGTGTTTCCGAAAGATCTTTCTCAGGGGATAGGCAATAGAATCTGGTTCAAGGCCAGCAGTGGAGACCTGGTATAACAGCGGTTGAAAGGTGTGGTAGTTACGCTTGTCGAACAAAACGACCTGGAATTGAGATTTTTTAAGATTCCGGAGAAAGGAGATTCCTGCAAAACCACCGCCAATCACAACGATTCGTGGCTTGTTGGTGTTAGGAATATTCATAGAAGAAGATAAAGTTCAAATTTACGACAACTGGGTATTTTACCGGAAAAAAACGGCTATTTTTATGAAATCTGTAACAATGTTGAGGAGTTAATTACTAATTCAACAGCTAACAGGAAACCATTGACTAAGGAACTGGAACATAGTTTTGTCGCTCAACTTGAGGAGAATCAGAACATTGTGCATAAAATCTGCCGTTTATACACCAATGATAGTGATGCACATAATGATCTTTTTCAGGAGATAACCATTCAGTTATGGAGGGCTTATCCCAAATTCAGGGGCGATTCCAAGTTTAGTACATGGATGTATCGTGTAGCACTGAATACGGCCATTACGCTTTATCGAAAGAGCAAGCGCAGGGTTCAGACTCAGGATTATGAAGGAGTAAGCTTTAAAATTACCGCGGAAGCCTATGATGATACTATCGAAGAGCAGTTAAAACTTATGTACAAAGCGGTTAAGAATTTGAATGATATCGATAAAGCTCTGGTTTTCCTTTACCTGGAGGATAAATCGTACCGGGAGATCGCTGAAACACTGGGTATCAGTGAAGTGAATGCTCGTGTGAAGATGAATCGAATAAAGGAAAAACTGAGAAAAATCTTAAATCCGTAAGCGATATGGATGAATTAGAAGTATTAAAAAGAGAATGGCAATCCAGGGAACAGGAATTCCCCAAACTGTCCTCGAAGGAGATTTACCCAATGCTATTGCGCAAATCGTCCTCCTTGGTAAAATGGATCTTTTACATCAGTATAGCCGAGCTGATCCTTTGGACCTCGTTGGCTTTTGTAGCTCCCGAATCCAGTAAACAGATCAATGAAGCAATGGGGCTTAAATCCACCCTGTTGATCGTGAGTATCGTAGGTTATGTGATCACTTTTGTTTTTATTTACCTCTTTTACAAGAATTATCGCTCCATACAGGTGACAGACTCTATAAAAAACCTGATGTCCAGTATCCTCAGAACGCGAAAAACGGTACGATACTTCGTATACTACAATATTGGTGCGGCCATACTTCTCCTAACGTTTACGAATATCTATTACTACTCCAAAAAGGAGATGTTGTATGCTACATTTTCTAAATTTAGCGAGGATTATGCGGCTATCCCGCCCGAAAGTTTTACTACCGTATTCTTTACGGCACAGATAATTGTTGGAGTACTACTGATAGTCTTCCTTGTTATTTTCTACAGGTTGGTATATGGAATTCTTTTAAGAAGACTAAAACGAAATTACAGGGAATTGAAAAAGATCGAAGTTTAGTTTTCTTCTGAATCGGATTTCTTTTCCTTTTTCTTCTTTTTCTCTTTCTTCTTGGTCTCTTTACGCCACTGACGCTCTTTATTCTCCTCTTCACGGCGAAGCAATTCCTCTTCCGGAATTACCTTTAAGAAGGAAGGATGCTGCTCGATAGCGTACTCAAGTTTTTCCACTATGGAGTCGATAGACTCATTCTCATAGTCGATCTCAAGAGGTTTTTTGATTTCCATCGATTGAAGGATCCCCTTCTTCTTGGTTCTGAGTCCTTTTTTATCGAAAGATCTTCGGAAACCATCGATTACGATAGGAACTACTAAAGGTTTGTTTTCTTTAATAATGAAAGCTGTTCCCCGGCGAATGGGTTTCCAGGGCTTGGTGGTACCCTGCGGAAAGGTGATCACCCAACCATCGTTGAGCGCCCTTGAAATATTACTAACATCGCTCATCTTTACCTGCCGATTCACTTCTTTACCCCTGGAACGCCAGGTTCTGTCGATGCTCACCGAACCAGCATAGGCCAATATCTTCGGAAGAAGTCCGGACTGCATAGTTTCCCGAGCTGCCACAAAATAAATATTCAATTTTGGATTCCAGAGGTATCCTATATTCTTGATACTGTCCGTACGCCCACTCAAACTTGCGTTGAATACGTGAAACATAGCTACCACGTCGGCAAAGTAGGTCTGGTGATTGGAGACGAAAAGTACGTTAGTATCGGGAAGTTCCTTGATGATCTCGCTCCCTTCGATCTGCAGTTGGTTAAAGCCTTTAAATCTTCGGTGTGTTAATGCACCCAAGATCCTGATCAACCATTTCTTCAGAAATAATATATGTCCGAAAGGATTCTTCTTGAAAAGCCCCATAGTTACGTAACTGCTTTGTAAGACTTACCGTACAGCGGCAAGCCGTGCAAATATATGAAAAACCCTATTCACAAGGTCTGAATTAGTAATTGCCGGGCTTCATTCAACATCATAGCCGTAGCTCCCCAGACCACATGATCCTGAAGTTCAAAGGCAGGGACCTCTAGATTCTCTGCATATGAGGTCGATAGGGTCTTCGTTATCCGCACCTTCTCATTCATGAATTCTGAAAGTGGCACTTCAATTATCGCATCTACTTCACTGGCCTCAGGAACAAAATCGGGATAGCGTTTAGTGATCCCCATATAGGGTTGCACAAAGAAATTACTGGGTGGAATATACAACTCGGTTAGCCGCCGTATTACCGTCACGTCCTTCGAGGGAACTCCAACTTCTTCTTCCGTTTCTCTCAAAGCCGTGTGTTCGAAGTTTAGATCGCCATCTTCATACCTCCCTCCGGGAAAGCCTACCTGTGCCGAATGCACACCTTTATAAGTCTTACGAAGTATAAGTACAAAACGGGTGATTCGTTCTTCCGAAGGATAAAAAAGCATGAGTACACCGGCTCGTTTGCCTGTTTTAGCTTTGTGCGCCAATCTCTTTAATTCAAGAAGTCGCTCCAGAGGTGCCATTTCCATATGTGATCCTTCACCCGGAAGTGGCAAATTCTTTATTTTAGCAACTGCAGATTCAAATGCTGAAAAATCCATTTATGAAAAACTACTGGCGAATTTACGTTCTACTCTTCTTTCTGATTTTGGCCTGTGAAGATAACAAAAAGACAGCGCCCGATAAAACGAATACTACTAACAAAACCATACAGCTTAAAGACAGCATACCCGAAGTGCAACCGGAGATCATAGTAAGGGATAAAGAAGGTATAGCCGATCCAAGCTACGAGAAGATCACCAACAAAAATGTAGTTGAATTCCTTACAGAGTACGGAAAAGAAAACCCGGAAACCAGGGTTCGTGTTACCACGGCTCATGGTGATATTGAAATTGAGCTATACGAAGATACCCCGCTGCACAGGGCTAATTTTATCTACCTGGTGAAGCAGAAATATTTCTTCGGAACCTTCTTCCACCGGGTGGTTCCTAATTTTATCATCCAGGCGGGGAATAGTGATAACCGTGGCACTACAAAAAAGCGAGCCCAGATTGGAAAAGATTACCTGCTTCCCGCAGAGCTCGATAATGGCCGAATCCATCAATACGGAACAATCTCAGGCGCCAAGGAATATCGTGAAAACCCCGACAAGAGGACAGCTCCTTTCGAGTTCTTTATTTTTCTAGGCCCCAAAGCGGCTACAGGACACCTGAATGGTAACTACACCATCTTCGGAAGAGTTACCAAGGGGATGGACGTGGTTGAGAAGATCGCTAATCTGCCTAAAGATGAAGGCGACTGGCCTCTGGAGAATATTTACATAGATGCTGAGATCATCCAATAGTAAGGATATCCATTATTGCTGAGTATAATAGTTGTAATCCTGAATCACTTTGTTAACGAAGGCCATGGGAGTACCTTCGTATTGTATCTCCATAACGCCTGAGACCTTTGAAGCCAGCTTCAGTATGATATTATGATTACCGCCGTATTTTGCCTCGTTATAAACAGATTTAATAGTTTGCATCTCGTTGTCTGAGAAAACAGTTACCTGTGGATACATGGGTTCGTAATCTTCCGGAATGTCCTCAAGGATAGTCTGTGAAAGAAAAATGGCTGGTTTTTCGGTGATCACGGTAGTTTGTGCCGCTATATCTCCCAGTCGCTGCCCTTTTCCATTAAAAAGTATTACAACCAGAGCTACCGCACCGCTGGCAATGCTAATATCCACCAGTCGGAGCAACCATCTAAGCAAATAATTTGAAAAGGCGGGTTTAGATCCGTCAATTTTTACTACGCGAAGTTTCATGACGTGTTTTCCAGGACTTTGACCGTTCCAAAACGCCTCGAATAATAAATGATATAGGAGAATGGGAAGCCCCACTGTCATAATCACGACAAACATATAATCATCGTCCATCTCCAGCCAGGAGAACAGGATGATCATAAGAAACAAATATATACCCATAATAATGCTATCCACCAGGTAGGCAAGAATACGATCTCCTACCCCCGCTACATTTTGCGCGATGTTCACATTTTGGGCGGTTTCTATTTGAAAATTATCCATTAAAACTGTTTCTTTGAAAATAAACTACGAAGGTACGATGCGTGAAGCGGCATTTGCAAAGCAAAATAAGGATAAATGGCTAAAATTTGAAAATGTTCTTCGGAATAATGTGCAGGTCTCTCCGGACGAGCTAAGTGCGCTTTACATTGAAATCACAGACCATCTGAGTTACGCTCAAACCTTCTATCCAAACAGCAACACCCTACGCTACCTCAATGGGCTCTCCGTACTTGCCCATCAGAAGATCTATAAAACCAAACGGGAGTCGAGATCCAGGTTTATCACTTTTTACACAGAGGAATTCCCGCTTTTCTTTGCTCAATACCAGAAACAACTACTGATCTCCTTTCTAACTTTTGCTCTGTTTTCAATAATTGGTGCTTACTCGTCAGCAACCGACGGGGATTTCGTCCGTCTCATACTCGGTGATGGCTACGTTAACATGACGCTGGATAATATCGATAGTGGTGACCCCATGGCGGTCTACAAAGAAATGGGAGAAATGAATATGTTCCTTGGGATTACTATTAATAATGTAAGAGTTGCACTGATCGCTTTTCTGTTTGGTATCTTCTTTTCACTAGGTACACTTTACATTCTCATGCGAAACGCTATCATGCTGGGATCCTTTCAGTATTTCTTTTACGACCAGGGAATGTTATGGGAAAGTGCCAGGACCATTTGGATACACGGTACCATTGAGATCTCTGTGATCATCGTTGCGGGGGCTGCCGGACTGGTTTTCGGTAACGGAATCCTGTTTCCGGGGACCTATAGCAGGCTGCAGTCGTTTGTGAGAGGCGCAAAGGCAGGATTAAAGATCGTTATCAGCACGGTTCCTTTCTTTATTATTGCCGGCTTCCTTGAAGGCTTTGTCACCCGACATACGGAAATGCCGGATTGGCTCGCCATCCTTATCATCCTGGGATCACTGAACCTGATTGTATTTTACTACGTCATTTACCCCATAAAACTAAAACGAAGACATGAACGAATTCATTCAGTTTAAAAAAAGCAGGGATCTTGGAAAGATCATAACGGATATCTTTAAGTTCCTGAGATACAACTACAAGGTGCTATTCGGGCTCATCTTCAGGATCGCGGGACCCGCACTCATTATCCTTGTACTTGCCTATGTCTTTTACCTCGAATCCACTATGGGGGCCTTCGATCCATATTCAACGAGTAATAATTTTGAGGATGGTTTATTTGGGCTCTTCATTTCCCTCGTCGTTCTACTTCTTGCCGGGGGTCTTTATTTCGCCCTGCTCTACGGAACGGTGCTTTGCGCCATCAAATCTTACGTTAACAATAATGGGCTGATCGATAAAAAAGAAGTGGCACAGGGGGTACGTACTAATTTTTGGGGCTTAGTTGGCTTGAGTCTGTTAAACGGACTCATGGTGGGCGCCGGATTTCTGGTTTGTATTTTACCGGGTGTTTACCTTGGCGTGGTCATAATTACGACCTATATGATCTTAGTATTTGAAAAGCGCAGTGTTTCAGATGCCATTAGTTATAGCTTCGACCTCATCAAAGGATACTGGTGGACCACATTCGCCACCTTGATAGTGATCTATGTTATTTACTATATCGTATCCATGATCTTTCAGGTACCTCAATATATCTATTTCTTCACCAAGGAATTTACAATGAATGAGACCTATACAGGCGGTGTGGAAGCTTTCGACTGGATCGACATGACCTTGAGTTCCATCGGTCTTGTTGCACAATACCTGCTTCAAACCTTTATGGTGATCGCTTCGGCCTTTATTTATTTCGATCTGAACGAAAAGAAGAATTTCACAGGAACCATTGAAACCATCGATTCCCTGGGTAAGCGAGAAGAATAAAATGCGAATACTACTGTTCATTTCCATATTCCTGTTTTTTTCTCCTGAAAGCGTATCGCAGGATTCGCTGCAGGAGACGATCAAGCCGGTGGTAGTATACGACTCCGAAGAGGATGTGGAACCAATGGAATTGGACGAAGGAATCATTGATGAATTCAAAGTAGACGACGATTTTGACTATACGGAACTGGAAGCTTCGGAATCCTGGTTCGAGCAATTTATAAGATGGCTGGGTGAACTCTGGGATAGTTTCTGGAGGTGGCTACTGGGGGACTACGAAGCCGTTGGAATCCTGGCTTTTCTTATAAAAATTCTACCCTACATCATTATTGCGGGAATTGTATTTTTCGTTATCTGGTTGTTCTACAAACTGAATCCGGGAGCACGACTGCTCAAGTCTAAAGAAGCGCCCGAAGTATTCTACACCGAGGAGGAAGAGATCATCAAATCCAGGAATATCAGCGATCTCATTCAGAAGGCGCTGGAAGCTAAGAATTATCGTTTGGCGATACGATACTATTATTTATTGGTTCTGAAGAAACTCAGCAAGGCGGAGATCATTCACTACGAATTCGATAAGACGAACAGGGAATACGTTTCCGAGATAGATTCCGAAGAGATCAGTAAGCGTTTCAGTAATGTTACCAATATCTATGATTATATCTGGTACGGGAATTTCGATGTTTCGGAATCCGATTTTAGTATAGCTCAGCATTCGTTCAACACCTTAGTTAACCAAATACCCCAAGACGATGAGTAAGTTCCAAAAATTAATATTTCTGGGACTGATAATCGTTGTAGCGTCCCTGGTGTACATAGAAGCTTCCAAACCGGAACCTGTGAATTGGTTCCCCAGTTATACCACTTCCGATAAAATACCCCTGGGAACCTATGTGCTGGATGAACTACTCTCGGAAAAATTGGAAGACAACTACAGGAAAGTGAACATTCCACCTTACGAAAAAATGAGGGATCCCGAGTTTAAGGGTAATTATTTCTTTGTGAATAATTCCGTCGATTTCGACCCCACCGAAGTGGAAAAGATTCTGGATTGGGTAAGCGAAGGGAATAATTTGTTTGTTTCGGCCAATTATCACAGTTATTCTTTGATGGATACACTGAAACTTGAAATGCGAAACGATTGGGCAGCCGGTAATCTTGGTTCGGAACCATTGCTAGACCTCAGCAACCCTTATCTAAAGAAGAAAAAACCTTACCACATTAAGCACGATTTCGACGTACGCTATTTTGAAAAGATCGATACCCTTAACCAGGTGGTCCTGGGAGAAGGCCAGCTTTACCTGGACACACTGGCCATGACCGATCCCAAGGTGAATTTCATCAAGGCGCCGGTGGGAGACGGATCGATATTCCTTCATGCTCAGCCTGAGATCTTCTCGAATTATTTCCTGCTTACGGATGACTATGCAGCGCATACCGAACAAGTGCTATCTTATGTAAACAACGACCTTCCGTTCTATTACGATAATTATTACAAAACCGGCAAAGCCGTAAATCTTTCACCGCTGTATATCCTATTGAATAACAAATACCTGAAATGGGCGTATTACTTTGTGTTGATCGGGCTGTTCTTATACGTGATCTTTGAAGGCAAACGCAAACAGCGCAAGATTCCAATCATCAAACCCCTTCGTAATCAAACCTATGAATACACCAGGACTATTGCAGGGATGTACCTGGATAAGAAAGAATATCACAACGTCGCTCGCAAACAGATCTCCCTGTTTATGGATTACGTAAGAACCCAATATCGCGTCCCAACCAATATCATCAACAGCAGGTTCTTCGAATCGTTAGCGGCCAGAAGTGGAAATACTTTCGACGATACTCGAGAGTTGTTCGTATATCTGGAAAAGATGGAACACAAACCTGAGATATCAAAACAAGAATTAAAAGAATTACATTTTAAAATAGAATCATTTAAACAGCAGATAGATGGAAAATCCTGAAGAAAAAAATGAAGAGCTTCAATTCAGCAACCGAATTCCTCTGGATGAGTTAAGGAATACCGTTGCGGAAATAAAGGGCCAGCTCAACAAAGTGATAATCGGTCAGCAGGACTTTATTGAACTACTTATCGTGAGTTTACTGGCCAATGGCCACGTCCTGATCGAAGGAGTACCGGGAATCGCCAAAACGATCACAGCCAAGTTATTCGCCAAAACCCTGAAAACAGATTTCAGTAGGATCCAATTCACTCCCGACCTTATGCCAAGCGATGTACTGGGTACTTCGGTGTTGAACATGAAAGAATCTGAATTCGAATTTAAGAAAGGACCTATCTTCTCCAATATTGTACTCATCGACGAGATTAACCGGGCGCCGGCAAAGACTCAGGCGGCCTTATTCGAGGTAATGGAGGAGCGACAGATCACTATGGATGGGATCAAGTACGATATGGAATATCCTTTCATGGTGTTAGCTACCCAAAACCCCGTGGAACAGGAAGGGACTTACCCCCTACCTGAAGCACAGCTGGACAGGTTCCTATTTAAAATTCGTGTAGGATACCCGAGTCTGGAAAACGAGGTCAATATACTGAAATCACATCACGATCGAAAACTCACTGCCCCTGAAACTCTTATATCCGGTGTTCTTACACCTGAAAAACTTAGGAACTTCCGGGAACTGGTTCAAAGTGTATTGATCGAAGAAAAGATCTTCTCATACATTGCGCAGATCGTAGATAAATCGAGGAATCACCCACACCTCTACCTGGGTGGATCCCCACGGGCCTCCATTGCCATCATGAATGCATCTAAAGCTTTTGCTGCCATGAGTGGAAGGGATTTCGTTACTCCGGATGATGTAAAGCGGGCTCTTGCACCAGTACTTAGACACAGAATCATTCTATCTCCAGAAAGAGAAATGGAAGGGATGGCACCTGAGACAGTTATAGACATGATCTCTCAATCCATTGAAATACCCAGATAGTGATTAAATTCCTTAAATCCCTGTATCTCAGTCAGCGATTTTTCTACGCGATCTCGGTGATCGCGCTG
Organism: Aureitalea sp. L0-47; assembly: GCF_026126405.1. Taxonomy (GTDB): domain Bacteria; phylum Bacteroidota; class Bacteroidia; order Flavobacteriales; family Flavobacteriaceae; genus Pukyongia. The sequence continues at coordinate 113,618 of NZ_JAFMTQ010000006.1, forward strand.
CTGTTCCTGATTTCGTATTGGATCGTTCCATTATACGGAATCGTCTGGCTGTTGGTATTAGGATTGCTACTATTACTGCTGATGGAGATCAGTATGTTGTACAGTGGAAAAGGAATGGAAGGATCGCGAATACTACCCGAAAAGTTCTCAAACAGCGACGAAAACGATGTGATCGTACAATTGAGAAATCGTCATCGGTTCACCCTAAAAGTGGAACTGATAGACGAACTCCCCGTCCAGTTCCAAAAACGAGATTTTCTCCGCAAGACTAGTATTCCGGGTAAGCACAGTCAGACACTTGAATACGGCGTTCGTCCGGTTGATCGGGGTGAGTATTTTTTTGGGAACCTGAATTGTTATGTGAGCTCTGTCATCGGACTCATTCGCAGGCGATATACCTTCGATAAAGAGCAGATGGTCAAAGTCTATCCCTCCTTTATTCAAATGAAAAAGTACGATTTCATGGCGATCGACCACCGACTTGCCTATGCCGGTTTGAAAAAGATCAGACGGATTGGGCACACTATGGAATTCGAACAAATTAAGGAATATGTGTTGGGTGATGATGTTCGGACGGTGAATTGGAAGGCCACGGCCAAGCATGGGCAACTCATGGTGAATCAGTACCAGGACGAGAAAATGCAACCGGTGTATTCTATCATAGACACTAGCAGGATTATGAAAATGCCATTCAACGAACTTAAACTCCTGGACTATGCGATCAACAGTTCACTGGCATTTTCGAATATAGCCCTTAAGAAAGGTGATAAAGTAGGTGTGCTCGACTTTTCTAATAAGATTGGGAATTTCGTCCCTGCAAAAGCAAAGAAAACACATTTGAACAACATACTGGAAAGCCTGTACAACGTGGAAACCAAATTCCTGGATTCCAGTTTCGGGAAATTGCAGGCCTTTGTAAAGCAGCAGATCACAAACCGAAGCCTGTTAATGCTGTATACTAATTTTGAACATATCTCTTCATTGCACCGTCAGATGCAATACCTTCAGGCCATTGCCAAGAAACACGTTCTGGTTGTGATCTTCTTCGAAAATACCGAACTGAAAGAACTCATCGAGGACAATGCCGAAAACGTTCCGGAAATAGTAGACCAAACCATAGCACGGCAATTCGAGTACGATAAGAAGGTGATGGTACTGGAACTTCAGCAAAGAGGAATACAGACAGTGCTGACCTCTCCTGAGGAATTAACTGTCAATACTATCAACAAATACCTGGAGATTAAGGCTAGAGGACTGCTATAGCGGGTTACATAATTCCTCAAGGATTCCTAAGTTACAATTCAGTAGTAAAAATTTACAGTTGGGTAGATTCCTTTGGTAAATCCCACCTAAGCTATGGACATTTGAAGTGTAAATAAGTAATCACTTTAAATCCACTAATGATGAAAACGATCCTAGTAACCATTACAATAGTATTAAGCAGTTTTATACTGAATGCACAAGATGCCGATTCCATGATCGCTGAAGATGCGACTTCAGAAACAACAACAATAACCGTAAATGTTCCGGTGAAGAGCGACAAAGGGACGGTTATTTTCGGACTTTTTACTGAAGACAACTTTATGAGTTCGGCACCTTTACAAGGACTTGAATCCGAAATCGTAGACGGAAAAGCAACGGTAACCTTTGAAAATGTTACACCCGGCACTTACGCGATCACATTATTCCATGACAAGAACGGGAATAAGAAAATGGACTTTGAACCTAATGGTATGCCGATTGAAATGTACGGTGTATCGAACAATGTGATGAGCATGGGACCTCCGCAGTGGAGCGAGGCAAATTTCGAAGTGAAAGGAGAGCCCCTTACCCTGGATATCATCATGTAAATAAAAACGGAATGATTATCACCGCCGAGAATTCGGCGGTTTTTTTATATCCGATTTGAAGCGATAGGTTTTGAATATTATTTATTAATTTTATATAAATTTTATAAATGACCATAACCCAATTAAAATACGTTTTAGCGGTCGCTGAGCACCAAAACTTCACAAAAGCAGCTGAAAAGACCTTCGTTACCCAGCCTACCCTGAGTATGCAGATTCAGAAGTTGGAAGAAGAGCTCGATATCCAGATCTTCGACCGAAGCAAGAAACCCATAGAACTGACCACAGTGGGCAACAAGATCGTGAACCAGGCCAGAAGCATAGTTAATGAGGCCGATAGGATGCAGGATGTTGTAGACCAGGAAAAGGGGTTTATTGGCGGTGAATTTAAGTTAGGTATCATACCAACGGTCATGCCTACTTTGTTACCTATGTTCCTTAGAAATTTTACGAACAAGTATCCTAAGGTACAGTTGAAGATAGAAGAGTTAACCACCGATGAGATCATTACTAAGATCATCGATGGTCACCTGGATGCGGCTATTGCCGCTACACCGCTTTACAACGACAAGATTAAGGAAAGGGTACTCTATTTCGAGCCATTTGTAGGTTACATTCCTCCAAGCCACAGACTCTCGCAAAAGAAACAAATAGATCGCACCGATCTGGACATTGAGGATATACTGCTACTTGAAGACGGACATTGTTTCCGGGATGGTGTTATAAATTTATGTCAGTCTGCCAAGCTGAGTTCAGGAGATAGTTTTCAATTGGAGAGCGGAAGTTTTGAAACGCTTATCAAGTTGTGCGATGAAGGATTGGGGATGACTTTGTTACCTTATTTGAATTCTCTGGACGTATCCGGAGCTAAGCAAGAGAACCTTAGATATTTTGTGGAACCACCGCCGGCGCGGGAGGTAAGTATTATCTATAGTAAGAGTGAACTGAAGTTGCAGATCATCGATGCGCTTTACGATTTGATCGCCTCGGTAGTTCGAGGGGCCATTGCCTTCCAGGATGTAAAGATCATTCCACCTAACAAATAGGCCCTGAAATTAAAAAATCCCGCCGAAGCGGGATTAATTTATGGGTTTAGAAGGATTAAACATTGATTTAACTGGGGGTTCTGTTTAATAAGAGCATCGATCCAGATCTTCAATTCCTCAATTTCGTAAGGGAGGAGTCTTTTTAGCGCTTTCTTCAACTCTTTACAGAACAAATTCACATCAAAGCTTACTTTTTTCAAAACGGCTTTGGTGTAATCGAACATTGCTCTAGCCATAGTTAAACAGTTATTAATTAGGTTAAGTAGTAATCTCTATACGCACAAGGTTTTGATTAGACTCCTTCAAGATAACAAAAAATCCGGAATTTTATTTCCTCTGTTAATAATTATTTAACTAATTCTGAAGCTAACTATCTGTTTTTCAACTTCACGGTCCATTCGAAGTCGAATTTCGAAACAACAACACCTTCTTTATTGGTTCCTACGGAATGCATCCAGCAGGTCTGCCCCTCACCTGTTTCGATTGCTTTATGGATCGCCTCCCGGATCGCCAAACCGTCTTCACATCGAAATGTAATACACCCGGTTGCCTTCTTGGAAAATGAAGCCTTATTTTTAACGACCAACATAGAAATCGGTTTACCACTCTCTTTAATACTAGACATAACAAGAGCGCCTGTGCTCAGTTCGGCGGCCATTCCCTGTACAGCCCAAAATATGGATCGAAATGGATTTTGATTGATCCATCGATGCCTAACAGAGGTTGTGCAGTTTTTAGTAGAAATCGACTTCAGTCGAACACCAGTAAAATATGCAGCCGGTAGTTTAAAAAAGAGAAAAGTATTTATAGCACCAGGTTTCATGGGCATTTTGTAGAATTTCAGGCTAATATATTCATTTTATTCGACTCACTAAATATGTTAATATAATGTTAATTTTTAGTACTATGCGTAACATAATACCAGTTTAAAGACATATATTTGCATAAGAAGATAATTTGTCATGGAAAGAAACCCATCAGAAAACCAAAAACAACTCGGCGCTCTTATTCACCTGAGTACCTTTTCGAAGTACTTTTTCCCCTTCGGAAATTTTTTCGTTCCACTCATATTATGGTCTTTCAACAAAGAAAAACCATTTGCCGATGAACACGGAAGACAGGCCATAAATTTCCAATTGAGCATCCTGGTCTATTCCTTAGTAATAGGACTCGTATGTATCCCCTTCTTCCTAATGTTCGCTACCGATTTCGTTTCGCTTATCGATGCCATCGAGCATACCGTAGGGAATGTGACGGTGAATAACGCTACTAACCTATCCGGATTTATAATTCTATTTAGTATAGTGGCTCTCTTACTCTTCGGACTTTTCCTGTTCGAATTATATGCGGTAATAAGCGCCACCATGAAAGCTTCACGCGGTGAATTGTACAAATACCCGTTGTGTATACCATTTTTAAAATCTAACCTCGAAAATCAATCAAGTCATGAGCACTCTAATTAATATAGCAATGGCGATAGCAGCAAGTCTGCTGTCCATAACCGGTGTTCACAGGAGTTACGATAACGCTCCTAAAGCGGAGATCATACAATGTGAGCAAATTCAACAGAATATGAATACACATTGCATCATCAAAAACGAACAGTTATCTCAAAAAATCAAGTAAAAAGATGAAGATCGAAAACACAAAAGCACAGATGCGCAAAGGGGTTCTGGAATACTGCATCCTCTCTATCCTAAAGGATGGCGAGGCCTATACTTCGGATATTCTGGAAACGCTTAAAGACGCTAAAATGCTTGTGGTAGAAGGAACCATCTATCCCCTGCTTACCCGCCTAAAAAATGCCGGTTTGCTATCGTATCGATGGGAAGAGTCCACCAGTGGACCGCCTCGCAAGTATTATGAACTTACCGAAACAGGTAAAATATTTTTAAACGAGTTAAACACTACCTGGAGCGAATTGCAACAGGCCGTAAACCGAGTAACCAGCGAAACTATTAAAAAATGAAAAAAACAGTAAACATAAATTTAGCAGGTACTTTCTTCCATATAGACGAAGATGCCTTTGCCAAACTACAACGCTATCTTGAGGCGATCAAGAGATCGCTGTCAGATCCTCAGGGAAGTGACGAGATCCTGCGGGACATAGAAGCCCGTATTGCTGAGCTGTTTTCTGAAAAATTAGAAAATAATTCGCAGGTAGTCTCAACAAAAGAACTAGACGAGGTGATCTCAGTAATGGGTCAGCCCGAAGATTATATGGTAGACGAGGAGATCTTTGAAGACGTTCCTCCTGCTGCCAAAAGAAGATCAAGACCTTCTTACAAACAACTATTCAGAGATATCGATAATAAATTTATCGCCGGTGTTTCTTCCGGACTCGGACACTACCTTGGCATCGATGCCATTTGGGTGCGTCTGTTATGGGTACTCCTAACCGTTTTTTCAAGCGGAATCTTTATCGTCGTTTATATATTGTTCTGGATCCTGGTCCCCGCTGCGGAATCAACCTCAGATAAATTAAAAATGACAGGGGAGCCTGTGAATATCTCGAATATTGAAAAAAAGTTCAAGGAAGGATATGATGCTGTCGCGGATAAGGTAAAAGGCGCTGACTATGACAAATACGGGGAGAAAGTAAAAAAAGGTGGAACCAGCTTTTTTGACGCCCTCGGTAATATCCTTCTTGCAATCCTTAACATATTTGTCAAGTTCTTTGGAATTATACTTATAATCACGGCATTATCAACACTTGTCGGTCTTATCGTAGGACTATTCACATTAGGCTCCGTAGATATTTGGGGACAAGGTGAACTCCTCGATTACTTCACTGCCGTAGACACATCGAACACACCCATATGGCTGTTGTCACTAATACTGCTTCTAGCCATCGGTATTCCTTTCTTTGTATTGTTCATACTTGGATTGAAACTGCTTATCAGCAACCTGAAATCCATTGGTACAACAGCAAAGATCGTATTACTGATACTTTGGGTAGCCTCTTTAGTTGGTTTGGGAATCATCGGGGTGCGTCAGGCAACACAGCAGGCGTACAACGGTGATTTCATCACCGAGAACGAACTTCAGGTCGTTCCTGGTGATACCCTTGCCCTCGCTATGAGAGCCAACGACCAATATAGTTACAGCGTGCACAGAGGTGGTGGAATCCGTATCGAATACAATGATAATGACGAAAAAGTGATCTATTCAAATGACATTCGACTTATTGTTCGATCTACGGATGATCCAACAGCTAAGCTTGTGATCCAGAAGCATGCGGATGGTAGTAGTTATAACGACGCCAAAGCGCGTGCTGAGGCAATCGATTACAACTATTCGCTGGAAGATGGGACCTTGTTGTTGGACGGATATTTCACAACGGAATTCGAGAATAAGTACCAGGACCAGGAAATGGACCTGATACTTTATCTTCCGGTAGGCACCGTATTGATCGCAGACGACAACACCTATTCCTTCCATCGTAATTATTCGTCTTCAAGAGACATACTGAATAACGGAGATGAAGGGCAATACCTTCTTATTATGAAGAACAAGACCAAATGCCTGGATTGCCCTGAAAATGAATTGCGTTCTAATGAAGAAGATGAGAACGACGAGGATTGGGTAAAAGAAGTGAACGAAAGTCTTGACGATGACGACGGTATGTCTACCTCAGAAACAATAGAGGAAGTGGTTCCTTCTGAAATAGAAGAGACAATAACCGAAACAGATTCAACAGAAATCAATAATTAAATCAACTAAACGCCGAGAGGCATAACATCAATCACAATCATGAAAACACTGAAAATCCTAATCGCGTTTGTAGCCGCCGCAACGCTTACCAGCTGTAATTTCGATTTTAGTATCGGACAAATAGACGGTAATGGCAATGTTCAAACTGAAGAAAGACCCGTATCCGATTTCACCAAGGTCAAAGGCTCTGCTGGTATCGATGTATACCTCACCGAAGGTTCAGAAAACAAAGTGGTGGTAGAGGCGGATGAGAACCTGCTGGAATTTATTGAAACCAGTGTGGAAGGTGGGAAACTACGTATCCGTTCGATGCAAAATATCGGGCGTGCGAAGGCCAAAAAAGTACATGTAACCTATGTGAACTTAACGAGTATCGAAGCTAGTAGCGGTGCCGATGTTATCGGAAATTCAGTAATAAAAAGTGAATCACTAAACCTGGATTCCAGTAGTGGTGCAGACCTTGAACTGGAAATTATATCCAAGGAAGTGTTCGCGGAAACCAGTAGTGGAAGCGATATGAAGTTATCGGGGAAAGCCACTACCCTACGCGCTAAAGCGAGCAGCGGAAGCGACCTGAATGCCAAAGAACTGCTAGTTGCTACTTGTAATGCGGATGCATCCAGTGGTGCCGACATCAAAGTAAACGTTAAGGAGCGCCTCAATGCAGAAGCCTCCAGTGGCGGTGATGTCCACTACTACGGAGACCCGGCAGCTGTTACCAACAAAGGTGGCAGAACCGGCGGTGTACACAAAATGTAATAAAAGTAATACCAACCACCCATGATGAAACCCGGGGTAATGTCCATAGTACCCTGGGTTTCTCTTTTTACAATTATGATGAAAGCAATATTGATTTTCGCCTGTTTTATTTCCTTCGGAATGATGGCCCAGGTTTCAACCGATTCGGAATTATTTCTCACCCTGAAACAAAACGACAGTCTTATCTTCGAACGGGGGTTCAATAATTGTGAGCTGAATGCCTTTGAGGACCTCCTTTCCGAAGACCTTGAATTCTATCATGACAAAGGCGGAATCACAAAGAGTAAGGAGGAATTCGTTCAGCAATACAAAAATGGAATTTGTGGCAATCCAAATTTTTCTTCAAGGCGCGAATTGATAGAAGGAAGCCTGGAAGTTTTCCCTCTCTACGACGGTGGAAAACTATACGGCGCGCTTCAGAAAGGAATCCACCGATTCTTTGAAAAACCTAAGGAAAAGCAGGAGATTCCGGGAAGTACTGCCAGATTCACTCATTTATGGCTCATCGAAGACGACCAATGGCGACTAAAACGTGTCCTCAGCTATGATCACCAGATGAAATAACGACTCTGTCAGTCCGAACTCCTGTACTGTGCTAGGTCGAAGTATGATTCGGACTCTATAGGCATGCAAAATAAAACAGATTCTGAATGAAATTCAGAATGACAAAATAGTCGTTGAAATTAAAGGCTCGGTTAAGTGGTAACTTTAGCTTCAATACCCTGCAAATACCTCTCCGCATCCAGTGCTGCCATACATCCTGTGCCAGCCGCGGTTACTGCCTGTCGATAGTCCTTATCCTGAACATCACCACTGGCAAATACTCCGGGCTTATTCGTCTCGGTAGTCTTACCTTCGGTTATGATATAACCGGTATCGTCCATATCCAGCTGCCCTTTGAAGATTTCTGTATTCGGCTTATGCCCAATAGCAATGAAAAGACCGGTAATTGGGATCTCTTCGATCTCCCCGGTTACGTTATTCTTCATCTTTAACCCTTCAACCACCATATCTCCAACAACTTCCTCGACTTCCGTGTTATATCGCAGATCGATGTTCTTAGCTGCATTTACCCGATGCTGCATGGCCTTAGAGGCCCGCATTTCATCACGACGCACCAGCATGGTTACTTTGTTACAGATCTTTGAGAGATAAGTAGCCTCTTCCGCTGCTGTATCTCCACCTCCAACTATTGCAACGTCCTGACCTTTATAAAAGAACCCGTCACAAACGGCGCAGGCAGAAACTCCTCCGCCTCTAAGCCGCTGCTCACTTGGAAGCCCCAGATATTTCGCAGTGGCGCCGGTAGAAATTATCACAGTTTCCGCTTCGATCTCTTTGGTATTATCAACCACAGCCTTGTGAATACCACCTTCTTCATCACTCAATTCCACAGAAGTCACCATTCCAATGCGTACTTCGGTTCCGAAACGCTCTGCTTGTTGCTGAAGCTGCACCATCATAGTTGGGCCATCGATACCTTCCGGGTAACCGGGAAAATTATCTACCTCAGTTGTAGTAGTGAGTTGCCCACCCGGCTCAAGACCTGTGTAAACTACAGGCTTAAGGTCGGCGCGAGCCGCATATATCGCGGCTGTATAACCGGCAGGGCCCGATCCGATGATCAGACATTTTATTCTTTCAATTTGTTCAGACATAGTTGTTATTCTCTTGAATTTCTGCTGAAGTAAAAGTAGTAACTTTCACCTAAACCTTACAGTAAAAGTTATCAATAAAAAGGATGGATTTATCAAGAATCGCTATTTGGCATTCTATTGGGTAAAAAGCGTCCCATCATCTTTACACACATATTGTATTGCCCTATCTATTGACAACCGTCAGTAATACTTCAGCAGGAAACCGCTATCTTTATTCCATAAGTCAGTGAGATGAAAAATATACTATTGCCTACCGATTTTTCAGAAAATTCATTTCAGGCCATGGATTATGCCATGAAGTACTTCTCCGGGCAGAATATGAAGTTTGTTATTCTGAACATTCAGAAATCGTCAGACTATATCATGGACGATCTAATGACGGCATCTCCAGGTTCCTCCGTTCACGAGGCAATTTCCGCAGATAATAAGTCCAAAATCAATGATGTGGTGGATCGCTACAGATCCGAATATAGCGATGAAGCTTTCGAATTTGAAGGATTGTTCGATTTTGATGTTTTCATTGATGGTATTGCTCAAACCGTGGCTTCCCGAAACATTGATCTTATAGTAATGGGAACAAATGGGGCGAGCGGGGCCAGGGAAGCAATCTTCGGAAGTAACACCCTTAACGTAATTCGGCAAATTAAATGTCCGGTACTTGCTATTCCCGAAAACTACGAGTTTGATGAGTTAAAAAAAATGTTGTTCACGGTGATCGATGAGAAGTATCCTTCGGAAGAAGCATTGCAACCCTTCATGGACTTTATTGAGCTGTACAAGCCCGAGTTGCACATACTCCACATAGATGAAAAACGCAGCAATTCCGAAGTTGAAAGCAGCAAGGAGTTCAATAGTATGTTTGATGATCTAAGAGTTAAGAATCACTATCTGAAAGGAATTCCGGCACCCATGGCCATTCATTCCTTCACCCAACTCATTAGCGTAGACATGCACAGTATTCTTATCGAACAGAAGCAATTCCTGGACAGGTTCATCCATGGATCGGATACTTCAAAGATAAGCTATGCGACAAAGGTTCCTCTTCTTGTAATGCACGACTAGCCTATAATTCGTATTCCGGACTCTTGCCGGTATTCCAGCTGTTCAGGTTGTGGAAAGTAGTTTCGGCTATTTTCTCAAGGGCTTCTACGGTAGCAAAGGCCTGATGAGGAGTAAGTACTACATTCGGGTGATCAATTAATTTCTTCAGGTTGGAATCTTTCAGCGCCTCTCCCCTTCTGTCGTAGAAATAAACCCCACTCTCCTTATCGTAGACGTCGGAAGCATATCCCCCCAGTTTACCTGAATCCAAGGCATCCAAGATAGCGGGAGTATGAACAATAGCACCTCGTGCGATATTCACTACAAGCGATTTATCCTTCATTCCGGATATCACATCAGAATCTAAGAGATGGTAGGTTTCCGAAGTAAGTGGAAGGCAAACCATAAGGACATCGCATAGTCCCTGCATTTCCTGTTTACTCAGATAGGTCACTCCATATTGATTGTGAAGCGCCAGATTAGGCTTTAGGTCATTTGCATAGATCTCACAACCAAAGCCGTGCAGCAATCTCACAACTACACTACCGATAGCACCCGTACCAAGAACGCCAACTTTTTTACGATACAGATCGAAACCAATGAGACTCGAAAGTGTAAAATCCTGTTCCTTCATCTGTTCGTGAGCTCTCACTATCTTCCTATTTAAGGCCAGTAAAAGGGCCATCGCATGTTCCGCAATTGCGTAGGGTGAATACGCAGGGGCATGAGCAACCCTGATATTAAATTTTTCTGCCGTTTTCAGGTGGATATTATCGTAACCCGTGGAGCGAAGCGCAACGTATTTTACCCCAAAATCATGGAGCTTTTCCAGGACGTTTGTAGAGGCATCGTCGGCCGAAAAAATAGAAATGGCGTCATAGCCAAGTGCCTTCATTGCCGTATTAGTGGTTAACCTGTCGCGTGTGTAAATAACTTCAAGCCCTTCAGTATTTGCAGCTTTGAGATAGGGAATTTCAAAATCTTTTGAGCTATAGATCAGTACTTTCATTCGGGGACGATTACTAATTCTTTTTCTTTCAGATTATTAAGAAGGGTTCGCACATATTCATTCACATTCCGTTCGCGATTATATGGATCGACAATATCGATTCTTCCTCTCCACAACAATTCTCGTTCTTTGCCGGGACAAATACAGAAAACCGTGGTTTCCGTATGATAGACCTTATACGATTGCGTGTTATTTCTTCTATACAGGTTCTGGTTGGTGCGATAGTAATCCTTGAAATTCTGAAAATCATTTACGAATCCTCGTACCGCCTGGACGGTGGTTACTTTTTCTTCAGTACCTGTTATCCTTGAGATCATCACCGCATCGAAACCCGCATCGAGCAACCTACCCTCAATGGTACTCAATTCGTCATCTGTTTTATTTGAATCAGTAAAGGAGCCTTCAAAGAAATCAATGCTCCTAACGGCGATTATCTTTTCCTTTTCCAATCCGGACGACAGCTTATCTTCGAAAGTTCTTCGAAGTTCCGTATCGGCAGTCATTCCAATTACCAGTACTTTGTTGGCTTCATATACAGGTGTATCAGGGCTTTCCCATTCTTCAATAATCCGCGTGGAGGAACATGACCACAAAGCCACTAAGGCAATCAGGAGAAGCATTGTCTTGTGCATAGCGAAGATGTTTACAGTTTTAGGTTTTAGTTAATTATTCTCCGTTGTGATTTGTGATGATAGTAGTGTATCTTTTTAAATCTGCTATTTAACCTCCGTATCTCCGGGCTTAAGCAGTCTTCGTTTTTTCTTTTCTTTGAGGATTTTTTTAATGAGTCTGAATACCCGTCGCTTCAGCTTTTTAAATTTAGATAAGTTAGCTACGGTTTCAAACATAAGCTGATAATGTAGCGTCTTATATTCGTCCTCTTCATCGGGGATATCGATGTCATCCAATAAAGTTTCCAAAGTATTGGAATGTTTCATCAGTTTCTTGATCAGTGGTTTTACACTCTTCTTTTGTTTACTAAGCTCTAAGGCGATCTTCCTGCTTTCTTCAAATAGGTCTTCACTTAGCAGTTCCAGAGTATGGCTCTTGATAAGGTTTGAGAGAAAAGAAATTTCAGATTTAAGGAAACGCAATTCCGAAAGGCAGGTAATAGTATCTTCATGGAGCCCTTCAGGACTTCTCCACTCTATGTATTTTATTGATGAAGGATTGATATGCATAATGTTGATTTTAGCGTAAAAGGCAGAGAGCAGAACAGTCATCCTGCTTTCTGCCTTCTCTTAGAAGTTATTCAATCTCAATCTTCTTTTTAGGCTGTTCTATAGCAATTTCCTCTTTGAAAAGCTGTAGATTCAATAGCCCGTTATTGTAGGTTGCTTTAACTTCTTTATCTTGATTTACCGTGTTAGGTACTTTGATCTTGCGCTCGAAGGAATTATAACTGAACTCTTTACGAGTATATCCTTCTACGTCTTCCTCAACTGTTTCTTTCTCCTTTTCGGCAGAAACTTTTAAAACATCATTTTCGAGAGATACTTCGATTTCGTCTTTGGAAAATCCGGGGATTGCCAATTCAATGTTATAAGTAGATTCAGTCTCCTTAACATTCATTGGTGGCAAACTCTTTCCATTTTCAAAGAAATCGTCATCAAATATATCACTCGTGTCAAACCATGTAGGAATACCACGATCTATCAGTGGCATTCTTCTTCTGAATTTAATAAGTGACATAGGATTATTGATTAAAAATTAATATTCTTTTACAATCTCTTAAATGTAGAAATAAGTTGAATTGCCGACAATGACAATTATCAGCTTTGACATCAATTGGGAGTATATTAACTTTAAGACTATTAAACCATAACCGTCACTATATCAAACAGATGTGGTGTCTGAACCCGCCATTGATAACGGTCTTGTATTTTTGTTCGGAATACATCCCGGGCAGTGGGCTCACCGTGTATCAGAAATGTTTGTTCAGGTATGTTTTTTATTTCTGAAAGCCAGTCCAGGAGTTCCCCCTGGTCTGCATGAGCCGAAAGGCTTTCGATGTGATGGACCTCAGCTTTCACGGGGTAATACTTTCCGAAGATCTTCAGCTCATGAATACCTTCCAGTAGTTGACGGCCTCGTGTTCCCTCAGCTTGAAATCCTACCAGTAACACTGCGGTATTATCGTTATCCACGAGTTGTTTCAGGTAGGTCAAAACCCTTCCGCCAGTTACCATTCCGCTACCCGCGATCACAACTTTTGGCCTGGGGTCATCTATGGTTTCCCAGGTCTCTCGATAGGACGTTATGATCTCCATCCGGCTCTGCATTGAACTAAATTCCGAAGGGTTTAGTTTGTACCATTCCGGATAACGCTCAAACACACTAAGCACATTGTTCCCCATTGGACTGTCGATGAAGATTGGGATATTCGGAATGCGGTTCTCCCTGTACATTTTCCACAGTAAATACATAAGCACTTGCAGGCGTTCCACAGCGAAAGACGGAATGATCAGGGCGCCACGACTATAAATAGTCTTGTTGATCAAATTGGAGAGTATCTCCGTTACGCTCTCCTCAGGGTGTAATTTGTTCCCGTATGTGCTCTCAACGAATAGGTAATCTGCCCATTCCGGCTTTTCCGGAGGGAATAATAAATGATCGTTACTTCGTCCAATATCGCCCGAAAAAACAAATCGTTTATCGAAGATCTGCAATTCGATAAAAGTGGAACCAATGATATGTCCGTTGTACCGAAAACGACATTTGCAATGCTCACTCAACGTGTTCCATTCATCCTTTTCAATTTCAGAAAAGAAATTCAAGGTAGCTTCTGCCTCTCGAATAGTATAGAAAGGTAAGGCCGGATCGTGTTTGGAATATCCTTCCTCATTGGCCTTTTCGGCCTCTTCCTCATGAATCTTTCCGCTGTCTTCCAGTATAATCTTTGTAACGGCAAGTGTTGGAGCAGTTCCTACTATCTTTCCACGGAATCCCTGTTTTACCAATCTCGGCAGGTATCCTGTATGATCCAGGTGGCCGTGTGTGAGTAGTACAAAATCAATCTTACCGGCATCGAATGGCAGCGGATCCCAGTTGCGTTCACGAAGTTCTTTTAACCCCTGGAACATCCCACAATCTACCATTATATTTACTTCTTCCGTTTCCAGGACGAACTTGGAACCGGTTACTGTTCCGGCAGCCCCGAGGAAATGTATTTTCGCTGTTCTCATAAGATTTAGAAATTACACAACATATTTACTTCCTCCAGTATTCTCTCTTTTCGGTTTTCGGAGATCCCAAGATGATCCAGGAAAAATTTGTCTTTGTACAACTGTCTGCAAAGCACAATATCCCGACTTAGTAAAAACTGTTTCTCTCGTTTCGTGAGCAAAGTGGATACTGTTATTGGATAGAGTCCTAACCTGTCGATTCTTTCTTTAAGACTGTTTCCTTTGGGGTGATCCCAGCTTAGGAGGTATAGACCGCAGCAGAGGCCGTAATCCAGAGCGTCCTTGGTGAACCTGGTGTTGGTCACCACCCAGCCTTCCGTTGGCGTATCTACCTTTTGTTGAGCTACAATATCACGGTACCGGGAATCAATGTACAGCGGGATCTTCACATCGCAATTTCGGCTCTCATCACTGTGAAACTTACATTCCGCGATAATATAATCCGAGTTTTTACGAGCAATTACATCGACTTCATGGGTAACACATCTGCCATTGAGGAATTTCCCCACCTTTACCTCGTAACCGGAATATTGCAAAAGAGCACCCACAAAGCGTTCAAAAGGAAAACCTGTAGGACCAAGTTCGTAAATGGCCTTCTTTAGTTTATACTTGGAAGCAAAAATGGACTTTTTGCGTTTAAGCAGGGCGTATGCCCTGTTGTAGATCTCTTTAGTGCTTATTCCCTGGTACAGTTCATCCCTAACGGTATTGATAATGGACTTGATCGTAGTCTTGTCGGCTCCACTCCTTCTCAGGGAAGAACTCAGCTTATCCAGAGAGAAATCTACTTTCTCGCCAGTTGATTTGATGACTTGAAATTGCTCATCACTCATTCGATAGATTGCTTTTGAAGATTAATTTCTCAAATCGTGTAACGCGAGTACAGGTACTTTGGAATGTATTCCCAGATCTTTAACGAGCGGCCTGGAAAATATACTTCCGAAGAAGGTATGCTTTTTATTGATAAAAGCGATCATACCACTACCCCTGTTATTCACGAACAATTCTACAGCTTCTCCAATATCACTTTTCTCCATGGTATGATAACTGTATTCCAGACCTTCGAAACACTCTTCCAGCAGCTCTTTGTAATTCATTTGAGTTTCGCTGAGTTGTTTTTCGGTTTCAACGTGAAGGATACGGATCGGAGCTTTTGTGATCCTTGCGATATCAATAAGGTGTACCAACTCCCGTCTCTTGTAGTGTGTTTTAAAGCTTGTGGGAAATACGATTTCAGTGGGGTCCGAATACACAGTATCCGGAGGAATGGCCATTACCGGGCAGTTACGTTCCTTTTCCATAACGGTAACCGTATTACTTCCGAAGGAAACATTTAACGCATCCGTATCTCCCTTCGTACCCATGATCACAAGGTCTATATCCTTCAATTCTACCACTTCTTTGATGGCATCAAGCAGGTTGTCATTCTTCGAAATTGTAAAAAATTTATGGTCGGATTCGTCCTCGCGAAAGGATATTCTCTGAAGGATCTTCTCGAGTCCCTTCAATGATTTTTCCTTTATTGCCTCCGCGTATTCGTTATTGGGTTGGGCAACAACAATGTTGTCCATGGCATAGCCGGAGAAGTTATACGTATTCAGAATGTAGAAATCACAGGATTCGTTCTTGTACAACTCGATTGCATATACGATGGCGTCCCATGCATTTCTGGAAAAGTCGGTGGGTAATAATATCTTTTTTCGCATGGCCTGCGTTTTTAGTTGTCTTTAAATGTACACCACATATAGGCTAACTGCTATGATAAATATCAGCTAGCAGGTATAACGAGGTAAGGCGTTGATGGCCTTCTTCCTATCTTTTTCACGATCGATTCCCTGAACAATTGAACAATGAAGTTATGCTTGTAATAGATAATGGCGAGTAGATCCACATTGTGATTATCAACAAAGTAACTTAAGGTGGTAGTTATCCCGAAATTTGATTCCAGCCATTCTATGTTGCATTGAATATCACTCAATAAATTCATCAAAGCGTCAAGGTTCTTTCGCTGTGTATCGGTAATAATTTCATGTTCCCGAACATGGAGAACTTTTATTTCTGAATTATGCAGTTTGGCCAGGTATAATAGCGCATCGAGGTCTGAAGGATGGTATTCTTTCTCAAAGGAGGTTGGAAAGGCCATAAGCTCAATAAACTGAAAAACAGCATTGGGAGGAACTACCAACACAGGAGTTTTCTTGATTCTGTCGATCACCTTGATGGTATTACTTCCCAATATCACCTCCTTTGCTCCGGTTCGCCCTTTGGTGCCCATGACAACAAAGTCTACCTTACGTTGAATACATATCCGGTTCATTGCACGCGGCAGTGACATGGCAGTTGAGATCACGTCGAATTTATGGCCGCATCCCCTGGTGTCCTCAATGAGTCGTGCCTTTACTTCTTCACATTTGCTATCGGATTCATCGTATAGAGCGTCCAAAATCTCTTTTGATTGGCTGATATCCACCAGGGACGTTAGTCTTGAAGCTTCAACCTCAATTGAGTGAAGTATATAAATAATACAAGGTTTCTTTTCAAAGAGCCGACTGGCATAAATGAGAGCATTGTATGCATTTTCAGAAAAATCCGTAGGTACTAAAATTTTCTTCATGATCTTGCCTTTTATAAGGTTAATGCATCATTCTTTCTTCAGAAGGAATCACGAGGAATGGAATTTTCGTATGATAGACGATCTCATTGATCACAGGCTTAAAGATGAGATTCTCGAAGAAGTTATGACGGTTATGGATCATAACTAGTAAGTTGATCTTGTGTTTGGTTTGAAACTTCTCGATGGCACCTACCACATCGGTGTCGTCCGCTATGTGGAAAAGGTGGGCATTGTCTTTGAAATAAGCGTCCAGATACGCCTTAACCTGCTTCTGTTCGTTGTTTAAGGGTTCTCCGTAGTAGGCATTCAATATATTCAGTCGGGCCAGTTGCAAGTCACAAATCTCACGAAGGAGGGATAAGTATGGATTGCTAGTGCTTAAACGGTAATCCGTTGGAAACAGTATCTCCTTAGGCGGTTCAAAACCAAAACCAGAAGGAACCGCTATCACCGGGCAATTCACTTTTTTAATGGCATACATGGTATGCGTTCCCAGGAAGATCTCTTGAGCACCCGTTGCTCCCTGAGTACCCATGACGATAAGGTCGATCCCTTTGGTTTCAACCAGATCCTGGATCTCATGGATCAGTAGATTGAAGGTAACCAACTTGATGAAATGGTGATTGCTATTGTTGAATTCGGACCTGATGGTCTCCTCAACCTCATCCATTTCACGTTCGGCATTCTCTTTAGTTACTCGTTGTAATTCCAGTGCCGAATAACTATCGGCCATACTTCCTACGTTGTAAGCGGCGGGTGTATACGTATGAAGCAGATAAAATTCGCAGGAGGAATTCTTAAACAATTGAACGGCATATCGGATAGCATTCATTGCGTTCTCCGAAAAATCGGTAGGTAATAGAATTCGTCTCATGGCGATTCGTTTAGTTTCGCGGCAAATTCTGTAACACTAGGAATGGGATCTTAATTTCCAATCCTATCTTTTCGACCTTTGAGGTAAATAGAAAGTCCTCCAAAAATGAGTGCCGCGAGTTTATCATCACTAAAAGGTCGGTGTTGTAGTTCTCCACGGCGTCGTTTATAACACCAGTTACATCAGTCCCCGGCAGCTGTAAGTAGGAGGGTTGTACCTGCTCCAGGCAATATTCGAGAAAGGCTTTATTATCTTCTTGTCTGAACGAAAGTTCGTCAAATTTGGAAATATGAAGAATCTTCAGCTTAGCAGCAAAATTTTGTGTTAAGGTACTCAGCAATTTCAGTTCTCTTCGCTGATAGGGCAGCATATAGTCCGTAGCAAAAAGTATGTTCTGCGGTTGAATTTCCTTATATGCTAAAGGAACAGCGAGTACCGGGCATTTTACATATTTAATCACCTGAAGCGTATTACTTCCGAAGGTAATATTTCGGTCGTCCGACTTACCCTTGGTTCCCATCACGATCACATCTACGTTTTCTAATTCGGCGATTTCATTGGCTTCATCCACTAATGCCCCAAAAACGGCAATAGGGTAATAATTGTGCCTCGGGTTGGGTGAGATAGTTTTCATCTCCTCTATTTTCCGATGTAATTCTTCATTGGACGCATGCAGTGCATTATCCTTTGCTGCGTTAATTTCCTTGCGACTCATACCCGGAGTGCTGTACACTTCATCTCCGTATGCATGCATCATGTAGAAATCGGTTCGATCGTACTTGAACAATTCCATCGCGTATTTGATGGCATTCATAGCATTGTCGGAGAAATCGGTAGGTATGAGTACTTTACGCATAGTTCTTGGTTTTTATGAATGCAATCAAAGTTATTGCTCGGGCCCTTCAGAAAAAATGATATATATCAGATGGAGAGGAATTAGGAATTCTTTAGGATGAATGGATTTGAATTCATTGTACCTTTACATCAAAAAGCTATGAAACTTTCAGCAATGCCATTACTTGCGATCACGACCCTGGTTCTGATCACGGTAGTAATTTTTTCAACTCTAAACTTCCCTTTCAGTTGGGTGTTTTTACTAACGACTTTCGGACAGGTACTCCTGGTTATCACGGTTTATAAGGTGCTTAGGGACGATTACACCACTGACAAGACCTTCGAAGATTACTACGAAGACCGACCAATTCGCGAAGAATACAGATAATTACGCACTACTCATGTAGTACCAGGAAAGGTATTTCGGTGTGATAACTGATCTTGGCAACCGCAGGCCTGAAAAGCAGGCGTTGGAAGAAATTCAGGTTCTTTGCCACCATGGCGATGATCTGAACACCCATAAGATCTATAAACGACTGTAACCCCTCTTCAAGCTTGGGGTTCTTGATGCAGTGAAAACTGTTCGACCTTCCCTCAAGTGCATCTCTCAGGTATTCCCGGTTCTTAATTTGTTCCTCGTTCAGCGCGTATTCGTCACTGGCAACCCGCAGGACTTTGATCGTAGATTCATGGACATCGGTAACCTTGAACAAGGTATCAAGTACTTTCTGCTTATAAAGAATATTAAAATCGGTAGGGAATACTATGTTCTCCGGCTTTTCGAAAACCGCACGTTCCGGTATGACAAGCACAGGTGATTTCACCCTTCTGATCACGGCTCCGGTATGGCTGCCAATTGTAACTTCCTTGAGCCCGGAAGCGCCTTTGGTACCCATGATGATAAGATCAATATCCAGTTCGCGCACGGTGTTCTTTATTCCTTCAACGAATAAGGAGTGAACTACCCGAACATCTATATTGGCTTTGCATCGAGGGTATAGGGTCTCGATCTTAAGCATTAGCTTCTTAAGTTGCTTCTCCTTCGTCTTCCCGGGATTATCTATAATGGAAATACCATTTGCATGCAGATCGTCACCATTAGACACACTTCCCGAATAGACTATATGCAATAGATGAATGTTCACTGGCATATTATTATAAAAAGCCAGCGAATATTCTATTGCATTCCACGAGTTAAGTGAAAAATCGGTGGGAATAAGAATTCGCTTCATTCTTTAACTACACTTAGAAGCAAAAATAGGCGGCTCCGGAGGCGTAAAGAATGATATATGTCAGTTTTAAAAAATTACTCGATATGCTTGAGTCCCTCCAGATCTACAATCCTGATATTTCGGCCTTCGATCTCGATGAGCCCGTCTTTCTTGAATCCGGACAGGGTTCGAATCAAACTCTCAGTAGCGATTCCGGCAACACTTGCCAGGTCGTGACGGGAAATTTTAATGTTGTCGTTCTGCTTTTTATTCAGAATTTCCGCAAACTGTAAAATTGTAGAGGCGGTTTTTTTGCGCACCGAACTATACGCCATTTGAAGCAATTGTTCCTTGATATCGGATAAATTCTCTGTGAGCACATTCATCAACTCAAGGGAAACCGCATTGCTTTTTGAAAGTATGTCTTTCAAAATATTCTTTGATACGACGGCGAGTTCCACATCCTCCACGGCTGTTGCCGATTCCTGATAAGGAAGCGCCTCTTCGAAAGAGGTAAAACCTAGAAAATCGTCTGGTTTGTGGAGTTCCGTGATCAACTCCTTTCCGTTCTCGTCCATCTTGTGACTCTTCACGATGCCTTTCAGGATTAGGAAAATATTATTAGAATGCCCTCCCTCTTTATAAATGGTTTCACCTTTACCGTAATTGGCGATCTCACCGTTGTCATCGAAGAAGTTCTTAAGTTCGTTCAGGTTCCGGATGGAATCGTCGTCATCTTTGCTAACCTTACTCTCCGCGTTTGTTTCCATTGCCTGTTTCAGCAATTCAGATTTTGCCAGGCGACTTTCTATTGCACTTATGAGTTCGCCCTCTTCAAAGGGCTTGGTAATATAGTCGTCTGCCCCGAGATCCATTCCTTTTCGAATTTCTTTATGCTCGGTTTTAGCAGACAGGAATATAAAAGGTATATGCTGCGTCTCATGGTTATGAGAAAGTGACTCCAGCACACCATATCCGTCTACTTCAGGCATCATAATATCACAGACGATAACATGCGGATGTTCGGCCTTAGCTTTTTCTATTCCTATCCTGCCATTAGAAGCAGTGCTAACAGAGTAGCCTGATAATTCAAGTATTTCCGCGGTATTTTCACGCAGTGCTGAATCATCTTCAATTAGAAGGATGTTTTTAATCATAAATTACCCATAGTTGGGATAGTAACCGTAAAGGTACTTCCCTTGTTTTCTTCACTTGTAAAGGTAATGGTACCATCAAGGTTTTCCAAATGGTTTTTTACAATATTCAGCCCGATCCCGGTTCCTTGGTTGAGCAGGGCATTTTCCGCCCTGAAATAGCGATTGAATATAAACTTCTGTTCGTTTTTTGGGATACCCATACCCTCGTCTTCTATTTCGATAGTTAGTCTCTCTCCCTCCGAACGGACTCTTATGTCGATGGAAGTGTTTTCAGGGGAATACTTGACCGCGTTATTGACAAGATTGGTTAAAGTAAGCTCAAGGATCTTTTCGTCGAAATCAATCATTATGTCATCTATCCCAAGAGGGTAATTGATTATCTGTCCTTCTTTGAGTAGCATATTTGCCCCATAGATCACTTCGTTGATTACCTTACTAAGAGGAAATATATTGTATTTATAATTTACTTTTCCGCTTTCCAGACGTTCGATCGACAAGAAGTCATCCAGAATATTATTGAGGTATTTCACCTTATTGTGAATGGTCTTGATGTGTTTCTCTCGTTTTTCCTGCTGTTCACTTTCGGTATACTTCCCTGCCAGGGTTGCTGATGTGAATATTCCGCTGAGGGGAGTTTTAAACTCATGGGACACAAGGGATAGGAATTTGGTCTTCAGCTCACTTAGCTCCCTTTCCTTCCGAAGTGATTCTTTTATTTTGTTCTCTGCCTTCTGCCTTCGTTCGACCTCCTTTTCCAGCTTTTCTATACTCTTCTTAAGTTCCTTTGTACGTTCAGCAACCTTATTCTCCAATTTAGAGTTAAGCGTCGTTATTTCCTCTTCCTGTGTTTTTCTGACAGTAATGTCGATGATCAATGCCATCACATAGGACTTTCCGTAGATATCAAAAGGATTGAGACCAGCTTCTACGGGAAATTTCGATCCGTCCTTTTTCACCCCGTATAAGTTTCGTCCCTGGCCCATTTGCCGTTTGGAACTCTCACCCATAAAAGATGAAAAATGTGACTTGTGCTGCTTATGGTATTCCTTCGGAATGAGAATATTAAGTGGTTTACCTACAAGTTCCTCTTCTTCATAACCAAAAAGTGAGTTCAGGGAATGGTTAGTAGCTACGATGATCTGTTGGTCATTAACAACCACGATACCTTCGGAAATAGCTTCAGTAAGAATCTTATAGATATCATCACTTTTGTTAAATACCTCCATATTTCAAAAATAGGTATTTTAAAAATTCTACCTAACTGATATATATCATAAAATGTATGCCCTTCTGAATTTAATTTTATGGAAACAAAAAACATCAAATGACCTATATTGAAAAACCACAAATTGCCTTTTACCAGAAAGTGGGGGAATTATTCTATGCCGTCGCCGCTGCCGACAAGGTAGTTCGCGAATCTGAATATGACGCGCTGAAGAAATTGGTACGCGATGTGTGGTCGAAATACGACAGCAGTGTGGATGATTACAACTCACAGGCGATCTACCAGATGGAGGTGGTTTTCGACTGGTTCGATTATGAACGCACAGACGCTGATGCCTGTTTCGAAAGTTTTGAAAATTATTTGAAAGAACACCCATCGCTGTTTACCGAGGAGCGTAAAAAACTAATTTATCTTACCGCTAACGAAATTGCCGATGCTTTCTCCGGAAAGAATAAATCGGAACTCATCATACTCGCTAAACTTCAACTCCTGCTGGCCACATAAAAATTACATTCATTCGTGTTGCACAGAACAGTAAAGAGGCGTTCTTCATTGCTGAGGAATATCATATTTATTGAAGTGTTTAGCGGCTATTTTTACTACATTAAGAACTGTATTATGAAACAATTTCTTTTAATTCTATCCCTACTCTTGTTGCTAAGCGGTTGTAAAGACGACCCTAAAAAGGAGGTCGTTGATGAACCCCTCATAGAAGAGTCCGATCCCATGATGAACGATACGATCGTGGCAACAGAAGGTGACCTTGACCTGCAACGACAGATCGATGTTGAAATCCGAAAGAAACAACTGGTAGAGAAGCCGGACGAACGTGAACAACTTGAGGAATTGATCATCTCTAAACAATTTCTCAAGGAAGAAGACCTCTATACTATTGATTTCAAATATCCTTACCTCAACGAAACCCTGAAGCCTTCATACGTAAACTTCAATGAATACATTTCCGAAACATACCTGGATCTGGCTGGTGTGGAAGCTCAAATACTCGAAGATAAGGAGCTACTCTGTGACACGCTTAGAATTAACAAATTCAGAGAAAAAAGATATGTGGACTACAAGGTGTACAATGTGAACGAAAAGCTCGTAAGCGTGCTGTTTTACAAAGAGAATTTCTATTCAGGAACCTTACATCCCTCCTATACGTTCGATTGCCTGAACTTCGACCTGGACCGTTCGGTTTTCATGAATTACGAAGATTTCTTTATTGAAGGTTCCGAAGAAGAACTGAGAAAGATCCTCAACGAGATCCTCGTAGCAAAGATCGAATCAGGAGAAGTGTATTATGACTGCTGGGGTATTTCTGAAGAAGACTTCTTTGAATACAAGGATAACTTCGTGGTGGACGACAAAATGGTAGAATACTATTTTGACGATTGTGTGATCTGTCCTACCTACACGGGCAACTTCTCCGTTGAAATTCCATTGGAAGAACTACTGCCCGTATTGCGCCGATACAACCTGAATCCACTGCAATTATAACTCCATATATCGCGATGAAAAGCTCATTTAAGGATATTATTTCGGGCAACGATCTTGTACTGGTCGATTTTTCTGCCGAATGGTGTGGTCCATGCAAGGTGCTGGGACCCATTTTAAAAGAAGTGAAAGAGGAAATTGGAGACAAGGCCCGAATTGTGAAAATCGACGTTGATAAAAACCAGGGGTTGGCAACGCAATTCAATGTGATGGGAGTACCTACCTTGATCCTATTCAAAAACGGAACACAGGTTTGGAGGCAATCCGGCGTGATGCAGAAACAGGACTTGTTATCTTTACTTCGGGAAAACATATGATGAAACCATTAAATGAATATATTGATCACACCTATTTGCATGCGGCGGCATCACCGGATGACATAATTCAATTGTGCCGTGAAGCACAGGAATATGATTTCTATGCAATTTGTGTAAACAGCAGTTATGTTTACCTGGCCAAGAGGGAGTTAAAAGATTCAGAGGTAAAGATCGCTTCCACAGTTGGTTTCCCTTTAGGAGCCTGCTCCACCAAGGCAAAAGTTACTGAAGCAAGACAAGCTATAAAGGATGGAGCGGACGAAATCGATATGGTCCTCAATGTTGGTTTTCTGAAATCAGGTCTCCATAAAAGTGTAAAAGAAGATATAGAAGCCGTAAAAAAAGCCATTGGAAAAAAGGTTTTGAAAGTAATACTGGAAACCTGTTACCTAACAGATGAAGAGAAAAAGATCGCCTGTCTTATAGCCGATAAAGCAGGAGCAGATTACGTTAAGACGTCCACCGGTTTCGGTAGTGGCGGTGCAACGCAGGATGATGTGAAACTTATGAGATCCTCCATTGGCAATGCTGTAAAGGTGAAGGCCTCCGGGGGTATCGGATCCAGAGTTGAAGCTTTGGAATATATAGAGCTAGGAGTGGATAGAATAGGAACTTCGCGAGGAATACATTTAATTAAAGGAGCTTCAGAATAAATCTATGAGCACGCATCTTGAAGCCCGACCGGGCGAAATAGCCGAATCAGTTTTATTGCCGGGTGATCCTATGCGGGCAAAATGGATCGCCGAAACCTTCCTGGAGGACGCGATATGCTACAACGATGTCAGGGCGATGCTGGGCTACACAGGCACCTACAAGGGCAAACGAATTTCGGTGCAAGGTTCAGGTATGGGGATTCCCTCCACTTTGATCTACTGTCATGAGCTAATAACGGAATACGGCGTAAAGAATCTAATACGTGTAGGAAGTGCGGGTTCGTATCAGCCGAACATTAATCTCAGGGACATTGTAATTGCAATGGCCGCCTCTTCTACTTCAGGTATAAATAACTCCCGATTCATCAATGCAGACTACTCCCCCACGGCCAATTTTGAGCTCTTAATGAAAGCTACCGATTATGCCCGGAAACACGGAATTCCTGTTAAAGCGGGAAATGTACTTTCCACCGATGAATTCTACGAAGACGATCCTGAAGCCTACAAATTGTGGGCAGAATATGGAGTCTTATGTGTTGAAATGGAAGCCGCGGGTATATATACCATAGCCGCCAAACACAATGTAAAAGCACTTGCCATCCTAACGATTTCGGATTCTCTTGTGAGCGACGAGCGTTCCACCCAGGAGGAAAGGGAGAGCACGTTTACTCAAATGGTTGAAATAGCCTTGAATACCCTCATCAAATAAAAAAGGGGCTCCTTTCGGAACCCCTGTTCAACATGCAATTAGCCGTACAATTACATTTTAAAGGTAATGACCGGTAAGTCTGAATGATTTACCAAATCCTCACTTATACTTCCGGAGAAGAAATGAGCCAAACCTTTGCGACCATGAGTTGGAATGGCTATCAGATCGGCATCTACTCTATTGCTATATGTGAAGATACCTTCTTCGATGGAGTAAGCGCTGTAATACACCACGTCGTTAACGCTAAATTCGCCGTTTACACCAGCTTCTATAAAGAAATCGGCTACTTTTTCCTCCATTTCCTGAGTGCTTCTGAAACCATCTCCGGGAGTGTTTATGTAGACCAATCGCATATTAATGCCAAGCTTATCGAACAATTTCTTAGCCTTTAGGAATGAACTTACATTCTCCTTATCGAAATTGTTAGCAAAGATCACTTTACCCATAGGTTCATTTCTCATTCTGTTCTTAACAACAAGTACAGGGATTTGAGAAGATCGAACTACTTTCTCTGTATTAGAGCCTACGAATACTTCTTTTAATCCACTAGCTCCGTGTGATCCCATTACTATAAGATCTGCGTTGAATTCCTTAGCTACTGAATCGATCTCGTGGAATAATTTATAATTCTGAACGGTTGTTTGTACTTCAATTCCTTTCAGATAGTCACGATCCAGGAAATCCTCAAAACGCTTCTCGGCTAATTTCATATAATACATAGCTTCAAATACTTCCTGGGAATCGTCCTTAGTAAGTACAGCCTGGGAAAGCCCCATCATGTGGAGTGCAACCAAGGAAGCATTGTGCGTTCTAGCCATTCTCGCAGCCACTTCCAAAGCGTATTCGGAATGTGTGGAGAAATCTATGGGTACTAAAATAGTTTTCATGTTATTTGGGTTTTGGTTTGCTAGAATTAGTGATTAAAGGTGGTTTCTTTTCTTTTCTTAAGCTGTCTCGACAGGTCGTTTAAAGTCTCCTTAACCGCTACTTCAAAATTCTCTTCTTTTGATGAAGCGAATATCTTTGGCCCGGGAAGGCTAAGCTCGATCTCACAGATCTTCTTGCCCATAGCATCCTTCTCCTTTTCGAGTTTAAAATGAACGTTGGCGGAAATCAGCCAGCTGTACTTACTAGCCAATTTATTCAGCCTTTTTTCGGTAAACGCCGTAAGAGTTTCGCTCGTTGGCATTTTAACGTATTGAATTGAAATTGTCATACCTGTTGTGATTTAATTATATTCAAATTTACTTTTCTGGTCATGGAAAAAATATGATACATGTCATATCGCTTGATTTCCAGCACTTCTCAAACGATACCGGCACTGCTGTTACAGGTTTCTAACGTTTGAATGTTTTCTGAATTGCATTACAATATTCCTGATTTTTATCATAGCCTCCAAACGCTTTATTGCTGAAATTTGAAGTAAACTATCGATTATGAGAGTTTTACTTATAATCGCAAGTATTTTTTTGCTTGCCTCTTGCGACCCGAATACCGAAAAGATCCAACCTGAAAAAATGGAACTAACCGAATCGGTGTACGCTTCTGTGACCGTTCAACCCGATAGTCTCTATAAAGTCTTTACAACAGTAAACGGAATACTGGACGAGCTATACGTGGAAGAAGGGGATAGTGTTCGGAAAGAACAGGAATTACTCAAGATCGTCAATACAAATTCATCCTTAACGTCGGACAACGCGAAACTGGCCTACGAACTGGCACGCAATAATTATTCAGGGCAGTCTGCACTTCTCAATTCCCTTATAGACAATATTGATGCGGCTAAACTGAAGCTTTCCAATGACTCCCTGAATTATTTCAGACAAAAGAATTTATGGGACCAGAAAATTGGATCCAAAGCACAATACGATAATAGCAAGCTGGCTTACGACCTGTCGAGGAATACCTTAAACCGACTTCAGAACGAATTTGCCCGAACGAAAGAAGAACTCCGAACACAACTGGAACAGGCAGAAAACCAGTACAAATCTTCCCTGGTCACCTTTGGGGATTTCACGATCCGGAGTAAGCTACAGGGTACGGTTTATTCTGTTTACAAGAATCCAGGGGAACTGGTAAGCACAATGGAGCCAATTGCCACCATAGGTTGTTCCGATAAATTTATAATCGAACTCCTGGTAGACGAAGTAGATGTGGTTCAAATCCGTGAAGGACAGCAATTGATCGTGGTGCTTGACGCTTATGGTGACAGAACATTCAAAGCAGAGATCTTCAAAATCCTGCCGGAAAAAGACTACCGCAATCAAACATTTACCGTAGAAGCGCGATTTCTGGATATTCCGGAGCGCCTATATCCCGGGCTTTCAGGAGAGGCTAATGTGATTATTGCTACCAAAAAAGACGCCCTGGTAATTCCCCGGGAGTACCTTATAGACCAAAACAGGGTGCTCACTGAGGCGGGTGAGGTGGAAATTGAAACCGGACTAATGAACCTTCAATATGTAGAGGTGTTATCAGGAATTACAGCAGAAGACTGGATACAAAAGCCAGAACGATGAACCAAAGAAAGGTCTTAGTAACCATTGCAAAAACGCATTTGCTCAGTAAAATAAGGCAAACCGCGACTGCTGCTCTGGGTGTTACCTTCGGAATTGGTGCCTATATCACTCTCGTTTCCTTTATGACCGGTCTCAATAAAATGCTGGATGATATGATCCTCAACCAGACTCCCCACGTGCACATTTACAACGAGATACAACCTTCAGAAAAACAACCTATTGCACTCTATAGTGAATTTGAAAATGCCATGAACGTGGTTCATTCAGTAAAACCAAAACAAAACCAGAATCGAATACATGATGCACTTCCCATGATCAGTCATCTTAAAGGAGATCCTAACGTTCTGAGTGCCCTGCCACAGGTTCGGGCACAAGTATTCTATGTGGCGGGGTCCATAGAAATGGGCGGGGTGGTTACAGGTGTGAACATCATGGAGGAAGTGGAATACTTCAATTTTCGGGACTACATAGTGGCAGGTAAGCCCGAAGATCTGAAAAATACCAACAATGGTATACTGTTGGGTATTGGCATTGCTGAAACCATGTCGCTTAAAGTGGGCGACAGGGTACAGGTGACCTCAACGAATGGCACGGTCTTTCCGCTTAAAATTGTGGGGTTTTTCCAAAGTGGTTTGGCCGACATTGACAACTCCAGAAGCTATACCACTATTAAGACAGCACAGAAATTAGTAGAAGGCGCGGCTAACTATATCACCGACGTAAATCTAAAACTTAAGGATATCTCCCTTGCACCAACTATTGCCCGGTCCATCGAACAGCAATTCAACCTGAGGGCGGTCGACATCAACGAAGCGAACGCTCAGTTCGAAACAGGTACAACCATACGAAACCTGATCACTTATGCCGTATCCATTACCCTGCTTATTGTGGCTGGTTTCGGAATTTATAATATCCTGAATATGCTTATCTATGAAAAGATGAACGACATAGCCATCCTGAAAGCAACCGGATTCTCGGGAAGTGATGTCCAATGGATATTCATTATGCAGGCGCTCATTATTGGAATCGTAGGTGGTATCTTAGGCCTGCTAATCGGGATCGGTCTTGCTCATCTTATCGATGGAATCCCATTCGAAACTGAAGCCCTTCCTACCGTTACAACCTATCCGGTAAATCACAATCCGTGGTATTATGCCATCGGTATCACCTTTGCTATAGTATCGACTTTTTTCGCCGGCTACCTCCCATCGCTCAGGGCAAAACGAGTTGATCCGGTTAAGATCATTAGAGGTCAATGATATGAACAGCGTACTTGAAGCGAGACATATCGACAAATATTTCAGGAAACCCGTTGAATTCCACGTGTTAAAGGACATCAATCTTGCGGTGAAACGCGGAGAATTTGCTACGGTGATGGGAAAATCGGGATGCGGTAAGTCGACCTTACTATATATCCTTTCCACCATGGACACAGACTATAACGGGGAGCTATGGCTCAAGGGCGAACTCGTTACCGGCCTGGAATCTGATCGTTTGTCGCATATCCGAAACAAGTACCTGGGATTTGTTTTTCAGTTTCATTATTTACTTTCTGAATTCACCGTGCTGGAGAATGTAATGCTGCCAGCAAAGAAGCTGGCGGTTAAAACGGCCGAAGAGATCAGGGAAGATGCGATGCAGAAATTAAGGATACTCGAAATAGATCATCTGGCTAAGAAGCGGGCGAATCGGATTTCGGGAGGTGAGAAGCAACGTGTGGCTATTGCACGGGCACTAATAAATGACCCCATCATACTTATGGGCGATGAACCCACCGGAAACTTGGACAGTCAGAATGCTGAAAATGTATTTCAGATATTTAAAAAGCTGAGTGACGAACAAGGGCTATCCTTACTCATTGTAACGCATGATCTTGATTTCGCTAAAAGGACGGATCGTATCATAAGTATGGGGGATGGTAAGATTTTGGTTTCGTAGAATGTTGCGAAATCCAATGGTTTCTCAGTGCAAATCAAAAAGTGAATACTGCGTATTCTTTTTTTTTTCCCTCAAGCTTAACGAAATGAATTTCGTACGCTTTCGGAAATAAAAAAGTGATTCATTTCTGAATCACTTTTTGGTTAAGTCGGGATGACAGGATTTGAACCTGCGACCCCACGCCCCCCAGGCGTGTGCGCTAACCGGGCTGCGCCACATCCCGAAATTGAATGCAAAAATAATGAATTTCAAAGGTTCAGCAAGTGGTTAGTAGTTCTTTTCTTTTTATGGTTTCCTCAAAACAAAAAATAGCGACAATTAAGCCGCTATTCTTTGCAAATAAATCAATCAACTAAAGGTAACAACTATAAATACCTTAGATAAATAATAAATGTGTTCCTTCCTGGTCGGCTCTTGAATAGAAATCACCTATGGTGATTATACCGTCCAGTTCATCGATAAAATCTTCTCTTTCCAAATGGAACATATCCACCGCAAGTTTGCAACCCCAAAGCTTACATCCGGAATCCGAGAGTATTTCAAGGAACTCCCCTACCGGTGGCATATCCAGTTTCTCCATTTCCTTCTTCATCATTTTTGTGGCAAATGCCTCCATACCGGGCAGTCCTCCAAGCATTGTTGGTATGTGCATTGCAGGGTTACCCACGGTTGCTACGTGTAAGTGTTCCAGTTTTTTCTTCTGAACTGCTTCCAGGCCGAAGAAGGTAAAAAATATCTCCGCATCGATACCTTCCATTCTAGCTCCATTAGCCATAACAAATGCTGCATAGGCATTCTCAATAGTTCCTTTTGAAAGGATGAAAAGCATCTTTTTTACTTTAGTTTCTCCCATGATATGAGTTTTATCCTGTTTATTTTATTCGTTCTTAAATACAGCTCTTAGGCTTAGGTATACCTGCAATAAGAGTGGAAACTTTAAGTGGTCCACCCGGGAACAAGCTGTAGAATTCCTTCACATTGATCACCCCGCTTTTCTTAATACCACGAATAGAGAGGGCCTCTTCCTTATGATGCTTATCCTGAAGATAGTCTATTACCTCCCAATGCCTATCGGTGAGTGTAATATTCTTCTCAGCCGCAAGTTCCTGGCCTACTTCCCGGTTCCACTGACTAAAATCGAGCAGATACCCTTCTTCGTTAACATCTATTTCTCTTTGTGCGATCATTTTTTTCATGGTCTTCTATAATTATGAATTAACAGTTTCTAGTTTTTTTCCCTTTTCATTCATTTTTGCCGGAACAAATGGTATTGGCACTCCTTTCAGCAACATATTCCAATACACCCAACGGAATGCCAGCTTACCCATGTGGTTAAAGCGGCTTTCCTTCAGCAGGCGTAATGGGCCGATTCCCGGAATTGGAAACGTCCCCTCAACAGGTTCGTGCTCATAGTTGAAATCGATCAATAAGGCTTTGCCATTACCAGTCTCCACGAAGCAATTCGCATGACCGTCAAATTCTTCTTCCAATTCATCTCCCTTAATATAGCTCAGGATGTTATCGGTAAGAATCTCTGCTTCAAAGTGAGCAACCGATCCCGCTTTTGAGGTAGGAATGTTGGTCGCATCACCAATTACGAACATATTTTCGTATTCCTTGCTTTGCAGAGTGCCCTTATGAGTAGGTATGAAATTCAAGTCATCTCCCAAACCAGAACGTTCTATCACCGAATCTCCCATATTCGTAGGAACGGTAACTAGCAGATCGTATTCAACTTCTACATCAGCATAGTCTATGATCTTGTTGTTCTCATAGTCCACCCTTTCTATGTTAAAGCTCGTGACCTCATTAATATTTTTTTCATTTAGTAAGTAATCCAACGCTTTTGCCGCTCGGGGCTTCGTAAAGGCACCATCCAAGGGAGTAACGTAAGTGATATCAACTTTGTCTCGCATTCCCTTATTCTTGAAATAAGAATCGGCAAGGAAAGCAAATTCCAATGGAGCTACGGGACATTTAATAGGCATTTCAGTGATATGAACTACTAGTTTACCACCCTCAAATTCGCGTAATTTATCGCGCAATCCCTTTGCGCCTTCATAGGTGTAGAAATCGAAGATGTTCTTATGCCACATGGGGCCATCCATACCTTCAGTTTCGTCCGGCGCAATGGTTGAACCAGTGGCTACAATTAGAATATCATAACCTAAACTCTCTCCACCTTCCAGCTTCACGCTGTTCGCTTCCGGTTGAATGAGTTCGATTTTTTTCTGAATATAATTTACCGATTTGGGAACGAATTTGGTTCCGTCCTTCTTCACCTGATCTTCTGTGTAAATATCAAATGGTAAAAACAAGAATCCCGGTTGATAATAATGTGTTTTGTGCTGGTCTACTACAGTGATCTGCCAATCATTTTTTGAAAGTTTCTTGGATAAATGATTGGCCATCATCGTGCCGGCAGTTCCGGCTCCAAGAATTACAAGATTTTTCATGCTGGTGTATTTTACAATTGGGAACAATTCCCCTTGTTTTTCGAGGATAAAATTAAAGTCAGTATTCAGAATGAATTATGATAAATGTCATAAGGACAATTACACCCTCGAAATCATGATGAATGTCATATTTCCTCATCTAATCCGTAGATAGCTTTGTGGCTACAATTAAGAATAATAACGACGGCTATTCATTGGATTCAAATCCTAAGGACTGTTTTCGGGATAGCTATTAAACCATAAATCATGAGAAATATTCTTAGTATTCTTACCTTCCTCTTTTCACTCGCTGTGTACTCACAAGCGGGTCACATCATGCAAGGTGTTGGTGCGGTCAATATGTCAATGGGTGGTGCCGCCACAGGGCAACCCACGGATATTTCGGGGGCTCTTCACTGGAACCCGGCAACCATTTCTTCTTTCGATAGCGATATACTGAAGCTGGATATAGGGTTGTTCTTCTCTTCTCCTGAACTGAGTTCTACCGTGCCTGTATTCGATAGCATGGGTATGCCAACAGGACAGTTCTTTAGTGGTGTTACTGAAGACGACAGAGGAGTATCTCCACTACCTAACATTGCAATGGTTTGGGGTGCATCCGATAGTAAACATACCTTCGGTGCTTCCGCTTTCGGAATCAGTGGATTTGGGGTCACCTTCCCGGAAAATGCTATGAACCCTATCAACGCGCCACAAAATTTTGGTGGTTTCGGACGAATTGAATCAGACTATAGCCTGTTGCAACTTGGTTTCACATGGGCATACCAGATCTCGGAACAATTCTCCATTGGTGTGCAACCTACCTTTAACTATGCCACCCTGGAATTAATGCCTAACCCAACAGCCAACCCAACCGCATTTGGTTATCCATCTACCGATAAAGCCACAGCACTTGGATTTGGTGGTCAAATAGGACTTTACTACGACACAGGAGTAGGATTTAAATTTGGTACATCTTATAAAACCATGCAGTCTTTTGGTGATTTCGAATTGGAAAACACTTACTTAAATGGTGCAACCAATACCAATGATCTGGCACTCGATTATCCGGCAATCTGGTCGTTCGGAGCAGGATTTTCCGAAGGAGACTTTGATATAGCTTTAGATTACCGCATTGTGGATTATGAAAACACAGACGGTTTCTCAGAAACAGGATGGACACAAACAGCTTCTGTAGCAGGATTTGGATGGAAAAACATCAGTGTTATTTCTGCAGGTGTTCAGTATAAAGGTGTGGACAGGTTACCACTACGGCTTGGATATACTTACAGTTCAAACCCAATCGAAAGTGATGTAGCTTTCTTCAATGTGCCGGCAACTGCCATCATTGAAAATGCTTTCCAATTCGGATTGAGCTACGAGGTTAACGACGCAATTAAACTGGACGGAGTATTCCACTACGGTGCGAGCAACGGAGCCACTTCAGGTCCATTACTCAACCCAATGTTCATCTCCAATTTCCCACCTTATGGAGCAATACCAGGAAGTGAAGTTTCATACGATATGACCACCTCTTTGGTAATGGTTGGAGCCAGTTATACCTTCAAAACCAAAACAGAACAAACAGAATAATATCTCAATTGGTTAAAAGCTGAACTATTTAAAGGCCGGTCAGGCTGGTCTTTAAATAGTTCTTTATTTTTACAAAACAATTTTTTAATTGAATGTCCGAGAGCTTTCCTTTTATAGCAGCAATGTTTGCCTCTATACTCCATGTGATCACAGGACCCGATCATCTTGCCGCGGTTACCCCCTTCGCCTTGGTTGCCAAACGAAAAGCCTGGAAAATTGGTCTGGCGTGGGGATTAGGACATCTTTTCGGGATGGCCATCATTGGTCTTTTAATGGCTGCGTTTTCAGAAGTAATCTCTATTGAGGAAATCTCTGATTATTCGGAACAGATCGTAGGATTGTTACTCGTTGGCATAGGACTGTGGGTCATCTACAGGATAGTTCGTCCGGGTAGGGCACATAAACATATGCACGTTCATGCGGGTGATAAAAGCCTGATACACTCCCACCCACACGATCATTCCAAACATCCAAGTCACGATCACAGTCATACCAAACTTCGAAAACAAGGTAAACTCGCTGCTTTCGGGATAGGTATCATACATGGACTGGCGGGGCTTGTGCACTTTTTTCTATTTCTGCCAGTTCTGAGTTTTGAAACCTGGCCGGAAGCTCTTGGCTATATTGGTGGATTTAGCCTGGGTATCCTTATCGCCATGACAGCCTATGCTTTTACCATAGGTTCGGTAGCATCACTGGCTAAGGATCGTCACAATGAATCATTCTTCACTGGAATTCGATTGGCAGCAGGCTTATTTGCGATTATTGTAGGGGTGTACTGGATCTTGTCGTTCTAACAAATTCGAGGCAATTGCTCCCCGATCAACGGACTCACAATACGCTTTCCTCCTATAAGGCTATGGAGCACAACTTTTGGAGATTCCTTACTTGAAACTTCCCCAATGCATCTAGCTTGCCTTCCCTTATCTGATTTCCGCAGTAAGGTTACAACATGCTGCTCTATTTCAGGATCGACTATAGCAATGAATAACCCTTCGTTTGCCACGTACAAAGGATCGAGCCCAAGAATCTCACAGGCCGCGGCTACCTGTTTTTCCAGAGGGATGTCTTTCTCGTAAATATGAACTTCTTTATTGGTATCCATAGCTATTTCCGTAAGAACGCCGGAAACACCTCCACGTGTTGGATCGCGCAGGAGGTGAATTTGCTCACCAAATCCGTCCAGAAGATCTTTCACCAGGTAATTGAGATTGGTGGAATCACTAATAATATCCGATTCAAATTCCAGTCCTTCACGCTGTGTCATGATCGCCATTCCGTGTTGAGCGATAGGTCCGCTCACGATGATCTTGTCACCTACTTTTACCCTGTCCATTGAAATATTCGCCTTGGGATGAACCTTTCCAATACCTGTGGTATTGATAAAGATCTTATCTCCCTTACCACGTTCAACTACTTTGGTATCTCCGGTAATCACCTGCACACCACTATCGTTGGCAGCTAGTTTGATAGATCTAACGATCTTTATAAAATCATCCATACTTAGACCTTCCTCCACAATAAAAGCCAGTGATAGGTACTGCGGAATAGCGCCGCACATGGCTACATCGTTCACGGTGCCGTGAACAGCCAATTCACCAATATTCGCTCCTTTGAAGAAAATAGGGTTTACTACGAAACTATCGGTTGATACCGCAATCTTAGAGTTTATCTCGAGGATAGCACCATCGTGTTTGGTGTTGAGATACGGATTGTTGAACGTTTTAAAAATTACCTCGTCCAGCAATTCCCGCGTCATTGTACCGCCACTGCCGTGTCCGAGGTTTATAGTTGATCGTTCCAGCTTGGATTCACTCATCTATGAATGTCTTAATGTGTTTCTGAAAAATTGTAATAGGCAGCACAGGCTCCTTCCGAAGAAACCATGGGCGCACCCAAAGGATTTGACGGTGTACAGCGCTTACCGAATTCCGAGCATTCATGAGGCTTTTTAATGCCTTTCAGAATAGCCCCCGCAATACAACTAGCATGTTCTTCAGTATTTATATCTCCAACACCAAATTTCTTCTCAGCATCAAACTTAGCGAAATCCTCACGTAGGACGTATCCACTATTCGGTATAGTCCCTATACCTCTCCAGTCGCGGTCGGCCACCTCGAACACCTTGCTTATCACTTCCTTCGCAGCGATATTCCCTTCGTCTTTCACGATGCGA
The DNA here is from genome assembly GCF_026126405.1 of Aureitalea sp. L0-47. Classification (GTDB taxonomy): domain Bacteria; phylum Bacteroidota; class Bacteroidia; order Flavobacteriales; family Flavobacteriaceae; genus Pukyongia. Next base: position 149,626 of record NZ_JAFMTQ010000006.1, read on the forward strand.
GAATACTGGTTTTCAACTTTTGCCTTACCTGCTTCCAGCTGTGAAACCGCCATAAAAATCCCTTGTACGAGGTCCAGTGGTTCGAAGCCGGTTACAACCACAGGGATATTGTGTTTTTTCGTCAATTCCTCGTATTCCGAAGTTCCCATGATCGCACATACATTTCCGGCTCCAAGAAAAGCGTCAATATTGCAAAATTCGTCATCCAGTATGGCTTCCATGGCCGGCGGAACCAGTACATGAGAGACCAGTATGGAATAGTTGGTTACTCCCTCCTTTTTGGCGTGCAGTACCGACAAAGCATTTGCCGGAGCAGTTGTTTCGAATCCAACTGCAAAGAATACCACTTCCCTGTCAGGATTCTCCTTTGCGATCTTCACGGCTTCAAGTGGTGAATACAGCACACGCAGGTCACCTCCCTCCGCTTTCGCCTCCAGTAAGCTCTTTTTGCTTCCGGGTACACGTATCATATCCCCGAAGGAACAAACGATCACTCCTTGTTCCATTAAAGCTAATGCCTTATCGATAAGCTGAAGAGGGGTAACGCAAACCGGACAGCCAGGACCGTGGATCATCCGCACTTTTTCAGGAAGCAGATCTATGATCCCGTTTTTGATGAGACCATGGGTCTGACCTCCGCAGACTTCCATAATGTTCCATGGCTGCGTCACCGTTTCTTCGATGCGTTTCAGGTAGTTCCTGGTAGTCTCCAGGTCTCTGTATTCGTTTAGGTATTTCATTGGTTATACGGTGTACAATGTACGTAATACATCAACTGTCCCAGCGAGATGTTTTCATCGTTAGGCGATAAATTTCGGTGAAAATACAGTTTACATTCGTCCCCAACTATGCGATTTATCATGTCGATTAAAATTGTATTCTGAAATACGCCGCCGCTGAATGCCATCTTCTTAACTCCGTGAAGCTTCGACATTTGCTCAATTACACTTGCCAGGGTATAAATGAAATTAGCCAAAATCCGCTCAGTTTCCAATCCATCCTGAAAATCAGCCACAATACAATTCCATATCTCATGAGTGGGAACCACAGAGGAATTGGATAATTGAACGTAACACTTGAGATCTGACAAATCAACTCCCGAAAGCCGACTCTCCATTAAAATGGCTGCCTGGCCTTCGTACTGGTTGGAATCTGCTATGCCCAGCAGTGACGCTACAGCGTCGAAGATCCGACCCACCGAAGAGGTTTTCAATGTATTGTTCTTCTTCATTTGATCATAGATTCGGATCTCTTCCGTACTGAATTTATCCGTGATCCATTCCGAAGAACTGTCTTCCGAAAGAGAAAACAATGGGAGTCGCGTATCTTTTGCCATTTTGTCTCCGGCCATCCATTCAAAATAATCGAAGTGGGCCACTCGCTCCATTTTACCTTCCTCGTACAGGAAGAACTCTCCACCCCAGATGTTACTATCGTCTCCGTAACCGGTTCCGTCCCAAACCACGCCCAGTACTTTATCTCCCAAATCGAACAATTCGTGTTCTCCCAAAACAGCCGCAAAATGCGCCTTGTGATGTTGGATCTCCAAATATTCGATGCCCTTCTTTTTTGCCAGTTCTTTTCCGTACTGAGTGCTGAGATAGGCAGGATGTTTATCTGTGAGGATGACTTCCGGCTGCGCTTCGAAGATGTTCAACATTTTGGAGACATTTTCGGTGAAGCGATCATAAACTTCCGAATTATCGAGTACACCCAGGTACTCACTCACGTAGGTGAAGTCATTCGGAACAAAAGCAATGGTGCTTTTCAGGTTTCCTCCAAGGGCTACTATTTTTTTCTGAATAGTTGTATCGTTCTTACTAAAGTTCGGTGCATAGCCCCGCGACCTTCTGAATAGCAAAGGCATCCTGCTTTCCGAAGTGATCTTCACTACCGAATCGTCCTGTGGGTTTGATATTTCCAGGTTGTGATGGAAGAAATAATCGACTACTTTTCCCAGTTTCTCTTCGGCTTCCTTTCTATCGCTGAGTATTGGCGAACCGTGAAGATTACCGCTAGTGGCGATAACAGGCACTTTAAGTTCATCAGCGAATAGCTTCATCACAGCCGAGTAAGGCAACATAACTCCTAGTTGTTTCAAACCCGGAGCTACTTCCTGCTGAACAATTTCACCGCGATATCCTTCAGAAGAAAGTATGACAATAGGGCGTTCAGTAGAAGTGAGTAACGTTAATTCCTCCGGCTGAGGGTCGAAATCCTTTTTCACCATATCCAGAGAAGGGTACATTAGGGCAAAAGGCTTATCCGGGCGGTTTTTATTTATTCTGAGACGCTTAATGCTGGATTCCAAAGTAGCATCGCAGCATAACAGGTAACCCGAGGTATTTTTAATAGCAAGAATATTTCCTTCACGGATCAATCGTCCCATTTCAGAAAAGATCTCAGCGCTGTCAAGATCGAGCTTTTGTCCGTCATTAGTGGTTAATTCGTATTGAACACCACAAGTAGAGCAGGAATTTGTTTGTGAATGAAATCTTTTGTTCGCTGGATCCGTGTATTCCTTCATGCAGGGATCGCACATAGGAAATTTATCCAGCGATGTATTTTCACGTTCAAAGGGAAAGGTTTCGGTAACGGCCCAACGCGGACCACAATGCACACAGGTAGTAAAAGGATAATTGTATCGCCGGTTTTCTTTATCCTGAATTTCACCGGCACAGCTATCGCAAATGGCGAAATCAGGTGTGAGTTGAAGGTTTAAATTACTTCCTTTTTCCGAAGGAACAATTTGAAAATCTTCAAAGGTTTTGGAGCTCACCGGTTCAATACTGTGATCCACGATCTTTGAAACCTTAGGTGGATTAGCGATCAACTCTGAGTAAAACAAAAGTGCCATCTCTTTTTGTCCGAGTATGAATATAATAACACCTTCCTCATTATTGGATACGCTGCCTTTAAGCTGAAAACGCTGGGCTAAGGTATAGACATGAGGTCTGAAGCCTACACCCTGAACCTGTCCGGAAATTGAAATTTTATAGCATTCTTGCATTCAAAATACTGCCTGTGAGATGGATAAATTTACAATTTTCTCGAATGCAACTCTTCTGCTAAATCCAGTATTTTGACAATTAGTTTGGAAACCGCTTTCTTAACCTTATCACTAAGTCCGATTGACATTGGATCGATCCGATCGATCGAAACCGTGAACAGATAAATCTCGGGGACGTTTTCCATCAGGTAGGCTGCTTCTATCATTTCTTTTAGGCCTACGCCATGTACACTAAGTGTAGGAGGATAGTCTGCAGCAAACTTGGGCCGAATCAAGGAAATTGTTCCTTCTTCCTTTGCGTCCATTGTGGCATCTACAAATACGATGGTATCATACGAATCGAAACAATTCAACATTAGGAAACCACCCGTACCGCCATCCAAAATTTCCAGGTTATCCGGCAATTCAAGTTCAGACAAAGCCTGGATAAGATGGACACCAACCCCTTCGTCTCCCATCAGGTAATTACCAACTCCCATCACTAAAACGGAGTCGGATTTGTCTTTTTCAAAGAAGTAAGCATCACTGCTAACTGAGATTGAATTTCTTTTGGTAGTCTTCATTTTCAATAGATTTTATTCCGCTGCTTCAAATTCTTCCTCTTCTTTCTCTTCGGGTGTATCCACTTCTTATTATACTTTCGTAATAAGTATCTTGTTTTTCTTTGATTATAAGCATGATCGAAAAATGTACTTATAGCGACTTCAATTGAATTGATTGTTAGGAAATTAGACGATTCAATTTAATAATATATCACCCTCTATAACATGACAGTTATCATATTTCGAGTAATACTGTAGCAATAATTTTACCTTGGATTTATAGTAACCGCTTATACGATCGAAATGCACGAAATGTCCGTCGCTTTAGGCATTGTTTCAATTGCTGAAAAAGAACTGGAAAAAACAAACGCTAAACAAGTCGATCTTATCGAACTTGATATCGGGGATTTGGCCGGGATCGAATTGGATTCACTAAATTTTGTATGGCCTACAGCTGTAAAAAACACCGTATTAGAAAACGCAAAAAAGAAGATCAATATCATTAAAGGTCGAGCAAAATGTGTTGATTGTGAATCGGAATTTGAGCTTGAGAATTTCTACGACCAATGTCCGAAATGCGAAAGTTTTTCAAAAACAATTCTTTTTGGTAAAGAACTGCGTGTTAAGTCTTTAGAGATTTCATAGCGTTTTTATTTCTTCACGAAGAATAATTTAATTTCTTCACATATTGAAATGAAACTTTGCAATATTTTTCGCTGTGATTTGCGAATTGAGCAAAAGGTTTGTTATTGATTATTGTCATATTTCCGATGGTATGGTTGTGTTACATTTAGATCGTACCAAAATTCTTGTTCATGCTAAATAATAATATAGACCGGAGTAAGCTAATGGACGTTCTTTGGAAAGTCCATCGCAAAAAACGACACATCGGGCACGACGACATTTCGAAGATTGCGAATCAGTTTGAAATGTCCCGAATGGAACTCGAAGGTGTTGTGACCTTTTATCATTTCTACCACAGGATCCCCAGTGGAAAATGCACTATCTATTTAAACGATTCCATAGTATCGGAATTATCAGGCAGGAAAGAAGTCCTTGAGGCGTTTGAGGATGCCCTGGGAATTAAGCTGGGACAGGTCACTGCCGATGGCAGATTTGGTTTGTTTAAGACTCCCTGTATAGGGCTGAGCGATCAGGAACCTTCATGCCTGATTAATCTCAAACCGTTTACCAACCTTACCCCGGAAAAAGTGTACAAGATCATCGATCGCCTCAAAGAAGGTGATAAGATCAGGGAGATATGTGACGAGCCTGAGACGAACATCAGGTATACTCCTGAAGAAGACCGAACTGTATTCTTCAAGCCTTATACTCGCTTCTCAGGATTATCAAATCTGCACAGATATTCTCCAGAGGAAATAATCGAATTGGTAAGAGAATCCAAACTTACCGGCCGCGGTGGTGCCTTCTTCCCAACTGGGCTAAAATGGCAGTTCTGCCGACAGAATGAAGCCGACATTCGTTACCTGATTTGTAATGCCGACGAAGGTGAGCCGGGTACGTTCAAGGACAGAGTATTACTTCAAAAATATCCTGAAACGCTTATCGAAGGTATGATTCTAGCAGGCTACGCCATTGGCGCAAGTGTAGGTGCAATATACTTGAGAGCTGAATATATGTATCTTAAAAAACGATTGGAAGCCCTGCTTCAGGATTATCGAAACAATGGTTGCCTTGGAAAGGATATTAAGGCGAAACAAGCTTTCGATTTTGATATTTATATCCACATGGGTGCCGGAGCTTATGTTTGTGGTGAGGAAACCGCATTGATCCACTCTATGGAGGGAAAACGCGGGGAGCCAAGTACCAAGGAATACTTCCCCGTGGAAAAAGGATTTAAGGGGAAACCCACTGTAGTGAATAACGTAGAAACCCTTTGTGCCGTGCCAAGAATACTGAATATGGGATTGAGTAAATACCTCGAACTAGGAACCGAACTCACACCCGGCACTAAGCTCCTCAGTGTCTCTGGAGACTGTGAGAGACCTGGATTATATGAGATCGAATGGGGTATGAAACTACGTGATTTCCTCAAACTCGTGGGTGCAAAGAATACCAAGTTTGCTCTCTTCAACGGTTATGCGGGAGAATGTTTGAGTCCAATCGATTTTGATCGCGACATCTCAGGTGAGAATATGATAGGTGACCACGAACTATTCCAATTCAAAGACCGTGATCACTACTCCGCAAGAATGTCCGGTGTAGGGTTGCGTGCCGGTGGTTCGGTCATGATCTTCAATGAAGAACGAGACGTACTGGGTACGTTGAAAAATGTGGCCGATTTCTTCGTACATGAATCCTGCGGAATATGTGTTCCATGCCGAACAGGTAACTTCCTGTTGAATAAAAAGATCGACAGAATCAAATTGGGTCACGGAGAAGAGAAAGACTTACAGGAGATCAAGGAATGGAGTAAGATCATTAAAACAACGAGTCGCTGCGGACTAGGTAAAGCATCATCCAATGCGCTCAACGATGCCATATTCAAATTCCCGGAAGTTTTCGGAACGGTTCTTTCTGAAAACACCGACTTCAATAAGGCATTCAATCTAAAGGATGCAACCGATCATTACGACCAAATAATTAACGAAATGACTGCCGACTATGAGTAACCTGGTAAACATAAAAATCGATGGCAGGCCTATGCAGGCTGAAGCCGGAATGAACCTGGTAGATGTTGCCAAACAGAATGGAATTTATATCCCTACACTCTGTTATTTTAAAGAACTGAATCCACTGGCTACCTGTAGGATCTGTACCGTAAAAATAAACGGCAGGGAGACAACAGGATGTACGGTTGCGGTTTCCGAAGGAATGGACATTGAAGTTAATACTGCTGAATTGCTCGACAATCGAAAAGCAATCATCGAAATGCTCTATGCTGAAGGTAATCACTTCTGCCCATCCTGTGAAAAGAGTGGTAATTGCGATATGCAGAACCTGGGATACGACATGGGTATTACAGTAACTCGTTACCCACACGTGTTTAGTGATAAGATAGTCGACTTCAATCCTAAGCGCATGATCATGGAATCCAACCGCTGTATACTCTGTAAACGCTGTGTGGAAGAAGTGAAAACCAAAGACGGCAAGGATGTGTTCTCCTTCGTTCAGCGAGGAGTGAAGACCCGTGTTCATATCGACTACGAACAGGAAGCAAAACTCAGCGAAGCTGAAGCGCTACACGCGATGAATATTTGTCCTGTTGGAGCTATTCTTGTAAAAGGAATGATTCAGGAGCAGCCATTCGGTGAGCGGAAATATGACCTTTTGGGCAAGGATATTCTACCCCAGGTTAAAGAAGACCTGTTACGAGCTACTGAGGATGGTAAGTTTATAGTGGCCACAACATCACTGGCAGGCTGCTTCGGATGCCATATGTCGTTACTAGATATTGACACCGACCTGCTGGATGTTCTTGAAATAGTTGAATTTAATAAATCGCCGCTAACTGACATAAAGAAATTCAGTAAGCAATGTCACATAGGTCTGGTAGAGGGAGGATGTGCCAATTCTGAAAACGTGGAAGTACTTCGTGAATTCCGTAAGAAATGTGATATCCTGGTTGGATTTGGGGAATGCGCTATTATGGGTGGAATTCCCGCTATGAGAAATTTCGTCTCTCTCAAAGAGTGTCTCGAGGAAGCCTATATCAACGGTGTGACCACGGAAGTTGGCGCGGACGTGATTCCAAATCATGAGGACATTCCAAAGTTATTGAACAACGTATATCCCTGTAATGAAGTAGTGAAGATCGACTATTACATTCCAGGATGTCCGCCTAACGCTCAGCACATCTGGAAAGTGGTAAAAAGTATTCTTCTGGGAGAAGAATTTTCCATTGCCCACGATGAATTTAAATACGATTAACCGCCTTGAAAAAATATTGATATGTCACAAAAATTAGTCATAGATCCCGTAACCAGAGTGGAAGGACATGGGAAAGTTACCATACACCTGGATGACAACAATAATGTCAACGACGCTTTCTTTCATATTGTAGAATTCAGGGGGTTTGAAAGATTTATTCAGGGCCACCCTTACTGGGAAGCTCCTGTTTTGGTGCAGCGACTCTGTGGAATCTGCCCGGTGAGTCACCACCTTGCGGCAGCAAAGGCAATCGATCAGATCGTCGGATTAGATCCCGAGGACCTGTCGATACCCGCTCAGAAGATCCGCAAGTTATTGCACTTCGGGCAGGTATTCCAATCGCATGCCTTACACTTCTTCTACCTGGCATCTCCCGACCTATTGTTCGGTTACGATGCCGATCCCGTAAAACGAAATGTAGTGGCCGTAGCCATGGAGTATCCTGCGTTGGCCAAGAAAGGGATCCTGATGCGGAAATTTGGGCAAGAGATCATTAAGATGGTTGCTGGTAAACGTATCCACGGTATCTCAACCACACCCGGAGGAGTTCATAAAAAGATCACCGTTAAGGAAAGAAACAGATTCCTGGATGGAAAAGAATTGCCATCAATAGACACCATGATAGAGTGGTCTGTGGAAGTTCTGGAATTCATCAAAGAGTATCATAGTAAAAACAGTACATTCCTGGACAATTTCGCAAATTATCCATCCGGCCACCTTGGCTTGGTTAAAAAGGATAATGGGTTCCTTGAATTGTACGATGGAAATCTTCGGGCAACCGATTGGCAGGGGAACATAACCCTTGACGACATTCCAGACGTTGATTATGCCAAGCATTTCTACGAAGGTGTAGAAAAATGGTCATATCTGAAGTTCCCATACCTGAAGCATATTGGACGTGAAGATGGCTGGAATCGTGTTGGACCGTTGGCTCGAGTAAATATTTGCGATGGAATTGAAACTCCTTTAGCAGAAAAAGAAAGACTTGAATTCAAGGCTGCAGGCGGTGCTATCAACAATATGACAATGCATACCCACTGGGCCCGATTGATCGAGATCCTTTACTGTGCCGAAATGATGAAGAAACTGCTGGAGGATGACGATATCATTTCCAACGACCTTTTGCGTAAGGGAGAAAGACGAAAAGAGGGAGTAGGTATTATTGAAGCACCTCGTGGTACGTTAATCCACCATTATGAAGTGGACGACAAAGACCGGATCACTAGATGTAACCTTATCGTATCAACCACTCATAATAATGAGGCTATGAATCGAGCGGTTCGCTGGGTAGCGCAGAACGAGATCAGCGGACAACCGCAGGTTACGGAAGCCATGATGAACCAGATCGAAGTGGCCATTCGTGCTTACGACCCATGTTTGAGCTGTGCTACGCATGCCCTGGGTAAGATGCCATTGGATATTTCAATTATAGACGCTTACGGAAACAAGATCGATGAACGACTCAGGATGTAAAATACTGATACTGGGAATAGGCAATTCGGGCCGATCGGACGATGGTTTGGGTTGGGCCTTTCTGGATGCTATTGAAGGTGAGATCCCTGCAAACTACGATCTGGAGTATAGATACCAACTTCAGGTGGAGGATGCCGAGTTAATATCGCAATACAATCGTGTCTACTTTGTAGATGCCCATATCAATACTTTTGAAAACGGATTTCATTTAGAAGAGGGTAAACCTTTGCAGACCGATAGCTTTACAACCCACCAGCTGGATCCTGAAACGGTTCTATACCTGGCTGATACCATATACGATGCTCGGCCCGAATCGTTTATCCTGGGGATTTCAGGAGTAGATTTTGAATTGAAGATCGGAATGTCTGAAAAGGCGAGCAAGAATCTTTCGACAGCTTTGAAATTTTTCAGAAAAGAAATATTAGAACTAACAGTAAACCATTAAATTATGTGCGGCACTTGCGGATGCTCTTCAGAAGAAAACAAGGTGATGATCCTGGAACCCGGTACAGGAAAAAATCAGCATGAACATGAACACGATCATGGGCATCACCACCATCATCATCATGATCATGACCATCAAGATCACCACCACCACGATCACAATCACAGGGTACTTCAACTTGAGGAGAATATCCTTCAGCACAACGATTTGATGGCGGCTAAAAATCGTGGTTATTTTGAAGCCAAGGGGGTATTCGCACTTAATCTTGTTAGCTCTCCGGGCTCCGGAAAGACCGCTATACTGGAAAGAACATTAGCGGATCTCAAGGATGAAGTGCCATTTTATGTTATTGAAGGTGACCAGCAAACGCGAAATGATGCCAATAGAATTGCAGCATTGGATGTTCCGGTGCTTCAGATAAATACAGGAAAGGGCTGTCACCTGGAAAGTGAGATCGTCCTTGAAGCAGTGAAACAACTCTCAATTGAGAAAAATGGAATCCTGATGATCGAAAACGTGGGGAACCTGGTATGTCCATCCATGTTCGACCTGGGAGAAAGCAAGCGTGTGGTAATAATAAGTCCTACTGAAGGTGACGACAAGCCGTTGAAGTATCCCGACATGTTCCATACTTCGGATATCTGTATTATTAACAAAATCGATCTAATACCGTATCTTGACACAGATTTAGAAGTACTGAAGGAGAATGCGCTTAAAGTCAATCCGAAACTACAATTCTTTGAGTTATCCGCTACAAAAGGAACTGGAATGAAGGAATGGTATAATTGGCTTAAAGAAGAATTTAAATCAATCTAAAGTATGTGCCTGGCAATACCCGGAAAACTCGTAGAGATCGTTAATCCCGAAGCAATAGAATTCAGGACAGGAAAAGTTTCCTTTGACGGTGTGATGAAGGAAGTCAGTCTTGCGTTAGTGCCCGAGGCCAAATTAGACGACTACGTCCTTGTCCATGTTGGAGCTGCCATTAGCATCGTGGATGAAGAAGAAGCTAAGAAAACTTTTGAACTACTAAAGCAACTTGACGAGCTCGGGGAACTTGACCCTTCGTCTCCATAATCTTTTCAAACAAAATTTTCTACTATCATCACCTTCAGTGATGTGTCAGTATTTTTCCAGGATTTACAGGCTTTACGGTCTTATTTTCAATCACCATTTCACCGTTTACCCATAAAAACTCCACCCCTTCCGATAGTGAACGGGGTTCTGTGTAAGTAGCATTTACTTTCAGCGTTTCCGGGTTCAGTAACACGAGATCCGCATAATAATCTGTGGTTATCTGGCCTCTCCCCTCTAATTTAAAGAATTGCGCAGGGAGGTAAGTGATCTTATGGACGGCCTCTTCCCAGCTCAACGCCTTGAGTTCTTTCACATACCGTTGCAGGTATTCCGTAAAGGCACCATAGGACCTGGGGTGTGGCTCTCCAATCGTCGTGGGTGCATTGATGGGATAACTCCAGGAATCAGTGCACACCATTGCCTTTTCCCAGAGAATTGCAGCATCGATATCTTCCTGGTCAATACAATGGTATACGATCCACGCTTCGGTATTGTCCATCAAAATCCTGGCTACTGTTTCCGCTTCGGAAAGCCCTTGTTCTTTGGCGATCTGCCTAACATCCTTACCGGCAAAATCTTTGTTCTCTTTTGAAATGACAAGCATTTGCGAAAGGTCGTAATCCCTGGAAACGATCCAGTCTGCAATACTTTTAACCACCTCATCCTGTTGCAATTTCTCTTTGATTTCCTTTATTCCATCTTTCAGAATATATTTCGGGATAAAGGCTCTCATTTTAGTAGATATGGCAGTATAAGGATATACGTCGATTGCCACTTCATTCTCAGGGTTTTCTTCGTTGAATTTCTCGAGTTCCTTTAGAATCTTTGGAATTTTTCCCCAGTTTTGCTTCTCCGCTGCTTTCAAATGGCTCACCAGCGTCCGAATGTTCGCGCCTTTGCACACAGTCAATGCCTCTTCCACTGCTTCTTCCACTTTATCACGTTCGTCTCGTATATGCGAGGCATACACCCCGTCTTTTTCAGCAGCGATTTTGGCGAGCTCAACAATTTCCTTTGTTTCTGCAAAACAGCCGGGTGGATAGATCAATCCCGTTGAAAAACCAATACCCCCCTGCTCCAGGGCCTCCCTAAGAGAAGATTTCATAGCTTCCAACTCCTGATCTTTTAATACTTTCCAGTCTTCCAGGTTACCGCCGCGAAGTGTACTGTGTCCGATCAAGGTTGCAATATTAAACTGAAGATTGTCTTTGATCGCTTTAAAATATTCCTCCAGACTCGTCCAGTTGAATGGAAACCCAATTTCTCCTGATAAGCGCTCCATGGTAGGTTTGAGGTTCTCACCGATTGGTGCCGGAGATGTACCACAATTACCAAAAATTTCTGTAGTAATACCTTGATACAATTTGTGATCAGCCGCATTGGGGAAGAAGTAACCAAAGCCTGTAGATGCGTGCGGGTCTATAAATCCGGGCGAGAGTATTCGTCCGCCACCATCGATGGTTTCCTTAGCCTCTGGCAGTTCTGTGTCCGGATCAAACAGGACTATTTTATTCCCCAGAATACCAACAGGCTGAATCACAGCTTTTTGCTTCAAACCTGTGCATATCGTGGCGTTAATAATAAGGTAATCCAACATAGAATTTATATGCTTGTTTTATGGTAGTGAATATTCGTGACTTTGTAGTGTGTAATAATCGATCTTCTCCTGGAGGATATTGCTCTCTAATGATTTCCGCACATCGATCAAACCATTGTCCATTTCAATTGCGGGGCTGATAATATCTTCAACAAAATAGCGACTCGATGGACTGAGGTCATTGGCTTTGGCGTTTGCAAGATAGGCCGCCAATTCCAGGTTCTGTAATCGACCTACACCTGTCTCGAACATTCCTCCCATCCAGCAGGGTATATCGTGGTTCTTGCAGTAATTCAGGATCTCGATACTGCTAGTTATCCCCCCTACCCGGCCGATTTTTAAATTCAGCTCATCCAGTAGACCCAATTGGTGCAATTTTACCACATCGCCAATACTTTCCACTTCCTCATCAAAGCAAATCTTCAGCTTCGGATATCTGCGCCTGGCCTCCAGGAGCAAGTCGAAACGATCCGGAGGTGTGGGTTGTTCAACGTGTGTTTCAAAGTGAGTGTAATGTGATAGCTTTTCAAGATCACTGCCCCGAAAGCTTCCGTTAGCATCAAAACTCAATTGCACATTTCTTTCTGAAAGCAAAGGATAAACTGATTCGAAAACGCTAGAGTTCACGTAAGGTGAGATCTTAAATTTCAACCGCTTATATCCTTCGTCAATTGATTTATTTACAACATCCAGCATTTCTGCCTGGTCGTCGTAAATACCCAGGGAAATACCCACAGGCACTGAGGGCTTCATATCACTGTTTAAATAATCGGAGAGTCCCTTAGCTTTCGACTGTTGCTTTAAAACCTGGTACATAGCAGATTCTACAGCCGATTTCGTGAAGTTCCATCCGCGGATACCATTGAGAATATGGATTACATCCTTATAGCTTTGGGAGGGCTGCAGTCTGGGAATTATAAATTTCTGAATGAGGATCAGCGAAGCCTTGATGAATTCCGCAGAATAAAAAGGGTCCGGTCTGCACGAACACTCACCATATCCCACTCTACCCTCTTTGTCTATCCATTTTACGAGAATTGTCTTTTTCGACTTTCGTTCTCCAATCCCCGATTTGAAGGTACTTTTCTGAGGAAGATCTATGAGGTATAATTCAATACGCTTTAAGGTAATTATGCCTTCCATATTTACAGTTGTGCCTGGATTGTTATCATGCAAAACAGTTTATACGGTTACATTTACCAATTGTTCCATCTTTAAGACAATCTGCTCTTTGATCCTGGATATCTCTTCGGAAGGCTCCTGTCGTAAACAATAGTCCATATATAAATACGCGTAATGGATAAGTACTTCATCCGAAGGTATAACGCCGGGTTCAGTACGATTTATCGCTTCCGAAGGTAATTTAAAAAAGGCCCCGCCGCTGGTATAGGCGATGCGATCGAACGCAAGATCGAAATTCATGGCATCATCAGTAATACCATTGTCTTTCTGGTTTACTCCGTAAACATGTAATGTAAGATAGGGAGCGCCGGAGGTATTACCCATCTGGTGGATCAAAGCGTTGTTCACTTTAACCACTGAACCGGAAGGAATGATCTCTTTTTTCGAAAAACAAAGTGTATTGTCCTTAACGTGAAATATAAAATGATGTGTATTTCCAAAGACCTGTACAACTCCCCATTCGGTGTATCCGTGATTGTGAATGGAAGAATAATCTCCCGGATTCCAGGACATCACCATCACTTCGAACTGATCGGTCTCATGTACTAATCGCCTTCCATAACAATCTTCCACCGGGTGATTGAAATCGGCAAATGGCATTAGATCCTCCTCCGTAACATTTGCCTCAGCAACCAATTCCGCAGCTCTTTTCGGTGTTAGGCTATTGTGTTCGTTCAAATGCGATTGAATCTGTTGAATTAAATTTTTTAAAGATGAGTTCATCTTTTCCTTTTCCATATATGTTGTATTTGTAATCATTAAATTGTCAGTTTATAAGGTATTGCATTATCACTACGTCCACCCATCGGTCGTTCTTAAATCCTACTTCTTTCTGGGTTCCAACGATGGTATATCCCAATTCCATATTGTATTTGATACTTGCTTCGTTGTGGGCAAAAACTTTTGCTACAAGGTGGTGATAACCCAGATCCCGGCACTGATCGATGAGAAATCTTTTCATTTCACTACCATACCCTTTTCGCAATTCTTCGGTTGTGATGTATATCGCTGTTTCAGCCGTGAAACGATAGCCTCCTCTTTCACTGTATCTTTTGATAATACCCCAACCTATCACCTTTTCTTCTTTCTTCAGTGAGTATAGGCGCTCTCTGTCGTTGAAGTCTGCGACCCACTTGGCGATGTCTGCTGCCGACTTGTAATTCTCTTCCATGGTGGCATTACCATCGGAGATATATTCATTGTAAATCTCAGCAACAACTTGATAATCTCGGATCGTGCAAGGTTCTATGTCCAAATCCTGTTTTTTTGCGTGAAGCATCTGAAGTTTCCTATTTTACCTACGATCAGACCAGGTCCGAAACTATATTAGATGGATAAGTCCATACTTTTTACACTAGCCATCAGTAATGATAGTCGAGAAAAGACGTAGGGAGATAAAATAACAATTCTCTGAGGAATGTAAAACTATTTTTTGAAAATAATGTTTCCTTAATGTGATATCTTTTCAACCAGGAATATGACTAGCTAAAAACTACGTTAATCAATTAATTTACATATGTTTACAAAAAACAAAACCTCGTTTCCGAAGGAGAAACGAGGCATTGCTGCTTATACTATCAGGGTGTGTGCCTGACAAGCCCACTTTGGGCGCTTAGATATCCGGTTCGTGAGCTAACCGGATAAATTTATGGTACAATTTGAATGATATACAGATACAGTGGCATACCGAGGGTAATGTTAAATGGAAACGTTATCGCCAAAGCCATCGGCAGGTAAAGACCAGGATTTGCTTTCGGGACTGCTATTCGCATAGCAGCCGGCACAGCAATATAGGATGCACTAGCTGCCAGTATGGCAAACAATAAACGGTTGCCCTCACTACTGGTGAACGTTGACGAAACGACTGCCACAATGATACCGTTTACGAGTGGTATGATAATCGCAAAGATCAGGGCAAACCATCCTTTGTTCATAAAGGTGGACAGTTTTTTGCCACTGGTAATTCCCATATCGAGAAGAAATACGGCCAGGAAACCTTTAAAAATATCAGTGGTAAAGGGCTCTATTCCTTCGGCCTGTGCATCACTTGCTAAATATCCGATAACCAACGATCCAATAATTAAGAGTACACTCCCATTGGTCACAGCATGAGAACATACTTTTTTGTATGGGATGACAGTACCTTCCTTTTTACTGAATAATGCAATGAGCAACACTCCCACAATTATAGAAGGCGCCTCCATTAGGGCCATAACAGCTACCATATGCCCTCCAAATTCGATTTGCTCAATTTCAAGAAAGGAAATTGCAGTCACGAAGGTCACGGCACTTACCGATCCATAGGAGGCCGCAATAGCTCCCGAATTCCAAATAGTGAACTTTCTTTTCAGAATAAAGAACGTATATAAAGGAACGATCACCGCCAGGAATATCCCGAATAGTAGGGACCAAAGAATTTCAAGGTCCATCTCGCTGTGAGACAATTCCTGTCCGCCTTTAAACCCTATGGCAAACAAAAGATACAGTGAAATAAACTTCGACGAGTTCGCCGGGATTTCGAGGTCGCTCTTCAAACGTACCGCGAGTATTCCGAGGAAAAAGAAGAGCAGGGCCGGATTCGTTAGATTATCCGCCAGTAAATGTAGATCCATGTCAAAGAACGATTCCTGTTAAGGAAGTTTGGTGCCAATTATTATTCAGCGATCGATACGGTGAGTTGCCCTTCGATCTTAAGACGGACACCACTCTGTCGGTACTGGTTTATGAATGCCTTTGCATCTGCCAGTTCTTTCTGTAATTCACCGATACGTCCATCAGGGAATTCTGTGTTGGCGTTCTGATCACCTTCGCACCAGCTTAGTCGTTGGATCTTGTGAAAATTGATCTTTTCACGAATCAAAGAGGAAATAACATCCGCGGCTTCGGAAGGAGTAAATGTTCCCTCGACCAGGTTTACTTTTTGATCTTTAATTGTTACGGTTTCCATTTTATTTATTTTAAAAAGTTACAAATTCAATTTAAAAGTGAACCCATGACGGTACTTACACCGCCATGGGTTTCTTGACGTTATTTTTCTTTTTCAAACGTCTTTAGCAAAAACAAACAACTTATTATGAAACAACTTACTAGGAGTTCATTTAGGAATAATCCGTCGCTCATATACGACAAGGATAATATGAAAACAAAAAACAGTGGAAGTACAAGCTGAACCTTATCGATCCGAGAATACCTATTTCTAACCCTGTTTATGCGTCTGGATCTCGATTCCGGCTTGTACTTCGACTGCTTTTCGTATATTTTAGTCTGAATAAAACTCATCCTTTGTTTTTATTTCCATTGCAAAGTTGAAACTAATTTTTCATTTATTTTTATTTATATTTATAATGATATACATAACGTTTATTTATGAATTACACATTACATCAACTTCAGATATTTCACAAAATTGCTGAAAAACAAAGCATTACAAAGGCTTCAGAAGAACTCTATCTCACCCAGCCAGCTGTATCAATTCAACTAAAAAAATTCCAGGAACAGTTCTCAATTCCCCTTACCGAAGTAATCGGCAGGAAGCTTTTTTTAACAGATTTTGGTAAAGAGATCGCTGAAGCAGCAGAAAAAATACTCAATGAAGTTGAAGCCATTAATTATAAAACAATGTCCTTTAAGGGACAGGTCGCCGGGAGGCTTAAAATTGCAGTGGTTTCAACAGGAAAATATGTTATGCCATATTTTCTATCTGATTTCATGCACCAACACCAGGGCGTGGATCTTAGCATGGATGTAACGAACAAAACAAAGGTTGTGCAGGACCTGGAGCAAAATTCCGTGGACTTCGCAATGGTGTCGGTCGTTCCCGATCATTTGAAGAACAAAACCCAACGTATTGACCTAATGCAGAATAAACTATATCTCGTAGGGGGTACAAAGTTTAAGAGCGGTGGAAAATTAACTGCCAGTAAAATATTTAAGGAGAAACCTCTATTGTATCGCGAAGAAGGGTCTGCTACGCGTAACGCCATGGAAACTTATATGTCGAAATACAATTACCCGACCAATAAGAAGATTGAACTTACTTCCAACGAAGCTTTAAAACAGGCTCTCATCGCCGGATTGGGTTACTCGATCATGCCGCTCATCGGAATTAAGGATGCATTAATGAATGACGAACTTGAGATCATTCCGGCCCGGGGCCTTCCCATCGTGACCAATTGGCGCTTAATATGGCTGAATTCGAAACAACTATCACCTACCGCTCTCACCTATCTGGATTATATCCGCGAAGACAAAGACAGGATCATCACTGAAAATTTCAACTGGTTCGAGGAATACCTATAACCACTGAGTAAAATATAAATTGCTAAGTAAAACCAGCAACCTGCGGTTGCATCTCCCTTGTCATTCTGATACGTCACCCTTGTCATTCTGAACTTGATTCAGAATCCCAGGATTACTCACTCCCCTCGTGATCCTGAAGTGGGGTCGGTGCTCGAGAAAAACCAGCAACCAGAGGTTGCACTGCTTTTTTTATTCCCTTCACTTTGAAAAACAAGTTTTTCGCGTTCGGGAATAAAAAAACCAGTCATTCACATGACTGGTTTTTCTCGGTCGGGGTGGCAGGATTCGAACCTGCGACCTCCTGCTCCCAAAGCAGGCGCGATAACCGGGCTACGCTACACCCCGAGTAAACAGCT
>NZ_JAFMTQ010000007.1 GCF_026126405.1 Aureitalea sp. L0-47
CGTATTCCATCTTTCAGAATTCTCAACTCATACTCTACCCGATCCAATGTTAATTACGCAGTTGAACGTACGAGAAGCGTTGCGTTTCAATTCTAAACTTACTCCTGATGCATTTCATTATACCCCAAATCGAAGGGGTGGCGACGAAATTCTTTTTTGTAAGATGATGAACACAAAAAAGAATGAGGAGCCGTGTCACATCCTTATGATCGCAACTTATAATCTGTCAAATAGTGAAATATCTCTAACTGTTTTGCCAGACGCGAGGTGTTTCTCTTCTCTCTTTATTCTCAATACTTTCAGTAATTATTCAAAACGAAAGGGAAAGGGGCGAAAATGTTTTTTGTAAATTTGGCACCTCATAAAAGCAGATGAACCGTATCATAACCATTTGAATACATTTCGCATTTATTAATAGACACCATAAGAATGTAATGGTGAACGATACTGATCTTAAAGCAATGATATACCGAACTTAACTATGTTATCTATCATAAAAACAGGTTTTGCCCTGGCACTATTCACAATATTCTCAATTAGCTCGTTTTCACAACCTAATTGGGAGCTTAAAAAAGAGAAAGATGGAATCAAGGTTTATCTTACCAAAAGCGATGAGTCTAAGATCAAACAATTTAAAGTAGAGACTTTTGTAGATGCATCACCGCGTGAAGTTGCTAATGCCATAGTTGATCTTGATAACAACTATAAGTGGTTTGTAAATGTGGAGAAAGCACAACTTCTCAAGCAAATTGGAAATGACGAGTTTGTTTTTAGACAGGTAATTCAGGTACCGTTTCCCTTCAAAGATCGTGAAGTTATAGAATATTGTGGTGTAAAGGAATTGCCAAACGGGGTTATACGGATTGAACTGAAAGAAGACAACACGTTCATCCCAGAAACGGATGACTATGTCCGAATGGCTATTTCCAGAGGATACTGGATACTTTCCCCATCCGAAGGTGGAACTGAAATCGAATATTCTTTTCTCGCAGATCCTGGTGGGAATATTCCGGCCTGGTTAGCGAATCAGTTTATTGTTAGTAACCCGTTTAAAACAATAAAAGGCCTGAGGAAATACCTCAAAAGCAACTAATAAAATAAAATGCCCGTAACTTCATTGATCTACCTCCTTTTCTTCGAGCTATAACATTGTTAAGATCAACAAAATTTAGCCTTAAAAGAAAAGACCCCGTTCTATTACGAACAGGGTCCTAAATAATTAAATTATTCTTTTACTTATTAGCGGCATAGTTTGCTGCAACCTGATCCCAGTTGATCACATTGAAAAAAGCCGCTACGTAATCTGGTCTTCTGTTTTGATACTTGAGATAGTACGCATGTTCCCAAACGTCGAGGCCAAGAATCGGTGTTCCTCCGCAAGTTACTCCGGGCATCATAGGATTATCCTGGTTAGGAGTAGAGCAAACTTCCACTTTGCCTCCCTTATGAACACATAACCATGCCCAGCCCGATCCAAATTGAGTTTTCGCAGCCGTTGAGAATGCTTCTTTAAATCCATCGAAGCTTCCGCAAGCAGCATCAATAGCAGCAGCTAATTCTCCTGATGGGGCACCTCCACCGTCAGGTGACATCACTTTCCAGAATAAATCGTGATTGAAGTATCCTCCTCCATTGTTTCGTACAGCTCCATTATTCATGTCAAGATTGGTAAGAATATCCTCGATACTCTTCCCTTCAAGGTCCGTTCCTTCTATGGCAGCATTTAACTTGCTGGTATATCCCGCATGGTGCTTCCCATGATGAATTTGCATAGTTTGAGTGTCGATATGAGGCTCTAGCGCGTCGTGAGCGTATGGTAAGGATGGTAGTTCGAAAGCCATAATTTGAAGTTTTTAGTTATTAATTTTGTGTTTCAAAGGTACATAAACTTGTAATTCATAATTGTTATAGAATTAATAAGATTTTTATTCCTGAATAGAAGAAAATTATTGGGCCCTTACTAATCACTTTCGTTACCTTTAGTAAAATTTATTCATTGACTCGGCAAGAACCATTCTTAATCTACAATGCCTCGGCGGGAAGTGGAAAGACATATTCCCTCGTAAAAACGTACCTCCAAACCTTATTAAAAAGTAACCACCCGGATTACTATAAAAACTTACTTGCAATTACTTTCACAAACAAGGCAGTGGCCGAAATGAAAGAAAGGATCATTCACTATCTGAAATTGTTTTCAGACGCTGATCTTCAAGTGGATCAACCCGAAATGATGAAGAGCCTGGCAAATGACTGTGATCTTTCTCTCGATCAGATTCAGCAGAGATCTAAGAACATACTACATCATCTGCTTCATCACTATTCGGCTTTCTGTGTTGAAACTATAGATGGTTTTAATCACCGACTCATAAGAACCTTTAGTCGAGACCTGAAAATCTCAGGAAACTTCGAGGTTTCCCTGGATGTAGATGAGTTGCTCGACCAGGCAGTAGACAACCTTATTCAAAAAGCCGGAGAAGATGCCGCCATTACCGACACACTGGTAAATTTCGCCCTTTTGAAAACAGATGAAGATCGCTCCTGGGACGTGTCGAGAGACATTACAAAGGCGGCAGGAATACTATTCCGTGAAAACGACCTGGAGAACCTGGATCAGCTCAGGGGACTATCGCTTGCCGATTTCAAATCAATCATCAAAAAGCTCAAAAATGCCCTGAAGGATACTGAAACCAAACTCCTCGAAACAGCAAACCAAACATTGGATCTGCTTGATAAGAACGGTTTGGAGTTCACGCATTTTGACAGGTCGTCCTACCCGAAATACATGATGAAGCTCTCCGAAAATAAGCCTGTAAACCATGGGTTGCAATGGCAGGGAAAACTCCGTGAGAAACCGCTTTACCCTTCAAAAGTGGCTAAAAATGAACCGGAGGTGGCTGCCATTATGGACCAATTGGCCCCGGAATTCGCAGATGCTTTCGACACCTCCAAGGAATTGTACTTCAGAAAAAATTACATTGAAACACTGCTTTCCAACCTCATCCCACTTTCGGTTGTTAACCTGGTTCAACAAGAACTCGATCTAATCAAGGAAGAAGACAATATTTTGCCTATTTCCGAATTCAATAAACTCATCTATCAGGAACTAAAAGAACAACCGGCACCTTACATTTATGAGCGGCTGGGAGAACGCTACCGACATTTCTATATTGACGAATTCCAGGACACCTCCAAACTGCAGTGGAATAACCTGATGCCGCTTATCGATAATGCACTATCTCAAGAAGAAAACGGGACCCAGGGAAGCCTTCTGCTGGTAGGCGATGCCAAACAATCCATTTACCGTTGGCGTGGTGGCCTACCCGAACAATTCATAGAACTATACAATTGCAGTAACCCCTTCTCGGTACAGGAAAAGAAAGTATTGAACCTGGAAACGAACTGGCGTAGCTACAGCAACCTGATCGACTTCAACAACTCTTTCTTCACCTTTGTTTCCAATTATTTCGACGACATTGAACACCAGGAGTTGTACCGGATCGGAAACCAACAGGAGAAAACAGAAAAACAAGGTGGTTATGTCTCGATCGACTTCCTTGAGTATGCAACCAAAGAAGAGGCATTGCCTCTTTATTCAGAGCGAGTTTTAAACATTCTGAACAGCGCGTTTCAGGATGGTTTCGAACCGAAAGATATTTGCATCCTTACCCGAAAAAAGAAGGAGGGAATCGAACTGGGACAGGTTCTAATGGATTCAGGAATTCCAGTGGTTTCTTCCGAATCGTTGCTTTTAGCACATTCCGAGATCGTCCTATTCCTTGCAGATTTTCTAACATTCCGTTCCCATCAGGACAACGATGAGCTGAAATCGAAACTTTTGATTTTCCTTCATTCACACTTTAAAATCACTATACCTTTAGCCGATTTTCTTTCCGACTTTTTCACCGAAGAGGAACAAGAATTCAGTAATTCGCTTGAAAGTCATGGAATTGAGTTGGATGTGGAGCACACCAATGCCCTGAGTCTTTATGAGTCCTCTGAATATCTTCTGAACACTTGCAATCTTGCTTCTAAAGCGGATGCTTACGTTGATGGTTTTTTAAATCTGATCCATGACTTTGAAAAGCGCAATGGGTTACTGAAAATATCATTTGAAGAATTCTGGGAGAGTAAAAAGGAAAAGGAGGCCATCTCCATCCCTGAAGGAGTCAATGCTGTGCGGTTAATGACCATTCACAAATCTAAAGGACTTGAATTTCCCGTGTTGATCTTTCCATATGCTGAAGTGGATATTTACAAAGAGCTATCGCCAAAAGCATGGGTGAAGCCTAAGGAGTTGACTGGTTCCGATATTCCGCTGATGATCAATTTTAACAGTGATGTGGCTGAATACAGTGCTGAAGGAACTTCGATCTACAATGAGAGAAGAAGTCAGCTTCAACTTGACAATATTAACCTTCTATATGTTACGCTAACTAGAGCGATCCAACGTTGTTATATCCTATCCCGGAACAGTTCGAAGCCGAAGGACAATGTCCCCCGGAACTACAGTCATTTCTTCCGAAACTATCTCGAACATAAAGGGCTATGGGAAGAAGATTGTTTTCACTACGAATTTGGAACGCGAGCTTCAGGCCAAAAAACTGCGGAAGCAATTCAGAAAAAAGAGGTGTCGCTATCCTTCATTTCTGAATTCCCCGAGTCCAATAACCTGAAAGTGATATCCAGCGATGCATCACTTTGGCTAACCGAGGCTCAGCTAGCCATATCTGCAGGGAGCGAGCTTCACGATCTGATGGAAAAGATCAAATTCAGGTATGATGCCGAGGAGGCCCTGGAACAGATGGAAACCAGGTCTGACCTTTCGGATGAAGAAAAGGCTGTATTGCGAAAAATGGTGGAAAGGATAGTTGAGCATCCGGACCTTACAGAGTTTTTTTCTTCAGAAGCAACCGTTATGAACGAACGTGATATCGTAACAAAAGACGGGCAGTTGTTAAGGCCGGACCGGCTTAATTTTCACGGGGCGAACGAAGTCACCGTTATCGACTATAAAACAGGTGATAAAAGTGCAAGGCATGGTCGGCAGATCAACAGTTATACTAGGGCGCTAACCGAGATGGGGTTTAGGATCAGGGACAGCTTGTTAATCTATGTTTCCGAAGATGATTTAATGATAAATAAACTTTAAATTTGAAGTCTTAAAATAGCGATTTATGTACGGAAAAATAAAAGACCATTTACAAAGAGAACTTCAGGAAATAAAGGAGGCAGGTCTCTTCAAGAAAGAGCGGATCATCACTTCGCCTCAAGGTGCTGAAATTACAATTTCTACCGGGGAAACAGTAATTAACTTCTGCTCCAATAACTACCTGGGGTTATCGGCCAATCAGGAGGTTATCCAGGCAGCCAAGGACACCATGGACTCTCATGGTTACGGTATGTCTTCGGTGCGTTTTATTTGCGGAACTCAGGATATTCACAAAACCCTTGAAAGTAAAATAGCCCAATTTTACGGTACGGAAGACACCATACTATATGCGGCCGCATTCGATGCCAACGGCGGAGTCTTTGAACCTTTGTTAGGGCCAGAAGATGCAATTATTTCAGACTCCCTGAATCACGCTTCCATAATTGACGGTGTTCGCCTTTGTAAAGCAGCCCGTTATCGCTATCAGAATAACGATATGGCAGATCTCGAAACGCAACTAAAAGCAGCAAACGAGAATGGAGCCAGGTTTAAGATAATTGTCACCGATGGTGTTTTTTCCATGGACGGATTAGTAGCTCCTCTGGATCATATTTGTGACCTTGCCGACGCCTACGATGCCATGGTTATGATAGATGAATGTCATGCAACCGGTTTCATTGGAGAAACTGGAAGGGGAACTCTTGAAGAAAAAGGTGTAATGGGAAGGATTGATATTATCACGGGGACCCTTGGAAAAGCGATGGGTGGCGCCATGGGTGGTTATACTAGTGGGAAAAAGGAAATTATTGAAATGCTACGACAGCGATCAAGACCGTACCTGTTCTCCAATTCGCTGGCTCCGGCCATTGTGGGTGCCTCTATTAAGGTATTCGACATGCTCACCAACGATACTAGTTTGCGAGATAAACTTATGGAGAATACTGTCTATTTCAAAAAGGGGATGAAAGAAGCAGGTTTCGATATTATTGATGGAGATTCCGCTATTGTGCCAGTGATGCTGTACGATGCCAAGCTATCGCAAACCATGGCAGACATGTTGCTGGAAGAAGGAATCTATGTAATTGGTTTCTTTTACCCGGTGGTTCCCAAAGAGAAGGCGAGAATACGCGTTCAGCTTTCAGCAGCGCATGAAAAAGAGCATCTGGATAAGGCTATAAATGCCTTCGTTAAAGTGGGTGAAAAACTAGGGGTGATAAATCGTTAAGTACCTTTATTTATCCTATATTACGCCAGAATTTTAAAAAATTTTAATAGATTTGTTTTTGTTATAAGTTTTAACAACTTACTTTTGCTCTAATTAACACTTAAAATTAAACAATCGAATATGAAACATCTTAACACTTTTTTAGTTGCTGCCTTATTGCTTTTGGGCGTTGGCGTAACAAACGCACAGGACGAAAATAATCCTTGGGCAATCGAAGTTGGTGTAAACGCGGTTGATGTTTACCCAGTCGGTCTGGATGATGAGGGAAGATTTCCTAACATGATCGGAGACCTAGCAGTCAAGGGCGATTTATTTGACGAATATTTTAATGCGAATGATCACTGGAATATTCTTCCTTCTATCTCGCGCGTTTCTGTTGGTAGATACATCGGTAGCGGATTTACTTTCACAGCAGCTGGTTCTGTTAACAAAATCACTAAGCTTGGTGAAGTAAGAATTCCTGATGTTACCTATTACTCTGCAGATGGTGAGATCGAGTATAGCTTCCGTGATGCTCTAGGTGGCGGATTCGTTGATCCTACCTTAGGAGTTGGTGGTGGTTACACTTGGGTTGACGACGTAGGATTTGGTACAGCCAATATTCTTGTTGGAACTCGTTTCTGGTTAGGCAACAACCTGGCTCTTAGCTTCCAGTCTGCTTATAAGCATTCTTTCGAGGATAGCTACGGAATCATTCACTTCCAGCATTCAGTAGGTGTTATGTTCAAATTCGGTGGAAAAGATACAGACGGTGACGGAATCTATGACAAGGACGATGAATGTCCGGAAACTCCTGGTCTTCCAGAGTACAACGGATGTCCTGATACAGACGGTGACGGAATCGAAGATAGAAAAGATGAATGTCCAAATACTCCAGGTCTAGCTGAGTTCAACGGATGTCCTGATACAGACGGTGATGGAATCGCTGATCCTCAGGATGCTTGTCCTACTGTAGCTGGTATCGCTTCTCTAAATGGATGTCCAGATGCTGACGGTGACGGAATCACTGATGCTGAGGATGCTTGTCCGAACGAAGCAGGTCCTGCTGCTAACAACGGATGCCCATGGCCAGACAGAGATGGTGACGGTGTACTTGACAAAGACGATCAGTGTCCTGACGTTCCTGGTACTGTTGCTAACAACGGATGTCCAGAAGTAACTGTTGAGATCATCAAGCAGTTGAACGACTACTCCAAGACTATCCTTTTCGATACTGGTAAGTCAACTATCCGTCAGGAGTCTTACGCGGTTCTTCAGAACATCGTAGACATTATGAAGGAGTATCCAACCACTTACTTCGTAATCGAAGGTCACACAGACAGTGTAGGACGTGAGAGCACTAACCAGACGCTTTCTGAAAACAGAGCAGCATCGGTACGTGACTACCTAACTACTATCGGAATGGACGGAAGCAGACTTTCTTCTATCGGATATGGTGAGGCAAGACCTATTGCTCCTAACAACACTAAAGCTGGTAGACAACAAAACAGACGTGTAGAGATCTCTCTTAAGAACTAAGCACTTCTAAATAAATAGAAAAACGCCTCCCGATAACGGAGGCGTTTTTTATTTTTAAGGTATGCAAACCTTCCTGGAAGAAACAATAGACGACTTATTACAAAAACATGAAGATGTTTCCCAACTTATCATTGTGCTTCCAAGTAAACGTGCTGGAGGGTTTTTTAAGAACTACCTTCGGAAACAACTAAAAAGAACTTCCTTCCTTCCCCAGATAATTAGCATTGAAGAGTTTGTTGAGGCTATTTCAGACATCACGATCGTAGATCCTGCACATTTACTCCTGAGAAGTTATCAGGCCTATCTGAAAACCGATTCCATTAAAGAGAAAGAAGATTTCGAGTCATTCAGCACATGGATACAAACCCTGCTGAACGATTTTAATGAAATTGACCGATATCTCGTCGATCGAAAAAGATTCTTCGACTACCTGGGCAGTATCAAATCTCTCGAAAAGTGGTCCATGCAGAACGAGACAACAGACCTGATAAAAGCCTATCTCTCCTTCTGGAACAGCCTCCCGGACTTCTACGACAATCTTAAAACTGATCTCCTAAGCGATAACCTCGGTTACCAGGGAATGGTGTACAGAAAAGCCGCAGAAGAGGTAGAACACTATCTGGCATCTAAAGGTGAAGAGCCTCACATTTTTATTGGGTTTAATGCCCTCAACCTAGCCGAGCAAACCATCTTCAAAGAATTATTAGAAACCGGGAATTCGAGTATCTACTGGGATGCGGAGTCACACTTTTTCTCAGGTGAAATACACAGTGCATCACAATTTCTCAGGTCGTATTTTGAAGAATGGAATTATTACAGTAATAAGAAACCTCAGTTCGGTGATAATTATACTAAAGAAAAGAAATTCACCTTCATTGAAACACAGAAAAACATTGCGCAGGCAAAATATGCCGGGCAGCTGCTCTCCTCAATGACAGCAGAGGAACTTAGCAATACCGCGGTAGTACTTGCAGACGAGAGCCTGCTAACACCCCTTCTCTATTCTTTACCTCTTAATATTGGTGAAGTGAACGTGACCATGGGGCTAAGCATTGAAAATTCCCCTTTAAGCCTATTCTTTTCTTCCCTCTTTCACATGCAGCAAACACAAGGGGAACGATTGTATTATAAAGATGTATTCAGAATACTAAATAATCCTATCGGGAGGAAATTGTTGCCAGCCGCAAAAGAAATAACAAAAGCTATTTCGGAACAAAACTATACCTACGTATCCGTAGAACAGTTAATCGAATTTGGTAATTCCGAAGACATTAAAAACCTACAGCTTATTTTTGGCAGCTGGCAAGATGATCCCCAAGTTGCATTTAACAGATCAATAACGCTTCTGGTAAAGCTCAAATCACTTCTTAAGGATGACCCGCTGGAATTGGTATCAGCTTTTAAGCTTTACAAGGTGATTGAGGCCATCAAGGACCAAATCCAATCCTACCCTTACATTAAAAATTTGAAGTCTGTTTATGCGCTGTTTCAGGAATCTGTTCGTAAGCAAACGGCCGACATCGCCGGGGATGCCTATCAGGGTTTGCAGATCATGGGTGTTTTGGAAACCAGGGTTCTCGATTTTAAAAATGTGATCCTCTTATCGGCTAACGAGGGGGTTCTGCCCGCAGGTAAATCTAATGCCTCGTTTGTTACATATGATTTAAAGAAGGAATTCGGTCTTCCGCTGTTTACAGATAAGGACGCTATTTACACCTATCACTTCTATCATCTGCTTCATCGAGCTGAGAATGTATTCCTTCTTTATAATTCAACTTCTGAAGGTCTTAACGCCGGTGAAAAGAGCAGGTTTCTTATGCAGCTTGAGAAAGAAAGGCTCCCAAATCATCAGATCGAACAAATTGTAGTGACTCTTCCGATAAGTATCACAGATTCTCCACTACAGGAGATCTCGAAGACCACTAAGGTAATGGACCGAATTAAAGCAATAGCTGAATCAGGTATTTCACCTTCTGCATTGACGTCTTACATTAGGAATCCATTCGAATTTTACCTTTCACGTGTTCTTAAAATAAGAGAAACAGAGGTGGTAGAGGAAACCGTTGACTACAATACCCTGGGGACGATAGTTCACAACAGTCTCCAATTACTTTACGAACCATTTGTAGGGAAAAATCTGGATTTAGAAAAGCTATCGGACCTCCATGAGTTAGTTGATGAAGAAGTAAGCCGACAGTTCAAAATTGTATATCGAAAGGGTGATTATTCCACAGGAAAGAACCTACTCATCTTCGAAGTCGCAAAAAGATATGTGCATAATCTTATTGATCTGGACATCAATGAACTTCGTGCCGGTCACCAGATACGAATCTTACAAATTGAAACGAAAATGAAGATTCCATTAGCCATTGAATCCATACCGTTCCCAGTGAACATTCAAGGTATGGTAGACCGCGTAGACGAGCGAGATGGTGTAATGAGAATCATCGATTACAAAACGGGAATGGTGGCCCAGGGTGACCTGCAGATCATGGACTGGGCGAACCTGGCCGAAGATTATAAATACAGTAAGGCGTTCCAGGTGCTGATGTATGCCTATATTATTCATTCTGAAAGTGATGTTTCTTCTTCTGAAGCAGGCATACTATCCTTTAAAAATTTGAGTAATGGTTTTCTGAAATTTGGCACTAAGACTTCCGTGAGAGGCCTGAGCAATAGTGTTGTTTCTGAAGACATCCTAACAGAATTCGAATTGATACTCAAGAAAGTAATCTGCGAAATCTGCGATCCTGATATTCCTTTTGTTGAAAAGGAAGTTTAATTTCCGAAAAAATAGTATTTTCGCATCCCAAGGGGCATTAGCTCAGCTGGCTAGAGCGTTTGGCTGGCAGCCAAAAGGTCATCGGTTCGACTCCGATATGCTCCACAGGAGAAAGCAAGGTTTTCACCTTGCTTTTTTGCTTTCAAAAATATCGGAGGAGAAGTTTATCCTGAGCGTCAGTCGAAGGGACTCCGATATGCTCCACATCAAGCAGAAAACCAGGACAAAGGTCCTGGTTTTTTGTTTCTGAAGAACACCAAGCTTGCTTGTGTGTTCGGAAGAAATAAAGAAATGACATTGGAACAATGTCTGGTTTTCTATTTTCAGAAGCGGAACTGTGAGGACGGGTGAAAACCACTCCGATATGCTCCACCTTCGCCCTCCGAAGCTTTGAGAAATTCGAGAAGCGAAGGAGGGCTTTTCTATTCTCACTTTTAAGTAATAAGATTATCGCGAATTATGGTTTCTGAAGATTCTCCAAACGCACAGACTTGTTTAAATTATATCTCCTGGAAGTTATTCTGAAATGCATTTGATCGCATTCATTAATTATTCCTGGATCGATCTGAAAATAATAATATGCACGTTGGTCTTTCCGATAACTACTCTTCTTCATATTCAACCAATTTACCTTTCTATCCTGAACAAGTGAGTCTCCGTCATAGAATTTAAACTCCAAATCGACTGCTTGCTTCTTATTAGCTCTGAAGTTTCGACGGAAAATATAATATTCGTCGGCAGCAACATAAACTATTCCAGTGTTTGAATGTTGGGAATTATAGTATCCAACTTCCAACTTCGCTCTTGAATCTTCTATTAAGATATTGACTGGGGTAGCACTCAATTTCCTCATCAGTTCTAAATTTTGGAAAGTAAAATCTCCAAGATACTCATCACCCTCATTGAATCTAATAGGGGATCCCGAGATACTAGCTATTGCCTCATCGTCGCCAAACACCTCTATAAACTTTTTTTGAAGCATACTGAAGGTGTTCGAATTCACCTGATTTTTAGATAATTGATATACCAGTATATTGTCCCTTTGCGTTGGCGCTTGAGTCCATTCAGCATTGCTCTTTACCAGTGCTGATAAATCAATCGTAGTCGTGTTAAAAAACGGCTGATATGGGAAATTTGGGAATTGCATATTTAATTTCCCATTATTCTTGTTAAAAACGATATACTCAACTTTATCAAATCGATTATGCTGCAACATAAACCTCTGAAAAGCTGGGTCATCGAAGAATTGTAAAGCATATAAAAATTTCATCCTCTGAGTAGATTCACTAGAAGGGTGAGAATAGAAAGCACTTCTTTCGAGGAACTTGTAAGATGGGACAAAACAATTTAGGTCGAGATTGGTTAGAAGCACCTTGTTTCTAAAGTTTTCAACAGGAAATTTTTCATCTTCCAAAATAGTTGGTAGCCTGGAGTATTCGAGATCCATCATCTTCGATTTTTGCAAGTTTTCGAAGAATAATCCTTGCTGATAAAAAAGTATGCAGCTAACGCCAAGTAAAACAGGCTTAAGGCTATCAGGCTTGTAGGCTTCCAATAGGCGATGAATCCCCAAAACAAGACCAATATAGGAGACAATCAACACCAATGGGTAGACATGGCTTATCAGAATTGGCTTATTATTCATTAGCCCTATATATGCTAAAAACATAAAAAATAGACAGGACCCAAAAATTACCATCAGAAAGCGGGATAACTTTTCCTTGTAGGTTAAGGTGAAATAAAAAATACTTACCACTAAAGGCCAATTTTTTAAAGACAACCATTCGAAGCGCATTGAGTTTGCAAGAAAGAATTTATTCTGATTTGAATCTACAGGATGTGTTAACAAATCGAAAGCATACGGCAGAAGAAAGGCAGAAGCGAACACTATAGCCCAGACAACGATAATAAACTGACTCCTGTGTTCCTTGTATAGAAACCTAAAAACACCCTTCCTTTTAGAAAATATACAGTACATGATATACATAAGTACGGCCAGTACGAGAAGCATGAAAAAGAAGTAATATGTGCCAAATAACATACCCCCAATAAAGCCACCGAATATCAGTGAAATATATTTTCCTTTTTTAAAGTTTACGAAGTAATAATAAAACCAGGGTAAAATTAGAAGTATGGTAATTATTTTATAGGGTTTCACATAATATGCATATGGTAATGCAAGAAATGAAACAATTACTATAACAGCTGCCAATATCCCTTGGCCGATTGCTCTTTTCCAAAGTTTATAGCCAAGAATTGGCGTAACATACAATACAAAGACAACTCCCAACTTTGCCATCGTATTCGGTGCGACATTAAATAAACTGCCAATTTTACCACAGAAGAAATGATAGTAATAAGGGTAAAAACTACTTAAGCCTTTGTATGAAAAATCAGTACTGAACCACTTTTCATAATAAGTGGCAATAAGAGCCAGATTAAAATACGCATCGCTTCGCATGCCATTGAAGCCAAATTGATATTCACGAAGTATCCAGAGAGCAGAAAACGATAACAAGACCGCAAAACAGTACGCCAAGATAAAACCAGGAGCAATTTTTCTCGACACAAATTGAAATAATACAACCGCAAAAATGGCAGTGACAGCAATTAACAAAAGCACTGTGTTTTCTACTGGTGCAATAACACGGATCTGATAGAATTGATTCTGAAATAAAACAAGTACAAATGCGCCAATTAAAAATAATGCGGTTTCATTAAGGTCAATATTGGCTCGGATCTTTTGAAAAATTGAAGTGATTAAACTCATCAATTATGTTCGGTGTTTTAGTTTCTTGTAAAATAAGTAAAAAATACCGCCGAGTTTTGAGCTATTTCAAATTTTATGGTTGAAATTCTTCACTTCTCGATTTTTCATTAATATATCTAATAGCTAATTGATCCGAATTTCCTTTGGTTAACTCAAGATAAAGCAGTTACATTTGTGAATCTAATTTGATCAATTCGCGAAAACCGTGTTGACCTTTAGTTGTATTTCACTTTGAATTAATGAATCAACTGACCATTAAATTTGATCGTCGCTTTTTAGCGGGTTGCATCCTTTTAGCAGCTTTCCTTTTGAGAATATACCATCTCAACTACGAGGGCCTTTGGAATGATGAATTGTTCACCGCGGACACAGCTAGTCCTAACCTATCTATTGACAGAGTGATAACCATACTACAATTGGATATTCACCCACCTTTACACAATATCCTCGCAAATCTCTGGAGTCATGCTTTTAGTCATAACGACACCTCATTAAGAATTTTTAGTGTGGTATGGGGACTACTAGGATTACTTTCAATATATCATCTTGGCAAATTATTGTTCAATAAACGAGTGGCATTTATAGCATTACTGCTGGTGGTAGTCAACTCATTCCTTATCCGTTTTAGCCAGGAAGTTAGAGCCTATGCTATGCTATTTGTTCTCGTAAATTACTCGGTTTACTTTTTTGTAAAACTGAGTAGGGGAGAACATGGCTATAAGAACATTATAGCATATGGTCTTTTTACGGCTGCAATGTTGTATACGCATTATTTCGGGATGCTTGTTTTGGCATTTCAGGGAATCACATTATTCTTTTTTGTTGGGTTCAAACGGGTTTTCAAGGATATAAAAGCATGGTCATTAAGCTTTTTAATTCCTGTTGCGCTCTACAGTATATGGATTCCATCTATGCTTGAATCCTTTTCCAGGGACCTGAATTCATGGCGTGACAAGGCTTCGATAATGCTTTTTTATGAGTATTTCAAAGAGTTCTACAACGATTATATACTCTCGAGTATCACCCTCCTATTGTTCATCCTCACAATCGTACTACTAATCCTCAGAAAGAATTTCAAAAAAGTCTCATGGATCAACGTTGGGCTGAAAGAACATAGAAAAGAGCTTATGCTACTGGTATTATGGATTGTCATCTACTTTAGCATCCCATTTATAAAATCATCTATATCTACGGGGATGATGGTGCCTCGCTACTTCATAGGAATGGTCGCTCCCGTGATACTCATTCTGGCATTTTACCTAAGTCTTATCAGTAAAAAAAGACTTAGGAACAATCTGTTGGGTGGAATAGTCGTTTATAGCCTAATGCTCTTGTTCCTGAATGAGCGTCCCTATTATACTCAAACAACTTCTTATAGGGAAATTGCGAAAACAGCGAGTGAGATCAATAACGACGCTTATGTGTTATTTGTTTCAAATCACCGCAGATACTTTGAGTATTATATTCAACAATTTAATCTTGGTAAGCGCGATGGTTATTTCAACCCTTTCGTAAAATTGCTTCAAAAGGATAAGCCAGAAGAATATTTTTTATTCCTGGATCTCCGATTAACACCAAAACATTTCAGAAACAAAATTCATGTAGTGGATGGTTACAAGGAGATTAATTCCAAAGTTTTTAAAAATAACAACAACATTAAAACCGTGCGTTTGGTGCATTACAAGCGTGTAGATTCCGTTCAATAATGGAAATAGTAAAACTACTTAGAGTTCACCAATGGGTAAAGAACTTTTTCGTGTTCTTGCCACTCTTCTTTTCAGGAAGAGTTCTGGAACAAAATTTATTCCTGAATGCGCTATGGGCATTCTTTTTGTTCTCCCTGGCTGCCAGTTTCATCTATGTAATAAATGATTACAGGGATATTGAAAAAGACAAGTTACATGAGGTTAAAAGATTACGCCCACTTGCTTCCGGCAAGATTTCGAAATCCCATGCGGTAGTTATCGCGATCCTGCTGCTTGTACTATTGGGGTTGGGTTGTGCATTCCTGTTCAGTCCAATTCAACTTATTCCTCTTCTTGTATATATAGTATTGAATCTTGCTTATAGTTGGGGTTTGAAGAATGTTGCGATCGTCGATGTTAGTATTATCGCAATTGGATTTGTTCTTAGGGTGTTGTTTGGTGGAATTACTACCGGAGTGGTAGTTTCCAAATGGGCGTTCCTCCTCACCTTCGCCCTTGCACTTGTCCTTGCCCTGGGCAAAAGACGCGGAGAATTGATGTCTACTAAAGCCGAAACGAGAAAAGCGTTGAAAGGATACAACCTTCAATTCATCGATACTGCCCTTGTAAGCTCCGTTACCATAGTTATCGTTTGCTACATCATGTATTCCGTTTCTCCCGAGATCGCAATCAATTTTAACTTTGAATACGTTTATGCAACTGCGTTTTTCGTGATCCTGGGAATCTTTAGGTACCTGCAACAAACCTATGTTTTCAACAGAACCGAATCACCAACACAATTGGTATTTAAAGACCACTTCCTACAGCTGGTTATTGTCTTGTGGATTCTTACCTTTGCTGGTATAATCTATTTCAGATAATTGGCGGTTCGAAAGAATATTACTAACTGGGGGAATTATCCCAAAACTAGTTCCGAAATTACACATCTTCACGATGCAAATGCTCCGGATCTAAAGCTTTCTCATGATAAAAAAGTGATCGCAAGGGGAAATGGCCGTTGCTATGGTGATGCTTCACTAGGGGAATCTGTTATTTCTACTCTGGAGCTGTCGAATTTTATCGAATTCGACGCAAAAAGTAAAACCATTACTTGTGAAGCAGGAGTTTTGCTTTCGGATCTATTGGAATTCCTCGTGCCTAAAGGGTTTTTCATTCCAGTAACTCCCGGTACTAAATTCATTACGGTAGGTGGTGCGATCGCCGCTGATGTTCACGGAAAGAATCATCACAAAGATGGCTGTTTCTCCAGTTTTGTTGAATCCTTCATGTTATTTGTGGGACCCGGTGAGATTATACAATGTTCTCCTACAGAGAACGACCAATTGTTTTACAGGACCTTTGGGGCTATGGGGCTCACGGGAGTCGTGCTTTCAGCCACATTCAAAGTAATAGCGATTGAAACGTCTTTTATTTACCAGGAATCCATTAAGGCCAGCAACCTGGACGAGATCTTTGCGCTTTTCGAAGATTCTGCCGAATGGAAGTATACAGTTGCCTGGATAGACTGTTTGCAAAAGGGGAAATCGTTGGGGAGATCAATAATAATGAGAGGGGAATCGGCCAGCCTGGATAAGTTAAACAAAAAACAAGCAAAAAATCCACTAAAGGTTCACGACGATAGGATTAAAAACATTCCTTTTTTCTTTCCTTCTTTTGTTCTGAATACGCTAAGTGTGAAATTGTTCAACTGGGCATATTACTTAAAGCAATTCAGAAAGAAAGAAACATCTGTTGTGCATTATGATCAGTTCTTCTATCCCCTGGACAGTATAGGAGAATGGAATAAGATCTATGGAAAGCCAGGCTTTATTCAATATCAATTCGTCCTTCCTTTGGAAAACAGTAAGGCGGGTATGAGGGCCATCCTGGAAGAGATCGCAAATAGCGGACTGGGATCTTTTCTTGCTGTTCTGAAATTATTTGGTAAAAACGATTCCCGGTTTTACAACTCCTTCCCTATTGAAGGCTATACATTGGCGTTAGACTTCAAATATTCGAAGAAGCTCTCCGGGCTTGTAGAAAGAATGGACCAAATAGTCCTCGATAACGGAGGCAGGATATATCGCGCCAAAGATTGCATGTCAAGGGCGGAACTTACGAACTACATTAAAGCAGAATCGGATTGGTTCGGATCCTTACAGAGTGAACGAATAACAATGAAATCATGATCGTATTAGGTGCAAATTCGGACATTTCCAAAAAGTTTACTGAACTGGTTCTTCAGAAAGAAGATATTCGTAAAGTGTATTTGTTGTCTTCCAGTCCTGATAAAACCATAAACTTTCGTTCACATCTGAAAGTCAAATACAATGCGGATGTGGAAATCATTAAACTGAATCTGCTCGACCCGCCAAAGATCGATTTTTCTTCAATGGAATACTCCCTGGTTTTTTGTGCTTCTGGATATATGGGTGCACAACAGGAAGCTGTCATCACCAATAATGAAGACAATGCCAAGATCACTGCTATTAATTATTCAAACCTTATCCTGGTCCTGAATGAGATTGCGCAGGACATGGAACGAAAAGGAGAAGGAACCATTATTGGTGTTAGTTCCGTGGCTGGTGAGAGAGGTCGTAAAAGCAATTTCATTTATGGCAGCGCAAAGGCTGGTTTTACGGCCTATCTGAGTGGACTCCGAAATTATTTCAACAAAAAAGGGATTCATGTGCTCACCGTGAAACCGGGATTTATGTACACTAAAATGACCGAAGATCTCGAGCTCCCTAAGGCGCTGACTATTACTCCTGAAAAAGCTGCCAAACTCATCTACAGAGGCTACATAAAAAAACGAAATGTAATTTATATCGCCTGGATGTGGAAATGGATCATGCTTATAATCAAATCGATACCTGAATTTATTTTCAAAAGATTGTCCCTATGAAGACCTTGTCTCTTTTCGACTTTGATGGTACGATCACAAAGCAGGATAGTCTTTTTCAATTTCTAAAGTTCACTTCTCCAAAATGGAAATGGTGGGTTGGTCTCATTCTTTTCATACTTCCCTTTTCTCTTGCCAGGTTTGGAATTTTAGCGCGGGGCGGCGTAAAAGAGCGATTCATCTCTTTTTTTCTGAAGGGTTATTCGAAAGATCACCTGGAATCCACTGCCAAAGAATTTCTAAAATTCCTGGAGAACCGATCATTTTTCCGATCCAGTGCAATCGCAGCATTGACAGAAGCAAAAAAAACTGGGGAGGTTGCCATAGTAACAGCTTCACTGGATATTTGGATGAGTGAGATCGCAGGTCACCTTGGAACCGAACTCATCTGTACAATAGGTGAATTTGAAAATGGTCTGTTTACAGGAAAATTCGACGGCCAGAACTGTAATTATGATGAAAAGCCAAAACGTGTCTCCTCCACCTACGATCTCAAATCCTATGACATGATTGTTTATTTCGGTGATTCCGAGGGCGACCTGGCTATGAAACCCCTGGTTGATGAATTTCATCTCAATAAATTTCGGGACTGATATTTCAAGAATTAATTATTTAGTATCTTCGCTATATGGGAGTAGGAGCACTCGTTATAGGAACGGTATTTATGTGCCTTGCATTTGGACTGATCATAGAGATCCAGGAAAGAATCTAAGGACCAGCGCACAAAACTGCATAAAAAAGACGTCCGAGGACGTCTATTCTGTTTTATAGTAGTTTCACTATTGCTGTCCGCACAACACCAGTAAAGGTTTACTGGTGTAGAAGTCTTTCTTAAGCACATGATTTTTCTCCGATAACTTCTTAAAGAAACCACGCTTTCTCCTAAGAACACACAAGATATCCGGTTGATGCGACTGGAAATGCTCCAGCACTCCCTGGTAGATAGTGGCGTTTTCTGTTTCTTTATAACCAGACATAATTTCTTTCAGCTGTTCATCCATTACATCATCCGATTCAGCCACATCCGGGGTTCTTACTCTAAGCACATTGAGCTGCGCATTGAACAATGAAAGAAGATCTTTCAAAGGATCTAACACATTCTCTTTTTCAAAATTCGGTCGCTTCAATGCCAGTAAAATGGTATTGGCCTTTCGAAACAAATAATCCTTAGGCACGATCAGCATCGGAATTTCAGTCTGTTTTACCAGCTTCCCAGTGATGCTTCCAAGATATCTCTCATCCTTGATCTCAACACTTTGAGGAGACATTATGATCAGGTCTATCCCAAGTTGTTTTGAAATTCTCGCAATTCCTTCAGAAGGATCTCCTTTGATCGGTTTTGCCACAACCTCGACGCCTTTTGTGTCTACCTGGCTTAAGACCTCGTCAAGTTGCGCCTGGTGGTCTTCCATAGCCACCTGGGTAACTTTTCCCATGCCGCCCACCTTGGAAAAATCCCTGTAAATATTTATCAAATACACAGTAGCTCCGCTCATTGCCGCAAAGTTTACAGCATACTTCAAATTATTCACACCATTTTCAGTAGATCCTACAGGAACCAGTATGTTTTTCATGATCTTGGTTATTGAATTATCTTTAAACCTGGTACAAAACTAATGCTTTCTAATGATACGTAAGGCGAAACCATCTGAAATTCACCGCCTCATGGAGATAACAAGAGCCTGCGCTCAGAAAATGATCCATGAAGGGATCTACCAGTGGAATGAGACATACCCGCACCCTGAGGCATTCATAACCGACATCGAAAGAGAAGAGCTATATGTTCTGATCTCAGAAGAAGTGATTGCAGGTTGTATTGTTATTTCCACCTTTAAGGATGACGTATACGAGCCTGTTACCTGGCTTTCAGAAGATGTCAACAACTATTATATCCATCGCCTGGCCATTCATCCGGACTATCAACACCGGGGAATGGCAAAAACACTGATGGACTTCGCCGAATCTTTCGCCAGGAAGCACAATGGGGATTCTATCCGACTGGATACATTCAGCAAAAACAAAAGGAATCAACGTTTCTACGAGGCCAGAGGATATACGCGCCTGGAGGAAATATATTTCCCAAAACAAAGTGAGTTTCCATTCTTTTGCTTCGAATTACTTCTGAAATGATCCACGCAGTTATCGGATCAATGAAAAATGCCCCCTGTACACCTGCCCGTCAGCAGCTTCTGCCACGTACCAATAACCTCCTAAAGGCATGGGTGTTCCATCGTATATTCCGTCCCAGCCCTTACCATTGGCGCTAAAAGAGGCTAGTACCTTTCCGAAGCGATCGTAGATGTAGATGGTGGATAATTGCAGCGGATCCACCTTCGGAGGAATGTAATTCCAGTTGTCATTGATGCCATCGCCATTAGGCGAGAAATACGCGGGAAAGCCAGGTGCTGGAAATGCCAAACGGAAGGTTTGTTCTGTAATACCACAGCCTGCCTCATCCCTAACATAGATGGTATAATCCCCTTCTGTTAGCCCGTCGTAGTTACTACTTGACTGCCAGGCATCCATTGAATTTAGCGAGTACTCATAATTCCCAATTCCACTTACAATAACACTGATGTTAAAGAAATCGCCATCAATTTCTTTGAATATCGTTTCTATCTGTGGTTTCGAAGAGAGTATTGCCGTAAACACCTTATCTGCCGGGCATTCTAACTCAAATCCATTCTGTCTCAACACATTATAGGCTTCGAAGCGATATTGTCCGGGCTCCGAGAGGTCTGCAAAACTCCTATCCGAAATCAAGAACTCAGGTTCATTGGTGGGTGTCCGATACCATCGATAACCGTCTGCTTGATCTATGGCGTCTATGCGGGTAGGAAGAGACTCTTCACATATTCCTATTTCTTCAGGAAATGTAATAGTGGGAAAGAACGAAACCAATTTACCCGTGTCCGGATCAATAAGCGGTCCGCATCCTAGAATTGTGGAAAATGACTCTTGTATGCACCCTTGGGCCTGTCCGGCTTGATTAAAAGGAATAATAACGACGAAATAGCTTTTATTAGGTTCAAAATTTATCACGTTTATAATAGGGTTGATAAATATTGCCATATCCAAAACATCATTGGTGTAGGGAGAGGAGCCTACACTCACAATATATCCGTCTGCGCCTGGTACGGGTATCCACTCCAGCGTGGTGTCCAGAGGAACATTGATTGAGCCGTTAGCCGGTCGTATGAGTGATGTGCAGCCGGGGGGGTCTCCCAATTCAGCCGTAGTAAAGCTCTCCAAACCGCATTCCGAAGCACCTCCGATCTCATTGTACGGGATAATCGACACAAAGATCTCCGTTAGGGACGGCAGACTCATTGGAGGGTTGAAATTGAGTACATTCCCAACATCAATGTTATCCACTATGTCACCAGAACCTTCTGTCGTGCCAAGTGATATTCGATAGCCTATAGCCCTGGGGGCATAGGCCCAAGCAATGTTAGTTTCAATATTCACCCCTGTTTCTCCATTCACAGGGTTAAGCATTGTAGTACATTCGGGAAGGGTAGTCACATTCTCCGTAGTAAAGGAAACACTGGGGCAAACAATATTTGGCTGGTTGATTATAAAAAGTGTGATAGTTACAAATACTTGGGTGAATTCCGGCAACCCTAGTGGAGGGGTGAACTGAGTCTCACTACCGACCGGTTGCTGATTAATAATGTCTCCTCCTCCGGGTGTTGTCCCTAGAGAAATAATATAACCCGTAACCCCAGGCACCTCCTCCCAGCTAATGGTAGTATCTACAGGAACACCAGACGCGCCAGCCACAGGGTCAATCAAAGACGGGCAAGCAAAAGCCCTGCCGACACACAGCATTATGGAAAGAAACAGCGTAAGTTGGAGGCTGCGCATTTATTCCAAATTTTATTTCCTTTTAGAAATTAATCCTAACTAAAATGAGTGGTAAAAACCTGTACCACTGGCCCCATAGAAGTGAATGTTCTCATAGCAATATATATTAGGGCAATTTTTGCCTAAAGATATTGATAAATGTTATAACTCCGTAATTTTTAACGATATGCGGCTGATAAGGCATTCCTTCGGAATGTTTACTTTTGAAACTTGAAAAACTACAGAACAAACATATCGTTCAAACGCATCCAGCAACTCGCCATTCCAGCAATCTTATCTGGAATTGCCGAGCCGGTACTTTCAAGCACCGATGCTGCTGTAGTAGGCAACATACCCGAATTCGGCACTGAATCCCTGGCTGCGGTTGGGATAGTAGGATCCTTTCTTTCCATGCTTATTTGGATACTTGCTCAAAGCAGGAGTGCGATTTCCGCCATAGTTTCGCAAAATCTCGGTGCCGGTAAGATCAAAGAACTTGAAAATTTTCCTGCCCAGGCCATCTACTTCAACATCGCATTGAGCATAATTGTCTTGCTGTCTACCTACTTTTTCGTGGAAGAGATCTTCAGTCTTTTGAACGCCGAAGGACTCATCCTCGAATACAGTATAGATTACTACAATATCAGGGTATGGGGATTCCCATTAACCTTATTCACATTTGCCGTTTTCGGATTGTTCAGGGGGCTTCAGAATACTTTTTGGCCCATGACGATAGCCACGACCGGTGCATTAGTCAACATAGGTCTCGATTTTGCCCTGGTGTACGGAATTGACAACTTCATTGATCCAATGGGGATCCAGGGCGCCGCATGGGCAAGTTTGATCTCACAAGCGATCATGGCCCTTATGGCGTTTATTTTTGTCCTGTGGAAGACGGATGTTTCACTCCGACTTAAATTTCCATTACACCCCGAAATAAAAAGATTGGTTCAGATGTGCATTAATCTTTTTGTGCGATCAGTAGCCCTCAATGCTGCCCTTATGCTTGCCGTTCGGGAAGCTACAGGGCTGGGAAAAGAGTACATAGCCGCTCATGCGATCGCTATAAATATCTGGTTGTTTACGGCCTTTTTCATAGATGGTTACGGTGCCGCGGGCAATATCCTAGGCGGCAAGTTACTTGGCGAGAAGGATTACACCACGCTTTGGAAGCTCACTAAGCGCGTAAACCTGTATAATCTTTTTGTTTCTGCAATGCTGGTTGTTGCCGGACTGATTTTCTACAAGGACCTGGGGCTGCTCTTCAATAAAGACGGCGAGGTGCTTTCCATTTTCTACGGAATGTTCTTCATGGTGCTAATTAGTCAACCGCTTAATGCGCTTGGATTCACCCTCGATGCTATTTTTAAGGGCCTGGGGGAAATGAGTTACCTGCGGAATGTACTGCTGGGTGCCACGATCTTAGGTTTTATTCCCTTTATGTTCCTGGGGCGCTATATGGGTTGGGGGTTAATTGGGATCTGGCTAGCTATCCTGGTTTGGGTAGGTTACAGGGCTGTTGCCTTGATCATTAAATACCGAAACAAATACCTTCCTTTAGTTGAAAAATAGATACTTTTACAAAAAAGTAAGTACGCGATGAGCAAGATACAGATCACTAAAATGTTCACCTTCGAAACAGGCCACGCTCTTTATGGCTATGATGGAAAATGCAGGAACGTCCACGGCCATAGCTACAAACTTTCCGTCACGGTTAACGGGACGCCCATAGACGACCCTAATCATGTGAAATTCGGTATGGTGATCGATTTCACAGATCTGAAGAAGATCGTGAAAGAAGAAGTTGTAGACGTATTCGATCATGCAACAGTCTTTAACAAGAACACCCCCCACGTTGAGTTAGCCAGGGAGCTGGAAACTCGAGGGCATAATGTGCTCCTTGTGGACTATCAACCCACCAGTGAGATGATGATCATCGATTTTGCGGCAAAAATCAAGAAACGCCTTCCTGAAAACATCAAATTACATTCTCTCAAACTTCAGGAGACTGATACCAGCTACGCCGCCTGGTACGCTTCCGAGAATTAGCCTATTTACTAGGTTGAAACTGCTCTAAGTGAGTTTTTGTTTTTAACTATCTTTATCGCATGCAGATCCCAGAGGGCAAAAAAATCTACTTCTCCAGTGATAATCACCTGGGCGCCCCTACTCCGGAAGCCAGTATGCCTCGCGAGAAGAAATTTGTGCGCTGGTTAGATACTGTAAAGGAGGATGCTGCGGCTATATTTCTTTTAGGAGATTTGTTCGACTTTTGGTTTGAATACAGAACGGTGGTGCCTAAAGGATTTGTCCGCGTCTTGGGAAAACTGGCAGAATTAAGCGATAGCGGTATCCCAATCTATTTCTTCGTTGGCAACCACGATCTGTGGATGCGCGATTATTTTGAAAAAGAACTGAATATCCCCACCTACAGAGATTCTAAGGAATTCGAATTTAACGGCAAGGCTTTTTTAGTTGGCCATGGTGACGGGAAAGGTCCGGGAGATAAAGGTTATAAACGTATGAAGAAAGTCTTTACAAACCCCTTCTTCAAATGGCTATTCAGGTGGTTGCATCCAGAAATAGGCATGCGGCTCGCCCAATACCTTTCAGTAAAGAATAAGATCATCTCCGGTGATGAGGATAAGAAATTTCTAGGTGAAGAAAATGAGTGGCTGGCCCAATACGCCCGCCGAAAACTTGAAACAAAACACTACGATTATTTTGTGTTCGGGCACAGACACCTTCCTATGGAGATCGAAGTAGGGCCTAATTCTACCTATTTTAACCTGGGCGACTGGATCTCTCATTACACCTACGGTGTATTCGAAGAGGATACATTCAGAATAGAAACCTTTATCTAAATTATTTCAGCAAATACTCCAGGGTGATCACGTCCAGTTTCCCATCGGGAAACAAGTTGTTTTTCTCTTCAAATTCTTTCAAGGCGCTAAATGTTTCGGCACGAAACAAGCCGTCGTGTTCGATGATATGCCCTTTCGAAATCAGGATGTTTTGAATTTCAAAAACCATAGCATTTCTATCTCCGATTCTCAAACTGTTTTCAGAAGGATTCGCATAAAACTGTTTACGTATTAGCTGTTTCTTTTGGTCTTCTTTCGAAAATTCTTTGGGCTTTTCCTTCTTTGGTGGTGAAGACAACAAGGCTTCAAAATACTTCACATTCGCAAGACGGTTTCCGTATTCAGCAACGGCCGCCTTTGTTTGCTCGTTGTCTTTCTTTGGATTTCGGACATCGATACCGTTGGCACTCCATTGGGTAATTACATACCCGTTCACAGCCTCTATGGCCTGATAATAATCCAATAGCACTGCCTTATCTGCATTTGCTGTGTCTATGTTATCGGATGTTTTGTAGGCATACTCTTCAAGGCTGAAGCGTTTGTATTTTTTATACTGCCCCCATCCTATAAGGCCAATAATGACGATCAACAGGAATATTATAATTTGCTTCATCTGTCCGGTTAGTTTAATCTAAAGATACAAAAATCAGGGTTTGATATCTTTAATTTTAAGCTGAAGACTTACCCTGCCATTCCATTCATTCTCATCAACGGAATAAGCCATTTTAAAATAGTTGCCTTCGCAAGCGATGGATTCCTTGTCGCCAAGGCCAAATCCAATTCCGGTGATTGTTTTATTATCTCCTTGTTCCACCACCAAGCGCAAGTGAGACTTATCTGAACCCACGCATCGTCCGGAGCCGCTGTCCTTTATATCCGTAGCCATAAATACAGGAGTCATATTCCCTGGTCCGAAAGGCGCAAATTGTTTAAGTATTCGATACAATCGGGGTGTGATATTCTTAATGGGAAGTTCCGAGTCAATTTGAATCTCTGGTGTTAGTAATTTCGGATCGATAGTTTCTGAAACAACCCTCTCAAATTCAGCTTTGAACTTCTCGTAATCCTCCTCCAACAAAGTAAGACCCGCCGCATACTTATGTCCGCCGAATTGCTCTATGTGTTCCGCGCATCCTTCAAGTGCATTATACACGTCGAAACCTTTTACCGAGCGTGCTGATGCAGCCAGTTTATCACCACTTTTAGTAAAAACAAGGGTAGGCCTGTAGTAGGTTTCCGTGAGTCTGGACGCCACAATTCCTATAACTCCTTTGTGCCACTTCTCATTGTATACCACAGTGGTCTTCCTGTCTTCTTCTGCTTGTTCAAGAATCTGTTTAAGCGCTTCTTCAGTGATCTGTTTGTCCGTATCTCTTCGCTCTGTATTAAAATCTTCTATCTCCGCTGCAAAGGCCACCGCCTGATCAAAATCATCTTCCACGAGCAGTGCCACCGCATGATTTCCGTGTTTCATTCTCCCTGCTGCGTTGATGCGCGGTGCGATGATAAAGACCACGTCGGTAATGGTTAGTTGATTCTTTTTTACCTGCTGAAGAATTGCCCTAAAGCCTGTCCTGGGATTAGAATTGATCACTTTCAGGCCATAATATGCCAGTACCCTGTTCTCTCCCGTAATTGGTACGATATCAGCACCGATGGCGGTAACAACGAGGTCTAAATACAGAAGCAGATCGTCTATGGTCTGTCCTCTTCCTGCCGCCAAAGCCTGCACTAGTTTAAAGCCAACACCACAACCGCAAAGTTCCTTGTACGGATAGATACAATCCTCTCGTTTTGGGTCCAGGACAGCC
The DNA here is from genome assembly GCF_026126405.1 of Aureitalea sp. L0-47. Taxonomy (GTDB): domain Bacteria; phylum Bacteroidota; class Bacteroidia; order Flavobacteriales; family Flavobacteriaceae; genus Pukyongia. The sequence continues at coordinate 26,553 of NZ_JAFMTQ010000007.1, forward strand.
ACCGCATCGGGTAATTCACTGCCCGGTCGGTGGTGATCGCAAATAATAAAATCGATGCCTTTTTCTGTTGCATAAGCCACCTTGTCTATAGCTTTAATTCCACAGTCCAGGGCGATAATCAATGAAATGTCGTTGTCTTCTGCAAAGTCGATTCCCTGATAGGATATACCATATCCTTCTTCATAGCGATCTGGAATATAAGTGCAGATATTCGGGTAAAAGGTTTTCAGGTAAGAGGAAAGCAGGGAAACACTGGTAGTACCGTCCACATCGTAATCACCGTAGATCAAAATGTTCTCTTCGGAAGTGATTGCACGTTCAATACGTGCTACAGCCTTGTCCATATCCTTCATCAGGAAGGGATCGTGCAGTTGTGTGAGCTCCGGACGGAAGAATGCTTTTGCCTCTTCGTAGGTTTCTATCCCTCGCTGTACCAATAGCATTGCAATTATAGGTTCAACCTGCAGCGCCTGGCTCAGTTTAGCAACTTTTTCGGGTTGTGGTTTTGGTTTGAGTGTCCAACGCATAGTAGTAAAAGTTCCAAACAACAATATATCAAATTACAAACGGCTGCTTTATTTAGCCGGTAAGAATTCAAACCATAATTATTCGGACATCTGTTTAAAGGGAAGCTGAACGGCTTTGGTAAAAGTACAAATTAACTTTTAATGAAACTCATTTGACAATTGGATTATGCCTGCTTGTTTTCGTATTTTCGGGAATTAAATCAATTCACTCATGCCACTTGTAACTCCTTTATCTCCCGATCACGATCCTGAAACCAAAGAACTTGCGGAATTCTTCAACGAAACCCTGGGTTTTTGCCCGAACAGCGTGCTCACTATGCAGCGCAGACCGGCCATAAGTAAAGCGTTTATCAACCTCAATAAAGCGGTGATGGCCAATGAGGGTAGGGTTACTTCGGCATTGAAAAGAATGATCGCCTGGGTGAGTAGTAATTCTACGGGCTGCCGCTACTGCCAGGCCCATGCTATTCGAGCTGCAGAACGTTACGGAGCGGAGCAGGAGCAACTGGATAATATCTGGGAATACCGAACCCATCCGGCGTTTTCAGAAGCTGAGAGAGCCGCGTTGGACTTCTCACTGGCGGCTTCGTTGGTGCCGAACGCCGTGAATGAAGAAATAAAAACCCGCCTGTACGAGCACTGGGACGAAGGTGAAATAGTAGAAATGCTGGGGGTGATCTCCTTGTTCGGCTACCTCAACCGCTGGAACGACTCCATGGGAACGTCCATCGAAGATGGTGCTGTGGAAAGCGGAGAACAGTACTTAGGGAAACACGGCTGGAACAGAGGCAAGCATCAATAGTATCTTAGAATATCGGGAGTTTAGAATTCTAAGATTTTCTGAATTTTTTCCTGAAGTTTCGGAACGACTTCCTTTTCAAACCAAGGGTTTCTCGAGCGCCAGAAACGATTTACCGGAGAGGGATGTGGCATCGGCCAGAATTCCGGGAGATATTCTGAATAATTTCTCACTTTTTCTGTCAGATTTCTTGAGTCCTTCCGAAGAAAATATTCCTGGGCATATGTCCCCACTAGCAATATCAACTCCACCTTGCTAAATGACTTAAATATCTTGTCGTGCCATGCTTCCGCACATTCCTTCCTGGGTGGGAGATCTCCCGTCTTTCCTTTGCCGGGATAACAAAAGCCCATTGGCACTATCCCGAATCTTTCAACGTCATAAAACAACTGACTCGACACATTCAGCCATTCTCTTAATTTTTTGCCACTCTGGTCGTCCCAGGGTACACCGCTTTCATGAACCTTCGTTCCGGGAGCCTGGCCCACAATAATGATCTTAGAATTCTCGGATGCTTCAATCACAGGCCGAGGTCCTAAGGGCAGGTGTTCGGAACAAATGGTGCAACTTCGTATCTCTGTGAGTAGCTGTTTCATTTTTTACCCGCTACAACCAAAACAATTTCTCCTTTTGGCGGGTGCGCACTAAAATGATCTGCCAGTTCAGCCAGTGTACCCCGAATTGTTTCTTCGTGCAGCTTGGTGAGTTCCCGTGAAACCGAAGCAGCTCGGTCTGCTCCAAATACTTCCTGAAATTGTGCAAGTGTCTTTGGTAATTTGTGTGGTGACTCGTAAAAAACCATGGTTCGGGATTCTGCGGCAAGTGAATTCAGCCTGGTTTGGCGCCCCTTCTTAACCGGCAGAAATCCTTCGAATAGAAACCTGTCATTCGGGAGTCCGCTATTTACTAAAGCAGGTACAAAAGCCGTTGCGCCTGGCAGGCAGTCAACTTCTATACCTTGCTCAACACAGGCACGGGTTAGCAAAAACCCAGGGTCGCTGATTGCGGGAGTTCCTGCGTCGCTAATTAAAGCAATGGTTTCTCCGGCTTTCAATCGGGAAACAATTCCATCCACCGTTTTATGCTCGTTGTGCATATGGTGTGACTGCATGGGTGTAGAGATATCGTAATGCTTCAGAAGTTTACCACTGGTACGGGTATCTTCAGCAAGAATAAGGTCTACGTCATTCAGGACCTCAACGGCCCTAAAGGTCATGTCCTTCAAATTTCCAATAGGAGTGGGAACCAGGTAGAGCTTTCCCATAATCCGGATTTAGCTGAACCGTTTTTCAACAAGCGCCAGGAAACGTTCGGCGTACTCATCTTTGTTCAACCAGAAATTGTAATCTGGCTTCACTTGTTCCGCAATAAATGTGTGCGCTTCTTCCACTGATTGTATGGTGTTAATTTGCGACAACACCCGGGCATAGTCGTCGGCACTTCCATTGAACAAATGCTTTATAAATGCCAGCCTGTCGTTCAAACCAATATTTAAACCGTTATTCAGGCTTTCATTGATCGATTTAGGCTTACTCGACGTAGAATTTCCAAGAGTTTCTGTCTTAGTAGCCGTTTGAGAATTTTCCGGTTCCTTGCGCTCAAATACAGGGGTTTCCTGGTAATGAGACGCGAACTCCTCCAGGTCGTTCTTAACGTATGACTTTTTTGGCAGGACCTGTTCGAGCAGATCATCCACCTGCCGACTTTCTTCGGGCATTTGGGCAACGATATCTTTTATCTTTTCAATTGCCGGTTCCACCAGTTCATCTTCGTGTTCCGGTCTGGGCAATGGTTCAGGTTCTACGAACCAATTTTGTTCTCGGAACGATTTTGAGTCGAAAGATTGATCTCCTCCCTCGAGTTGTCCTTGTAAATATTCAAGAACGGTAAGCTTTTCGTATATCAAACGGATCGCTTGTTTCGCTTTAAGCACGTTGAAATCGGCGCCATTCTGTCCCAGCTCCGCAGCTAAATCTGCTATTTCTTTCTGAAGTTTCTTCTTCATAACTTTTTATAATGAAACGTTCTTCGCTGACTTTAGTTTTGTTAAATTTACGCAACCTATATGTAAACGTCAAGGAATTCCTTTTTATTCTAAGTTAACCTTATGTTTCTAGAAAACACAGTAAATCAGAAAGAACAATTCGGCTGGATCGAAGTGATCTGCGGTTCTATGTTTTCAGGAAAAACAGAGGAACTAATCCGTCGATTGAAGAGGGCCAAATTCGCACGTCAGAAAGTAGAGATATTTAAACCCACTGTAGACCAGCGGTATGATGAGGATAAAGTGATCTCTCACGATAGTAATGAAATTAGATCCACACCGGTCCCGGCTGCAGCGAATATACCGATCCTGGCCGATGGATGTGATGTGGTAGGTATTGATGAAGCCCAGTTCTTCGATGATGAGATCGTGAAAGTGTGTAACGATCTTGCAAACAACGGGGTAAGAGTGATCGTCGCAGGCTTGGATATGGATTTTAAGGGAAATCCGTTCGGTCCTATGCCCAACCTGATGGCTACAGCAGAATACGTCACCAAAGTACATGCAGTATGTCCCAGAACGGGAAACCTGGCTCATTACAGCTTCCGTAAATCGCAGAGTGACGAATTGGTATTACTCGGTGAAACGGAAGAATACGAACCGCTAAGCCGCGCAGCCTATTACAAGGCTATATTGCGAGATAAGGTAAAGAAAATGGATGTGAAGGACCCCATTCAACTCCCATCGAAAAAGCAAGCATAGCCTATGCCCGAAATCTCTGAAACCACGCTCGAAATAGATCTGAATGCGCTGGATCACAATTACAAGCAAATAACTTCAGGCTTAAAAAAAGGAACCAGGGTCTTGGGTGTTGTAAAAGCCGGTGGATACGGAAGCGATGCCGTGGAGATCGCCAGAGAATTGGAATCCCTGGGAGTGGACTACCTCGCGGTAGCCTATGTAGCCGAAGGAACAGAACTTCGGGGTGCCGGCATAAAAACTCCCATTCTGGTGCTGCATCCTCAGCCCGGGAATTTCGGAGCGCTCATCGAACAATGCCTTGAGCCGGCTCTGTACAGTCAGAGAATTTTAAAAGCCTTTATAGCTAAGGCCGAAGAAAAAGAACAAAAAGAGTATCCCGTTCACCTTAAATTCAATACAGGACTCAACCGATTAGGCTTTAGGGAAAACGATACCGAATGGATCATGGGTCAGTTGGCGAATACTTCCTCGATCAGGATCAAATCGCTTTTCTCTCATCTTGCTGCCAGTGATGATCCGAATGAAAAAGAGTTTACCCTGGAGCAGATCAACACTTTCAAATCCATTTCGGAAGATTTGAGTGATCGCCTTGGTTATATGCCAATACTGCACCAGAGTAATACCTCGGCCATCTTGAATTATCCCGAAGCGGAGTTCGATATGGTAAGGACGGGTATTGGACTCTATGGTTATAGCAATGAAAAGCAATACGACAGCAAATTGAAGCCTGTTCATACCCTCAAATCGGTCATTTCACAGATCCATAGGATCGAACCCGGTGAGACCGTGGGTTACAACAGGGGGTATATGGCAACCGGCAATGAGGTTACCGCCACTATACCAATTGGTCATGCAGACGGCATACCACGTGCCCTTGGCAAAGGGAAAGGGCATGTGCTGATTAATGGAGCAAAGGCTCCTATTGCAGGTAATGTATGTATGGATATGCTTATGGTAAATATAACCGGGATAGATTGCAAAGAAGGTGATGAAGTAGTGATCTATGGAAGCGTACAGCGAGCCTCCGAACTAGCAAAAAGTGCAAATACCATATCATACGAACTCTTGACGGCATTGTCCCATCGGATAAAACGGGTTGTTTGCCGAAAATAGATAGTAAATCTCTCATTTTTAAAGGTTCAAATCGCTTTTTGTTTAACTTTACCCCGTTAACTTTAATTAAACCTATCAATATGTTAAAAGAATTTAAAAACTTTATAATGACAGGCAATGTGATCGATCTCGCAGTTGCCGTTATCCTTGCCGGAGCCGTTGGGCTAGTTGTGAACGGATTTGTTTCCGACGTTATGATGCCTATTATTGGACACTTCGCAGGCGGAATGGATTTTGCAGACTTGAAGTATATCCTTACAGAAGCAAGTGTTGATGCAGATGGTAATGAAGTTGCAGAAAACGCAATTATGTGGGGTAAATGGGTGAACACCATTATCAATCTTGTAATTGTAGGATTTGTTCTTTTCATGATCGTGAAGGCCTACAACAAAACAAAGAAGAAACAAGCAGAAGAAGCTCCAGCACCACCTCCGGGACCAACCCAGGAAGAGTTGCTTTCTGAAATTAGAGACCTTCTGAAAAAATAAGAACGTCCGTAGCCGCTACGCTACTCATTTAAACCATTAACCCCTCCTTTGCGTTAAGCTTTGGAGGGTTTTTTTATTGTTTTATTCTGAAAAAATAAAATAGTATCACTTACTTTTGATATCAAATATGAACCTATGAAAGTCGCTGTTGTAGGTGCCACTGGAATGGTTGGCACAGTTATGCTAAAAGTCCTGGAAGAACGAAATTTTCCAATTTCTGAACTCCTACCCGTAGCCTCTGCTCGATCGGTTGGAAAACAAATGGAGTTTAAGGGATCTTCGCATACCATCATCGGTTTGCAGGATGCTGTAGATCAGGAGCCGGACATTGCGATCTTCTCGGCCGGGGGGAGTACATCCTTGGAATGGGCGCCTGCCTTCGCGGAGAAAGGCACAACAGTAATCGATAACTCATCTGCCTGGCGGATGGATCCTAGCAAAAAGCTCATCGTTCCTGAAATAAATGCCGATGTTCTTACTTCAGAAGATAAAATAATAGCAAACCCAAATTGTTCCACCATACAACTTGTAATGGCACTTGCGCCACTTCACAGGAAATACAAGATGAAAAGAGTGGTGGTCTCTACCTATCAGTCGGTTTCGGGTACCGGGGTGGCTGCAGTGAATCAATTGGAGAACGAGATAAACGGAGTGAAAGGTGAGATGGCATACCCTTATCCTATTCACAAGAATGCTTTACCTCACTGTGATGTATTTGAAACAAATGGATATACGAAAGAAGAAATGAAGCTCGCCCGTGAGCCTCAAAAAATACTCGACGACCGAAGCTTTTCGGTAACGGCAACTGCTGTGAGAATTCCAACGGCAGGGGGGCATAGCGAATCTGTGAATGTTGAATTCTTTGATGACTTCGATCTTTCAGAAGTAAGGAGACTACTTCATGAAACCCCTGGAGTGACAGTTCAGGATAACCCGGATACCAATACCTATCCCATGCCGATCTACGCTCATGATAAAGACGAAGTTTTTGTGGGCCGCCTGCGAAGAGACCTTACTCAGCCCAACTCCTTAAATATGTGGATCGTTAGCGATAATCTTCGCAAAGGAGCCGCAACAAATGCAATACAGATCGCCGAATACCTGGTTAGAAACAATTTAGTGGGAAAAGCCATCTCTCGCTCCTGAGGAACAGGTTTGAGCGCTAACACATTAATTGTATTGTCGTTATGTGTTGGATTTTAATTTTTCTGTATCTTTAAGAGAAGATAACCTAACTCCCAGCGTATGAATTCGAATTTTACTACACTCCTACGTATTATCCTTGCCCTTGTTCTCCTTGTTTTCGGACTGAACAAATTCATCGGTTTTATCCCCGCTCCCGAATTACCTGATGAAGCTGCTAGCTTTATGAACTCACTCCTTGATACCGGCTATGTGCTTTATTTCCTTGGTATTCTTGAGATTTTTATTGGTGTTCTATTGCTTCTGAAAAAATGGGTTCCATTTGCCCTTTTGGTTTTAGTCCCTATTTCAGTAAATATCCTTTTGTTCCATATTTTTCTCGACTTACCGGACATCTTACAAGCGATAGTCGTTATAGGGCTGAATACAATTCTTATCATTAGATACTGGAAGGCGTACACACCTCTGTTCAGGTAAAATGAAAATTGTAAATCCAACTCGTTTCTGGTTTTAAGGCACCTCTCTTTTTAGTACCTTTAGGGTCTAATTTATTCCATTATGAAAAAGAGTATCATTCTTCTTCTCATTGGGCTCTCTATAATTGCCTGCAAAGAAGAAAAAAAAGAACCAATTGCTGTGAATTATCCTGAAACGAATCAAGTGGATACGGTAACAACCTATTTCGGAACCGAAGTAAAAGACCCCTACCGCTGGCTGGAAGATGACATGAGTGATGAAACTGGTGACTGGGTGAAACGACAAAATGAAGTTACCTTCGGTTATCTCGACACTATCCCATTTAGGGAAGACCTCAAGCAACGTCTTGAAACATTGTGGAATTACGAGAAAGTGGGGGCTCCTTTCAAAGAAGGTGACTATACCTACTTCAGAAAAAATGACGGCCTGCAGAACCAGTATGTTATCTATCGCTACCAAACCGGCGCCGATCCATCCACTGCCGAAATATTCCTGGACCCAAATACCTTTAAGGAAGACGGAACGATTTCTTTAGGTGGTTTGAGCTTCTCAGACAACGGTAAAACCGCAGCCTATAGTATTTCAGAAGGAGGAAGTGACTGGCGTAAGGTGCTTGTAATGGATACGGAAACAAAAGAGATCGTTGAGGATACGCTCATCGACGTAAAGTTTAGTGGGCTCTCATGGAAAGGAAATGAAGGATTCTACTATTCAAGTTACGACAAACCAAAGGGTAGTGAACTTTCAGCAAAGACAGATCAGCACAAACTCTACTATCATAAAGTAGGAACTCCACAAAGTGAAGATGAATTGATCTTTGGGGGAACAGAAGCCGAAAAGCACCGCTATGTTGGAGGTTATGTTACTGAAGACAATAAATATTTGGTAGTTACCGCGAGTATTTCTACCTCTGGGAATAAGCTCTTTATTAAAGACCTGGAAGATCCGTCTGCCGGATTTGTTACTGTCCTGGATCATACCGATAGTGACACTTATGTTATCGAGAACGAAGGTTCCAAATTGTATCTGGCAACAAACCTCAATGCGCCAAATCAGAAGATTGTCACTGTAGATGCTTCAAATCCAACCTCTGAGAACTGGGTGGATTTCATCCCTGAAACTGAAAACGTTTTAAGCCCATCAAGCGGAGGTAAGTATATCTTCGCCGAGTATATGGTAGATGCGGTTTCCAAGGTTTTCCAATACGATATGGAAGGGAATATGGTTCGCGAGATCGAATTGCCTGGTGTTGGTAGCGCCGGTGGTTTTGGTGCGAAAAAAGACGAAACAGAATTGTATTATTCTTTTACCAACTACGTGACCCCTGGTAGTATCTATAAATTCGATATGGAAAGTGGTAATTCCGAACTATACCGCAAGCCTGAGATCGATTTCAATCCGGAAAACTATGAGAGCAACCAGGTATTCTACACTTCTAAGGATGGGACAAAAGTTCCTATGATCATTACTCATAAGAAAGGGTTGACGTTAGACGGAAAGAACCCAACCATTCTCTATGGTTACGGCGGATTCAATATTAGCCTTACTCCTGGCTTCAGCATCACCAATGCCGTATGGATGGAGCAAGGTGGTGTTTATGCTGTACCCAACCTTCGTGGAGGTGGTGAATACGGAAAAGATTGGCACAATGCCGGAACCAAAATGCAAAAGCAGAATGTTTTTGACGACTTTATTGCTGCTGCGGAATATCTTATAGAAAACAAGTATACCTCATCCGATTACCTGGCAATTCGCGGTGGTTCTAACGGAGGACTGCTGGTGGGAGCTACAATGACGCAGCGACCAGACCTGATGAAAGTCGCTTTACCCGCAGTAGGAGTTCTCGACATGCTTCGCTACCATACATTTACTGCAGGAGCGGGATGGGCTTATGACTACGGTACTGCTGAAGAAAGCAAAGAGATGTTCGAATATCTAAAAGGTTATTCCCCTGTTCACAATGTAAAAGAAGGTGTTGAATATCCGGCTACACTTATTACCACGGGTGACCACGATGATCGTGTAGTACCTGCACACAGTTTTAAATTCGCTGCAGAGTTACAATCAAAACAAACAGGAACCAATCCTACGTTGATACGTATCGAAACCGATGCCGGGCACGGAGCGGGAACTCCCGTGAGTAAGACCATCGAACAATACGCAGATATTTTTGGTTTCACCCTCTACAACATGGGATATGAAGTACTCCCGGAAAAGGTGAATGAGAAGATCAAAGAATAATTTAATCTCTCGCTAAGAGTTCAAAGTTGCCTTTTATCTTTAAGACTTAAAAGGCAACTTTTTTCTTATTGTATCATGCTGAAAGTAGACATTCAATCATTCTCTTATGAAAAGGAAGAAATCCTGAAGGATATCCGTTTTCAATTGGGCAAAGGTCAGCATATGGCAGTCCTGGGTGAAAGTGGCTGCGGAAAGTCCACGCTTTTACACCTAATTTATGGATTGCTAAACCTGGATAAAGGAACGATTTTCTGGGAAGAAACGGAACTCCTGGGTCCCAATTTCAACATAGTGCCCGGAGAGTCTTTTATAAAACTAGTTGCCCAGGAATACAACGTAATGCCATTTATAACAGTAGCCGAAAATGTCGCCGAACACCTGTCAAGGCTGGATCCTGAAGCAGATGCTAAAAGAGTGCGCGAATTGCTCGAGGTAGTGGATATGGTTCCCTTCAGCGATATAATGGTGAAGAACCTCAGCGGCGGGCAGAAACAACGCGTAGCACTTGCAAAGGCACTGGCTAAACAACCGGAATTATTGTTGCTGGACGAGCCCTTCAGTCATATTGATACCTTCAGGAAAAATAGCTTGAGGCGCAAGCTATACAGCTTTTTGAAAGAGAATAACATATCCTGTATTACAGCAACGCATGATGCAGCCGAGGCATTGGCCTTTTCGGATACCCTATTGATACTTAAAAATGGAGCCACTGAGGTCATCGGAAGTCCGGAGGAGATCTATAAATCGGTAGCCTCCGTGTATCAGGCCGGATTCTTCGATGAAGTAAATGTTTTACCTTCGGAACTTTTGACGGATGAAAACAGCTCTGAGGAACTTCTGTTATTTCCGCATCAATTGGAAGTTAGCTCAGAAAAAACACGCCTGGAGGTTGTTGTGATAAACAACTACTTCAAAGGGAACAACTACCTGGTTGAAGGCTCCTGGCACAACAAAAAAGTGTTTTTCAGTAATGCTGAGAAGATCGTTCCCGGCAGTAAGATCTTTTTGGATTTAAGTCTTTGATTTTATGTAATTTACCAGGAAAGAAATCTCTTAATCTACTTCGAGAAGCTCGATAGTTCTTTTATTGAAGGTTACGGACTCACCTTGCTTTTTACCTAAAAGCAGTTTCCCTATCGGTGATTTCAGGGAAATACAATAAAACGTCTTATCTCCTATGGATACCACTCCGGCCGAAACGCTCATGAAATAGTTTCCATTATTGGTGATCACAAGACTCCCTAAATGAACAATGTCGTTTATATGTTCCAGGGAGATTTTATTTAGTACTGCTTCTTCCTTATCTACTTCGACCAATTGGTGACTAAACTTCTCCCGCTCAATTTGTAGCATAGCACGATTGGTGTGGTGTTTATCCCCAACGGTGCTCTTTTCCTCATCAAAAAGAGATTCTTTAACCGCGTCCAATGCATTATTGATTCTATCTCTATGCCCGCTAATATATTCCTCGCAGTTCTGAAATAGAATCTTTTTAATTTCCTGATTGGTCATTATTCTTCAAATTTACGCCCCCTAAGTTATGCATTTGTCGTAAAACCCACTGCTTTCTTTGCTCTAAATATGCGGTTCTGGGGGACGCCTTATACTTTCTGGGATTTGGTAAAATAACAGCTATCGCCGCAGCTTCGTGTTTGTTGAGGTCTTTGGCCTTTTTATTAAACCAATACTTCGCTGCAGCCTGCACACCGTAAACACCCTCTCCGGTCTCTATACTATTGAGATACACTTCTAAAATCCGTTCTTTGCTCCACAGATTCTCGATAAGAAATGTAAAATAGGTCTCGAGGCTTTTTCTCAGCCAGCTTCTTTCAGGCCAAAGGAAGACATTTTTTGCTGTTTGTTGGGATATCGTACTCCCTCCTTTTAACCGCTTACCGGCCTTGTTATCTTCGTATGCTTTTTTAATAGCATCATAGTCAAAACCATTGTGGTGTGGAAAGTTTTGGTCTTCGGAACTAATTACAGCCAGCTGCATATCAACTGATATTTCTTCCAGTGAAACCCACTCATGCTGTATATCCACCGGATTCTCGGATTCGAATGTTCGGATCGCCATTAAAGGAGTTGCGGGGACATCTACATATTTGTACAACAAAACCCAAGCTACGCTCAAAACCACAAAGCTAATCGCAGTTTTTACCAAAAATCGCAACAGTTTTCGTATCATTAGGAATCGATTAATTCTGCCAGCTGTTTCCCTATCGAGCAACCAATGGCAACGCCCATTCCTCCGAGGCGTACCCCACAATACACGTTTTCTTCTAGCTGTTTGACGATAGGCTTCTTCTTGCCGCCCACTCCCATTATTCCGCTCCAGCGACTGTCAATTTCAAACGTGATTCCAGGTAAAATTGTTGTGTTAAGTAGATCTTCAAGTTTGTTTTGTATTAATTCAGTAAGTCCCGTTTCCGCCGTCTCTTCCGTCTTAATATCGAGATTTCTACCACCTCCAAAAAGAATACGATCGTGTATATTTCTGAAGTAATAGTATCCTTTATCCAGGTGAAATGTTCCTTTAATTCCCAATGCGGGAATTGGTTTAGTGATTAATACCTGTGCTCGCGCAGGCTTTAGGTCTTCATCTAATAACTCTTTAGCGAATCCATTCGTAGCGACAAGTAGGTTTTTAACCTGAATTTCTTCAAAATCGTTCAAAATGAGTGAAATTTGACCGTTTTTCCGCCAAAACCTGCTAATTTTTGCTGAATTAAGCACAAAAATATCATTTTCTGCTACCAAGGAAAGTAGCCCTTGCATCATCGACCCAGTATCAATTTGTCCTTCGAATTGGTTAAAAACGAGCTTTTTTTGTGTGTTTTTGAACGAAAACGGATCATTTTTTACGGAAAACACCTGGTCTTGATCTAAAAAGGCATTTTTCAGTAATTTGTTGATATGAGGAACCTTCTCAAGGCATCGTTTATAGAGTTCATTATCCTGTTGGGTGAATAATTCGTATCCTCCGTATTGCCGATAATCCATTTGTGCATCTCCAAGCAGTGATCGTAACAGTTTTAATCCTTCGATCCTACTTTGAACGATCTGAATAACTTCTTCTTCGGAATGTGATTTGAGGTCTTCAAGTATTTCCGAAACGCTTCCGAAGCAAGCAAAACCCGCATTTTTCGTGCTTGCACCGCTTGGTAACATCCCCTTTTCAAATACTACGATCTTACTGTGCGGAAATCGCTTCCGAAGAAATAAAGCACAGCTCAAACCAACGATCCCACTACCTACTATAGCGTAATCGATATTGTTAAGCCAGGTATTTCGCTCCCAATAAGACAAATTCATTTAGTCCGGGTTTTGTGTAAAATTCATTAAAAAGGGCCAAATTTCATCAGTTTTTAACCTGATTTTCGAAATTTGACCCGTTTTTTATCAAAAAATGCTGTTTTCTAGTCCTCTTCCGGCTCCATCATTTCCCAATCGTCCATAAAAGCCGTTGTATAATTACCAGCTACATAATCCGGATGGTCCATCAACTGACGGTGAAAAGGGATTGTAGTCTTAACTCCTTCGATCACGAATTCATCCAGTGCGCGTTTCATTTTGTTAATGGCTTCGTCACGGGTTTGTGCAGTAGTGATCAACTTGGCGATCATGGAATCGTAATTAGGTGGGATCACATATCCGGCATAGACGTGAGTGTCCAGTCGAACGCCGTGCCCACCAGGCGCATGAAGGGTAGTGATTCTTCCCGGTGAAGGTCGGAAGTTGTTGTAGGGATCCTCCGCATTGATCCTGCACTCTATGGAATGAAGATTTGGTGTATAGTGTTTCCCCGAAATGGGCACACCTGCGGCAACAAGGATCTGTTCACGGATCAGATCGAAATCGATCACTTGTTCCGTGATCGGGTGTTCCACCTGAATCCTCGTGTTCATCTCCATGAAATAGAAATTACGATTTTTGTCCACCAGAAACTCAACAGTTCCCGCTCCTTCGTACTTGATGTATTCGGCAGCTTTCACGGCAGCCATTCCCATGTCGTTACGAAGTTTCTTGGTCATGAACGGACTAGGGGTCTCTTCGGTGAGTTTTTGATGTCTTCTTTGAATTGAGCAATCTCTTTCACTTAGGTGACAGGCCTTACCTGAACTGTCTCCCACGATCTGGATCTCGATATGCCTGGGTTCCTCAATGAGTTTTTCCATATACATATCATCATTTCCAAAGGCAGCTTTGCTTTCCTGCCGGGCTGAATTCCACGCTTCTTCAAGATCCTCCTCATTCCATACAGCTCTCATTCCTTTTCCTCCGCCCCCGGCGCTTGCTTTCAACATAACGGGGTAACCCACTTCAAGTGCAAGTTTCTTACATTCCTCAAAATCTTCTATAATTCCTTCACTTCCCGGAACACATGGTACACCGGCTTCATTCATGGTGGCCTTAGCTGTTGCCTTATCTCCCATTTTCTCGATCATTTCCGCTGAGGCACCTATGAACTTAATGTCGTGCTCTTCACATATTTTCGAGAACTTGGCATTTTCCGAAAGAAAACCGTATCCAGGATGAATAGCATCTGCGTTAGTTATCTCCGCTGCAGAAATTATATTTGAGATCTTCAGGTAACTCTCCGAACTTGGAGCAGGTCCAATACAAACGGCTTCATCGGCAAATCGTACGTGAAGACTTTCCTCATCGGCTTTGGAATAAACGGCTACCGTTTTAATTCCCATCTCCTTACAGGTTCGTATAACCCGTAACGCGATCTCGCCTCGGTTGGCTACTAGTATTTTCTTGAACATAATCTTCTTGAGATTTCAGGATAGATGCCAGATTAATCAGGCTCAATCCGATGAATTGAATTTATGAAGGATCTACTAAAAATAGTGGTTGGTCGAATTCTACCGGGCTTGCGTCGTCTACAAGGACTTTCACAATCTTTCCGGAAACTTCACTTTCGATCTCGTTAAAGAGTTTCATGGCTTCAATTACACATAAAACATCCCCTTCGGAAATAGTATCACCAACTTCTATAAATACCGGTTTGTCTGGCGATGGTTTGCGATAGAAGGTTCCAATAATTGGTGATTTAACCACTACAAGATTAGATTCCTCTTCCGTGGGAGCTACTTTTTCAGTAGTCTCCGGTGCAGCCGGTGCTTCCGAAGCTGCCGCAGGTATAGCCTGCTGTTGTGCCGCTACGGGCATGGCCGGAACTTGTTGGATGATCGTCTTTTCTCCGTTGTCATCGGATTTACCCGTACGGATCGTGATCTTTACATCCCCCATTTCAAGCTTTACTTCGCTGGCGCCGGATTTCGCCACAAACTTGATCAAGTTTTGTATCTCTTTTAATTCCATTATAATCGTTTTTCAGTTATGTTAGCTATTTGAATCGTAGGCCCACTTCACATATATGGCTCCCCAGGTGAATCCACCACCAAATGAAGCAAAGACCAGATTATCTCCTTTTGAGAGTTGTTTTTCATAATCCACCAAACACAAAGGTAGTGTAGCGGATGTTGTGTTCCCGTATTTCTGAATGTTCACCATTACCTTTTCTTCGGGTAGATTCATTCGTTTTGCGGTGGCTCCGATAATTCTGAGATTTGCCTGGTGTGGTACCAACCAATCAACATCGTCACCAGTTAGTCCGTTTCGAACCATTATCTGTTCACTCACATCGGCCATATTGGATACCGCAAACTTAAAAACAGTCTTTCCGTCCTGGAAGACGTAGTGCTGCTTATTATCTACTGTTTCATGGGATGCAGGCATGATGGATCCTCCTGCATCAATTTTCAGGCTTTGTCTGCCAATACCGTCGCTTCGAAGTATCTCATCCAGAACTCCATATCCATCGTGGTTGGGTTCAAACAACAAGGCTCCGCCACCATCACCAAAGATGATACAGGTAGTTCGGTCTTCGTAATCAATTATGGATGACATCTTATCTGCGCCTAGCAGCAGAACTTTTTTGTATCGGCCGGACTCGATATAGCGAGCGGCAGTCGACATTCCGTAAAGGAAACTGGAGCAGGCCGCGACAAGGTCATATGAAAAAGCGTTTACGGCTCCAATCTCACTAGCTACGTAAACGCCTGTTGCCGCTACCGGCATATCTGGTGTGGCTGTCGCCATAATCACCATGTCAATATCTTTTGGGTCGGTGTTGCTTTTTCGGAGAAGATCTTCAGCTGCCTTTATGGCAAGGTAAGAAGTACCTTTGCCTTCTTCTTTAAGGATTCGCCTTTCTTTGATACCGGTTCGCGTTGTGATCCATTCATCGGTTGTATCGACCATCGTTTCCAGAATCTTGTTGGATAGCACGTAATCCGGAACATATCCGCCTACAGCTGTAATCGCGGCTGTTATTTTGCCCATAGCGTTTACTTAAATTCGCAAAAAGTACCTAAAAATGGCCTTAAAAGATGCGAAAATTACTAAAAATTCAATTAATAACCCCTGTTTTTGCCATTTTTTGAAGAATTTGAGGAAATAAAAAAACTCCTGCAAAAATGCAGGAGTTTTACTTTCTATTTAAACAGAAATTACGCTTCGGCCTCTTCCGTGGCATCGATAACAACCTGTCCTCTGTAGTACAGTTTTCCTTCATGCCAATGTGCCCTGTGATAAAGATGCGCTTCTCCTGTGGTTGGGTCTGTTGCGATCTGAGGTACACTCGCCTTGTAATGTGTTCTTCTTTTATCTCGTCTTGTTTTTGAGATTTTTCTCTTAGGATGTGCCATTACTATGTGTTATTTGTCTGTTAATAGTTTTTTTAGATCGTCCCAGCGGGGATCTGTTTCATTATCCGAAGCAGGATCTTTATCCAGCTTAGGTTTAAGTTCTTCAAGTTTATCGAGTATTTCACTTTTCAGCGTTCCATCTTCTATCCCGGGATGAATCCTTCGGGCAGGCAACGCAAGTACGATTGATTCATAGATATATTGCTGAATATTCACTTCGTGACTACCGTGTTGTAAAATGAGAAGATCTTCGTTCTCATCGTTGAACTCTTCACCAAATTTTACAACCAGGTCATACTCCCCCTCAACCTTCTGGTCGAAAGGTTCGCTCGAAATATCGCATAATACGCCAACTACTCCATCGAATTTAAATGCAAATTCCAGCAGTGTTGGTTTTTTATTCAGCAGTACGTCAAGTTTAACCTTTGAATGATCGAACTCATCATACTCAAAATGCTCAAAGAACGAATTAGTTATTTCGAAATTAAACCGGTGTTCTCCTGTTTTCAATCCTATAAAAGGAATAGTGTATTCTTTCAGTTCCTCCATGATCACACCCGTTAAGTTTCTCAGCCCACTAAAAAGGCGGCTGCAAAGATATAAAATTATTTAATTTACACCGGGTTTACCTATTTCTTTTTGGCAAATGTCCTTTTCAAATTAGTCTTCAAAGGGTCTTTAGACAATTCCAGGTATTCCATTCGGCACCTGTAAATCTCAATGGCCTTGAAAACGGCTTGTTTGAACGACTCGTAGTTGGCTTCGTTCTTTCCTGCCATATCAAAGGCAGTACCATGGTCCGGTGAGGTTCGAATTTTATTCAATCCGGCAGTGTAATTTACCCCTCTTCCAAAGGCCAGTGTTTTAAATGGCACCAATCCCTGATCATGATAAGAAGCAATAACCACATCGAAATTCTTATAATTCCCGGATCCGAAAAAGCTGTCGGCCGCATAGGGCCCGAACACGAGTTTTCCATTATTCCTCAAATTGGTAAGTGTTGGTTCCATGACCTCATCGTCCTCGGTTCCAATTACTCCGTGATCTCCGTTGTGTGGATTGATTCCCAAAACCGCAATCTTCGGTTTGCTTATTCCAAAATCCTGGATCAATGTTTTATGAACTGTATTGATCTTTTTCTCGATCAACTCACGGGTTATATTGCTCGACACCTCTTTCACTGCCACATGATCTGTAAGTAGCCCAACCCTTAGTCCGTTTGAGATCATCAGCATCAGGCTTTCACCTCCCAGTTCTTTTGCCAGGTAATCTGTATGCCCGGGAAAGTTGAATGATTCCGATTGTACATTCGACTTGTTTATCGGGGCCGTGACCAGCACATCGATCTTCGAGTCCTTGAGCGCGCTTACAGCTGCCTCAAGTGATCTAATTGCATAAGATCCAATGTGTTTCTCCTCAGCGCCAAAATTGATTTCCAGTTGTTCCTTCCATACATTGATCACATTGATCTTTTTGTGAACGATCTTGTCCAATGAATCAATACCGTAAAGATTCACGTCCAAACCATAGGTCCGTTTGAAAAACGACATCAATTTCACTGAGGCAAAAATTACCGGGGTACAAAATTCCAGCATCCGGCTGTCCTGGAAAGTTTTCAATACGATTTCACTCCCAATTCCATTCAGGTCGCCGATAGAAATCCCGACTATTATTTTCTCCTTTTTGCTCATTCGGCCTGCGCTATTATTCGTATTTTTGTTACTGCAAATGTAAGTAATACTATCCATGTTCACAGGAATAATTGAATCTCTTGGCACAATCTCAGATTTGAGAAAAGAAGGAGATAATCTCCACCTAGTTATTAGCAGCTCCATAAGCCCCGAACTTCACGTAGATCAAAGCGTTTCTCACAATGGGATCTGCCTTACCGTGGTCGAGGCAACACCCGAAAATTATACAGTTACCGCTGTCAGGGAAACCTTAGATAAAACAAACCTCGGTGAACTCAAGGTCGGGAGTCTGGTTAATTTAGAACGGTCCATGATAATGGGTGGTCGACTGGACGGACACATTGTTCAGGGTCATGTGGATGGCACTGCGGTATGCACTTCTGTTGAAGAGGCCAACGGTAGTTGGTACTATACATTCCGATATGATTCTTCCAATGAGAATGTTACAATTGAGAAAGGGTCCATTTCCGTGAACGGAGTTAGCCTTACGGTAGTGAATTCAAAAGAAAACGAATTCAGTGTTGCCATAATACCGTACACTTACGAGAATACAAACTTCAAAGAAATAAAGGAAGGAACTAAGGTAAACTTGGAATTCGACGTTATCGGGAAATATGTTCAACGCCTTATGCACGAGTCTTAGCCAACCTAATTCTTTTGGTTAACACAACACTTCCATAGATCAAACCAGCTAACAATAAGATAATGATTCCGCTATCCAACGGCAGCTCTGGGGGTGCTGTAGGGGGGGGTGGCGGAGGTGTGTCCGCGGACTGCGCAAGCATAACAGTACTGTTTAGTAAACTAAGTACTATGGCTAATATGGCTACGATTTGGGGTCGCATATTCAGGGTCTAAAGTAATAATTTTTTTTAAACAACAAAGAAATTATACGTTTATCAGAATGTAAATAACTGATTTTCTCTACGTTTATTGCCTCACAGGCTATCCATTAATCTTTTTTCAAGACTCATGGAATTAGTCTCCCACGCCAAATAATTTGTCAATTATAATGATCCCTTAGGCTTCCTTCAACATTGCACTTCGACAAGTTCAGTGCGGTGCTCAGTGTAAACTTCTCGCCCTAAAAACAGGGCTTCAGAAGAAAAATTATCCCAATGAGACTAAAAAAAATTAGTGGTCCCACTTGGGCTCGAACCAAGGACCCCCTGATTATGAGTCAGGTGCTCTAACCAGCTGAGCTATGGGACCAGACAAGTTGCAAAAATATAATACTTTGTAAGACCTGCAAACAATTTACATTATTATTACTATTCGTTAAAGCGTTAGTCGATATCCTGACATAGCTCGACGAGTACCCCATTTGACGACTTTGGATGAAGGAAAACAACCCATTTGTTGTCTGCTCCTCGTTTTGGCTCTTTGTTCAGGAGAATAAAACCTTCTTTCTCCAGGCGCTTCATTTCAGAATGTATATCCTCTACAGCAAAAGCGATATGATGCATGCCCTCACCGCGTTTCTCCACAAATTTCGTGATCGCGCTGTTCTCCGTTGTACCCTCGAGCAGCTCAATTTTGCTTTCTCCGCATTTAAAAAAAGAAGTGATCACTCCCTCCGAAGCTACCTCTTCGGTCTTATAATGCTCGTAACCAAATAATTTACGGTAGGTTTTGTTGGCTGCTTCTATATCTTTTACTGCAATTCCTATATGTTCGATCTTGACCATGTTGTGCGAATTCAACAAATTAACAATTAACGGGTTAAAAGTACTACTTTTGCAGTATGGCTGAAAGCAACAGACAAAAGAAAATTGCAAGTGTCCTACAGGAGGACCTGGCTAATGAATTACAGTCCATGCTTCGGGAAGCAGGACAAACGGGAATTATTATTTCTGTGTCGAAGGTGAGTGTTTCGGTCGACCTTTCTATCTCAAAGGTCTATATTAGTGTGTTTCCTTCGGAAAGAGCCGCCGCTATTGTTGACGAGCTTAATACCATTAAGCCATTAGTGAAGCATCGTATCGCCTTGCTCACTAAAGACCAGCTTCGGAAAATGCCAGATCTTGTTTTCTATAACGACGATAGCCTTGATTATATAGAAAACATAGAAAAAGCCGTTAAGGGTTTGGAGAATCCTCTTGAAAATCCGGATATACTCCCGAAACGTAAAAAATCCTGAAGTGAATTACCCCTTCTATATTGCGAAACGATACCTCTTCTCAAAAAGCAGCAATAACGCAATAAATGTAATCACCATCATAGCAGCTACTGGTGTTATTGTTGGGGCCATGTCGTTATTCATAGTTTTATCTGCATTTTCTGGTTTGAAAGACTTCAGCCTTCAGTTTACCACTGTGTTCGACAGCGACTTGAAAATTTCCCCAGCGAGTGGAAAAACCATTCAGTTTTCAGAAGGAATAGCAAAGAAGCTCGAAAACGACCCGTATATCGAGGCCTATTCAAAAGTAATTGAAGAGCGAGCCTTTCTTCAATACAAAGGAAGGAATCACATCGCATACATTAAAGGTGTGGATTCCAATTATGTGAATGTAGTTCCCGTGGACAGTATATTGTTCCTCAGCGAATGGTTCCAATACGGAAGGAATGAGGTAGTGATCGGCACTGCAACCGCCCTAAAACTTTCAGTTGGCATCAACGACTATGCAGACCCAATAGAGATCTATGTTCCTACACCGGGAACCGGAATAATCACTGAGCTTAATATCGATAAGGCCTTTATACGGGAACGGGTAGTGGCTTCGGGATTCTACGAAGTGAACGAAGATGTGAACGGCAAATATATCTTTTCCGACTTTGACTTAGCGCGATCCTTGCTTTCCATGAAAGACGACCAGCTCTCATCGGTTGAGTTTAAACTAAAAGCGGGAACCGACGAAGCTGCAGTAAGAACGCGTTTAGCAGGCTATTTTTCGGGTCAGGACGTGGTTGTCAAAAACAGAATTCAGCAAAACGATGCACTCTATAAAATGTTGAATACCGAAAACATAGCGGTCTACCTAATTTTCACTCTTGTGTTAATTATTGCACTCTTCAATGTTATCGGGTCCATAATTATGATGATCCTCGATAAACGATCCAACATTAAGACACTGTTTAACCTGGGAGCTACTATGAGAAACCTTCGGAATATTTTCTTTTTGCAGGGAACGCTTATGACAACCCTGGGGGGAATCGTTGGGATTTTACTTGGTCTGATCGTAGTTTGGATACAATTGAAATCCCCTTTCATTTATATCACGAGCTCCCTGCCCTACCCGGTTAAATTAAAAGCAGTAAATGTTGTAGTGGTTTTTGCCACTATCACTGTACTGGGGATTATCGCCTCCAGAATAGCAGCAAGTAGAGTAAAGGCGCGTTTATTGGATTAAACAAACTGGTGGTCCCCGAATTTCTCTAAGACCTCGTCGAAGGCTGCATATACGTCGGCCGAATCGTCACTGGTAACCATTTTCATCCGATACTCCTTAAAGTTTGGAATTCCTTTGAAGTAATTGGTGTAGTGTCGTCTGGTTTCGAAAACACCTAGCTTTTCCCCTTTCCAGTCAATTGCCATTCTTAGATGGCGCCTGGCGGCTTCTACACGTTCGGCCATTGTTGGTGGTGCGCAGCGCTCTCCCGTTTTGAAATAGTGTTTCACCTCCTTAAAAAACCAGGGGTAGCCAATACTTGCTCTGCCTATCATTGCGCCGTCTAGCCCGAATTTGTCACGCATTTCTACGGCCTTCTCCGGGGAATTGACATCACCATTCCCGAAAACAGGAATGTGCATACGTGGGTTGTTTTTTACTTCCGAAATCGGCGCCCAGTTGGCTTCTCCCTTATACATCTGAGCCCTGGTGCGTCCGTGAATGGAAATAGCTTTGATCCCTACGTCCTGTAGTCGCTCCGCCACTTCCACGATCTTTATCGAATCATGGTCCCAGCCCAATCGGGTTTTTACAGTTACCGGAAGTTTGGTATGCTTAACCATGGCTTCGGTGAGCGAAACCATGAGGTCTATATCCTTCAGAATTCCAGCCCCGGCTCCCTTCGAAACTACCTTCTTCACCGGGCACCCGAAATTGATGTCGATTATATCAGGACCGCTGGCTTCAACAATTTCCACGCTGCGCAACATAGATTCAAGCACTGCCCCGAATATCTGTATCCCAACGGGGCGCTCCTTTTCGTAAATATCGAGCTTCATAACGCTTTTGGCGGCGTCGCGTATGAGTCCTTCAGAAGAAATGAATTCAGTATAAACAACGTCTGCACCCTGTTCCTTACAAAGTGCGCGAAAGGGAGGGTCACTTACATCCTCCATGGGTGCGAGTAATAGTGGAAACTCGCCTACATCAATGTCACCTATCTTTACCATAGCTGCAGCAAAAATAAGCATAATGTGCTAATAGCAGCAAAGATGCGCGGGACACGGGAAATTTGAGTTATATTTGCATCCTATTTTACAGCGAGAGGAATGCTATGAAGAATATCCGAAACTTTTGCATCATTGCCCATATCGACCATGGTAAAAGTACCCTGGCAGACCGTTTATTGGACGCAACAGGTTCGGTAACCGCAAGAGAGCAACAGGCTCAGCTATTAGATAATATGGACCTGGAGCGAGAGCGAGGCATTACCATTAAGAGCCACGCTATCCAGATGGAGTACGAGTACGAAGGAGAAACCTATGTGCTGAATTTAATAGACACTCCCGGTCACGTTGACTTCTCCTACGAAGTTTCACGATCCATCGCGGCCTGTGAAGGTGCTCTACTCGTTGTGGATGCCGCACAGAGTATTCAGGCGCAAACCATATCCAATCTATATCTGGCGCTGGAAAACGATCTTGAGATCATACCAGTGTTGAACAAAGTGGATCTGCCTTCTGCCAACCCGGAAGAAGTAACCGATGATATCGTAGATCTCCTGGGTTGCGACGCTGAGGAAGTAATTCCCGCTTCGGCTAAAACAGGAATTGGGATAGAAGCTATATTAAAGGCCATTATTGAGAGAATTCCGGCACCTGAAGGAGACCCTAATGAGCCCTTACAGGCGCTAATCTTCGATTCAGTATACAATCCTTTCAGGGGTGTTGAGACTTATTTCAGAATCTTCAACGGAAAGATCACCAAAGGGCAGAATATCAAATTCATGGCTACGGGAAAGAGCTACTTTGCAGATGAGGTGGGAACCCTTAAGCTAAAGCAACAGCCTAAAAAGGAAATCATTGCGGGAGATGTGGGTTACCTGATCACCGGGATCAAAGATGCTCGAGAAGTAAAAGTAGGAGATACCATAACGGATGCCAAAACGGCTACCACCAATATGATCGAAGGGTTTGAAGACGTTAAGCCTATGGTTTTCGCCGGAATTTATCCGGTTGATACCGACGACTACGAAGAACTTCGAAATTCAATGGAGAAGCTACAACTCAATGATGCTTCCCTGGTTTTTCAACCTGAAAGCTCTGCAGCCCTTGGATTTGGATTCAGATGTGGTTTCCTCGGAATGTTACACCTGGAGATCGTTCAGGAGCGCCTGGAAAGAGAATTCGATATGACCGTTATCACAACCGTGCCTAACGTGTCCTATCACGCATTTACGAATAAAAATCCCGATGATATCTTACTGGTTAACAACCCATCGGACCTGCCCGAACCTTCCACCCTTAATCGGGTAGAAGAGCCCTATATCAAAGCGAGTATTATTACAAAAGCCGATTTCGTGGGCCCGGTAATGTCTCTTTGTATTGAAAAAAGAGGTCAGATCACGAATCAAACCTATCTCACTCCTGAACGTGTTGAATTGAATTTCGATATGCCTTTGGCTGAGATCGTTTTTGATTTCTATGATCGTTTAAAAACTGTTTCTCGCGGTTATGCTTCTTTCGATTATTCCCCTATCGGTATGCGCGTTTCTAAATTAGTGAAGGTGGATGTATTGCTGAATGCAAATGCAGTAGACGCCTTATCTGCTCTAATACATCAGGATAACGCATATGATATTGGGAAGAAGATGTGTGAAAAACTCCGACAGTTGATCCCGCGTCAACAATTCGACATCCCTATCCAGGCAGCTATTGGATCCAAGATCATTGCCAGGGAAACTGTAAAAGCGCTACGAAAAGATGTTACGGCAAAATGTTATGGTGGAGACATCTCCCGAAAGAGAAAACTGCTCGAAAAACAGAAGAAGGGTAAAAAACGAATGAGAGCCGTAGGAAATGTTGAGATACCGCAGGAAGCATTTATGGCTGTTCTGAAGCTGAACGACTAGTCTGATTTTGAACTTTTTATATTAAAGCCGAAGGGATTCTCCTTCGGTTTTTTTTGTACCTTTTTGGTTGTGAAACTATGGGTAGCCGTTTTAAGTTTTTTCTTGTGTTCATTCTTTTCATGGGCACAAACCGGGCAAGCAGATATTGACACTTTGCTGTCACGTTCCAAAGCAGTCTATCAATCCGACCTTGATTCAGCTCTTGTTTTTGTAAATGACGCCTATCGCCTTGCTATAGAACGCCAGGATAGTGCGGTGATCGCAATGGTAGCGGTAACTAAGAGCTTCTATCATTTCACACGAGATGAGCCGCAAAAAGTTGAGGAAACCCTTCAGTTCCTGTTTGATAATCCCGATAAAGTTCCTTTGTCCTCTCTTGGTCAGGCATACAATCACATGGGAGGAGTTAAGTACCGGCATGTGGGGATGGATGAGGCCTTGCGGATGTATTTCAAAGCAATTGAGATCCAGGAACAGGCTAATAATTTTGCAGGTCTCGCACGAACCTACCTCAACCTGGGGATGATATACAACGGTTTGGAAAAAAAGGACCTTGCGGAATATTTCTTCGAGAAATCAGCCTTTAACTCTTCAAGGAATTCACAAGGAAATCAGGTCCATGAGGTTTTGAACGAAAATTTTGCCGGACCTGAAAATCAATTAAAAATCACCCTGAACGCCCTTCAAAAGACTGAAAACAAGGAGCGGTCTATCCTCGCCGCTATTCTTTACAGTGACTTGAGTGCTATCCATTATGACCTGGGAGATTATTCTTTGGCTCTTCAATCGGGGAATAAGGCCCTTGAGATCATGAACCGGATCAATTTCACCACCAATTTACAGCTCACTCACTACAATGTGGGCATGGCTCAGTTGGGACTTGGTCAATTTCGAAATGCCCAGATATCATTTGAAAAAGCCATTGCAACGACCGATATTCTAAAGCAAAAAGTGCAGTTCAACGAGGCGCTTATTAGGGCCCATAGAGAAAGTGGAGATTATCGCGCTGCATTTGAAGCACAGCGTTCTCTGGGTGCAATTAAAGACTCCATAAATACGAAGCAGGAAAACGACCGAATTGCCGAGATCACCGCTCAATTCGAAACTGAAAAGCAGGCGCAGGAAATAGAGATCTTAGAAGGTGATGTTCAGCTACAGGCGGCTCAACTTAAGAACCAGCGCGGTATCCTGATCGGTGTTGTTGCTTTGGTTGCTTTACTGGGGGTAATATTGTTTTTTGCCTATAAGAATCATAAGATCAAACAAAACCTTCAGTTTTCGGAATTAACTCAAAAGCTACTCCAGATGCAGCTGAATCCGCATTTTTTGTTCAATGCTCTCAACGGAATTCAATATTTCATCCGGAAAAATGACACTAAGAAGTCAACGCGATACATCACAAATTTCAGTGGTTTAATGCGAAACATCCTGGAAAATTCAGTAGAAAAATTTATTTCCATTGAAGAAGATCACGCCACGATAAGCGATTTCCTGGCGTTACAACAACTAGTTCACAACAATTCCTTCAAATACTCAGTGACCATTGATAAAAATCTGGATGCTCAAAATACTGCCATTCCTCCCATGTTCACTCAGCCGTTTGTGGAAAACGCTATAATTCATGGTGTTTCCGGGCTTAAAGAGGGACAAATTGATGTTAGGTATGGGTTTGAAGACAGCCATGTTAAAGTTGAAATTCAGGACAATGGCAAGGGAATTTATTCGGAAAAGAAAAATGCAAACAGTCTTCATAAATCGATGGGAACATCCATTACAAAACAACGAATGGAAAATTTATCGAAGGCGGAGAAGTACCCGATCGAGTTAGAGATCATTTCGGAAAATGATCTGGAGACGCGTCAGGGAACTAAAATTGTACTAACTTTTCCGATGAAATATCTTTAGTATGCAAAGGAAATTACTGCTTATAGAAGACGATCATTTCATGGCGGAAATGATCTTGGATGTGCTAAAGGATAATTTTGCAGAACTCGAACTTGGGCCCATTGCAACAACCCTTTCCGAGGCAGAAGACAGGCTTGCAGAATTCCAACCGGATGTTGTTATTTCGGACATCAACCTACAAGATGAGGTTGTTTTTACTTTGTTTCAGAAATTTGAAAACATTCCGTTCAAGATCATCTTTATTACTTCACACAGCAAATATGCCGTGCAGGCTTTTAGGTTCAGTGCGCTCGATTTCCTGGAAAAACCCTTCGAGGATGAAGCGCTCATTTCAGCGGTAAACAAAGCTATAGAGCATGTGGATGTAGAACAGTATAACGCCCAGCTAAGAACCTTTTTTCACAATTTCAATCCGGGTGAAAAGAAAAAGAAGCTGGTGTTGAAGAACCTCGAATCCATTCATATCGTGGATATAGCAGATATTAGGTTTATTAAATCCGATAGCAACTATTCTGAATTTCACATCGATGACGGCCGAAAGATCCTGGTATCAAAGTCGCTCAAGCTTTATGACGAACAGTTGCGCGGTTTTTCTTTTTTCCGAAGTCATCAGTCCTACCTCGTCAATCTTCAATTTGCTAAAACTTTCCACAAGCAAGACAGTGTACTTGAGCTGGACTCAGGTGATCATATCGCCGTTTCGGGGGCCAAAGTGAACGCTCTGCTGCACAATTTGAGTGAGCTTTCATGATTCTAATTGGAACACGGCGAATTCTAACTGAAGCATCTTAAATACTTATTACGTCCTTATTTGAAACTATTGTTTTTCATATTTGATTCGTAATCAAAACGAATAAAATCATGAAAGTCAAGATCCTCCTTTTATTTATCGCATTGACATTCTTATCCGGAACAGGTGAAATGTTCTCTCAAAGAAAAAATCCTCGAATTGATAGTGGTAAAAATCTTTATAATACCCTGGCAACAATGCTAAGACAAGCAAAGGAAGCGCCCGCCAAGGATCTTCAATGTGAACCTTCAAAACTTTTAAGATCTATTCCACGTAAAAAACTTTTGCCTACTCAAGCAGATCTAATGAAAGAGATAAGCAGAATAGTTGACGATTCTTTATCGATCGAAGACTATGTGCTCAAGGTTTCAAATCAGAGAGCCCTGGAATATTTAACGAATACAAAAACGAAAACCGAGTATCTCAAATATTTAGGGCCGGAATACAAGGGTTTTAAATTTAAACAGTCCAAATTCGATCGCTTCTATTATGCCGTTCGTCGAGCGCAAAAATCAGGATTCAAGATTTTTGATTCTTCTTTCAAGCAAGGGGAGTGTGCAATTTCTGTGGAAACTATTTTAAAACCGATTAAATTCACAGTGGACCCTAAGAGGTTTCCTGTCGCTAATGTAGACTGGGAAATAAAGACCAATATTGCCATAGAATGCCCTTGTACTACAAATAATAAGTTCAAAGTCAAAATCGCGAAATACAGTTATAGCGCCACTTGTCAAGGCTCCTTGTTGTTCAATGAAAAATATCAATCTCATCCAGAAGCTCCGGTTAAAATTTTTGTGAAATATGGATTGCGGTTTGGTAAGATAAAAGATCCGAAGCTCGTCCTGGAATATCTTGAGTGCTGTAAGAAGCTGGAAGACCCGGTAAAGAAAAGCAGCTTCACAGATCCAAATGAAATTATTAACAATAATAATACATTGCTCGACACGGGCGTTGGAATTGGATTTGGAAAAGAAGTAGAGACCAATATTGGATTCTCCGGTGTGGTGTTATTTAATGTAACGGAAATTGGCGGCAACCCATTATTTGTTGGCCCAAAAGCTTCGGTAAGTACCACGTCAATTACCAGCGACGCCATAAACGAGTTGAAAATTCTATTCGGGCCCACTGCCGAATACCAGATTCCGCTTAATGATGGTCGAACTCGAATAGTAACTGGTGTAAATTCCGGTTACACCTTTGGAAATGTAGAATCCTTTGGATTCGATCAGAATTTTTCAGGAATTACTGTGAATACCTATGCAGGTGCGCAGATCAATGTGGGAAATAACCTTGCGATCACGGCCCTTTTGAATTTCTTAGAATTCAGTAGTCTCACGTTTAAATCGGACATGGAGAACTTCGAAAATACAACCAGTAACACAACTTTCCTCACCGATGGAGGAGCGATAAGCGTTGGTGTGCGTATAGGCCTGGATTAAGTGGCCAAATGTTGTGTATGGAGAGAAACCTCGGGCGAAAGTTCGGGGTTTTAGTTGCCGCAGGTTACCCCGTCGGCTTGCAGATCCTGTAAATAGATATTATACGGTGTGCCGGTATTCTCGCCATTTACCGAAGCGTTCCCGTCACTTTCTTCACATAGCTGAAAGTCTAAAGTTTGAGGTGCGCTGCAGGTCGTACAGGTTACCGAGTCGTCACTTTTACAGGAAAACAGGCAAGCTGACCCTGCCAGGATCACTAAACAAAACACAAGTTTCATGGGCGTAAAATATATGCTAATCAAACGATGGAGGGTTAACTTTATTTCAGGTGTCACGCTAAGCGGAATTATTTTCAATTTCATTGTTCTTCTGAACAACTCTTTCAGGATCGATAGGTTTGCCCAAATAAACCAACTCACATCCTTCTCCGACCTGCATTTTATGGGGATCGTCGATGAGCCGAATTTCATTTTGCTCATTCTTGAGAAAAAGTGCAACCACATCATCCATCTTTTCTATACTCCTGAATAAATTTATGAATTGCTCCTGGGAGTTCACTTGCAATTCCTGTATGGAGGGATATTCCGTCGCAACCTGGTCTAACTTAATATAATCGTGTGTTTGTGAAAATATCTCTCCAGGCTCTTCCGAAGAAGCCTTTCCATATTTTAACTCTTCGGGACTGATCAGCCGATAAGTACCATTTTCTCCCAATGTCTTGCCGTATTTCGTAATAGCCTGTTTATTGATCTCGGTATTTCCTGTCATTGCCAGAAGAAAACCAACATCATTGAGTTCAATGTTGTCGGTAAGGTCGCTTGTGATAATACTTGCATTTATCGCCTCAAGGCCCAGCTCTTTCGCTCGATCGATATTAACATTGTTTGTGTCGACCAACACTACATGTCGCTTATTTTTCAATAAATAGGATCCTATCAGCCGCGAAACTTTGGAGGCGCCCACGATGATAATTCCTTCGGAAGATTTTAAAAATACGCCCACTATGGAAGCGAAAAGCCTAGCCGTGGCGGCGTTGAGAAGCACTGTTACCAGCACCACCGAAAACACCAACGGAGTTATATATTCTGCTCCCGGTATTCCTTGTTCAACGAGCTTGGTTCCAAAAAGCGAAGCAATACCCGCTGCAACGATACCACGAGGTCCAACCCAGCTGATAAAAAGTTTTTCATTGACTTTGAGGCTGCTGTTTGTGGTGCTGAGAAAGACAGCCATGGGCCTGAGAATAAAAATTATTATCGCCAACAGAATTGCGGTTTCCCAGGTATACACTAGCAATAGGTCGTCGAGGCTAATGTTCGCGGCAAGTAAAATGAATAGAATTGAAATTAACAGGACGCTTAGAGATTCTTTAAAATAAAGCAGTTCTTTCAGGCTAGGCAAATCACTGTTGCCCAGGAACATCCCCATAACAACAACAGCCAAAAGACCTGATTCGTGAGCGAAAACGTCGCTTTCAACAAAGATCAGCAGTACTACCGACAAGGAAACGACATTCAAAAGGTAATGCGGAATGAATTTCTTTTTTATTGAATAATAGAGGGCATATCCGCCGGATATTCCGAAGGAAAAACCAATAAGTACGATCTTCCCGAATTCCATGAGCGCCTGCTTGGTATAGCCGGCGTCACCACCAACGCTTATAAACTCAAACACCAAAACGGCCACCAGGGCACCAATGGGGTCGATCAGAATCCCTTCCCATTTAAGCACAGCCGAAACTTCTTTCTTGAGTGGAATATTTCTCAGTATAGGAGTTATTACGGTCGGTCCTGTTACAATGATCAAGGCAGAAAACAAGAAGGAAATTCTCCAGTCTAAACCGAAAAAATAATGCGCAGCAACTCCACCCCCGACAAAAGTAACAGCGGCTCCAAGGCTGATAAGTTTGCCTATCACCGGCCCAATTTTCTTTACTTCATCTCGCCTCAGGGTGAGTCCTCCTTCGAATAGTATTATCCCAATGGCCAGGGACACGAAATAAAAGAGGTTCTGGTCCGGGAAGAATCCCGTTTTTCCGTTATAAATTGGTTGAATCCATTGAGAGCCGTCGTCGGATATCAGGGTCGACACGGGGCCCACAAACAACCCAATCAATATCAGTGGCAAGATCGCCGGAATTTTCATTTTCCAGGCCACCCATTGTGCCAGGATGCCTAACACTATTATACCAGCGAGTTCGAGCATAGCGAAATAATTTCTGTGAAAATACTAATTAACAAGTTAGTCCGAAAATATTTAATGTGGCTTTATTAATTCCATTCTACCAAGCACATTAATGATGTTTTTAAAAAGCACTATCTTCCCTGCTCCGGTAAAACAACCTAATTGAACCACCATACCTTTCAAACCATCGGGATTGGAGTGGCCTTTTCACCTAATCTCAAGGCGAATATTTACGAAGCGGCCCGATTGGCGATTTTCTTTGAGTCGAAACTGATCCTAATCCATGTGGGAGAACATTCCGAAGAGAAATCGGACACCATTGAATCACATCTTAAGCCTTTCAAGGATAGGGAGCTGGATTACGAGATTCATTTTGAGCCTGGTGATCCGGTAGGTATAATTCTACAGGCGATCAATCACCACCAAATAGACCTGATCTTGCTGGGGGCCATGCAGCGGGAGAAATTTCTTCAATTCTACCTGGGGTCTATTGCGCGAAAGATTACACGAAAAGCCAGTTGTGCCGTACTACTTCACATAAACCCGTCGGTTCAGCGTATTCCCTGTCGCCATGTAGTGGTAAACGGCATGAAATCCTCAAGAAGCGCCAAAACCATAGCTTCTGCTTTCTATGTTGGTCATAAATTGGGGAGTGAGAGAATTACGATTGTGGAAGAGATCGGACAAGATGAAGTTGCCGTTAAAGTAGAAGATGACGAGTCGTTAGAAAAGGCAACCGCTATAAGGGAAAGGCTCCGTCTTCGCGAAGATACCCGGGTAAAAAATATCGTGGATACTATCCCTGAAGCTTACAAAACGGGCATTGCTGTTACTTCTCAACCCATCTTCGGTAAAAGAGGATATTCCATTGGTCACTACGCAGAAGTAGTGCGCGCAGACCTGCTCATTATAAACGCCCAGGGGAAAAGTGGTTTGAAAGACCGGCTCTTTCCCCATGATAACGAACATATATTAAAAGAGCTGCCAACCGATGTTCTTATCCTTCAATGACAACGAAAAAAAACAGCATATCAATTTTTCTGAAATCGCTTCCAAAAAACATCTTTTCGGGATTCGTAGTAAGCCTTATTGCTCTCCCCCTGGGTCTTGGACTGGCAATGGCTAGTGAAGCCCCGCCTATTGCTGGCATCATTGCCGCAATCGTAGGGGGCGTGGTGGTATCCATCCTCGGCGGTAGTCATGTAACCATTACAGGGCCTGGAAATGGCCTGGTAGGCGTACTTCTCGTTGCCATAACGGCTCTGGGGATAGAAGCTACTTATGCTGCCGTGATTTGTTCCGGTGGGCTGCTCCTGCTCCTTGGTGTTTTTCGGATGGGTAAGTTGGCCGATTTTTTTCCGTCCTCTGCTATTCAGGGAATGCTGGCGGCAATTGGACTAATCATTCTTGGAAAACAATTCCATGTAATGGTGGGAAACAAGATCAGTCGAGAACGCAGCATCGACTACCTGGTCGAAATCCCGGAGTCTGTTATTATGATCTTTCGGCAGGACAGCATGAGCCTGGTATATGCGGCTATCGCCGGTATATTAAGTTTGTTCATAATGGCGTATTACCCTAAGCTTCGAAACAGGTTTCTCCAGCTTATCCCTGCACCAATGTGGATAGTGCTTCTTTCCATCGGTTTCAGTTATTTTATGGAATATATCATCCAGGCACCTAATCCTATTCACCCGGAATACATGCTGTCTGGTATTCCGAAGCCCAATGAAATCGTCTCTCAGATCCCGTCGCCCAATTTTTCCCAAGCCGCCGGTTTCCCCTTCTGGTTGAGCGTGATCTCACTCACTTTAATAGCCAGTATAGAATCGTTGCTAAGTATCAAAGCTGTGGATAAACTGGACCCCGGTCGAAGACGTAGTAATGTGAACAAAGATCTCAAGGCGTTGGGACTAGCTACAGTGGGAAGTGGTTTTTTAGGAGGCATTAACGTTGTCACAGTGATCGCCCGAAGTTCGGTGAATGTGAACAACGGTGGTTCCAACAGGTCGTCCAATTTCTTTCATGCGATCTTTCTAACCCTTTTTATACTGCTTTTTAGTTCTCAGTTATTTAGAATCCCACTTCCGGCACTGATGGCAATTTTAGTTTTCACAGGCTATAAACTGGCCTCTCCTTCTATGGTGCGTAAAATTTTCAACATTGGAAAAGAACAATTGATCATCTTCTTCACCACACTTTTGTTTACACTATTTGTGAACCTGATCGTCGGAATCATCGCAGGGGTGGTCGTAACCTTTATTATTCATCTTTTTGTGTCCAAAAGCATTTTATTATTCGTGCGAAACGTACAAAAACCAAATGTGTTGATGTACAAGGAAATTGATTCCGGTGGATACTATGTGAGCGTGAAGCATTTTTCATCATTTCTGAATTTTTACCGGCTAAAACAAAATTTGGAAATGATACCATCGAACTCAGATGTGGTAGTTGATTTTAGCCTTTGTGAGTTCGTTGATCACACGGTTATGGATAGTTTGAGCGACTACCAAAACGTATTTCAGAAAAGCAACGGAAGTTTTGAAATCATTGGACTGGATCTGCACGATGCGGAATCCGAACACCCTTTTGCGCTCCGGAGATTACTTCCAGGGTTTCAGTTTATTGAAAAAAATCTTACTCGAAGGCAATCCACCCTAAGTGATATCGCTGAAGATTATGAGCTTAACTATGTGCCGGATAGTGTTTCGGAAGTTCGTTTTCTTGAAGATTTTATCTTTTTCAGAACAAAACAAATTCAAAGAATATACAATCAACTCCTGAACGATATTAGTAGCTTTAGGATATTCGATCTTACCTTTTCCGAAGGTGCTTTCATTGCCCGTGAAGTGGTTCGAACCACTATGCTGCATATCGAATTGGAGAAAGATATCCCCGTGTTTACCCTAGACAGGGAGGGTTTCCTGGAGAAAATTTACGCCTTTGCCGGGTTCAGGGATATTCCTATTGAAAACCACAGCGATTTTTCACGACGGTTTTATCTGCTAGGTGAAGACGAAGAGGCAATTAAAAGCTTCTTCGATGACGATTTGGTTCATTTCTTCGAAAGCAATCCATACTATCACATCGAGTCTAACGGGCATTCGTTACTTCTCTTCGGAAAGGAACGAGTGGCGGGCGTCAAAGAGATTAAAGCCCTTCTCGATTTTGGAAAAAGACTAAAGGAAATCGTAACACATTGAAACGAATCTTAATTATCCCTTAACAATATCGCTCAATCCCCTTACTTTTATTAATTTGCGGCTCCAATGAAATTATTCCCCATTGAATCCGGAAATTTCAAGCTCGACGGAGGTGCTATGTTCGGCGTCGTTCCCAAATCTCTTTGGTCCAGAACGAATCCCGCAGACAACAACAATATGATCGATATGGCCGCTCGTTGCCTGCTAATTGAGAATGGAGATCGGCTTACGCTTATCGACACCGGAATGGGCGAGAAACAAAGCGAGAAATTCTTTGGGTACTATTTTCGCTGGGGAGATCACACACTTGAAGGTTCCCTGAAAAAACATGGTTTTCATCCGGACGATATTACCGATGTTTTTATGACGCATCTTCATTTCGATCATTGTGGGGGAAGTGTGCAGTGGAATAAAGACCGAACCGGCTACGAACCGGCGTTTAAGAATGCTACTTTCTGGAGCAACGCACGTCACTGGGACTGGGCTGTAAATCCTAACAGAAGAGAAAAAGCATCATTTCTGAAGGAAAATATTCTTCCTATGGAGGAAAGTGGACAGCTGAAGTTTGTAAAGGACCCCACAAGTGATTATTCGGATGCAGATGAGCTGGATTTCGGCATTTTCTTTGCAGACGGGCATACCGAAAAACAAATGCTGCCACACATCGAATACAAAGGCAAGATCATTGTTTTTGTTGCAGACCTTTTACCAACCGCAGGGCATTTGCCCCTCCCATACGTGATGGGATATGACACTCGGCCATTATTGACACTTCCCGAAAAAGAGAAGTTTCTGAATGCGGCCGCTGATAATGAGTATTATTTGTTTCTTGAGCATGACGCTCACAACGAAATTATAACTGTTAAACATACCGAGAAAGGGGTCCGGCTGGACCAAACTTTCACATTTGATGAATTATTTAATTAGACTGAAAAATGAAATTGACTAAACTTTTCACACTGGCCTTTATTTCGGCCATTTTATTGGCGAGTTGCGGGAATAGCATAGCGCCAATAGTATCAACGCCTATCGAAAATATCGATTCGCTACCTCTTAAAACATCACCTTTAAGCGACGACGAAACCAAGTCCTGGGGTGCTGCAGACCTGCTTACCGACACCATCCCCGGTATGAGTGTTGACAAAGCCTATGCAGAGATCCTTAACAACACAAAAAGAAAAGGACAAAAGGTGATTGTTGGCGTTATCGACAGCGGTGTTGATATCGAACACGAAGACCTGAAAGACGTGATCTGGGTAAACGAAGATGAGATTCCCGGAAACGGCAAGGATGACGACAACAACGGATTTGTTGATGATGTTCACGGATGGAATTTCCTTGGAGATATCGTTGGCGAAAACATGGAGTATACTCGCTATATAAGAAAGTTGGGGCCAAAATTCGAAGGGAAATCGGAAAGCTCTGTTAGCGCAGC
The DNA here is from genome assembly GCF_026126405.1 of Aureitalea sp. L0-47. GTDB lineage: Bacteria > Bacteroidota > Bacteroidia > Flavobacteriales > Flavobacteriaceae > Pukyongia. The sequence goes on from NZ_JAFMTQ010000007.1 coordinate 61,693, forward strand.
GGATCGAGCTGATTATGCAATCTACACGAAGGCAAAGGCAGAATATGACAAAGAGTACAAAGACGTTAAAGCAAATAACGATCGTTACGAGCAAATTCTGAGTCAGTTAGAACCCGCACACAGCGCAATTTCAAAGAAATTAGGAAAAGAGGATTACAACGCAGAAGACCTTTCGGGTATTGCGAATCCCTCCCCGGCCGAGCAGCAGCAAATAGGAATGCTGACTCAGATGTTGAGCTACGGCGAGTCTGTTCCGGAAGTTATTAAGCAGCTTAACGGCGGTATAGACTACTTCGGCGGTCGATTGGAAACTCATTTCAATTTGGATAAAGAATTCCGAACGGCATTGAACAACGACCCTGATGATTTTTCTACGAAAATATACGGAGACAATGATGTAGATGGGCCGGACCCAAAAGAAGAAGATGCTACTCACGGTACACACGTTGCTGGTATAATTGCTGCCAAAAGGAACAACGGAGTTGGAATGAACGGGGTGGCCAACAATGCCGAGATCATGGTGATCCGCACCATTCCTGATGGAGATGAGTACGACAAAGATGTGGCACTGGCTATTCGTTATGCCGTTGATAACGGAGCAAAGGTAATCAACACCAGCTTCGGAAAATATTTCTCACCGCATCCAGAGTGGGTGCGAGATGCCATTAAGTACGCCGCTTCAAAAGACGTGCTTATTGTTAACGCGGCAGGAAATGAGGCCTTCAATCTTGATACCATAGAAGTGTATCCAAACGACCAGTCTTTATCCGGTCCGGAAATCGCGAACAATGTTCTTACCGTTGGTGCATTAAACTACAAGTACGGAGGTGAAATGATCGCAACTTTTTCAAACTACGGAAAATCCAATGTGGATGTATTCGCTCCGGGTGTGAGGATTTGGTCCACTACCCCTCTCAACGAGTACGAATATCTGCAGGGAACCTCAATGGCGGCACCAGCTGTTGCAGGGGTTGCGGCTACAATTCGATCGTACTATCCAAATCTTAGTGCTGCTCAGGTTAAAGAAGTGATCATGAATAGTGGTTTGACTTCAAAAAGTCCTGTGGTTCTGGGCGGAGATTCATCCAACCAGGAAAATTTCGGAGATATTTCTAAGTCTGGAAAAATGGTAAACATGTATAATGCGCTTATTCTTGCGGATAAAATGTCGAGGAAATGAAGCAAGTAATCAGCACCATCTCGCTGTTGCTGATTGTTTTTTCCGGCCTCGCGCAGAACAATACTAGCTATTGGCAGCAACATGTTGACTACACTATGGAGATCGACATGGATGTCGAGTCCTTTCAGTATGAAGGAAAACAAACAGCAATTTACACCAATAATTCACCCGATGTTTTAAATCGGGTGTTTTACCATCTGCATTTTAATGCCTTTCAGCCGGGAAGCGATATGGACATTCGGTCTCGAACTATTGGTGATCCGGATTCTCGTGTGGGTGACAGGATTTCAAAATTATCTCCTTCTGAAATTGGCTATATCAAACCTACTTTGCTTACGCAGGATGGTAAAGCCCTCAAATATGAAGTTGTGGGTACTGTTTTGGAAGTGGAATTGAACATTCCTATTCAGCCAGGGCATAGCACTGCTTTTTATATGGAATGGGACGCTCAGGTGCCCTTACAAATTAGAAGAAGCGGCCGAAACAACCGCGACGGTGTAGCACTTTCAATGACACAATGGTATCCTAAGATCGCTGAATACGATTTCCAGGGTTGGCATGCCGATCCATACATTTCGCGTGAGTTTCACGGAGTATGGGGCGATTTCGATGTCAAGATCACCATTGATGCCGACTACACTATTGGAGGAACAGGCTATCTTCAGAATGCTGAAGAGGTTGGCCACGGTTACGGTCCTGAGGGGCTTAAGCCAATGAAACCGAAGAAAGGCAAGTATACGTGGCACTTTAAAGCGCCAAAGGTTCACGATTTTACCTGGGCTGCCGATGATGAATACATTCATGATAAACTGGAGGGGCCGAACGGTGTTATGTTGCACTTTCTTTACAAGAATGATCCTGAGATCATTGAAAACTGGAAGAAGATCCAGCCGAAAACGGCGGAGCTTATGGAATTCTTCGATGAAAATGTTGGCCCTTATCCGTATAAACAATACTCCGTCATCCATGGTGGTGATGGAGGAATGGAATACGGTATGTGTACACTTATAAGTGGCGGCCAGCGATACAGGGGTCTTCTGGGAACTACATCCCATGAACTGGCGCATAGCTGGTTCCAATTCGTTCTTGCAACTAACGAGAGTAAACACGAATGGATGGATGAGGGTTTCACCTCTTACATTTCTTCACGAGCGATGGCTAAGGTGAACAACAATGAGCCCAAAGTAAATAAGTGGAGTGGCTCCTATCGCGGGTATGCTTTCATAGCTAAAAGCGGCGCAGAGCAACCCATGTCTACGCATGCAGACAGGTATGCATCCAATCGAGGATATGGGATCGCTGCTTACAGCAAAGGCGCTGTGTTCATGGCCCAGCTGGGATATGTGATAGGACAGGACAATCTTGACAAAACGCTGAAGCAATACTACAAAGACTGGTCTTTCAAACACCCAACACCCAACGATTTTATCCGTGTAGCAGAGAAAGTAAGTGGTTTTGAGCTGGACTGGTACCTTACGGACTGGACACAAACGACCAACACCATCGATTACGCAGTCAGGAATGTTCAGCAGGACGAAGAAGGCAGCTATGTGTTCCTGGAGCGTATCGGGCTCATGCCTATGCCAATCGATCTGTTTGTTGAATATGAAGATGGCTATAAAGAATTCTTCCATATTCCGCTTCAAATGGCGCGTGCCGAAAAACCAAGGGAAACAGATATTTCATGGACGGTTATGCCGGACTGGTCCTGGGCGAACCCGGAATATAAACTTATGATAGGCGGCGACCGGAAGATTTCAAAAGTTTCCATAGATCCAACGGGGCTTATGGCCGATATCAACAAGGAAAATAACGTATTTAGTACAAATTAAAACGGCAGCGGCTACTATAATTTTAGTCCCGCCAAAGGCGGGATTTTTTTTTCGACCGTGCTTAAGTTTTAGTAAATAAGCTACATTTACGCCATGCGGTTCACGTTTCAGAAACACGAAAAACTAAAATCCCGAAAAACGATCGGGGCGTTATTTTCAGAAGGAAAAGGAATCAATAAATTCCCTTTGAGAATGATCTATCTACACATAGAAGGCCAGGAATCGATTAAAGCGGGCTTTTCCGTGCCTAAACGGAATTTTAAGCTGGCCGTAAGCAGAAACCGAATCAAGCGATTAATGCGTGAAGCATATCGTTTACATAAAAACAAGTTAAAGCCTAATAATGGAGATAATTTTGCGTTGTTGTTTTTGTATATTGGCAGGAAGGAGTGCGATTTCAGTGAGATTGAAAAGGCGATGACCGTCCTCCTCGACAAACTCCCTGAATGATCTACCAAAGCAGATTCGGGAGCATTACTTCAAATTTAAAATCATGAAGAAACGGATAATTATATCAGCGCTGGCGCTTACTGTTTTTGTAACTACAGTTAGCTTCAAAAGTGATTTTTTTGAAATCGCTAAACAAATAGAAATCTTCACCACCATGTTCAAGGAGTTGAACATGAACTACGTGGATGAGGTTACACCAGCTACTCTTATGGATAGAGCAATTAAAGGAATGCTGGAAGACCTTGATCCTTATACGGTCTACTGGAATGAACAGGAGGTAGAAGATGCCCGAATAAAAAATTCCGGAACGTATACTGGAATCGGAGCCTCAGTCCGAACGCTAAAAGACAAAATAATTGTTGTTGAACCCTACAAAGACTATCCTGCCGATGAAGCAGGATTAAAGGCGGGAGACGAGATCATTCGTATAGGAAACACCGATCTTTCTGATTTTGACGATGATGCCGGTGAGTTGTTGAAAGGTGCAACAGGCACAACTGTTGAACTCACATATCTGCGCCAGGGTAAACAAGAAACGACAACGTTAACGCGTAAGAAAGTCGCTGTGAAAGCAGTTCCGTTTTATAAACTTCTAGAAGATAATATCGGGTATATTGTTTTAACGAAATTCAACCGAACTACGACACGAGAAACTAAAGCAGCCCTTGAGGCACTTAAGGCAGATGGAGCTACCAAGATCATTCTGGACCTGCGCGGAAACCCGGGAGGATTGCTAAACGAAGCCATAAGTGTCGTGAACTTATTTGTTCCGAAGGGAGAGGTGATCACCACCACGAAATCGGTGATCGAGAAATACAACAGATCGTACACTACAAGAAACGAGCCTGTGGACACTGAAATACCCCTGGTTGTGCTAATAAATGGCCGAAGCGCCTCAGCAAGTGAGATCGTTAGCGGTGGTTTGCAGGATCTGGACCGCGCTGTTGTGGTTGGTGCACGAAGTTTCGGAAAAGGCCTGGTTCAACGGCCGAAGAAACTCACCTACGGTACCCAGCTGAAAGTGACAATTTCCAGATATTACACCCCAAGTGGTCGTTGCATTCAAGCTCTGGATTATTGGAACAGGGATGAAAATGGTGATCCCATCCGTCTGGACCCTAAAGAATATAACGCTTTCAAGACCAAAGGAGGCCGCACGGTGTATGACGGAGGTGGAATTCTACCTGATATAGAGGTAGAAACTGCGAAATTCAGTTCCATTACAACCGCACTCTTAAAAGACAATGCGATCTTCGATTATGCAACGAGGTATTACTACAAAAACAGCATGGAAGATCCGTCTTCATTTCGTTTTACTGAAGAGGACTTCCAGGATTTTCTTCGTTTTCTGAAGCAGAATGATTTTGATTACGAAACAGAAACGGAAAAAGAATTCGCTGAAGCTTTACGGCGTTCGGAAGATGAGGACCTCAAGAAAGAAATTGAGGCAAGTTACAAGCAGCTCATGTCTTCCATCGGAAGGGCAAAGACGAAAGCCCTTGAAGATAAGAAAGCGGAGATCATGTCGCTGTTGAGCGATGAGATTTTAAAACGATATTTTTACAGGGATGGGCTATATAATCACCAGGTGAAAAATAACACGGAGATCCTTGAGGCAATCGCTGTGTTAAACGATACCAACCGATATGCCCGAATTCTAAAATAGACGTATGCAAGCATTCCTGGATTTCTTCGAAACAATGCCCATATGGATGAAAGCGGGCTGGATCTTTTTTGTTTTGGCAATATTCTGGATGCTGGAAGGTAATTACAGTCAGTTCAGCCTTAAATACAAAAAATGGAAGCACGCGAAAGTTAATTTGGTTTTGCTGTTCTTTGTTATGGTCATTAATGCCGTCTTTGGGATAGCGACTACCGGAGTTTTTGTGTGGTTGGCCGAATCTAATTTCGGATTGCTGAACCTCCTCGAAGCACCTATTTGGGTTGAGCTTCTATTATCCATACTTGTACTCGACCTCATCGCACAGTATACCGTTCATTTCTTGCTTCACAAGGTGCCTGCTATGTGGCGTCTTCATATTGTGCACCACAGCGACAAGCATGTGGATGTTACCACAGGAACACGTCATCACCCAATTGATTTTATTATAAGGGAATTATTTGCCCTGGGTGCGGTTGTAATTATGGGAATGCCAATTGCTTTTTATTTTTTCTACCGAATTATCAGCGTGCTATTCACGTACTTCACTCATGCAAACATGGCACTTCCTCTTTGGTTGGACAAAGGGTTAAGTTATGTAATTGTCACGCCGAATATGCACAAATTCCACCATCATTATCAGGTGCCCTGGACGGATAGCAACTATGGAAATATGCTGTCTGTTTGGGACCGCATCTTCGGGACTTTTGTTTATGGTAAGCTGGAAGACATTCAATACGGAGTTGATATTGCAGACCATCGCGACGATGAGAATATCGGGATACAGCTTGGTATTCCTTTCGACAGGTCGGTTCGCAGGACAAGACAATAGTGCTTCTAATATGAAATTTGCGAGATCTTACGAGAATCCTTATATTATGAGTTATGATATATTCAGAAAAAGAAGAAAACAAGGACAAGCTGCAAGAATCAATCGCCTATCTAGAAAACAAAGGTTTTGAGAATATTAAAGCCGATCTCGACGGGTATGAAAAACCAAAAAGTTATTTAAAGAAAAGTACTAATGAGCTCATTACTCCGGATATAGTGGCTGAACGAGCCGGAATAAAACACTATATCGAAGTAGGCTTAAAGAGCGAACAAAAAAACCTCCTTAAGTCCAAGTGGCGTTTTCTTGATGTGCTAAGCAGCATGAAAGAACATCGATTTAAGGTAATTACTTACCACGGACATTTCAGATTTACCAATGAAATACTGAAAGACCTCAATTTGAATAAAAAACTGATCCGGATCTGATTTTAGTGAATGTTTTCTCCGTGTTGGGACGCGTCTAAGCCTCTATATTCCTGATCTTCACGCACGCGCATGGACAAGAGAACGTCCGTAACTTTGTAAAGTATCCAGCTGCCACCAAAAGTGAAAATGGCTACAAGTACCAGCGCAAGCATATGGTAAAGAAATGTAGTAGTTTCACCGTGTATCAGTCCCACATCCTTTGCAAGAATACCGGTAAGTATCATTCCCACGATGCCTCCAACCCCGTGGCTTGGAAAAACGTCCAGCGTATCGTCGATTTCAGATTTCTTATTTAATCGAATGGCAAAGTTGCTTGCAATCGCAGCTACAAACCCTATGAATATACTCTGGCCAAGTGATACAAAGCCAGCAGCTGGCGTAATGGCGACCAGGCCTACAATTGCGCCTATACAAGCTCCCAGGGAAGACATTTTTCTATTCTGAAAACGATCCAGGAAAATCCATGTGATCATGCTGGTTGCAGAGGCCAGGTTGGTGTTGGCAAAAGCAGCTACCGCGTCCGTATTTGCACCAAGCGCAGAGCCGGAATTAAATCCGAACCATCCGAACCAAAGCAATCCTGTTCCCAGAATGACATAAGGAATATTCGCGGGCCTTTCTATTCTATCTTTTCTTTTTCCCAGGTATATGGCTCCGGCTAATGCCGCGATTCCGGCCGACATATGCACTACCGTCCCTCCGGCAAAATCCAACACCCCCCAATTTCGAAGCAACCCGTCCGGATGCCATGTCATATGAGCCAGCGGAGAGTATATGAATATTGAAAACAACACCATAAAAAGAATATAGCTTCGAAAACGAATACGTTCGGCAAAACTTCCTGTGATCAGCGCCGGTGTAATAATCGCAAATTTTAATTGGAACAGGGCAAAAAGAAGAAAAGGTATAGTTTCTGAAAAATCCGCATTAGGAGAAAGCGTTACGTCCTTGAAATTAAAGAAGGTTGTTGGATTGCCAATAATTCCACCAACACTGTCGCCAAACGCGAGACTAAATCCAACAATCACCCATAACACACTTATCACACCTAAGGCAACAAAACTTTGAAGCATGGTTGAGATCACACTTTTTTTAGAAACCATTCCTCCATAAAAGAACGCCAATCCCGGGGTCATTAAAAGAACAAAGGCGCTAGCTACGATCATCCATGCGGTGTCCCCCGGATCTATATCCCCGCTGCCTTCTATATACTGATATTCAGCACTGCAAACCAAACTAACAACAACCAGTAATGTTAGTACAATAAAATTAAGTCTTCTTCCCATAACCCTTTATTTTTTTGCTAGTTAAGGAAATAAACTTATCAAATTATAAATACAGTTTCCGTTGTTTTTTATCCAATATTATTAACAATTGAGGAATTCATAAAAGAGAAGCTTTTTATTAGATATTTGATAATTTAAGCTCTACTTTTTTATCATTGCGATATGTGGAATGCCATCCTCCAGGTACTCTTCACCTGTGGTCTGAAATCCATGAGAGGTATAGAAATCTATTAGATAGGTTTGGGCAGAAAGTTTTATTTGTGATGTGTTATAGGTTTTCTGAACAGCCTCGATCGATGCGTCTACTATTTGATGCCCCAAACCCTTATCCCGGACTCTTTTATCTACTACTATCCGGCCTATCGCCGCTTCTTCAAAATAATCGCCTGGTTGAAAACAACGGCTATAAGCTGACAGTTCACCTTCATAAAATCCAAGTATGTGAAGTGCTTTACGGTCCTTTCCGTCAATATCCTGATACACGCAATCCTGCTCCACCACAAAGACTTCGCTGCGCAGCTGCATAAGATCGTGTAATTCGTCGATCGTTAATTCCTGGAATGATTTGATCTTTATTGTCATCCGTTAGTCCTGTACAATAATGTCTTTTGGGTCGTCCTTCTGATATTCGGGTTGAATATTCACATGGTTTATTCCATATTGATCACTTAATATAGTTTCTACATCGTTTAAAATAGCATCAAACTCTGAAAGTGTAATGTCCCTGTGAAAATCAATATGAGCTTCCAAATGTGTTTCCTGCTCATTGAGTTGCCAAATATGCATATGGTGCACGTTCTTAATTTCGGAATGAGTAGATATTGAATTTCGTATCTCTTTTAGATCTACATCTTCGGGAGTAAACAACATCAGTACTCGGAAGGAGCTGCGCAACAATCCTGTTCCCATAATGATAAGATAAACAGCGATGAGAATAGTTAACAGGCTATCAACCCAAAACCATCCAAAGTATTTCATAAGCAACCCGCCTACCAATACCGCTACCGACGCAGACATATCTGTAATCAAATGAAGATATGCTGAACGCATGTTCATGTTTTCCCTGGAACTCTTCCGAAGCAATAAAACACTGAATCCATTTGCCAGTATAGCCAGGATGGCTAACCAAATAACAAGTCCGGTTTCGATCTCCTGGGGAGAAATGAATCGCAATATGGCTTCGTATACCAAGTAAACAGCAACGACTAAAAGGGTAGCTGCGTTGACAAAAGCGGCAATTATTTCAGCGCGCTTGTATCCAAATGTTCTTTTAAAAGAGGCTTTCTTTTTGGCAAACCTGTTTGCAACATAACTTATGATAAGCGATAGTACATCACTAAAATTATGCAGCGCATCACTTAATAAGGATAAACTTCCGGAGATGATTCCTCCTATCACCTGGGCAACCGTGATAAGGATATTTAGGAAAATTGAAATAAGCAGGTTTCGTCCTTTCACATCTCGGTGATCGTGATGATGGTGATGATGTGAATGATTATGTCCCATAATACTATTTATGCACAGGCGATCTTGTCCACTCGTCTTTTGTGACGGCCCCCTTCGAATGGTGTTTCCAGAAAAGTTTTTACCATTTCAATAGCTTGTGGTTCACTTGTAAACCTTGCAGGAATGCTTAATATGTTAGCGTCGTTGTGTTCCCTTGCCAGGGCTGTGATCTCTTTTGTCCAGCACAGAGCCGAACGAACTTTTTGATGTTTATTAGCCGTCATAGAAGCACCGTTCCCACTACCACATATAATAATTCCGAAATCGACAGATTCTTTGGAAACAGCTTCCGCCACGGGATGGATAAAGTCCGGGTAATCCACACTATCGCCGGTATTTGTTCCAAAGTTGGTAACCTGGTGACCAGATTCTTCAAGGTAAGATATAATGGCGTTTTTATAGTCGGTTCCTGCGTGGTCGTTTCCAATAGCAATTTTCATGATAGTGATGTTTTACACAAAGATACTAATATTGGTTCCATACCGAATTCAATTCTATATAATGTTAATTAGAATATTTATGAAAACACAATCCATTTTCGGTTAATAAACATGTTGATAGTTGTTCATTTGTTTTATAGAAAAATATTTGTTGGTTCGGCTTAAGTTTACCATATCAATTTATTCTTTCTAATTCCAAATATTTTCATTGAATCTTATCGGTTTGTTTTTAATAGCTTTTTGAGTTTTGCAAACAATTGTTTTAGATTTTTTTATTAAAAATACCTTGTTAAGATTGCTTATTCACAATTGTTAATAGGAATTTCTAATCTACTGTTTTACAATGTTTATTTCGCTTTAAGAGCTGTTCAAAATTAACTCACAAAAAATTACAAGAAGAATTCAAAACAAATGTTTAAAAACTTATTCCACATATTAACAGACTATAATCATAACCATTTTTATAATTTAAATTTTAATAAAAAATAATAATGATGTCTTAGTTGTTGAGAAGTTTAAACTATACGTAAATGAGAGGTGTTATTTAGATTTTCAATGATATCTTCTGCTTTTGGAATATCCTCTTTGTGAACTTTGAGTCGGATCCCTCCTATGGCATTACTGTGAAAGGGAAGAACACCTATCATGGTTTCATTTTGAAATACGTGGCGAACCTCATGGTGTTCCAGAAGTAGCCTAAGTACGGCATACTCGCTTGGATAGGTAAATATTGCTATGGTTTCGAAGTGCTTCATAGTTCAATTACTAATGTATTAAATCTTTGTTTATTTCTGAATGCTATTCTTATTTATAACGTACTTTTGCGGAATATAAAAGATGTAATGGCTAAGCGAAAGAAGAGAAGAAGGAATAAACAGCGTATTGAAAATCTTACCGAAACCATACTCAAAATTCTGCGTCAGAATCACTCCCAAACCTTCAATTACAAACAAATAGGAGCTAAGTTAGGAGTAGATGATCCCAGTGGTCGAAATCAGATAATTAAAACCTTAAAAAAACTTCAGGTTAAAGGATCTATCCAGGAAATTGAAAGAGGAAAATACAGCATCACTTCATCAGTAAATTACTATACAGGGATCATGGATCTCACAAGTAAAGGGGATGGATATGTAGTGGTCGAAGACCTGGATGATGATATATACATTAGACATAAAAACCTAAATAAAGCATTACATAAAGACGTTGTTGAAGTTTATGTTTTTAAGAGACGAAAGGGAGGTAGACTTGAAGGGGAGGTTTCAAAAATTATCCAAAGAAAACGCACTGAGTTCGTAGGCACTATACAGATTTCAGAGAAGTTTGCTTTTGTTGAGACTACGGGCTACAACATGTATACGGATATCTTTATTCCAAAATCAAAAGTTGGAAAATCCCAAAATGGAGATAAGGTTTTGGTAAAGATCGAAGGCTGGGAGGCGCATTCGGAATCACCGGTAGGTTCGGTTATTAAAGTTTTAGGTAAACCTGGTGAACATCATACAGAAATTCATGCTATCCTAGCACAGTACGGTCTTCCTTATGAATTTCCTTCAGAAGTAGAGGAATATGCGAATTCTATTGATACCTCAATAAAGGATTCAGAAATAAAAAATCGAAGGGATATGCGTGATATTCTAACTTTCACCATAGACCCTAAAGACGCTAAAGATTTTGATGATGCTCTTTCATTTAAAGTCCTTGAAAATGGAAATTACGAAATAGGTATTCATATTGCGGATGTTTCGCATTACGTTAAGCCTGGGACCATCCTGGATGTTGAAGCCTATGAGAGAGCAACTTCGGTATACCTCGTAGATCGAGTTGTACCTATGTTACCGGAAATTCTTTCTAATAATGCTTGTTCACTACGTCCGAATGAAGAGAAATATACGTTCTCTTCAATTTTCGAAATAAGCAAAGACGCAGAGGTTATTAATAAATGGTTCGGCCGCACCGTAACATATAGTGATGCCCGTTTTGCCTATGAAGAAGCCCAACATATTATCGAAAACCCGGAACAACAACCTTTTATAATTCCTTCAAATATTTCATTGACAGCTAAGAAATATGAAGTTCAAAAGGATCTTGCTCAAGCAATTCTTGAAATGGATAGGCTGGCAAAGATCCTAAGAAAGAAAAGAATGCGCCAGGGAGCCATCTCTTTCGATAAGGTTGAGGTGAAGTTCAAACTCGACGAACACAACGAACCTGAAGGCGTCTATTTCAAGGAAAGTAAAGACGCAAACAAGCTTATTGAAGAATTTATGCTCCTGGCGAATCGCAGTGTTGCTGAATTTATTGGAAAGCAAAAAGAGAAAAAGGCTTTTGTTTATAGAGTGCATGATGAACCTGATGATGAGAAGATCGCTCAACTAGAAAACATCATAAAGCGATTTGGTTATAAACTAAACACAAGGGATAAAAAGAGCACGGCATCATCTCTGAATAAACTACTGAAAGATGTTCAGGGCAAGAAGGAGCAGAATATGGTAGACACACTAGCCATACGCAGTATGAGTAAGGCGGTTTATACCACCAACAATATTGGACATTATGGACTGGCATTCGATTACTATACTCACTTCACCTCCCCTATCCGCCGTTACCCGGATGTGATGGTGCACAGATTGCTCCAGCAATACCTGGACAGGAAAGGATCTGCTAAGGAGGAAGTATATGAAGAGCGTTGTGGCCATTCCACCGACATGGAAATCCTTGCATCTACCGCGGAAAGGGATAGCATAAAATATATGCAGGTTAAATACATGATGAATCACCAGGATCAGGAATTTCTTGGAGTGATTTCCGGAGTTACCGAATGGGGAATATATGTAGAAATTATTTCAAATAAATGCGAAGGAATGGTTCGTTTAAATGATTTGAAAGATGATCACTATCGTTTCGATCGAGACGAATTTGCTGTCATTGGCGACCAGACGAAGAACATGTACCGATTAGGTGATGAAGTTTATATAAAAGTGAAGAATGCCGACCTGGTTAAAAAACATCTTGACTTCCATATGTTGGGACACCGTAATGAAATTGAGGAATAACTGTAACAATATTCCTCCCTCCCTATCTTTATAGTAAAATATAAAGTCACGATGAAAAATTACGTATTACTATTAATTTCATTCTTTACCGTTTCGATATTCGCACAACCTATGATTCAAAAGGATGTGGGAGATTTCCACAAACTAAAAGTCTTTGACCTGATAGAAGTGAATCTTATTCAGGGCGAAGAAAATAAGGTTGTGATCAAAGGAGAGAGGGGGGAGTACCTCAAGGTGATGAATGACAATGGAGTCCTTAAGCTCCGCATGGAGCTGGAACAGCGATTTAACGGGAACGAAACCTTTGTAGAGGTGTTTTTTACCAATATCGATGTGATAGACGCAAATGAAGGCGCCTACATAGTTTCCAACGAAACCATTGAGCAAAACACCATAGAACTTCGAGCACAGGAAGGCGGTAGGATTAAAGTTGGGCTCAACACCAACCACACTAAAATACGTGCTGTTACCGGCGGGATCATTGAAGCTGCCGGAACTTCAACAAGCCAGGAAATCACCTTGAACACAGGCGGAATCTTTGAAGGCCGCGAACTACTAACCGAGGATACTGAAATTGGTGTTACTGCAGCAGGAGAGGCCGATGTTTATGCAAGCAATAAAGTAAAAGTAAGAGTGACAGCGGGCGGCGATGTGAATATCTACGGAAATCCACAGAAAGTCGATAAAAAGAGTTTTGCCGGTGGCCGAATCCGAGTTGTGAATTAAAATAGAATTACTAATTATTCCCGTCGGACAAGAGTAAACAAATTTGTATTTTTACCCTATGTTCGACGGTATTTTATATGCGGCTCTCTACGGAGTGATTCTTGCTTTTATGGTGGGCCCCGTATTCTTTACGCTTATTGAAACCAGCATCACTAAAGGTTTTAAAGCCGGTCTGTTTTTTGACCTCGGAGCTATTACGGCAGATATAATCTTTATTATTATCGCGCTCTATGGAACGAGTAAGATTCTTGAGAAAGTTAGGGACGATCCTGGCTTACTTATCCTTGGAGGCGTAGTTCTGATTGCTTATGGGGTTATTTCTTATATACGAACAGCAAAATCGTTCATTAAGATCGTTCGCGAACACTATGCGGTTAAGGTAAAAAAAGACCTCGGCGGATTGTTCCTGAAAGGCTTTCTGCTGAATTTTGTGAACTTTGGTGTACTGGCCGGCTGGATTGGAACTATTATTATGGCGAACGCACTTACCTCCTCCGAAAATGGCGTCTTACTGTTTATGACCACAGTTCTGGTCACCTTTTTCCTAACGGACCTTATGAAGATTTCTCTTGCAAAAAAACTTAAAAGCAGGCTTACTCCGAGATTCGTATTTCGCACCAAGAAGTGGGTCAGCATTCTAATTATTGGGTTTGGGGTCTTGCTTCTTGTCGAAGGTATTTTTCCGGATGAAGTTAAAAAAGGACTGGATCGTATTCCATCTGTAAAAAATCCAATTGAGAACAGCATGTAAAAATAAACCCCTCCTATTTTGGAGGGGCTTCCTGAGGCATCGAGCGGATTCGAACCGCTGTACAAGGTTTTGCAGACCTCTGCCTAGCCACTCGGCCACGATGCCTTATACAGATGGCAAATATAAAATATAAACTTTAAAAAACCGGGCTAAATCGGAATTTACCGGCTCGAAGACATTGTAACACTTACTTCGGCTACATCCCCGCCAATTGGAGGGTTTACTTTTGAAACAGTTACTTCTACAGAATTCACAACAGCCACCTCTTCAAAAACAGCATCTATAATCCGTTGTCCTACATGTTCAAGTAGCTTGGAGCGCTGAGCCATTTGCTCCTTCACTATTCGGTTGAGATGTACGTAATCCACGGTATCCTTGAGCTGGTCTGTCCTGGCAGCTTCCGAAAGATCTGCATCAACCGAGAGGTTAACCAGGTAATCACTGCCAATTTTTTCTTCTTCCGACAAACAACCGTGATTGGTGAATATGCGGATGTTTTTTAATCGAATTCTACTCATCGAATTGTGCTTTCGGCAAAGATACTTTTTTTACCTTTGACAGTCGTTTACCAACAATGATATTGGGAATAATTGTAAGCGATTGCTATGTTTCCGGGCTTAATTCGGAAACCAACACAGAAAGAATATGTCAAAAGAAGAGTCATTAAATTTTCTTGAACAAATCATAGAGAAAGATCTTGAATCCGGATATGGACAATCGGAGCTGAGATTTCGTTTCCCCCCGGAGCCTAACGGCTACTTACACATTGGCCATGCTTCGGCTATTTGTCTGAATTTTGGATTGGGTGAGAAGTACAACGCTCCGGTTAACCTGCGCTTTGATGATACCAACCCAACCAAGGAGGAACAGGAATATGTGGATGCCATCAAAAGGGACATAGAATGGCTGGGTTATGAATGGACCGAAGAACTTTACGCATCGGATTATTTTCAGCAGCTCTACGACTGGGCCGTTCAATTCATAAAAGACGGAAAGGCCTATGTTGACTCGCAAACTTCTGAGGAAATCGCACAACAAAAAGGGACGCCGAACGAACCAGGAAAAGAAAGCCCTTACAGGAACAGGCCTGTTGAGGAAAGCCTGGCGCTTTTCGAGAAAATGAAAAACGGCGAGGTGAGAGAAGGAGAACTTGTTCTTAGAGCAAAGATCGACATGTCCTCACCAAATATGCTCATGCGCGACCCGGTAATGTACCGCGTGTTACACAAGCACCACCACAGGACCGGAACGGATTGGAAGATATTTCCAATGTACGACTGGACCCACGGGGAAAGCGATTATATAGAACAGATATCACATTCTTTTTGTACGCTTGAATTCCTTCCTCACCGCGAGCTATACGACTGGTTCTTAGACCAGGTATACAGTTCGGAAAAAATGAGGCCTAAACAGCGAGAATTTGCTAGAAGAAACCTTAGTCATACAGTTGTTAGCAAGCGCAAACTAGCGCGCCTGGTGGAAGAAGGAGTTGTCTCCGGATGGGACGACCCTAGAATGCCAACCATCTCGGGATTAAGAAGAAGAGGGTATACGCCTGAATCCATACGCAATTTTGCCAACAGGATAGGGGTTGGAAAGCGCGAAAACCTGATTGATGTTTCGCGTCTTGAATACAATGTGCGGGAAGACCTGAACAAGAAAGCGACACGGGTCATGGCTGTCCTGGACCCGGTAAAAGTGGTGATTACCAATTACCCTGAAGGAAAAGAAGAATGGTTGGAAACCGAAAATAATCCGGAAGACGAAAATGCCGGATTACGCAAAATTCCTTTTTCAAGGGAGCTTTATATAGAAAAGGAAGATTTCAGGGAAGAGGCAAACCGTAAGTTTTTCCGCCTCAAGCTAGGTAAAGAGGTTCGATTGAAGAGCGCTTACATAATCAAAGCAGAGAGCGTTGTTAAAGACGAAGAGGGGAATATTACTGAAATTCATTGTACTTACGATCCGGACAGCAGGAGCGGTAGCGGGACCGAAGCTTCCATGAGGAAGGTGAAGGGCACCCTGCATTGGGTTTCCGTACCTCACGCACTTCCCATTGAGGTGCGCCTGTACGACCGATTGTTCACGGAGCCTGCACCTGACAGCCATAAGGACAGGGACTTTTTGGAGTTTCTTAACCCGGATTCGTTAAAGACGATAACTGCCTACGGAGAACCCAGTTTAGCCGACTTTAAAGTTGAGGACAAAGTTCAGTTTCAACGGATAGGATATTTTACCGTAGATCGAGACTCAACCGAGAAAATCCAAGTGTTTAATAGAACGGTTCCTTTGAGAGATTCCTGGGCAAAACTGGCCGACTCACAGCAGAATCATTAGCACAGCGTACAGGTTTCCTGCTGTGTGAAAAATAATTGGAAACCAAAGTGATCTGGTTTTGTGTTTCATTAGAGAGAGAAAGACTCCTACCCCAAAGATATAGAGCATTTCCAATGGCGCATATTGAAAGTGGAAAACAGAAAAGAGGGCCGCGGTTATAAATATGGATATCCAGGGAAATTTGTTTTTGAGTATTGCATCCATACGGGCTTGTAAATATCCCCGGAATAGCACCTCTTCCAAAACGGGGCCAAACACCGCTAAACCAAGAATTATCAGGACCTTTTCAATATTGTTCCCGGCGCTTATAGCGATTTCAGTTGAACCAATTACATACTCTCTCATGAGTATGCCGCTGAGCAATACGATTGCGCTATACAGGAACCAAACCCTATGTTCGCGAAGCACAGGCAGAAACCCAAGGTTGTGAAACGGCCTTCCTTTCATTACAAATTTCATAGTAAGCCATGTGAGCCCAATAACGATAAGGGAGCTTAGAATTACAGATATGTGAAATTGAGGGAGGTCCCAGATCTGATGGTCCACGCCGTCTATCACAACGCTGAACCCTTGTAGGGTGATTGATTGCTGGGGATCTCCAAAAAAGAAAAACTGTAAAACCGTGAAGATTAGCTGAAGGAGCAGATACGACCCAAGTATAAAAAAGAAAGTATAATACAAAACGATCCATTTTGTAATTATACTTTCCTTTATTTTTCTGATCAGAGACATAGTTAGCTTGCTGCTATTTGTTTAATTCTCATTCGTGCTCCCGCTGCAGTCCCACTCCCAGGTATTTCCGGGAGGCCCAAGATGAACCTTCACACAGAAAACATGTGCGATAACACATAGCCAGCCGCATCGCTGAGAAACGATTTCGCCAACAGTGGATGAACTTACCACACCCTTAGGGCCCTTAAATGCAATTACCGTATTGGGGTCGGCTTTCTGAAGCGAACTTGTATATACTGCGACATCAAGACCACCAGAAGTGCGCGTAACGCGGTATCGGATGGGATTGCCCTTGTCGTCTTCATAAGCTAACTCTGCGGTTTCACCAGGTTTTAAATAGGAGAAATCGTATTCTTTTCCTGGGCTAAGCACAATGGGATCTGAGGAACATTCTTCTACGCACATGGGTGAGCAACCTATATTCGTATTGTTGCTAGCCCGTACGCTCATCATTAATAATAACCCAAATACGATTGGGATAAAGTGTCTGAAATTTTTCATGTCAAATGTTAATTAGCGGGGGGCTAGAAACTGACATACCTACGACGCAGATTGTGAAGTTAAAATTAATATTGAACCACACAAGGCTGATCAGCACCCTCTTAATCTGATTTCATGAAAACACGGCAATTACTAAAAAACTATATCTTTATCGACAAGGACTTTCTGTTTCAGAACCCGAAAAGAAACATGCAAAAACGATATAATTGGATAGACCAGGCCAGAGGACTTTCGATCTTTTTAGTGGTCTACGGCCATAATTTTCCCGCCAACGAACCATATATCTATTCGTTTCATGTCCCTTTATTCTTCTTTATATCAGGCATGTTTCATCCAAAAAAGATTGATTTATCGGCCATAAAGAGACGAGCGAAAATGATACTGGCCCCCTACTTCATCTGGGCGAGTGCGTTATACTTGTTTTGGTTCTTTTTGGGCAGGAATTATGGCGACAGCGCCACCATGGACGCCTCACCGATAAAGAACTTAATTGGAATACTCTATGCGCAAGGTGGTGGTGAATATATGGACTGGGGAATTCCACTGTGGTTCCTGCCGTGTATATTCCTGGTGTACGTATTGCGAGCCTTAACACAAAAACTAAAGAACAAATATTTGCAGGCTTTTGGGGTGTCTGTACTGGTAGTGCTTGGATTTCTTTGGCCCATCTACTTCGACTTCTCACTACCCTGGAGTCTTGACGTGGCAATGGTTGCCCTTGGATTCTATGCTTTGGGAGAGCTATTGAAACCATACCTTGTGAATCTTTCAACAACCAAGACTGTTTTGCTGCTTGTCTGTTGGCTTCTGATAAACCTGAATGGGTTTTATCTCAACCCAGAAAAAGTGGATATGTACAGATCGATTTACGGAAATGAACTTATGTTCTTCGCAAGTGGACTTGGAGGATCCCTGGCAGTGATATTATTCTTTAAAATAATTCCCATTTTTAGCTTTCTTTCATACTTAGGGCGCCACACCGTCGTTCTTTTAGCAACACATATTAGGATGTTAACCCTTATAAAGATCGTAGCATTCTTTATTTTTGGGGTCACAGTTTTCAATTTTTCAGAACTTGAGAAACTAATTCTGTCTGTAGCACAAGTCGTAATGGTCATTCCTGTGATTTGGCTGGTAAACAAATACGCACCCATTCTTGATGGAAAGGTTAAAAAGACTTAAACCAATAATCTACTTCCACCTCGTAATGAACATCATCATCGTTTTGTTCATTACAGGAGCCTCCTATTATCACGTACCCCTGGAAGGATTCAAGGACCGTATTATATATTTTTTGCACCTATGCGCACTTCAGGCAACAGTGGCCGGATTTTTATATGTGTTGAGCCTATTTAAATGGCCCTTCAGAATCATTTTTCCAATATTGTTTCTCGCATATTCAGGGTTTTCGTTTTGGGCCTATTCCCAAGACATATCCATCACCCCATCTCTCATACAGGGCGTATTGGAAACCAAGCCTGACATCGCAATTGACCTCATAACTGTGCCTTACTTTGTATTCTATGTTATGGCTGTGGCCGCCCTGATATTCATTCTGAAATGGCACAGCAACCTGGACAGGCAAAGAGGACTCAAGATCATGATAGTGCCAGCCCTGGCGTTAATGGTCATGTTCTACCTGATGGAAAGAAGGCAATACGGCATCTTCAAATTCAGATTACCATATAATGTTGCCGTAGCGGTTGAGGAATACTTCGAGAAACCAAACCTTGAGCTGAACATGAACCCAAAAGGGATTGTTTCAAGTTCGGATTCCATTAAGGCTGTATTTGTTCTCGGTGAAACGTTGCGAGCTGATCATCTTCATCTCAACGGCTATTTCCGAAACACAACACCATTTCTTTCTAAAAGAGATGATGTGATTAGTTACCCCGATCTGTTTACATCTAAAACCATAACTGCCACCAGCGTACCTCAAATGCTCACCGACCAAAACCTTGAGGATACCATTCGGCCTTTTACCTCACTGTATACCGTGGCTAATATTGGAGGGTTCAAAACCACATGGATCGGAAACCAGACCATGGAGACTTCCTACTTGCCAATAGCCGAAACCAACGACGATCTCATCCTGGTGGATAAGTACAGGTCTGTATTTAGTTTCGATAAAGAACTTGACGGGGTAATGCTCAAGCCAATGGACTCCTTGTTAAAACTGAGTAACAAACAGTTGATCACACTGCACATGATAGGAAGTCACTGGTGGTATGAAAACCGTTATGAAGATAAGCACCGATTTTTCAAGCCTGTGATTGACAGCAAGTACATTCCTTCTCTTTCCGAAGAACAAATCATAAACTCCTACGATAATACCATAGTGTACCTGGACGAGTTCCTTCACAACATCATAACAAGGCTTGAATCCGAAAGCGTTCCCAGTTTTATGATTTACGCTTCAGATCACGGCGAACTTCTGGGAGAAGGCGGTAAATGGCTGCATGCTCAGGAAGATGACGCTTTAAAGAATCCTGGCTATATTTTGTGGTTTTCAGAATCATTCAGAATAAATTATCCTCAAAAGGTGCGTGCCCTGGAAGTATTACATGACCAACCGATCAGCATGGATTTACTTTATCCAACCATGCTGGATCTTTTGGACATTGAAGTAAACACACCCCAATAAAAAACCCCGATTTCTCGGGGTCTGTTTTTAGAAGGTCACATCCGGATCATCGGTTGGGGGCGGGGTTCGTTTCCGCTTAGACCCTCCGCTACCCATTCGCGGGTTGGACTTATTTTGCTTGCGCATCTCCTCCCCTATTTGATTGCTTGCCACAAAAGACGCGATCATATCGTTCAGCATATTGCTGCCCGCCTGGGGCGAATTGGGAAGTAAGATAAGGTTGGTATTGGTCTCCTCTCCTATCGACTGTAGTGTGTCGTAATGCTGTGTCACCACAATCAGCGCTGAAGCTTCCTGGGAATTGATACCTACATTGTTCAGTACATCCACGCTTTCTTCGAGTCCGCGAGCGATTTCCCTGCGCTGATCCGCGATACCTTGCCCCTGCAACCTTTTGCTCTCTGCCTCTGCCCTGGCCTTGGCAACGATCTTAATGCGTTCTGCCTCTGCCTCGTATTCGGCGGCTACCTTTTCACGCTCGGCAGCGTTAATCCGGTTCATTGCCTCTTTTACCTGGACGTCCGGATCTATATCCGTTACTAGAGTCTTAATGATGTCGTATCCATAGTCGATCATCGCATCGTTCAATTCACTTTTCACTGCAATCGCGATGTCGTCTTTGCGCTCGAACACATCGTCCAGCTTCATTTTTGGCACTTCTGCTCTCACCACATCAAACACATAAGATGTAATTTGATCCTGAGGACTCTGAAGTTTATAGAAAGCATCGTACACCTTGTCTTTCACCACCTGGAACTGAACCGAGATCTTTAAGCGGACGAACACATCGTCCTTGGTCTTGGTTTCTACTAAAACATCCAGCTGTTGAATTTTAAGATTTATACGCCCGGCAATGCGCTGAACAAGAGGAATCTTCATTTGCAGACCCGAATTACGAATACTGCTATACCTCCCGAAGGTTTCTATAATTGCAGAAGTCTGTTGTTTAACAGTAAAAAAAACACCGAAAAGAACGAAAAAAAGGAAGAGACCCAAAGGAATCATCCATAGAAGAAAACCACCACCCATGATAATTGAAATATTAAATTAAAAACATCGTTTAAGATACGAAATTAGCGCTACTTTTAGTGCCCAAATTTGATATCTAACTTTATGTGTCTTCGAAACCTCACGTTCGTTACTTTTCTTCTTTTATTCACATTCAACACACAAGCTCAACGAAATTTTGAAGGCTATAACCGACTCGGTCTTCAGGCAGGAATGACCTTGTTTGACATCAACACTGCCGACCTTACCACGCGACAGGGAACCGGGTTTATGGGTGGATTCACTACCCGCGGATCCTTTCGCGGATCCTTCGACCTTATCTACGGCATTAATTTCTTCGGAAACGAACTTGAAGTACTGGCAATAAATACGGGGGATGCAAGCAACCGGAACGTTGAGGAATATATAGACTATAGTATACAGGCAGTTCAGATCAATTTTCTCGGTAGTTTTAACGTGGTTAGACACCATTTTAGCCTTGAATTCGGACCCGTCCTGAACGTTAACGGAAGGCTTAAAATGAAGAATGAAGACAATTTCGGACAGTACATTTTAGCTGTAGATGACGCCATCATACGCGCCAACGAGATCCAGGATATTTCCAAAGTAAACTTCAGGGTGATGGGCGGATTGACTGCCGGACTTGAGAATTTCCGCGTGTGGGCCCAGTATCAGTATGGAGTGACCAATATGCTGAAAAACCTCAATGACAAGGAACTTGCTAAGAACGATTTTGAGGGAAACAGCAGCACTCTTATCTTCGGAGCTGTTGTCTATTTCTAAGAAATATAGCGAATCGCAGCTTGGAGACGCTTAATGGCTTCGTCCTTTCCTAATATTGAGGCAATCTCAAATACATCAGGACCTTTCATTTCGCCAACAAGCGCAAGCCGAAGTGGCATCATTACCTTTCCAAAACCCATTTCCTGAGAAGTGATCCAGCCCTTGATTTTTTCTGAAATTACTTCTGAAGAAAAACTGTCAACTTCCGAAAGGAGCTTCACCACTGTACCAAGGATACCCGCAGTGTCTTCTTTAAACGCTTTCTTTGAAGCTTTTTCGTCGTATTCCGAAGGAGCAACAAAGAAGAAACTCCCCTGATCCCATAGGTCGGTAACAAAGGTCGCGCGCTCTTTGATCGCAGAAACAATTCTCTTAACATCCATTTCTGCAAAATTAATCCCACGAGGATGGAGGACCTCGGTTTTGAAGTGTTCTGTGATAGTTTCATCAGAAACTTGTTGAAGGTAGTGGTGCTGAAACCAATTGGTCTTTTCAGGGTCAAACTTAGCTCCGCCCTTATGCACCTTGTTCAAATCGAAGGATTCTACCAACTCATCAATGCTAAAGATCTCTTGTTCTGTGCCCGGGTTCCATCCCAGGAATGCTAGCATATTCACCACCGCTTCGGGTAAATAACCATCTTCCCGATAACCCGAATAAGATTCCCCCCCTTCAGTATTCCATTCCAAAGGAAACACAGGGAAGCCAAGTTTTTGACCGTCGCGCTTACTCAGTTTACCCTTTCCAACCGGCTTCATAATGAGAGGCAAGTGTGCAAACTCGGGAGTGTTCCAGCCAAAGGCATCGTATAGCATCTTGTGTAGGGCGAGTGAGGGCAACCACTCTTCTCCACGGATCACATGTGAAATTTCCATAAGGTGATCATCCACAATGTTCGCCAGGTGGTAGGTAGGCATGCCGTCGCTTTTGAACAGCACCTTATCGTCCAATGTATTTGAATCAATGGAAATTGTGCCGCGTATGATATCGTTGAGCAGGATGGTTTCGTCCTGAGGAGACTTGAACCGGATCACATAAGGATCTCCATTGGCCATTCGAGACTTTGTTTCTTCCTCGGAAAGTACCAGGGAATTTTTGAGCTTCTCCCTATTGTGCCAGTTATAGATAAAGGTTTTCCCGTTGGCCTCGTGCTCCTTTCTGTGAGCGTCCAGCTCTTCCGAGGTGTCGAAGGCAATATATGCATTTCCTGAAGCTAATAACTCGTCGGCGTATTTATGATAGAGCCCTTTGCGTTCGCTTTGTCGGTAGGGCCCATAACCACCGTCTTTTCCCGGCCCTTCATCGAAAGGAATATTGAGCCAATTGAGGGATTCAACGATATATTCTTCTGCACCTTTCACATAGCGGTTTTGATCAGTGTCCTCGATCCTAAGGACAAAATCACCCTTGTGCTTTTTTGCGAAAAGGTAGTTGAACAAAGCCGTTCGGACTCCACCAATGTGAAGGGGTCCGGTTGGACTGGGAGCAAAGCGTACGCGTACTTTTTGAGCCATTTCTCTTTCTGAATTTGGCTGCAAAGATACAACCTACAGGCGCATTTCCACAGGAATTCGCTTATTCATGATCCTAAACCACAGAGGGGGGATCAACGAGAGCATCATAGAGGTTGGATAGCCGTATGGCATTTGCGGACTCTCCTCATGACAATCCAGCAATTGGTACTTTTTCGATGCTTTATAGTGATGATCGCTGTGCCTTGTGAGCTCGTACAGCATAATGCGGCCCAAAACGTGGTTGGAGTTCCAGGAGTGTATCTTCTGAACACGCTCATATCGACCGCTCTCAAGTTTTTTCCTACTCAACCCATAGTGTTCGATATAATTAATGGTCTCTAATAATACTGCAGCGGTCACTGCAATTGAGATGGCCACAAACAGGGCGATCTTCCCGAAGATTAAATAAACAGCAACAAGGTATCCCAACTGGAATATGGTGTACCACAGCATATCGTTCTTTATACTGAAGAAGCCATCTTTGTTTCGCTTCAGTAGTTTATTCTGAATTCTCCATGCATTTAAATACTGGTAGAACATGGATCGAACCCAGAAAGCGTATACCGATTGATTGTATCTCGCACTGGCTGGATCTTCAGCGGTTGCCGCATTCTTGTGATGGCCGAAATTGTGCTCTATGTAGAAATGCATGTACAAAGCGGGCAGGAGCAGTAATTTTCCGAGGATGTTCTCCCATTTTCTTCTCCTGTGACCAAGCTCGTGCGCTACATTTATACCATTCCCTCCTAGTACGATCCCCACCGAAAATGATAGCCCGATGAGTTCCGCGGTAGTGTAATTCGCCCAGGACAGGCTGTAAAGGAAGTACAGGATGATCCCATAGACCAGAGGAAGGTTGAGATATAATAGTAAATCGAAAAGAAGATTGTTCTTTTTGCTGGAGACCTCTGTTTCTGTTAAGTTACTCGGATCTTCGGCAAGAATTACCTCCATGATGGGGATGAGTCCAAACGCATAGACCGGAGTTAAGAAGGACCAGATGTCTCGATAGATCAACCCTATTACAGCAACAACAGGAATGGAATAGGCGGCGAGATATTTCAGGTCTTTCATTTTGCTCTTTTTTGGACTGATTTTTGAGATTTCCTTAAGAAATAAAATCGTATTTTAGAAGTTTCTGAATCTAGGAAGTCCACAATATGAGCACCTTTAGTGTCATTCAGCAGAAGCTGGAACAATTTATAAAAAAATATTACACCAATGAATTGATCAAGGGTGCGATACTTTTTTTTGCTATTGGCCTTCTTTATTTCATAATCACACTTTTTGTAGAATACTTCTTATGGCTGGACACCGGAGGAAGGACCCTTCTTTTCTGGTTGTTTGTTGGAGTTGAAACAGCGCTGTTCATTAGGTTTATTGCCTTTCCTCTTGCCAAGCTGTTTAATCTTCAGCAGGGGATTTCTCATGACGAGGCAGCCAGGATCATTGGCAGTCACTTTCCGCAGGTAAATGACAAACTGCTTAATGTTATTCAGCTCAACCAGAATCTTCGGGAATCAGAGCTGCTTATGGCGAGCATAGACCAAAAGGCGTCTCAATTACAGCCTATACCCTTTAAACGAGCTGTAGATTTCAAGAAGAACGTTAAATATTTGAAATATGCGGCATTGCCAGTTTTGGTGATACTCCTGGTAATTGTATTAGGCAAACAAGAAATATTTTCAAGCAGTTATGAAAGGGTGGTCAATTACGATACAGCTTATGAGCCGCCGGCACCTTTTTCATTTTTTGTGCTAAACGAGGAGCTTACGGCTATCGAGAACAGGCCGTTCACGCTGGAAGTTAGAACAGAAGGAGAGTTAATCCCTGAGAACGCCAGCATACGGTATAATGAAGAGGTATATTATTTAGAACAAAAAGCACCCGGTATCTTTGAATATACTTTTCTTCAACCCACTGAGCAAATCCGGTTTGAACTTCAGGCAAATGACGTTGTTTCAAGGGAATACACTGTTGGTGTTGTGAAGACACCATCCATGAGAGATTTTGAGATGTTGCTGGACTATCCTGCATATACCGGAAAGAAAGATGAGGTGCTGAAAAGCAGTGGTAGCGCGACAATTCCGGAAGGGACCTTGGTTTCCTGGAAGGTGGAGGCTCTTAACACCACTCAGGTGGGTTTGAAGACCAAGGATTCCACCTATAGTTTTAAGGAGCTGGCAGAAAACACTTCGCCCGAGATAAAAAGGGACTTTGAGTTCGACAAACGGGTCTACAGAAAGCTCGATTATGCCATAACCACCTCCAACGACGACTTATTTGAATATGAGAACTTGTCGTTTACCCTGGGGGTGATAAAAGACGAATATCCTGAGATCGATGTTGAATCCAAACAGGACAGTACCAACGCACAAATTGTGTATTTCCTGGGTCGTGTAAGTGATGACTACGGCCTTTCAAAGTTGCGGCTGGTGTATTATCCTATTGGGGATGAAACAAACGCCTCTGAAGCTTTATTGCCGGTAAATAAAACTACGGTGGACCAGTTTGTTTATACATTTCCAGGAGAGCTACAACTGGAAGAGGGAGTTGCCTATGAATATTATTTCGAAATATTCGACAACGACGCTATCCACAATTTCAAGTCGAGCAAATCGGGTGTGTTCACCTTCAGAAAACTTACAAAAGACGAGCTGGAAAACGAACAGCTTCAGAACCAGGAGAACACCATAAAAGATCTTGACAAAACCCTGGATGAACTGAAGAAACAGGACAAAACCCTGGAAGAGCTCAGTAAGCTTCAGAAGGAAAAAAAGGAGCTTAACTGGAACGACAAGAAAAAACTTGAGAACTTCCTTAAGCGTCAAAAGCAGCAGGAAGAAATGATGAAGAATTTTTCTAAAGAGATGAAGGAAAACCTTCAGAATTTTCAACCCGAAAAGGAGGAGAGCGACCCATTCAAGGAACAGCTTGAGAAGCGCCTTGATGAAAACGAAGAAAGGCTTGAAGAAAATGAAGAATTACTTGAAGAACTTGAGCGACTTCAGGATAAAATAGAGAAGGAAGAGCTGACCGAGAAGCTGGAGCGGCTTGCTAAACAAAATAAGAATCAGGAGAAAAACCTGGAACAATTACTAGAGCTTACAAAGCGCTATTATGTTTCCAAAAAAGCTGAGAAATTAGCCGAGGAGATCTATAAGTTGGGAGAAGAGCAGGAAAAACTAGCCGATGAACCTGAAGATAAGAATACTAAAGAAGCTCAGGAGGAGCTAAACGATAAGTTCGAGGAATATAAAAAGGAAATGGAGGATCTTCAGAAAGAGAATGAAGGCCTCAAGTCACCCATGGAAATTCCTCAGGACAAACAAGGAGAATCCGAGGTAGATGAAGAACAGCAGAAGGCAACGGACAACCTTCAGCAACAAAATCAAAGCGGAGCCAAGAAGAACCAGAAAAAGGCTGGCCAAAAGATGAAGCAAATGGGCGAGCAGATGCAGTCCATGATGATGCAGGGTCAGATGGAGACAATACAGGAAGATGTGGATATGCTTAGACAGATCCTGGACAACCTTGTGGTTTTTTCCTTTGAACAGGAGGAATTGATGGAGGAATTCAAACTTACCGATTACGGCAATCCGGTATTTGGAAGAAAGCTGAACGTTCAGAACGATCTTAAACAAAACTTCCGGCACATTGACGACAGTCTTTTTGCACTATCACTCAGGCAGCCGATGATCAGTGAACCTATCAATGAATCGATAACTGAGGTTCAATACAACATAGACAAGGCCCTGGAACGGCTAGCCGAAAACCAGATGCGCCAGGGGATATCCAATCAGCAATACAGTGTTACGGGCGCCAACGAGTTGGCAATTCTCCTAAGTGACCTGTTAGGGAATATGCAGAATCAAATGATGATGTCTGGATCTGGCAAAGGACAGGGACAGGGACAAGGCCAGGGCGAAGGTGGAGGAGGAGAAGGTTTCCAGTTACCGGATATTATTAAAAAGCAGAAAAGTCTCAGCGAAAAGATGGGAGAAGGAATGGGTAAGAAACCGGGTGAGGGCCAGGAAGGACAAAATGGAGGAGAAGGTAGTGGCGAAGAAGGAGAGAACGGAAGAGAAGGAGAGAAAGGAAAAGGAGAAAAAGGTGGTGAAGGTGGAGAAGGCGGTGAAGGTGACGGCGGAAGCGGAGGAAATGGCGGAAGTGGAAATGGAGATTCCGAAAATAATGGAGATGGAGACAGTGAGGACATGAATGGTCTCTTATATGAAATTTATAAGCAACAACAACAGCTAAGAAATCAGTTAGAGGATAAGCTCAGCAAGGAGGGGCTTAGCGGTAAAGGAGGTGACATATTAAAAAGAATGGAAGCTGTAGAACAACAATTACTGGACAAAGGTTTTAATGAGCGCACTTTGCAGGATATGCTAAATCTTAATTATGAGTTGTTGAAGTTGGACAAAGCCGACTTTGAACAGGGGCAAGAGAGCAGGAGAGAATCACAGACTAATCGTGATAAATTCCAAAATACCTTGCGACTTACTCCAGAAGATGTGAAAAAGTATTTTAATACTACTGAAATACTGAACAGAGAGGCGCTTCCGCTAAAACCTGAGTTTAAAGAAAAGGTGCAATCCTACTTTAAGAAGGACAATGGTTAATTTTTATTCTGAAAATGATTTTGAACTAACTCATGAGGATGAGTTGGAGCAGTGGATTGAGAAAATTATTGTTGCTGAAGGTTACGAACCTGGAGAACTTAGTTATGTTTTCTGTGATGATGAATTTCTTCTGAAGATCAACCAGGACTTCCTTAACCATGATACCTATACCGACATAATCACCTTCAATTACAACTTAGGGAAACAGGTGAATTCGGAAATATATATTTCTACAGAAAGGGTAAGCGATAATGCTGAAGTATTCAAAGTTACGTTTGCCGATGAACTTCACCGGGTAATGATACACGGAATATTTCATCTATGCGGTTATGGAGATAGCACCGAAAATGAAAAATCTGTAATGCGGGCTAAGGAAAATGAGGCTCTTGCTGCCCGTAAGTTTGTCTAGAGTGTTGATATTCAATTATTTATACGCATAACACTCTGATTAATAGACTTTTACGTATCTTTGCGCACTAAAATTTCACTATTGGTGTTCCACGTGGAACAAATAAAGACGCTATGTTTGAGAATGAATATGATGTAATAGTGGTAGGTGCCGGACATGCTGGTTCCGAGGCGGCAGCTGCAGCAGCAAATATGGGTTCTAAAACCCTACTTGTAACAATGAACCTGCAGAATATTGGTCAGATGTCCTGCAATCCTGCAATGGGTGGTATTGCAAAGGGCCAGATCGTGCGTGAAATTGATGCTTTAGGAGGCTATAGTGGAATTATTTCCGACAAGACAGCGATACAATTTAAGATGCTGAATAAATCCAAAGGACCGGCCATGTGGAGCCCAAGGGTTCAAAGTGATCGAATGCGCTTTTCAGAAATGTGGAGGTTAATGCTGGAGCAAACTCCAAACCTCGACTTTTACCAGGAAATGGTTACGGGAATCATAGTAGAAGGTGATCACGTAGTTGGCGTTACAACATCCCTCGGCCTGGAGATCAGAGCTAAGTCGGTTGTGCTCACGAATGGGACTTTCCTAAATGGCCTGATACATATAGGGGAAAAGCAATTCGGAGGAGGAAGAGCCGGTGAAAAGGCTGCTACGGGAATAACGAAGGACCTGGTGGATCTTGGGTTTGATTCTGGTAGAATGAAAACCGGAACACCGCCAAGGGTGGATGGAAGGTCATTGGATTTTTCTAAAATGATCATTCAACCGGGCGATGAGGACCCACAGAAATTTTCATATTTGGACAGCACACAACCCCTCAAAGAACAGCTCGCTTGTCATATGTCTTATACTTCTTCGGAAGTACACGATTTGCTTCGGGAAGGTTTCGACAGGTCGCCTATGTTCAATGGAAGGATTAAAAGCATAGGACCTAGATACTGCCCATCAATAGAGGATAAGATTCATCGATTTGCAGATAAGGACAGACATCAGCTGTTTGTAGAACCGGAGGGCTGGAATACAGTGGAGTATTACGTGAATGGCTTTTCCACTTCCTTACCGGAAGATGTACAGTTTAAAGCACTGAAGGAATGTGATGGGTTTGAAAATGTAAAATTCTTCCGTCCTGGCTATGCAATAGAATACGATTATTTTCCACCTACTCAATTAATGCACACCCTCGAGACAAAACTTGTAGATGGACTCTATTTTGCCGGACAGATCAACGGTACCACCGGATATGAGGAAGCGGCTTCCCAGGGACTAATGGCCGGAATGAATGCACATCTGAAAGTAAATGAAAAGGAGCCGTTTATTCTGAAACGAAACGAAGCCTACATTGGAGTCTTAATCGACGATCTTATTACCAAAGGCACGGAGGAACCCTATCGTATGTTTACTTCCAGGGCAGAGTACAGAACATTACTAAGACAAGACAATGCGGATTTCAGATTAACTCCAAAGTCGTTTGAACTTGGCTTGGCTAGCGAAGAACGGTTGAAAACTATGGAGCGAAAAAAAGAATCTTCAGACGCCTTTGTCAGCTTTTTTAGAGAAACAAGTATTGCCCCGGAGGAAGCAAATGCAATTCTCGAGGAAAAGAAATCGGCCCCGGTAAAGCAGAGCGACAAGATGTTCAAAATGTTTTCCAGACCGGAAATAACCATGGAGGATATGATGAAGGTGGAATCCGTTTCTGCCTACATTGAGGAGCACGATCTCGACCAGGAGGTGCTGCAGCAAGCCGAAATACAGATTAAATATGCGGGCTATATAGAAAAAGAAAAGAACAATGCCGACAAACTAAATCGATTGGAAGGAATTAAGATCCCGACCAATTTCGATTATACAAAGCTCAAATCCTTGTCCTTCGAAGCCATGGAAAAGCTTAAAGCAATACAGCCGGCCACCGTATCTCAGGCAAGCAGGATAAGTGGAGTGTCGCCAAACGACATTTCAGTATTGCTTGTATATATGGGCAGGTAAAATGTTCCACGTGAAACAATTTGATAAATTCTAAAGTGTCCGAAGCAACCAAAACCCCATATTTAACCACCAAAGATTACCTGGTTTCCGGAGAAACATTTGATTTGATTCACGACGAAGAACTAGATATGCTTTGCACATCTCCTGTTCCTTCAGAGGAATATCTACCGAAATATTACGATAGTGACGCCTATATATCTCACACAGATTCCGAAAAAGGGATCATGGCGTATCTGTATCAAAAAGTGAAAGGGTATGCTTTACGCAAAAAGGTCAAACTTATTGCGAGACATAATAAAGGCGCCGGAACACTTTTGGACATAGGCGCCGGAACCGGGGCATTTCTGGAGGCGGCCTCAAAAAAAGGCTGGGACGTCAAAGGAGTAGAACCCAGTGAGAGGGCTAGGGAGGTTGCTGACGATAGGAGTGTTGATTTAGTTTCTTCGATTGATTCGCTCCCGGAATCCAACTATGATGCAGTTACACTTTGGCACGTGCTGGAACATATGCCGGACCTGGAAAGAACAGTTCATGATCTTGCTTCGATTGTAAGACCCGGAGGAACTTTAATTGTGGCAGTACCCAATTTCAGATCCTACGATGCTCGTTTTTATAATACGTATTGGGCAGCTTATGATGTTCCCAGGCACCTTTGGCATTTTTCAAAAACATCTGTCAGGAAATTATTCTCGAAAGATTTCGATCATGTAAAAACCAAACCCATGCTTTTCGATTCTTTTTATGTCTCATTACTTTCAGAAAAATACAAATCGGGAAACAGATTCTCTCTAAAAGCTATTTGGATTGGATTTATATCTAATCTCAAGGGTTTGGTTTCAAAAGAGTACTCTTCTCACATTTACATCTTCAAAAGACACCATTAGGCCGGTTTTGTGTGTTTTAAGTCTGTTTCGCCAGAAAAACAGGGATTTGCCTTACAGAAAAATAAAAACGCTCCAGAGCGCTTAAAAAGCACCGGTTTTTAATAGAGAAAACAAATTAACAGGAACAACAGCGATAAATTTGACTTATGCCAGCTCTTTTCGGTGAATTAGTCGGGTTAATCGAATAGAAAGATCACTGAAAATGATTTTGGCATTTCCGTTTCGCTCGATGTGATAGATGCCATCTTCAAGTTCATTGAGAATATCGAAAATATTATTCTGATGAACGAAGGGTGAAAATTTTGTGATGTCGAAAGACGGATCCTCCGCTTCGAAGTAGAGAAGTGAATCTGCAGTATAATTCTTAAGCATGGCCTGTCTGAACACTTCAATACAAAAGGAAAGAAATTTCTTTTGTGTTTCACGACCCTGACCGGCCAGGTTCTCACTCCATTTCAGTAATTCACTAATAGCAGCTTTGTTTCCTTTAGCGCGAAAGGCCATACGGACCCAGTCCACAAACCATTTTTCGAATTCAAGATCGTCTGCATTTTGATCTAATATATGAAGTGCATTGTTATAATCTCCAGCCGACCTATGAGCGATTCGCCGAGCTAAATTCGCCTCAACATCTTTACTGTCAGATAGTTGCGACGCAATATCTTCTTCCGAAAGCAAGGGAAAATACAATTTCTGACAGCGGGAATGGATGGTGGTTAACATTGCCTCTTCGTTTTCTGCCAACAATAAAAGAACCGTTTTCTGGGGAGGTTCCTCAACGATCTTTAGGATCTTGTTTGCACAGGCTGTATTCATTTTTTCGGCCATCCAGATGATCATGATCTTATATCCTCCCTCGAAAGATTTAAGCGCCAAAGCCTTTGCTATTTCCGTGGCCTCGTCAACATTAATACTTCCTTGTTTGTTTTCTATTCCCAGCTGTTGCAGCCACTCAAACAAGGAACCGTAAGGATTGGCTGATACAAATTCCCTCCATTCTTCAAGGAACTGATTGCTAACGGGGTGTTTTTTAACCGAACTGGTAGTATTCACTGGGAACACAAAGTGGAGGTCCGGATGAACCAACTTATCAACTTTCATCCCGCAGGAAGTATATTCGGGGGAATCTTCAGTATGCTGAGAACAAAGAAGGGCGCGGGAATAGGCAATGGCCATTGGCAAAAGACCGCTCCCCGTTCTACCAACGAACAATTGGGCATGAGGAATCCTTCCGTTTTCTACAGTTTTTTTGAAAAATGCTTTGAGGTGTTTCTGCCCGATTACATCGCTGAAATCCATACACAAAACTACGTTTTTTTTACTACTGAAAATAAACGGCTAAAGAACTATATTTGTCACTTAAAATGACATGAATGAAAACAGTTAAGGATATAAATTTCGAGGATAAAAAAGTGCTGATCAGGGTGGATTTCAACGTTCCCCTGAACGATGCGTTAGAAGTCACGGATGACACACGCATTCGAGCTGCAAAACCAACCATCATTAATATTTTAGAGGATGAAGGAAGTTGTATTCTGATGTCGCACTTAGGCCGACCGAAGAACAGGGAAGACGAGTTTTCACTGCGACATATAGTGAAAAAAGCAACGGAAGTGCTAGGTGTACAGGTGAAGTTTGTAGATGATTGCATTGGGGAGACAGTTGATGAGGCCGTAGCCCAATTACAACCCTGTGAGATTCTCCTGTTGGAAAACCTGCGCTACTATCCCGAGGAGAAACAGGGAGACAGGGCATTCGCTGAAAAGTTGGCGGCCCATGGAGATTACTATGTAAATGATGCCTTCGGAACCGCACACAGGGCGCATGCTTCTACTGCAGTTATCGCCGAATTCTTTCCTGAAAACAAATGCTTCGGACTTCTGCTCGCTTCCGAAGTTGAAAACCTGAACAGGGTTCTTACCACAGGCGAATCTCCTGTAACTGCTATTATTGGTGGAGCGAAAGTTTCTTCAAAGATCACGGTGATAGAGAATATCCTGGATAAGATCGACCACCTCATCATAGGTGGCGGAATGGCCTTCACCTTCGTGAAAGCCCAGGGAGGAGCTATTGGAAGTTCACTTGTGGAAGAAGATAAAATGGACACAGCTCTGGAAATATTAAAGCTTGCTGAATCCAAAAATGTAAAAGTTCACCTGCCCACGGATTCTATAATTGCGGATAGCTTCAGTAATGAGGCGGAAACAAACATCTCGCCGATTAATAGTATTCCAGACGGATGGATGGGGCTTGATGCCGGTCCTGAAACCAACACTGCCTTTGCGGAGGTGATCTCTCATTCCAAGACTATCTTATGGAATGGTCCGGTGGGTGTATTCGAAATGGACAATTTCGCCCAGGGAACCATTAAACTTGGGCTAGCCATCGCCGAGGCAACCGAAAATGGCGCATTCTCACTGGTAGGCGGGGGCGACTCCGTTGCTGCCGCGAAGAAGTTTCAATTAGACGATAAAGTGAGTTATGTATCTACAGGGGGAGGTGCCATGCTGGAGATGCTCGAAGGAAAAACTCTTCCGGGAATCGAGGCATTGTTAAAATAAACAGCTGGGCATGGGCGTTAGTCCTGTTACGAGGATGTTAAAAATTTGTCCAATGCGCTTGTTTGTGTATTTTTAAGCGATTTTTAATTCAGCCCAATCTGTTCATATCATGAAACCTGCATATCTTCTTTTAATAGTTTTCTTCTTCGGAATTCTAACTGGCATTGCCCAGGAGGAAGAGAATACCGGGGATCTTCAAACCAAAACAGTACAGGTAACAGACTCTATTACAATTCCAGTGAAGGTTGGGGATCTTGTTCAGAATACCCTTGTGACTAATGTGAAGGACACGGTGGTTTTTGCCCTTGAGGACATGGAATCAACGCGAAAGATCGATAGTCTATGGCTGAGTGAGTTATATGCCACCGGCCGTTTTGAGGAGATGTACGGTGCCATTCTGAATGAAGATTACGAGCCGATAGAATACGAAGAACTTCCTACCGAAGTGCTTAAACAGCGACTTGAAGAACTCAATGCCCGAACACCTTTCAATGTAGAATACAACCCTTCACTCGAGAGTGTGATAAAGGGCTATCTCAAAAACCGAAGGAAGACCATGGCAAGACTCATGGCATTGAGTGATTACTACTTTCCTATGTTCGAAGAACACCTGGACAAACACGGGCTTCCACTGGAAATGAAATATCTCGCCATTGTTGAATCCGCGTTGGACCCCAGGGCAAAATCCAGGGTTGGAGCGACAGGACTGTGGCAGTTTATGTACAGCACAGGAAAGATTTTCGGGCTGGAAGTAAATTCCTATGTTGATGAGCGCTCAGACCCTTTTATGGCTACCGATGCCGCCTGTCAGTACCTTAAAAGCCTCGAGCAGAGTCTGGGTGACTGGGACCTGGCACTAGCAGCATATAATTCTGGGCCGGGTAATGTGTCCAAGGCCATAAGACGATCCGGCGGACGTACCAATTACTGGAATATTCGTCATAACCTTCCACGTGAGACGGCTGGATATGTTCCTGCTTTCCTGGCTACTATGTATATTTTTGAGTTTGCCGAAGAACACGGGTTTAAGAGCAATGGCCCGAAATATCCATATATCGCAACCGACACTGTGCGGGTGAAGAATAAGATCGCACTCGAACATGTTGCTAAAGTGACCAACCTGGATATGGAGGAGCTTAGCTTCCTCAATCCCTCCTATATTCACGGGATTATACCGGTGATTAAGGACGAGGATTATGTGCTTCGGCTACCTGTTGACGCCATGGGAAAATTTGTGGCAAATGAGGAGGCGGTATACGCCTATGCTCAGGCAGAATTTAACCAAAGAGAGAAACCGCTTCCACAGTTTTTTGAGCAATCGGATCGCATTCGATATCGTGTGCGTAGTGGGGATTATCTCGGCAAGATCGCGAACAGGTACGGTGTGACCGTAAGCCAGATCAAACGATGGAATGGCTTGAGAAGCAACAGGTTAAGGATAGGACAAAGACTTACCATACACCCCAGGCGCAATGCCCCGAAAAAATCGACGTCGAGCTCAACAGCCACCACTACTACAACCTCCGAAAATGGTGCGAGAACTTATACTGTGAAGAGCGGAGATTCCCTCTGGAGCATTTCTCAAAAATTTCCGGGAGTATCCGTGGAAAATATCAGAAAATGGAACGATATTAGCGGTAATAAGTTGAAACCGGGGATGAAATTAAAGATCCAGAAGGGATAGTCCCATTAAATTTTAACGGATGAAACTAGCACGATTGGCCCTCTTAGGGCTCATATTTATTTTTACTTCTTGCGAAAAAACAGGTGAAGGAAACAAATACTTACTCAAGTCTCTGGGTAATATCAACACCCTTCAGGTAATCATAGAAAACGACTTGTGGAATGGCGAGGTTGGAGAAGAGATCCGAGGTTATTTTGCGGCTCCGGTAGACGGGCTTCCACAGGACGAGCCGCTGTTTTCCATGAACCAGATGCCGCCATCTACTTACACGGACTTTGCCAGGAAATACAGAACCTTTCTTCACGTTTCCATTGGGGATACAGCAGGCGTAGCGATTAAGAATAACCCATACGCCAAACCACAGACGGGCGCATTTATCGTAGGAAAGGATATAGCGGATATTAAAAGGCTGCTTGAGAAGAATTATCAGCAGATCATAGCGGCGTTTAAAGCTTCAGAAATAAAAGAAAAACAACGACGAATAAAAATATCTCTCAAGAAAACAGATTCACTGAAAAAATTCTTCGGAATCAATATGAAAATACCTTCTGCCTATCGATTCGCGGCGGAGAATAAAGATTTCATTTGGTACCGAAAGGCATTAAAATCGGGCGAGACGAACATCGTAGTTTACGAAGTACCAATGGATCTCATACGCAGTGACAGCACTAGTGTAGCCGATATTATTAAAATCAGGGATTCGATAGGAGGAAACCTGGTTCCTGTGGAGGAAGGTGGCCGATTTATCACCGAGGCATATTACGCGCCTTATATCTTTAAAACCAAGATAGACGGCCTGCCAGCCTACGAAACCAAGGGAATTTGGGAGGTTAAAACCCAATTTATGGGAGGGCCATTTCTGAACTATGCCGTAAAGGATTCGGTGAATAACAGGTATGTGATCCTGGAAGGGTTTGTGTATGCGCCGGCTACCAGTAAGCGGGATTTACAATTCGAGTTGGAAGCAATACTTCGGTCCGCGAAATTTCAATAAAAAAACCGGGTAGTTCCCACTACCCGGCTTCTATATTTATCCTTATCAGGAAGTTATTCCTCTATTTTTTTGTCGCTATTATCCTCTTTTGACGCTTCTTTGAATTCTTTGATCCCACTTCCCAGGCCTCGCATCAATTCAGGTATTTTTCTTCCACCAAAGAGTAATAATACAATCACAACAATAAGTACAATTTGCCATGGGCCGATTGCAAGGGGTAAAAGTAATGCAGTCATCTTTAAGAAATTTATAAGACAAAGGTAACAAGAATTCCTTAGATACAACGTTTTCAGGGTAAGTTTAGCATACTCGGAAGGGGTTTAATTATATTTGCAAACCAGGAACAAGGATTAAATGACGGCAAAGAAAAAAAGTAAGGGAAGGATCAAAAGAAAGCTACTGCACAAGTATAGACTGGTGGTATTGAATGAAGATACTTTCGAGGAGCGGTTTTCTTTTAAACTGAACCGATTGAACGTTTTCGTGTTCAGCACCATATTCGCAGTTTTCCTAATTGCTTTGACTACCCTGCTGATAGCATTTACACCACTTCGGGAATACATTCCGGGATATTCCTCCACTGCCTTAAAGCAGAAGGCCACGGACCTTACCTTCAAAACCGACTCACTGCAACAGGTGATAAATATCAACGAAAGCTACCTCGCCTCCATACGAAAAGTACTTTCAGGAGATGTAAAAACGGTGGAATTCAATAAAGATTCGGTTTTGGAACTTGCGAGTCAGAATCCTTCGGAAGTTGACTTTTCGCCTTCCCGGGAGGATTCATTGCTGCGCGAAAAAGTGTTTCAGGAAGACAAATATAACCCACTAGTAGATCCGGAAGTCGTTACTATCGTACTCTTCCCACCTGTTAAAGGAACGGTTTCTGAAGGGTATAATCCCGAGGAAAAACATTATGCTGTCGACATAGTAACCGCCAAGGATGCCCCGGTAAAAGCTACGGCAGACGGAACCGTAATTTTTGCAGAGTGGACGGCAGAAACAGGCTATGTTATCATCCTGGAACACAAGAATGGTCTTATTTCAGTATACAAACACAATGCTTCCCTGGCAAAAGAACAAGGTGAGCTTGTGAAAGCAGGAGAGGTAATTGCTGCGGCCGGGAATACCGGGGAACTTTCTACGGGACCCCACCTGCATTTTGAGATCTGGAGTGAAGGCTACCCAATTGATCCTGCTAATTTTATAGATTTCGACTAACTATGAAGTTTAAAGCTTTAGCTGCCAAGATCTTCGCTGCCCGGGTTGCCAGACGCAACAAGAAGTGGATTTCGAAACCACTGAAAACACAGCAAAAAGTCTTCCGGTCCCTCCTAAAACAAGCTGCAAATACCCAATTTGGAAAAGATCATGGATTCAGCGAGATCGAAACCTACGAGGATTTCACCAAACGCGTGCCCGTTCGGGATTACGAAGGTCTGAGGCCTTATGTAGACAAAATGGTTGCCGGTGAGCCCGATATTCTCTGGCCCGGTAAACCATTGTACTTTGCCAAGACCTCAGGAACCACTTCCGGTGCCAAGTTCATACCGCTTACCAAGGCGTCCATGCCAACCCATATTCGCGCAGCCCGGGATGCCATCCTCTCTTATATTCATGAAACAGGGAATTCGGATTTTGTGTCGGGAAAGATGATCTTTCTTCAAGGAAATCCAATCCTGAAAGAAGAAAATGGGATTAAACTGGGCAGATTGTCGGGAATAGTGGCTCATTATGTCCCGGGATACCTTCAACGAAACCGCCTACCCAGCTGGGAGACAAATTGTATAGACGATTGGGAGGCCAAGGTTGACGCTATTGTTGAGGAGACGAAGAAGGAGAACATGACGGTTATTAGCGGAATACCTTCCTGGGTGCAGATGTATTTCGAACGACTTATCGAGACATCCGGAAAGAAGGTGGGAGAGCTATTCAGCAACTTCAATTTGTTTATCTACGGAGGCGTGAATTACGAACCGTATCGGGCGAAATTTGAGGCGCTTATCGGGAGGAAGGTAGACAGTATCGAGCTGTATCCGGCCAGCGAAGGATTTTTCGCTTACCAGGACAAACAGGGCGAACGCGGCATGTTGCTTTTGCTGAATTCAGGTATGTTCTATGAGTTTATCGAAGCGGAGCATTTCTTCGATGAAAACCCAAAGAGGGTAATGATTTCAGAAGTAAAAACAGGAGTTAATTACGTGATGATCATTTCTACCAACGCCGGACTATGGGGATATAACATTGGTGACACGATACAGTTTACTTCTACAAATCCGTACAGGGTGATCGTTTCCGGAAGGATCAAGCATTTTATTTCGGCATTCGGGGAGCATGTAATTGGCAAGGAAGTAGAACAGGCAATGCAACTCGCAATGCAGGATCACGGTTTTAGTATTACTGAATTTACCGTGGCGCCGCAAACAAACCCCGATGACAAAGGACTTCCTTACCACGAATGGTTGATCGAGTTCGATAGCTCCCCTGAAGACCTGAGTGCTATTGCCGAGACTATCGACAAGCACATGCAGGATCAGAACAGCTACTATTTCGACTTGATCTCGGGCAAGATATTACAGCCGCTTCGAATTAAATCCCTGAAAAAAGACAGCTTCAATTTATTGATGAAACAACAGGGTAAATTAGGAGGACAAAACAAGGTGCCGAGACTATCGAATGACCGTAAAATTGCAGACGGGTTATACGATCTACAACCGTAAAATTAGTACTATCTTTGCAGGCAAATGAGCCCATTGACAGCCCATAAAAGAACGCGAGCTCAGGAGAGTTCTGGAGCTATTGAACGAATGTACATTACTATGCGGCATTTGTTCAACAGGGGTTTTTATAAGCCTATGGGAATTTCTGGAGAAACCCTTCGCGAATCACTATTGATTCTAAGTCCGGAAATATACGGTACAATAACTGAAGAGAAAATTGAACTGGAAGGCTTGCTTTACGTAATAGACCGTTTGCCTTATGGTATCGAGGAATGTCGCTTCATTAACCTTACATCCGATGAGGGTTACAAGAACTCACATTTCAAACCTATAATCCCGGCCAAACGCCGCCGAAACTGTTATCGCATTGACGAGGAGCAGATGAACATTGAGATTACAAGAGGGCGTTCGGAGATATATGACATACTAACTCACCTTACGTTTCTGTATATCGAGTCGCATAAGATCATGAAACAGGTTATGATCAATGAAGCAGGCGATCTGATCCGCGACTGGCATAAACTGGAAGAGGCTGTGAAGGTGAACAAAGAACTTTCGCAGAAAGACAAGGAGATAGCCCTAACCCATACCGCCAATTTCCTTGGAAGAACCTTCGAGGAAGTAAATGCAATTTACCCGTTGTTCGAATGTCCTGAGATCAATAACAGGTTTCTAAACATCATCTACTATCTTGGGAAAAGGGCCATGGAGGAGGAAATGACAGGCACTAAGCGACTCATTACGTTTAGCCCTGTCCTGCGAGAACGCCTGGGTCATCATATCCACGGAGAGCAATGGGCGTTGAATATTAAGAGAGTCCTTGATGATAAAGGCCTGTTGCGCAGGCCTCTGCATGTGATCAGCGCGAATATGCACAGCGTTTTGAATAGCCTCTTCGCCGCCAAAGCACTCACCTCTGAATTCAAAGATTCGGACCCAATGGTTATTTTCGAGAAACTCAGCGATCCTAAGAGCCTGAAACTGCAGCAAAAGGTTAAGAAATATGGTTTGGCCAACGGAATGACCTATATCGAAGACGATTCCGGGGCGAATATCAATGTTCAGATATTCGACTCCAAGTACTTCTACGTTCCGGCTGTTGATATGCCGGAAGAAGATATGCCCGTGATCATAGTTATGGATTATGCCTTTGGAGAACAGGCCTATGAAACCATGGATGAACTACTAAAACCCTATATTATCAACGGTAAGCGTGAGCTTATGCACGTTGAATCCATTTCAATTATGGGAAAAGCGGGTATTTTGAGTGGCAAGAAAGGCGACATCATGATTCCCAGTGCACACGTATTTGAAGGGACTGCCGATAATTACCCTTTTAAGAACAAGCTGAAAAAATCACATTTTGACGACGTGGATATCGACGTTTGTTCGGGAACCATGATCACGGTGTTGGGAACATCACTGCAAAACAGGGAGATTCTCAAGTTCTTTCATAATTCTACCTGGAACGTTATCGGACTGGAGATGGAGGGAGCTCACTATCAGAAAGCGATTCAGTCGGCGTCTAAAATTCGGGGGAGTATAAGTCCGAAAGTCGCCGTTAGATACGCATATTATGCTTCGGATAACCCATTGGAAAGTGGTAGCACCTTAGCATCTGGCGGACTCGGAACCGCAGGGGTAAAACCCACTTACGTGATAACCGAAAAAATGTTAAAACAGATTTTAGCCTAATCTAAAAATATATTTTGAAACACACTAACATACTGATTACCGGGGGTGCAGGATTCATAGGATCCAATTATGTCATTCATTTGCTCGAATCGACCGAAGCAATCGTTTATGTATTAGACAAGCTTACTTATGCCGGTGATATGAGAAATTTGGAGTCGGTTTCCAACCATACGAACTTCCATTTTATACAGGGGGATATTTGCGACAAGGATTTTGTATCTGAAATGTTCCGGAAGCACGAATTCGACCAGGTTGTTCACTTTGCGGCAGAATCGCATGTGGATAATTCCATAAGCGGACCTTCGGCATTCATTGAAACTAATATCGTAGGGACCTTTAACCTGCTTCAGGCGTCTTACGCTACCTGGATGAATGGCCCCGGACAATTCAAAGACGAGTTCAGGCACGCCCGCTTCCTGCATGTTTCAACCGATGAGGTTTACGGATCCCTGGGAGAGACCGGGCTATTTACCGAAAGCACGGCATATGCCCCGAACAGTCCGTATAGCGCGTCTAAGGCGTCTTCAGACTTTATTGTTCGTAGTTACTTTCACACATACCAGTTACCTGTTGTAACTACCAACTGTTCGAATAACTACGGCCCTAATCAGCATAAAGAGAAGTTGATCCCTACCATCATTCGCAAGGCCCTGGCTGGGGAGTCTATCCCTATTTACGGTGACGGCACCAATGTAAGGGACTGGCTCTATGTTCTGGACCATTGTAAAGGGATCAAACTAGCTGTAGAAAAAGGTCAATTGGGAGAGACGTACAACATTGGAGGCCGAAATGAAAGAAAAAACCTGTACATCGCCGAGAAAATTTGTGATATTCTTGACGAAATGGCACCAAAAGATACAGCTTACAAAGAACAAATTACCTTTGTAACAGATCGGCCCGGGCATGATTTCAGATATGCTATTGACGCCACGAAAATAGAAAACGAACTTGGCTGGAAGGCGGATGAGAATTTCGAATCCGGAATTACTAAAACCATAGAGTGGTACCTTCAGCACAGAGAAAGATTAGACTAATATGAAAGGAATAGTACTGGCCGGAGGATCCGGAACAAGACTTCACCCAATTACACTTGCCATAAGCAAGCAACTCATGCCGGTTTACGACAAGCCCATGATCTATTATCCGTTATCAACGCTAATGTATTCCGGGATCCGTGAAATATTGATCATTTCCACTCCGCAGGACCTTCCCTTGTTTAAAAAACTATTGGGAGATGGTTCTAAATACGGATGTGAATTTCACTATGCTGTTCAGGAAGAACCAAAGGGCCTAGCAGAAGCATTCATTATTGGAAAGGACTTTATAGGAGACGATAAAGTTGCGTTGATCCTTGGAGATAATATTTTCTACGGAACAGGCCTGAAAGAGCTACTGCTTTCCAACAATGATCCTGAGGGCGGCGTTATCTATGCCTATCACGTGCACGACCCGGAACGTTATGGGGTAGTGGAATTTGACGACTCCGGAAAAGCCCTGAGTATTGAGGAAAAACCGGAAAACCCCAAATCCAATTATGCCGTACCAGGAATTTATTTTTACGATAATTCCGTAGTTGACATTGCCGCGGGAATTAAACCCAGTGCTCGAGGAGAACTTGAGATCACCGATGTGAACAACGCCTATCTTAAAGCAGGTAAGCTCAGCGTGAGTATTCTCGACAAAGGAACAGCATGGCTGGATACGGGAACATTTGCATCTCTAATGCAGGCAGCCCAGTTTGTTGAGGTGATCGAAGAACGACAAGGGCTTAAAATCGGAGCAATCGAGGAAGCCGCCTATAATATGGGGTATATTGATGAGAACCAATTGAAGGCGCTGGCAGGCCCCTTGTTGAAAAGCGGATACGGAAAACACTTACTACACCGAAAATAAATTGGAAAAAATAACTACACCATTAAAAGACTGCTTCATTCTAAAACCCAGGGTTTTTAAAGATTCGCGTGGTTCTTTCTGTGAAACCTTTAATGCGCGAACCTTTGGAGAAACTACCGGGATCGACGTGGATTTCGTTCAGGATAACCAGTCGTTTTCGTCCTATGGAGTGCTTAGAGGGCTGCATTTTCAGAAAGGAGAGATGGCACAAGCAAAACTTGTTAGAGTGGTTAAAGGCAGGGTTTACGACGTGGTAGTGGACATCAGGAAAGACTCTCCCACCTTTGGAAAGTCGTACGGAGTGGAACTCAATGATGAAAACAACCTTCAACTCTTTGTGCCAAGGGGTTTCGCCCATGGATTTGTTGTTTTATCACCGGAGGCTGTATTTAGTTATAAATGTGATAATTATTACTCCAGTGAATCGGAAGGAGGAATCATCTATAATGACGCAACCTTAGCGCTGGACTGGCATCTTCCAGAGAAAGATTTCATAATTTCAGATAAAGACCTGCAACTTCCCGGTTTCGAGGAGGCAATTTCATGAAGAACGTACTGGTAACAGGGGCAAACGGACAACTTTCAGAATGCATCAAAAAGGCGGCTTCGGCGTATCCCGATCTGGCAATTAAATTTGCCTCCATAGATGATCTTGATATTACAGATGCGAATGGGGTTCAATCCTATTTTAATGCTACGGAATTTGATGTTTGTATCAACACAGCGGCCTATACGGCCGTTGATAAGGCGGAAAGCGAAAAGGATCTCGCCTTTGCCGTCAACT
The DNA here is from genome assembly GCF_026126405.1 of Aureitalea sp. L0-47. Classification (GTDB taxonomy): domain Bacteria; phylum Bacteroidota; class Bacteroidia; order Flavobacteriales; family Flavobacteriaceae; genus Pukyongia. Next base: position 105,590 of record NZ_JAFMTQ010000007.1, read on the forward strand.
CCGAAGCAATGAAGCATTTGGCAAAGGAATGTGCAGTCCGCCAGATTACACTGATTCATGTTTCAACCGATTATGTCTTTGACGGATCCAAGAACAGCCCTTATAGGGTGGATGACCCTACGGGTCCAATAAATGTATATGGCGCATCAAAATTGGGCGGGGAGCAATTCGTTCAGGAATTCTGTTCTAAGTATTTTATCGTTCGCACTTCCTGGCTCTATTCACAGTTTGGCCATAACTTTTTTAAAACCATACTGAAACACGCTGCTGCCGGCAACCCTCTCACTATCACCACCGAACAGCTGGGGTCGCCCACCAATGCAAACGACCTGGCCGCAGCTCTACTTGAGATCGCACAGGGTGATTCGAAGTCATATGGCGTCTATCACTTCAGCAATGAAGGCGAAGCAACCTGGTACGATTTTGCCAAAGCTATACTGGAAGAGTCGGGACAATTAGACACAACAAACCTTGCCAAAACCGACCATTACCGTACTTTTGCAGACAGACCCAAGTACAGCATTTTAGACAGCAGTAAACTCTACAGGGAATTTAATGTCACTCCAGTTCATTGGCGCGATAGCTTAAGAACCCTGTTTGTAGAACATAATAACCAAAAATAAAAGAGAATGGCACAGAACAATCAGGAAGAAATAGATCTGTTCGTATTGTTAAAGCGACTTAACAAGGTCTATCACGGAATCCTTGCTAGCATTTACAAAGGCATCCGGTTTGTGTTCAAGAACTGGATCGTACTCACAGTACTTATTGTAGGAGGGTACTTCCTCGGAAGCTGGTGGCAATCTACGATTACGCCCACCAAGGAAGCAGTTCTCATTGTTCAAAATAATTTTGACAGCTCAAATTATGTGTACAATGCAGTTGAGCTTCTGAATGTAAAATACAAGCAGGGGCATACGCGGTTTGTTAAGCAGTATGGATTTGATACAGAAAACCCGGACATCGAGGATCTTGTTATTGAACCCATAGTGAATATTGTTGAATTACTGGAGCGACAGGAGACTAATGACCGAAACCTGGAATCCTATCTTAGCCGAATTGGGCATGAAGAAGATCCATTGCTTTCAGAGATATACTTCCCGGAATATACTTATCACAAGATCACTCTTAGCTCGCTTAAGAGCGATACGGCTATTATTGATAAGATAATGGCTTACCTCAACAGCAACGAAACCTACAACAAGACAAAAGAAATTGTAGTAGTAGAAACGGAATTGCGAATCCAGCGAAATGACACGAGTATTGCCAACATTGATGCAATCTTTGATGAGTACTCAGGTAAGAATGCTTCCAAGGAAATGGCCAGCGAGATGAATTTCAAGATCCAGGAAAATAACAACCTGCATCAGCTTATTGAGAAGAAAAAAGAGCTCATGGAAGAAAATGAAATGCTAAAAACGGAGCTTGTCAAATATGACCAGGTGGTCAAACTGGTTAATGATCCAAATTTCTACAGTGTTTCTTCATTCCTGAGTAAGAAAAAGACCTTGCTGCCTATATTACTGGTTTTCCTTTACATTGGATTCTTCATCGCGCGTAATGTTTACCTAAGGGGGAAACAGTATTCGGAAGAACTGGATCAAGCCAAATAATTGCTCCAGTGCACGAAGTCTTATTCTGAAGCATCTCAACCTTGAGGTAACCAAGCTTTAGAATCTATCGGCACTTTTCCATTGTTGGGGAAATATATTATTAGAGATGAAACTAGTCCGGTCCATTCGAGAATTGCTTAGCAATAAGATGGTGTTTAAAAGCATCAATGTGCTGGGCTTACGCGTTGCCGGAATGTTATTGTTCTTTGTGCTAACACTGGTTCTCACAAATAATTTCGATGCGGAATTGGTTGGGCAATACGATTTTAGCAGGGCTTTACTCATTTTTCTCGGTGGTTTTTGTGTCTTCGGAATGCACCAATCGGTGATCTATTATTCCGGCTATCTGAAATCTAAAAATTCGCTGCCTTATCTCAGTAGGCTTTACAGGAAGATGGTGGTGATCGTATTTGCGATCGCCCTTGTTTTTTTTATCGCCATAGTTGGTATCTCACCTGAATTTATTGACAGCCTGTTCGATAAGCCCGTCTCCAGGCTGGTTACTTATTCGGTTTTTGCTTTATTCTTCTACGGAATTACGCTGCTGAATATTGATGTGTTCCGGGCGATCAATAAGATATATGTTTCTGAATTTTACAGGAACATTCTTCGCTATGCTCTTTTCTTCGGAGCCGTGATCTACCTTTATTTTAGCGGCAACCCCGAATTTCTCGTTCAGGTTTTCCTGCTGAATTTTGTTGTGCTGGCACTATTATCTACAGCCCTCCTGTTTTACTATTTCACGAAAATGGAACCTCAGATCACTTCCGAAGTAATCACCTATAAACAGATCATAAAACGCAGTGGACCCATGGCCATTAGTGCAGTAACCTATTTACTAATGCAAAGCGTTGACGTGATCCTTTTAAGCAAATACAGTAGTTTCGATCGTGTTGCTTTTTATGCGGTTGCTATAAAATTAACCACAGTTCTGTCGCTAGTATTAGCCTCGGTGAACACCGTCTATGCACCCTCCTTTTCGGAGTGGTACAACCTGAACGATATGAATAGCCTGAGAGCAGGGATAAGACGATCCACCCGCTTGATCTTCCTCTTCACTTTTCCGGCCATAGTGGTGGTGCTGTTGTTTTCTGAAATGATACTTGGATTTTTCGGCCCCGATTATGTCCAGGCGAAGTGGGCATTGATCGTATTACTAATGGGCCAGGCAATTAACGCTTTCTGCGGATCTGTTGGCACCTATATGAATATGACCGGCAAACAAGTGATCTTCCAAAGGATATTGGTCACCGCCTTCGTGATAAATGTAGTGCTGAACATAATCCTTATTCCGATTTACGATATTCTTGGAGCCGCGATTGCGACTACCATTTCGACTGTTTTCTGGAATATAGTGACCACGGCCTACATCTACAGAAAAGATAGAATGATAACGTTTTTAACTCTGAAATGATGCAGCGAAAGGTAGAATTTTTCGTCATAGGTGTTGCCCGCGGAGGCACTACCTCGCTGTACAATTATTTGCAGCAACATCCGAAAATCTTTCTGCCACGAGTTAAGGAGTGCAATTACTTTTCGGAAGTCGATTCCGTGGACAAAGAAGCATACGAAACACCGGATCCGGGCCGTGAATATCATATGAAGATCATTGGTGATAAAATAGTGTATCGCAGTTTGTTCGATTCGGCCAAACCGGGTCAATTGATGGGAGAAGTAAGCCCTTCCTATCTCTGGGATAAACGAACTGCCCAGAGGATTCACAGCTATAACCCGAACGCAAAGATACTGGTAAGTTTGCGCAACCCCGCGAATAGGGCACATAGTCATTACCTTATGAATTATCAGACAGGCCATGATAAGTCAATAACTTTCGAGCATGCTCTCGAGGCGCCAAAGAAAGAGATTTGGGGAGGGGGAAATATGTACCTGGAAATGGGGCTGTATTACGATCAGCTCAAACCTTATTTCGATCGTTTTCCTTCTGAAAACATCAAGGTGTTGATCTCTGAAGATTGGACCAGGCGAAATGGAGATGCACTTCCGGAGATATTCGATTTCCTGGGTCTTGAAGAAATTACTTTTGAAGACAACACCAATCACAATGCTTCAAAGCAATTAAAGAACAAAGGACTGCTGGACCTGTTAAGAGCCGAGAAGATCAAGAAGTCTATCAAATGGCTACTTCCGGAAAAGGCCAAAGACAAACTAAAAAACCGATTGTTTTACAAGGAAGGTGAAAAGGAGAAAATATCCCCGGAGACCTACAACAGGCTTATGGAATATTTCAATGAGGATATTGAAAGGACAGCTCAACTAACAGGAATTGACCTGCAGGCATACTGGAAAAAGGAAATGGTGGTATGATCAGTCCGAAACACCATACCATCTTTGTTCACATCCCGAAAGTAGCGGGACAAAGTATAGAAACCATCTTTTTGAAGGACCTCGGACTCAATTGGAAATCACGAGAAGAATTACTCCTGCGAAAGAAAAGAACAGGCGAAAAAGGGCCACACAGATTGGCACATCTAAAGGCAAAGGAATATGTTTCCTTCGGATATACAGACCAGGAAACTTATGATGCATATTTTACATTTTCCTTCGTTCGGAATCCGTATAACAGGCTATTGTCTGTGTACAATTACCTGGGCTATTTCAAGATCATCTCGTTTTCGGCTTTTATGAATAAGGTGGTGAAGAGCCGACTGGAGGAAAGCGATTTCTTTTACGCCACCCAGTACGATTACCTGTTCGACGGCGAGAAGTTATTGGTGGATTATGTTGGTAAACTGGAGAATCTGGCGGAGGATATGAAGTTCGTCTTGTCGAAAACAGGTCTCGAAAGTCACGAGATTCCACATGTGAATAAGTCGGAAAAAGGCTTAAAGCGTGGCATGGCAGCCCTACTGAAATCCACAAAATTGTGGTCGAGTTTTTCACTCACTAGGTTGTTTTCTGGGAAGAAAAAGAAATCACTAACAGAAGCAGAGAAAGAGCTCGTTTATTCGTTCTACCCGAAGGACTTTGAAAAATTTGGATATGAGCGCTAAGAAGAACATAATATTCGTGAGTATCTCCTGCGACCTGTACGGGTCGTCCAAGGTGTTACTCTCCCTTGTGCTTCATATGAATCAACAAAGTTCTCAATACAATCCTATCGTCTGTTTACCTCCTGAAAAAGGGCCGCTGCGTGAGAAATTACAGGAAGCGGGAATACAGATCATCGAAATGCCGGTGGTGAAACTGAAGCGCTCCATGCTGAAATCCTTCGGAATCTTCGCCTTAATGGGAGAATATTTTAAGGCTAAGCGAATCTTCAGAAGGGCCACCAGAGATATAACGGTAGATTGCGTCCACTCCAATACCCTGGCTACACTTTTCGGCCCCATCTATTGTAAGTTCAGAAAAACAAAACACATACTTCATGTTCATGAGATCATGGACAGTCCTAAGGCAGCCTCACATTTCTTTAAGATAGTATTGAAATACAGTGCAGATCGTATAGTGTATAATTCTGAAGCAACAGCGAAATTTTACAACGGCCTGTCACATTCATTAAAAAGAAAGTCGCTAACTATTGTGAACGGAGTCGACCGCACAGGTGAAGCTATTTCAGAAGAGACAAGAAATTCTATTCGAAAGGAATTGTTCAAAGTACAGAACGAAGACATCGTGATGGGCTTGGTTGGCCGGATTAACCGTTTGAAGGGACACGAGATCACGCTGGATGTGTTTAGCGAGATCGCAAAGGAGTATCCGCATCTGCAAGTTCGATTTGTGGGTTCGCCACCTCCCGGACAAGAGCACTTTTTGGTTAACTTACAAGACAAGATTCGGAGGATGGCCCTTGAAGACCGAGTGAGAATTATCGGTTTCCAGGAAAATATTTTCCCATTGCTGGAATCTATGGATATTGCGGTGGTACCTTCAACGGAAGCGGAGTCTTTTGGTTTGGTGGTTGTGGAGGCCATGCTGGCGGGAAAGGCCGTGATAGGTTCGGATATTGGTGGAATAGCAACTATCATAGATCATAATAATACGGGATTGCTGTTCGATCCTGAAAGTAAAGAATCGTACAAGGAGGCTATTAAGAAATTGCTTGATGATGTACAGCTAAAACAAAGACTGGAGGAAAGAGCACTTAGTGTAGCAGAGAGCGAATATACCACTGAAAGGATGTGTCGAAAGTTTATAGAAATGTATAATAATGAACTGTAATGGGGCAATGGATCTATAACATATGCCTGGTTTTACTCATCTGGTCCCTTCAGAAGGCCAATATTGAGCTTTCCTTTGCTGTTGCTGCATTTGTTACAGTCATTTCTTTTAGAAGGATGCTTAGTAGTCGGGCTGCTTTGCTGATCCTTATCCTGTTTGTGCTGGTCATTATTGGTTCGATTTCGGTCTTCAATCCTGAGAACGACTATTATTATTTCATAAAAGATCTCATTTATTACACCCGGCCAATACTGGTAATCACTGCGGGATACTTCCTTACCATGCGATTTAGAAGCAAAATGACCTTCTTGAACATCCTTGTGCTTATGGGATTCTATTACGCCGTGATGCACTTACTGAGTTTTGTGATCTATTTCAACATTATACCGGGTCATACCAGTGGAATTCGGAATATTTTCGGGCGCTATAACCACGTGGAGACCGTGGCACTTTTCATAATCATCTGTGTTAAAGGCCTGCCCATTAAAAAAACACGATACAAGATATTTTACCAGGCCTTGGTTGCCTGCCTGGTGTTATCGTTCCTCTTGTATTTTTCCAGGACGATGATCATGGTCCTGGTACTGGGATCGCTGGCCTATTTCGGCTACCTGAAATTGAACAGGAGAGGGACTATTGCACTTGTTGTAATGGCTATGATAGGTGCCGGGTTTGCCTTGTTTCTGAGCAACTACGATCCTAAGACGGAAAACCCGGGTGTAGTAGATAGTTTTCTTCTGAAAATTAAGAACTCAGTTGACGAAAGTTTTTCGGTAGGAAATATCAACGTTCAGGATCTGGACAGGCGGGCTTTGTGGAAACACTGGCGGGCGTACGAAGCACTGAAGGTGTATGAAGAAGCCGATAAAGGCAAATATTGGCTGGTAGGGCAGGGATTTGGTTCTACTGTCGATATTGGTTTTGAAGCGCGGCTGGATGGCGAACTAACCCAACACTTATCACTAACGCATAATGGCTTTGCGTATTTGTATATGAAGACCGGTGTACTGGGCCTCATCGTTTATTTGATAGCGGTGCTATACCTCTATACCTTCTCCTATACACCACGCCGGAGAACAATAGCAGATATTGGGAACAACATACTGGTAATGACCGCATTTTATATACTTATTACCACTTTTGTAGTGACAGGACTTTTTAAGCCTTACGATATGGCAGCGTTACTTATCGGAGGGGCATTTGCATTTAAACAATTGGAATCAAGTGAAGATAGGGATACTGGGAACCAGGGGCATACCGAATAATTACGGAGGATTTGAACAATTCGCAGAGTTCTTTTCGGTGTATTTGAAACAGAAAGGACATGATGTTTATGTCTATTCATCAAAGAACCATGAGTACCAGGAGAAGGAATACAAAGGGGTAAAACTGATTCATTGCAAGGACCCTGAAGATAAGATCGGTACAGTGGGTCAATTCATCTACGATTTCTATTGTATACACGATGCCAGAAAACGAAATTTCGATGTCATTTTGCAATTGGGATATACCAGCAGCTCGATATGGAGACGATATTTGCCGAAAAGATCCATGATAGTAACCAACATGGACGGACTGGAATGGAAACGGACGAAGTTTTCGAAAAAAGTTCAGAAGTTCTTGAAGTATGCAGAGTCGTTGGGCGTGAAGGGGAGTGATTACCTTATTGCAGACTCACTGGGAATCCAGGATTACCTGAAGGAGACCTATGATGCAGAATCCAGGTATATCCCATATGGATCTACTGTATTTACAGATCCTGACAGCACAGCACTCTCTGAATACAATATTGACCCCTACAAATACCACATGCTCATTGCACGGATGGAGCCGGAAAACAGCATAGAAATGATATTGGACGGCTATGTTGAAAGCGGAACAGAGGAGCCCTTCCTTGTTGTTGGGAAGCACGATGTGAACAAGTTTGGCGCTTACCTCAAGGACAAGTTCAAAGCGTATCCCAATATTCGTTTTTTAGGTGGTATATACGACCTGGGGAAGTTGAACAACCTCCGATACTATTCAAAGTTATACTTCCATGGGCATACTGTGGGAGGCACAAACCCATCACTTCTTGAGGCCATGGGAAGTAATGCGCTGATCGTGGCTCATAACAATCGGTTCAACGCCACTATTTTGGAGCAGGACGGGCTTTATTTCAGGAGCAAAGAAGAAGTGGCGGGTGTGATAACAAAGGTGAAAAACAAAGAAGAATACTCCCACTTCCTCACCAATAACACCAATAAAATAAAAGAGAAATTCAGCTGGGACCTGATAAATAAATCCTACCTGGATTATTTCGAAGAGAAGTTTGCAGAATTTAACTAATATATTCAACTCACAACGGACCTTTGTAGTCCTGTTAGCGGCATTTTTAATCTCGATCCCGCTGCGCTATGGATTCAGCACCGCCATGCTTATTGTCCTGTTGGCAGCTTCTCTGGGCTCGGTGAGATATCACAAAATAAGATTTCGAAAGGCGTACGTCATCCCGGTTTTATTGTTCGTTCTTATGATTGTTTCCCTGTTATGGACAAATAATGTAGCGAATTCTATGAGGGGATTGGAGCGACAACTCGCACTGGTGCTAATACCCCTGGCTTTTGCGCTTATGCCTTCGATCACTGCTAGGTCGAGAAACAGCATTCTATATTTATTCGCCGTTGCAATTTCTGTAATGGCCGTTTTTCTCATTGCATTGGCGGCCATACATTTCTTCCAATTCCGAAACCTCAGCAGGTTTTTCTACCACGCACTGGTGTCGCCAATGGATCTGAATGCAATTTATGTTTCGGTTATGGTGTCGCTAAGCGGTTTGTTCCTGCTGTTCACCCAACGCAAGAACTTAATCACGATAGGCCTATTACTGGTTCATGCAGTATTCCTGGTGTTGCTTTCTTCGAAAATAATAATAGTAACCACCGCCTTAATTACTACCTATGGGATCATAAGATCGTTTAGTAAAAAGAAAATCATTGTAATGCTTTCAATTCTCGTGGTTGGAATATTGTTGTTGTTCTCTACTTCAAACCCGGTGCGGGATCGATTTGAAAGAGAGGTCAGCGTCTCCAACGTAAAGGAGGTGATGGAATGTGAAAGATTCAATAAGGTGTACGACTGGACCGGGACCACCATCCGTCTCTTCCAGGCCAGGATCTTTGTGGAAATGATGGACGAACATGACGCCTATCTTTCCGGATTCGGGATCAACAATTCAAAGGAGAAGATCATTGAGAAACAGAAATACTATAACCTATGGCAGGGCTATTACGAGTATAATTTTCACAACCAGTATATCCAGGCATTCGCCGAATTAGGAATTTTCGGATTGTTGTTCGTCATTTTATTACTCGGTGCGCTTCTCAAGGAATACATCAAAACAAGAGATATACTCGTATTGAGTTTCTTTCTTATTGCGGCGGTTATCTTTCTAACAGAGACGTATATTTGGAGACAGCGCGGACTATATCATTTTTTAATTCTATACTGTTTGTTAATTAATTCCGACACTCTAATTCAGAACCAAAAAAAATAGAGTCATTCTGTAAAGATGAGAACTTTTTTGGAGCAACCTCAGCTTCTTATCAGCATCATTTACAATAAAAGAGATACCTTTACTGCAACCAAATTATGCGGTTTTAATCTGGTGTTTATTCTGAAATGAGAGTTCTACTACGAGCGATTTACCCTTATATCTATATGCTATTGTTTTTAACAATACCATTTGATAATTATGTAAGAGCTCTTCCGAACATATTATTGATTGCTCTACTGGCACTATTCCCCTTTGTATTAAATAGAAAGGATCTATTTAAAATACGCAAAGGACCTGCCATTGTTTTTCTCCTGTTTCTATTATATCTCTTGTTGAATTCACTCTTTTTCGAGCGGATTGCAGAAGACATAGTAGTAATAAAGAAGATCGCATTGGCATTCGGACTGGCAATCCTCTACATACCTGTTGAAGACAGTCGGAAGATCGGTATGGCTATAATATTTTCGTCCCTTGCCGCCATTGTCTTTTCGGTGATAAAGATCATTGTGATCATTAATATTTCTGAAGATATCGCGTTAGGATATTCCAGGGAAGTAATTGAAGCCCTCCTCATAGACCGACTCTACCTTGGATTGCTAAGTATCCTGAGTATTCTTGTCTCGGTCAGGTCTATGTCGAAAGAATATCATCCAAACAACCAGTATCACCTCATCAATATCATCGTAAACATCCTGTTCGTGTTCCTAATGGTGTCCAAGATTGCGATTATCATTTTGGCGGCAGTCTTCATTTTAAGAATGTTGTACAGCAGGTATAAATTGGCGAAGGTTTTAGCAATAGCGGTTTCGGGTATTTGCATTGCGGTTTTAGTGGTGGCATATTCAAACCTTAAACAAGACGGTAATGCTGCGGAAAATGGGGATCGCATGGAAAGTTCTTTCCTTCAGAACACCGTGACATGGGAGCTTAGGACTACTGTTTGGCGCTGCGCGACAGAAGTAGCGAATTCGGAAGGGTTACTACTGGATGGATTAGGGATAAAGAAGACCAAAGAACTACTCGTAGCATGTTATGATGAGACCATAGAAGGCAATTGGAAGCGAAATCGCTATATGGCAATGGAATACAATTCGCACAATCAATTCATGGATACGTATTTAAGCTTTGGCTTGTTCGCACTAATCCTCTTTATAGGATTTCTGGCAGTGACATTTTTGAAGAATATCAGGCACTATTTCTCCATGGCAATGTTGGTTGGAATGATTGGTTATCTTATGGTAGAGAATGTGTTCCATAGGCAAATAGGGGCTTATTATATCGGCTTCATGCTTATTGTGCTCTTATCCAGCAATTTTATCAATGGAAACAATGAGCAAAAGGAAGGCTAATATGAGGGCAAGTTGTATTTTTGCGCCTGTTTAGAAGGCCGAATAGGGCAATAAACTAATAGTAAGATATTATTGATATATGAAAATAGCAGTTATTGGGACCGGATACGTTGGATTGGTTACAGGAACCTGCCTGGCGGAAACCGGTAATGAAGTTATCTGCGTTGATATAGACGAAGCTAAAGTTGAAAAGATGCGAGCAGGAGTGGTTCCTATTTACGAACCTCACCTGGATGTGCTTTTTGAAAGGAATATCAAGGCCGGAAGATTGCGTTTCACCACCTCTTTAGACGAAGGCCTGGAACATGGGAATATCATTTTCCTGGCATTACCAACCCCGGAAGATGAAGATGGTTCGGCAGATCTATCATATGTGCTGAATGTTTCGGAAGAAATTGGAAAGAAAATACGTTCGTATAAAGTAATTGTGGATAAAAGCACGGTTCCTGTAGGAACGGCGGACAAGGTTCGCGAGGTAATTTCAGAAAATACCGATATTGAATTCGATGTAGTGTCTAATCCTGAGTTTCTTCGGGAAGGATTCGCGGTGGACGATTTTCTGAAACCCGAAAGAATCATTATTGGATCCAGTAGTGAAAAGGCATCCAAACTAATGGAAAAGCTGTACAAACCCTTTGTTCGGTCCGGGAATCCGATTATTACTATGGATGAAAAATCGGCTGAACTCACAAAATACGCGGCCAACTCCTTCCTGGCGATGAAGATCACCTTTATGAACGAGATCGCGAATTACTGTGAGAAAGTAGGTGCAGATGTGGACAAGGTACGTGTTGGAATTGGTACGGATTCGCGCATAGGCAAGCGGTTCCTCTTTCCGGGAATCGGCTACGGCGGATCTTGCTTTCCCAAGGATGTAAAGGCACTTATCCACGCTGGAGACAAGGCCGACTACGATTTTCAGATCCTCGATGCGGTGGTCCGACTAAATCAGCTTCAGAAGAAAATACTTATACCCAAGATTCAAAAGCATTTTCACAATGACCTGGGTGGAAAAAACATTGCCATTTGGGGACTTGCTTTTAAACCCGAAACTGATGACATCAGGGAGGCGCCATCTATCACAGTTATGAATGAATTGCTCGCTATGGGCGCAAATCTTACGGTTTTCGATCCGGAAGCAATGCCAAATATTGAAAAGAAATTCGGAGATCGCCTGAAGTATGCCGAAGGAATGTATGAGGCACTTAAAAATGCGGATGCATTGGTAATATGTACAGAATGGAGCATTTTCAGATCCCCTAGCTTTTCAAAGATGAAAACGTTGATGAAGGATAATGTGGTCTTCGATGGACGCAATATCTATTCAGTGGATGATATGGAGAACGAAGGATTTAAATACGTTTCCATAGGTAGAAACCAATCAATTTCTTAGTATGAAGGAGGGAAAGAAAAAAGTTCTAATTACCGGTGCAGCGGGATTTCTGGGCTCCCATCTCTGTGACAAGTTTATCGCGGAAGGATATAAGGTTGTTGGAATGGATAACCTGATTACCGGTGACCTAAAGAATATTTCCCATCTATTCAAATTGGAGGATTTCGAGTTTTACCATCACGATGTTACCAAATTCGTACACGTTCCAGGAAGGGTGGATTATATCATGCATTTCGCATCGCCCGCGAGCCCGATAGATTATCTTAAAATCCCTATTCAGACCTTAAAAGTTGGTTCGTTAGGAACGCACAACTTACTTGGCCTGGCGAAACAGAAAGAAGCCAGGATATTGATCGCATCCACATCAGAAGTGTACGGTGATCCCCTGGTGCACCCTCAGAGTGAAGATTATTATGGAAATGTAAATACCATTGGACCACGGGGGGTGTATGACGAAGCCAAGCGATTCCAGGAATCCCTTACCATGGCTTATCATCGTTTTCACGGCCTTGAGACCCGCATAGCTCGTATTTTCAACACTTACGGACCACGAATGCGTCTAAACGACGGGCGAGTCATCCCGGCATTTATGGGCCAGGCACTCCGGGGTGAAGATCTAACGGTATTTGGAGATGGTTCTCAAACGAGGTCCTTCTGCTATGTCGACGATCAAATAGAAGGACTGTATCGCTTACTGCTCAGTGATTATTCTCTTCCGGTGAACATTGGAAATCCGGACGAGATTTCCATACTGGATTTTGCTGAAGAGATGGTTGGGTTAACGGGATCAGAGCAGAAGATCATATACAAAGAACTTCCGAAGGACGATCCATTACAGCGTCAACCGGATATTTCCCTGGCAAAAGAAATTCTCGGATGGGAGCCTCAGGTGGACAGGAAAGTAGGAATGAAGAAAACGTTCGAATATTTCAAAGGACTCACCGAAGAGGAATTGTATAATAGTGAACACAAAGATTTTTCAAAGCACAACAGGCTATAAGAATGATTTATAGAACTGGAAGATATTCGGGGTATTTAAGGCCAATCTCATACTTGATCGATCTGGCCATTATCCATATTCTGGCCTATCATTTCTTTAGCGCCAGCTTCCACTTTATAAACTATATGGTATTTATCACCATAGGCTGGATTATCTTTTCGCTTCGTTCTCATTTTTACGAGATATATCGATTCACACGCCTGACCACAATTTTTTCATTGGTAGGAAAACAAGGGGTGCTATTTGCACTGCTGGTGTTTTCGTTCTTTGGATTCTACCGCGAATTGGAGGTGGATCCGGTTCAGATCTTCAGATATGTCCTGCTGGTGATCCTGTACATCGCTATTGTTAAAGTAGGGGTCTATTATTTACTAAAAAAATATCGCGTAATTCTTAGGGGGAACCTGAGAAGGGTAGTGATCGTAGGGCTAAACCAAAAGACAGATCAACTTCGAAAGTTCTTTGATGACAATCCGGAATACGGTTATAAACTCCTGAATATTTTTGATGTTAGCGGAGCTGAAAAAGTAAGTGTGGAAGAATGTGTTGAATACATTGACACAAATAACATAGATGAGATCTATTCCTCTGTAGGTGAACTTAGCAACGAAGAACTTCAGAAACTTATCGATTACGCCGATAATAACCTTAAGATTCTTAAATTCCTTCCGGACAATAAAGAGATATACAGTAAGAAACTTGATTTTACTTACTACGGTTATCTTCCGATCCTGTCTATGCGGAAGATCCCTATTGAAGAACCATTCAATAAATTCGTTAAGCGAGGGTTCGATATTGCTTTGTCTCTCATTATCATTGTTGGAGTACTTTCATGGCTTACCCCATTACTCGGACTTATCATCAAACTGGAATCCAAGGGCCCGATCTTTTTCAAGCAAAAACGAAACGGACTAGACTACAGGGAATTCTATTGTTATAAATTTCGTTCAATGCGTCCTAATCCTATGGCGCATTTGCATCAGGTTCAGAAGAACGACCCTCGTATTACCAGAATTGGTAGAGTAATAAGAAAGACAAGTGTGGATGAACTGCCTCAATTCATTAACGTATTGAAAGGTGAAATGAGCGTGGTTGGCCCTAGGCCACATATGGTGAGTCACACCCATATGTATGCCGAACGAGTCGATAAATTCATGGTACGGCACTTCGTGAAACCAGGGATCACTGGTTTGGCACAGGTAAGTGGTTACCGCGGTGAAGTGGAAGACCAGAACCATATCATCAACAGGGTGAAATACGATATCTTTTACCTGGAGAACTGGTCTTTGTTCCTGGACATAAAGATCGTGTTTCAAACGGTTTACAATGCAATCAAAGGAGATAAAAAAGCCTACTAAAGGTACGGATACACCGCTGGTTTCCATTATAACGCCACTTTATAATGCAGAATCTTTTATTGCTGAAACTATACAAAGCGTACTGAATCAAACCCATGCTAATTGGGAACAGATCATTGTTGATGACGCTTCTTCAGATGGTTCCATGGCGGTAGTAAAACGCTATGCAGATAAAGACCAACGGATCCACATTCAATCTCTTTCCGAAAACAAAGGCGCAGCTTTTTGCCGAAACAGGGCCACCGAAATGGCAAATGGAAACTACATTGCTTTCTTAGACTCCGACGACCTCTGGCATCCTGAAAAACTGCAACGGCAACTGGCGTTTATGGAGCAAAACGACTGCGATGTGTCTTTTTCCAGCTACCTGCATATAGACGAGCATGGCAATCCACTTCACAAAAGGATAGTCGCCATGCCAGAGCTCAGCTACCAAAAGCAGCATAAGAATAACTACATTGGCAACCTTACAGGGATCTACCGTTCGGAAACACTGGGAAAGATTCCTTCCCCAGCCATACGTAAGCGACAGGATTGGGCGGTTTGGCTGGAGGCCATCAAACGCAGCGGAAAAGCAGCCAAAGGAATTCAGGAAGACCTTGCATATTATCGGGTGAGGCAACAATCCATCAGTTCAGACAAAACGAAACTGGTAAAATACAACTATCGGTTTTATAGAGAGCACATGGGGTATTCCTCGGTAAAATCGAGCTGGAATCTTATGAAGTTCTTCATGGAGTATTTCTTCGTGCGGCCGAAATATATTCAGAAGTTAAAGTAAGGAAGTAAACTGCTTTAACTTGCCTCTTCTGCTTCGGTCCAGCGCTTCCTCTCTTTCAAACGTTAGGGTAAGGTCATTTTCAAGATAGGTGTAGAGTGCTTTTTGTATGGCCTCAATTTCGGATTGCGTGAGCTCTCTTTCAGAAACATAAATGATCCTGAATCTGTCCAGCGCAGTTTGTTCAATTATAAACTCCTTCACGTTTCCATCGTCTTCGATCACGCTCTTGGTAACATAATAGAAGGTGAGCCCCGGAACCGTCTTTCCGCCCGGTAATTTGGCCAGGTCGTTGGTTCGGCCGATGAGCTTCTGAAGGATAGGCTTTTTAGCTGTGCTGTCCGGATGAATGATCCCGGTATCGCCTATGTCGTAGCGGATCATGGGGTGGGCCTTGTTGTATAGTGAAGTAATTATAATTCGACCAGGTTCTCCATTAGGAACCGGCATGCCTTTATCATCCACAACTTCAACATATAGCGTTTCACTATTCAGCACGAACTGGTCATGCATATTGGTAAAGGCTATGAGGTCTAATTCGCTGGCCCCGTATTCGTTGATCACAGGCACCCCAAAGGCTTCCTCCATCAAGGCTTTATCGCTGTCGTATAACATTTCCGAAGTAACAATACAGTACTTCAGCGTGGGACATATGTTTTTCAGGATCAAGCCCTGGGATTGCACGTACTTTGCAAATAGCACTATGGAACTAGTATACCCATTGATATGATCGAATTTTTTCCTTCGGAAGTGTTCCAGGAACTGCCTCATTTTTTCTTCTGAAAGATCAAAAATGGGAAAGCGATATCTGCGCCCCAACCAATCTTTGAATCGCTCCTTCCTGTAGCCAACGGTATCAAGGGGGATTCCATAGAAACGTGCCTGGTAAGAACTGTGAAAATCGATTCCATACCAACCAAATCGATCAAGTATTTCCGCCCAGGTTAGAGCATGGCAAAATTTATCCTTGGCAAAAATGAAAGGATGACCACTAGACCCGGACGTCTTGTTAACATAGACCTTCTTTTTCGAGAAACCATTACTGAGTCGCTCTGCAAGGGGTTTCTGGAGATCACTTTTGGTCATGATAGGCACTTTAGCCCAGTTCTCTGCATTGGCGTGGGGAGCAAAGTTTTTATAGAATGAATTTTCCGTGAGATGAAAGAGAAGAATTGATTTCTGTCGGCCGAAAATATATTCTTTATAATCAGCTTCGGGAATTGCCTGGATCTCACCTAGCAATTGTTTTGCTTCCTTTATCGGGAAACCATTGAAACGCAGCGAAAGTTCGAATAAATTCAACACAAATTATTAGGGCTTCAATTTACAAACAATTATTTTTGAAGTCGTAATAAAACCTTACCTATGAACATTCTTATCCTTGGATCCGGAGGCCGTGAACATACCTTTGCCTATCAGTTGGCAAAAAGCCCACTGTGTAAAAATCTTTATGTGGCTCCCGGAAATGCGGGTACACAGGCCATGGCTAAGAATTTAGCTATTTCGGTGAACGATTTTGAAGCCATCAGGCGAGCTGTCCTCGAGCACGACATAAATATGGTGGTGGTTGGCCCGGAGGATCCACTGGTGAATGGCATTGTTGACTTTTTTCAGCAAGATTCCAACTTAAAGAATGTGATGATCATTGGCCCTTCTGCCGAAGGAGCCTTACTGGAAGGTAGTAAGGAACGAGCCAAAGAGTTCATGTCCCGACATAAGATCCCGACAGCTGCTTATTCCAGTTTCAACAAAGAAACTCTTGATGCAGGAAAAGAATTCCTTGAAACACTGGAACCACCTTACGTTCTCAAGGCAGACGGACTGGCCGCCGGGAAAGGAGTGCTCATCCTGGATTCCCTTGAGGAAGCAAAACAGGAGTTGGAAAATATGCTGGCTCACAGCAAATTCGGAGCGGCAAGTGCGAAAGTGGTAATCGAAGAATTCCTGGATGGTATTGAACTAAGCGTGTTCGTATTAACCGATGGAAAGAATTACAAGGTTCTGCCTACAGCAAAAGACTACAAACGCATTGGCGAAGGTGACAGTGGTCTGAACACTGGTGGAATGGGTGCGATTTCCCCGGTTCCATTCGCCGATGAGGAACTCATGCAGAAGATCGAATCGCGAATAGTAGTGCCAACGGTGAACGGCATCAAGGAAGAAGGGATTGATTATAAAGGTTTCATTTTCATAGGGCTTATTAAGGTTAACAATGAACCCTACGTTATAGAGTACAATGTTCGTATGGGTGATCCCGAGACGGAGGTGGTATTACCTAGGATTAAAACAGACCTCGTTAAACTTCTCGAAGCAACCTACACCCAGGAGCTGGACCAAATGAATTTGGAGTTAGACCCGCGATCGGCAACTACAGTCATGGTAGTATCGGGTGGCTATCCCGAAGCTTATGAGAAAGGAAAGAACATTTCCGGAATTTCAGATATTTCAGACTCTATTGTTTTTCACGCGGGAACTGCGATGAAAGAGGGGGAAGTAGTAACTAACGGAGGGCGTGTTATTGCAGTAACTTCCCTGGGAGAAGATTTTAGAAAGGCACTAAAAAAATCCTATCAAAACGTAGCAAAACTATCGTTCGACAGGATGTATTATAGAACCGATATCGGATTTGATCTATCCTAAATAGGAGTGAGAAGTTGAAGTACGGTCTTCTTCGCCAGCGGCATTTACCTCGCTCAGTTTACGCATCCAATAGATAAAAGCTACAAAACCGATCGCAAAAAACAACCAGCTCATAATATTTGCACCCCACCAGGAATCATACTCCATAGCGCGTAAGGCATCATATGGCCAGAAAAGATAATCGACAAATAGCGTTTCTATTCCGTAAAAAAAGTCCTTCATAACTGTATCTTTATAGGGCAAAAATATAAATTAACCTCAATGCTCACAAGATTTTTCGGTAAATCTAGTCCGGTAAATTTCCTGATCCTCGGAATTGTATTGGGATTAAGCTATGTGGGTTACCAGTTGTTCGTACTGAAATCGGCATTTGATACCATTGCGATCGTCAAACTGGCGGGACTTCCTTTTCTTTTGGTACTTACCTTGTTGTTGCTGGATTTCATCGTTCGAAAGAACAA
Source organism: Aureitalea sp. L0-47 (assembly GCF_026126405.1). Taxonomy (GTDB): domain Bacteria; phylum Bacteroidota; class Bacteroidia; order Flavobacteriales; family Flavobacteriaceae; genus Pukyongia. The sequence continues at coordinate 123,896 of NZ_JAFMTQ010000007.1, forward strand.
CCTGACCCGAACGAGTACTCTGGCCGTTTTCTTTTTCACTTGTTTCACTTTAATGATCCCAATGGCCTATGGGGATCCGGAAATCCTCATAGCAAACACCTTTTGCCTTTTTGCATTGAGGAGGGTGTTTAGTTTTACTTCGGAACGAAATTCGGAAAAGAAACTTTTGGATGCTTCGATATGGATATTCGTAGCCTCCTATTTTTACTTTTACAGCCTGGTCTATTTTGCGGCCATATATTTCGCTATACTACGCAGCCCTAACACAAAATTTCGGTATTTGTTCATCCCATCAATAGCTTTGCTGGGAGTTGTTAGCCTTATCACCTCTGTGCACTTGCTTGTTGAAGACTCTTTCAATTGGTTTGATAAACTGAATTTTTCCATCGGACTCGACGCATCGGCCTATAATAGCTGGAACCTTCTGATCCCCGCCAGCTTAATTCTAACATGGATTATCTGGATTACCTTTTACAGGTTGTTCAAGGTGTCCAGTATAATGCGAAAACAGCGACCTAATTTCGTTGTCCTGATCGTTGTCCTGATCATTTCGTTATTCGTGGCCCTGGGAGCTCCGGAAAAAAACGGAAGCGAATTGTATTTTGTTATTCCGCCCCTCGCGATAGGCATTGCCGACTATATCGAAAACAGCGAATCGGGAATTTTCAGGGAGCTGATATTGTGGCTGTCAATCCTAATTCCTGTTGGCCTGGTTTTTCTTTAGCAGGACAGCCTATAATTGCAGTTAAACAGATGAAATGTAATACCTTTGCAGGCGGAATCATTTGATTTCAATAACCTAATTAAACCGCAACCCAATGTTTAGCGATAAAGCGAACCGGATATTTCAGAAAGCAATTGATACCTACCACATAAAAGACAGTGTAGATCAACCCTTTTCAAATCCCTACGATGGAGAAACTGAACTCATTGAGCACCTGTTATACAGAAAGTGCTGGATAGATACGGTACAGTGGCATTACGAGGACATCATTCGAGATCCCAACATCGATCCTGAAGCGGCACTTACCTTAAAGCGGAAGATTGATGCATCTAACCAGGACCGTACGGATACGGTAGAATACATAGACAGTTATTTTCTAGATGAATACAAGGATGTAGTTCCTTCTGAAACTGCAACTATCAACACCGAAAGCCCAGCATGGGGTATCGACCGATTATCCATTCTGGCCCTGAAGATATATCACATGGCCGAAGAAGCCAACCGAACTGATGCCAGTCCGGAACATATTTCCGCCTGTAAAGCGAAGTTGGAGGTACTGCTAGAACAAAGGGTCGACCTAAGCACGGCCATCGATCAGTTGCTCGATGATATCGCCAAAGGTGAAAAATATATGAAGGTGTACAAGCAGATGAAGATGTACAATGATGACGAAATGAATCCGGTGCTGCGGAACCAGAAATAATTGTGTTCACTCCTAAGCACAGGCGAACCACCCTGCAAACAAACATGGCACTGCCAACACATATACTTGTAATTCGACTCTCAGCCCTGGGGGACGTTGCGATGATGGTTCCCGTAATTCGCGTGTTAATGGCGAACTACCCGGACCTGAAAGTAACCGTTGTCTCAAGGATTCAATTTAAGCCGATATTTGATGTGATGCCAGAGGTTAGGTTTCTAGAAGCCGATGTCTATGGAAAGCACAAAGGACTTGGTCTGCTAAAATTGGCGAAAGAGGCTAAGTCGGCCGGCATCGATGCTGTAGCAGACATGCACAATGTGATTCGCTCTAAGATAATTCGGACATCGCTTAAATTGAAGGGGATTCAAAACGCTCTTATCGATAAAGGGCGAGCAGAAAAGAAATTCCTTACCGCCGGAAATAGAAAGGAGCTCCCACACGTAAAGTCTACCCATGAGCGATACGCAGATGTATTCAGGCAGCTCGGATTTTCCATTGATTTAGCAGATCACAGCTTTCCGAAGCGGATGGATGTATCCCCCCGCATTCAGCATTTCTTCGGGAATGAACCGAAAAAGGCTATTGGAATTGCTCCCTTCGCGGCTTATGCCAGCAAGATGTATCCTCTTGAAATGATGAAAGAGGTGATAGGCGAACTCGATCAGTCTAACCTCTGCAAGGTCTTCCTGCTGGGAGGAGGTCCGGATGAAACTGAGATATTAAAGGCCATGGAGGCCGAGTTCAAGAATGTAGTCAATGTGGCCGATCAGCTCACTTTTCAAGAAGAACTTTCCCTGATTTGCAACCTGGACCTTATGGTGGCAATGGACAGTAGTAACGGCCACCTGGCGGCAATGTTCGGAGTGCCAGTTATTACACTATGGGGAGTTACACATCCCTGCCTGGGCTTCACGCCTTTCAATCAGCCTGAGGCTAACCAATTACTGTGCGACCGCGAAAAATTCCCGCTTATTCCAACATCTGTGTATGGGAATTCGTATCCTACAGGCTACGAAAATGCCATGGAATCCATACCGGTGGCGTCGGTCATTAAAAAGATAAATAATTTCCTTTAGCCCCTAAACATCGTCGTAATCCACGGTTACAGACGGACTCACAGGATGCGCCTGGCAGGTAAGTATCAACCCTTCTTCTATCTCTTCATCCGTGAGGATCTGGTTCTTCCTCATTTCGGCCTTGCCCTCGGTAATCCTGGCAATACAAGTGCTGCAAATACCGCCCTGGCAACTGTAGGGAGCATCAAGTCCTCTATTCAGGCATGCAGTGAGAATAGGTGTATCATTATCCATCACAAATGATTCGGTTTCATCATCGAGGATTACGGTGATATTGGATCGTCCGTCGGTCACTACTTCTGTTTCCTCGGAGTCTGTGGAGGTAAAGAGCTCAAAATGAATCTTATCTTCAGAAACACCATTTTCTTTTAGTAATTCTGAAACTGTAGTAATCATCTGTTCCGGACCACAGAGAAAATAGGAGTAAAAGTCTTCCTGAGGCAATTTATTCTTCAAAAGGTAATTGACAGTTGATCGCTCTATCCTTCCGAATAATCCAAAATCCTCCTTCTTTCTGCTGAACAGATACTCTGCATTCAGCCTGTTTGGATATTTGTTTTTTAGTTCGGAAATATCGTTTGCAAACATTGTTTCTTCCAAAGATTGATTTCCGAAGATCAATGAAAACGTACTCTTTGGCTCCTCTTCCAGCACGGAAGTCATAATGGAAAGTATTGGAGTAATTCCACTTCCTGCTGCAAATGCGAGGTAGTGGTTTGTTTTATCCGACTGAGGCTCAAGGGTGAACTTTCCTTCAGGGGGCATAACTTCGAGGGTGTTCCCGGCTTCCAATTCCTCGTTCGCATATACAGAGAAGGCGCCATTCTTCACTTTTTTCACACCCACGCTTAGTTTACCGCTTGAAGGACTGCTGCAAATCGAATACGCCCTTCGAATCTCCATTCCGTTCAATTCCTGTTTTATCGTTATGTATTGACCTGGAATAAATGCAAAGGTATCTGACAGGTCATCAGGGATGTTGAAACTGACACGAACTGAATTCGGGGTTACTTTTTTTACTTCGGAAACGCTTAACGTATAGAAGTTACTCATAGAATTATTTTTTGCAAAAATACAAATCCTGAATTTGAATTAAGGGGTGTGAAGCTGCAATATCACTGAATTTTACCCAATTTTCGGGCAGTGTTATGAAAAAGAAATGTATTTTTACCATCCGCTTCCGGTTTTACATACTAAAAGCGAAGGTTTTAAGTTACAATATCATATAAACCGAAACAATTTTGAAGGGCGCCAATAAAATTACCATTTTCATCCTCGCGATCGTTTTACTGTCTGCTTGCTCGCGAAAGAAGAACACCTTTTTAAGTAGAAATTTTCATGCAGTTACCGGTGAATATAATGCTTTGTACAACGGAAATGTTGCTCTGGACAGAGGAAAAGAGGAGCTGGCTCTCACTTATAGGGACAACTTTTGGGAGGTATTACCTGTTGAAAGGCTTGAGCTCGAAGAGAGCATGGCCCTGCCAGGTGAAACCAAAAACCCCGAATTCGAGCGATCCGAAGAAAAGGCGGCAAAAGCAATTCAAAGACATTCGATTTACATCGACGGTAAAGAACACAATCCACAAATAGACGAGGCTTACATGATGCTAGGAAAGGCGCGATATTACGATCAGCGTTTTATCCCCGCAATGGATGCCTTTAATTTTATTCTGAATAAATACCCTACTAGTAATAGTATCAACAAGGCAAAAGTATGGAAGGCAAAAGCCAACATTCGCCTTGCCAATGAAGACGTTGCCATTGAAGATCTGGAGCAAATGATGAAGAACGAAGACCTGGAAGATGAAGATCTTGCAGACGCTTCGGCCATACTTGCTCAGGCATTCGTTAACCTGGACTCCCTGGACGGTGCACTTCCTTACATCAAACTGGCTTCAGAATACACAAAAGACAACGAGCTGAAAGGTCGCTACGCCTACATCAAAGGTCAGATATACAATCGAATGGAGATGAAGGATAGCGCCAATATGGCCTTCGATGAGGTTATTGCGCTAAACAGAAAGTCTCCACGTGTTTATATGATAAACGCGTATATCGAAAAGGCAAGAAACTTTAACTACGACAAGGAAGACAGGGTTGCGTTCCTTGAATTGTTATTCGACCTCGAGAAGAACCGTGAGAACCGTCCGTTCCTGGACAGGATCTACAACCAGATAGGTGAATATTATCGAAGTACAGAAAACATCGATACCGCTGTAATGTACTACAACAAGTCCATCAAGAATTATAAGGACGACCGGGTAATGCAGTCGGTTAATTATTCTACACTTGCTGAGATCAATTTCGATAATGCCCAGTACAAAAGGGCCGGAAATTATTACGATAGCACTTTAACGTTCTTGGAGCCGAATACCCGCCCATGGAGACGTGTTAAGAAGAAGCGTGAGAATCTGGACGATGTGATCAAATACGAAGATATCGCCACACTTAACGACAGTGTCCTGCGCCTGGCGAACTTATCTGAAGCACAGCTCCTGGCTTATTTTACAGATTATACCGCCAAACTGAAGCAAAAAGCCATCGAGGATTCCATTGCTTCTGTTAAACTTGAGAAGCAGATCGCGAATAATGAATTCTACAAGAAGAATACGGCTTCCAACAAGAATGAGCAAAGCGGTGGCCGATTCTATTTCTACAACTCCAGCACCGTAGCCTACGGGAAACAGGAATTCAAGAGAATATGGGGTGACCGTACACGTGAAGACAATTGGAGAAGATCCGACAGGAAACGTGCTGGTATCACGGAGGAGATTGCAGTTGAGGAGAACACACCCATCTCTGAAAACGAACGATTCAAGCCAGAAACCTATATTGCTCTAATTCCTACGGATGAGAAAGTGATTGATAGCCTTACAAAGGAACGTGACTTTGCCTACTATCAGCTTGGCCTGATCTACAAGGAAAAGTTCAAAGAGTACGGACTTGCATCAAACCGATTGGAAAAATTACTGACATACAATCCTGAAGAGCGACTGGTATTGCCAGCCAAATACAATCTGTTCAAGATATATCAGCAGATAGAGCGCACCGCCCTGGCCAATAAGTATAAAGACGACATTATAAATAATCACCCGGATTCCAGGTATGCTGAGATCCTTCGTAATCCGGAGGCCATGCTCGCAACGGACGAGTCCAGTCCGGAGTTCAAGTACAAGGGACTTTACAGGGAATTTGAAGCACATAATTACCAGCAGGTAATAGATACAGCCGAAGAGTATATCACTGTCTACAATGGGAATGATATAGTTCCGAAACTGGAAATGCTTAAAGCTACCGCCTTGGCCAGGAAAGATGGTTTCGAGGCCTATAAGAAAGCACTCAATTTTATCGCCCTGAACTATCCGAACAGTGAGGAAGGGAAAAAAGCGCAGGAGATATATTCAACAGTACTTCCAAAACTGGGCGTGAAGAATTTTGTAAACGAAGAGAACAGTGAAGAGTGGAAGGTAGTCTACCGATTCACTCCTGAAGAGACCGAAACCATGGACAAACTTGTGGCCAAACTAGACAAATTTCTCGCCGAACGCCGCTATGATACCGAGATGTCTACTTCCATTGACTATTACGATCCTGAAACGCGATTTGTGATCATTCACGGTCTAAATACCAAGCTTGGTGCCAGAGGAATGGCTCAGGTACTGGAAGAGGATAAAAAATACAAGATCAAGAAACCATTTTTCGAAATATCATCACCCAACTACAAGATCGTTCAGATTCATAAGAACCTGGAAGATTATTTGAAGGACGATACTGTCGAATAGAAAACGTTAATCCCCATTAATTAGAACTAACTATGTTTTCAGACAAAAAAGACAAGAAGAATATGGAACCAACAGCAAGCCAAAACAGAATTAATGAAGGAACCAAGTTAAAAGGAGATATCCACTCTAAAGGATTTTTCCGTATCGATGGTGAGATCGATGGAAATGTGAACACTCCTTCCAAGGTAGTACTAGGTAAAACAGGTGTAATCACCGGGACTCTCGTGTGCGAGAACGCAGATATAGAAGGCACTTTCGACGGCAAGTTGGACGTAACCGGAACCCTTACACTCAAGGCAACCGCGAAGATCACAGGAGATGTGGTAGTAGGCAAATTGGCTGTTGAACCGGGAGCCACCTTTAACGCATCTTGTGTGATGAAAGGTTCAGAGAAGAAAACAGAAGTCCTACAGGAGGCATTGAACGAGAATATTAAATCTCAAAATCATCCTTTTGACAGAACCCAAAGAATCCAAAAACCGAAAACGGAACAGCAGAATAAATAGCTATGCCCGATTTTCGGGGATTGCTTTCCAAATGATCGTGATCATTTTGCTGGGAACGTATGGAGGTATTAAACTGGACGAGAGGTATCCCAACGAATATTCCTTATTTACCGTAATATGTAGCTTGCTTTCAGTGGGAATCGCTATGTACTTTGTAATTAAACAGGTCACGGATTTTTCAAAAAAAGAGGATAAAGAAAAATGAAACAAGACCTACCCTATTTTTTACTGAAATGGTTTGGATACACGGTGTTACTGGCAGGGATTCATTATTATATCTTTCATACTTTCTTTTCTGAAATCAAACTTTATTTTCCACTCTGGGTGATTTACCTTTTCAATGCAGGGCTTGTATTACTGCTGTTTTTAATAATCCGAATCCAAATGGCCAGAGGCTACACCAAGACCTATAATTTATTCCTTATTCTCACCGTTTCTAAGATGGCTCTGGCTATCGTATTTCTTCTTCCTTTGTTCGCGGATAAATCTGAGAACGCGGTAGTGGATGTAATTAATTTTTTCATCCCTTATTTTTTGTTTTTAGGATTCGAAATTTTCCAGCTGAACGTTTTTTTCAAAAAGGAGGAAACAAACTAGCAGATAATTTGTCAATTCATTTACTATTAGTACATTTGCAGCGAATTTCAGAACCGCAAAAGCACTATATTGAAAACTTCCAATTTTACCACTTTTAGGAGCCTTATTCTAGGCCTGATTTTCCTCCTTTCGTTCAACCCGGTTTTAGCTGCTTCGAATGCTCCGGCGAGCAAGTCGGAAACCGGTGAAAATGAGGAGTTTGATGTAACCGAAATGATCATGCACCACATCAAGGACTCGCATGATTTTCACATTATGGATTGGGACGGTCACGCAATTTCTTTTCCACTCCCTGTGATCCTTTGGACAGAGAATGGTCTGGTTACCTTCATGTCCAGTGAGTTCCACCATGACGACAGCGGTTCGGTAGTGGTTGAAAAAGACGGACAAAAATTTGTAAAATACCACGAAGAGATTTATTACGCAGCTGCTGCGCCAAATGCATCTGGGGCCTATTTAACGATGGGCGAGGGAGATCATCCCTCGAACGCCCACCCGATGGATTTTTCAATTACCAAGTTGGTCTTCTCGATGTTCATATCCATCGTATTGTTACTGTTGATCTTCGGATTATCCGCAAGAAAATATGATACTTCCGGTGTGCCAAGAGGGATCGCAAAGTTCACCGAACCTTTGGTAGTATTTATTCGCGATGAAGTAGCAAGACCAAATATTGGCGAAAGGCACTATGCGCGCTTCATGCCATTCCTGTTAACACTCTTCTTTTTTATCTGGATCAACAATTTAATGGGGTTAATCCCATTCTTCCCATTCAGTGCGAACCTGAGTGGAAATATAGCATTTACCATGGTATTGGCGGTGATCACCTTCGTCATTACCACGGTTAAAGGAAACAAAGATTACTGGGTTCACATTTTCTGGATGCCCGGTGTGCCGGTATTTTTGAAACCATTCCTTGCACTCATAGAGTTTGCGGGAATATTCATTAAGCCTGTTTCCCTGATGATTCGTTTGTTTGCAAACATTACGGCGGGTCACATTATTGTATTAAGCCTTATTTCCCTGATCTTTATTTTTGGAACCGTTTGGATTTCGCCTGTTTCGATTTTCTTCTCGGTATTCATCAGTGTGATCGAGGTGTTGGTTGTCGCCATCCAGGCTTATATTTTTACTATGCTGTCTGCTCTATATATAGGAGCGGCCATGGAAGAACACGAACACGCACATTAATTTAATCTTTAATAAATAAACACTATGAGTAGTTTAGCATTAATTCAGGAAGTAGTAAGTTATGCTCCTTTTGCAGCTATTGGTGCAGGTTTAGCAGCTATTGGTGCCGGTATCGGTATTGGTAGAATCGGTGGATCTGCAATGGACGCAATTGCGCGTCAGCCAGAGATGCAAGGGAAGATACAGGCTTCTGCGATCGTACTTCTTGCCTTCGTTGAGGCGGTAGCACTTTTCGCGGTGGTAGTTGCACTTATTGCAAAGTAAGAAAACACGGCGCAACGGTTGGTTGCGCCGGTTTCTTCAGTTTAATTAAAGATTGAAAAAAGTATAAAAAAATGGATTTAGTAACTCCAGATGTAGGTTTAATTTTTTGGACGTTTATCTCGTTCCTGGTTTTGTTTTTTCTTCTGAAGCGTTTTGCGTGGAAACCTATCGTAGGTACCGTGAACGACAGGGAGCAATCAATTAGAGAGGCTCTTGCTTCTGCTGAAGCTGCCAAGAAAGAAATGGAAAACCTTACTGCAGACAATGAACGCATTTTAAAGGAAGCTCGTGTAGAGCGTGAGGCAATGCTGAAAGAAGCCAGAGAGATCAGAGCCAAAATGATAGCTGATGCAGAAGAAGATGCAAAGGTGAAAGCAGACAAGATCATTGTAAATGCTCAAGCTGCGATCGAGAATGAAAAGAAAGCAGCCATTGCTGAATTAAAAGGACAGGTAGCTGAATTGTCTGTTGATATCGCCGAAAAGGTGGTAAGAGCAGAACTAGCGGACAAAGGAAAGCAATTGAAGCTGGTCGAAAACATGTTGGACGAAGCCAAGTTAAACTAAGATTAAATGAAAGGATCAAAGGCAGCCATACGATACGCTAAGGCGGTGCTTCACCAGGCCCAGGATGACAAGGTAGCAGAAAAGGTCTTTGGCGACATGCATTCCGTATCGGAAACACTGAAGGGGAGCAAAGAGTTACGAGCTGTTCTCCAGAGTCCGGTAATTAAATCGTCCGATAAGAGAGCGGCGTTGCTTGAGATTTTCGAATCTACTTCGGATAACACTCACAATCTTATCAACGTTTTGGTTGAAAATCAACGCATCGCTTTATTAGGAGATGTTGCGTATAGCTTCGTGCAGTTGTACAATGAAGCAAAAGGAGTCATAGTGGCAAGCGTAACTACTGCCGTTCCAATTTCACAAGAAATTGAGAACCAGGTGCTCGCCAAGGTCAAAGAATTAACAGGGAGTAACACGGTTACTCTTGAAAGTAGTATTGATGAGTCCATCATCGGAGGATTTATTCTTCGGATAGGAGACCTTCAGTACAATGCGAGTATCGCAAATAATTTGAATAAACTTAAAAGAGAATTCACAGTAAATTAAGGTTATGCCCTGTGGGGCCGGTCTAAAACAAGAATAAAATGGCAGAAGTAAAACCAGCTGAAGTTTCAGCAATCTTAAAGAAACAACTCTCAGGATTTGAAGCCTCCGCTTCTTTGGATGAAGTGGGAACGGTATTAACCGTTGGTGACGGTATTGCCCGTGTGTATGGTCTAGCCAATGCGCAATACGGGGAATTGGTAGAGTTTGAGAACGGATTGGAAGGAATTGTACTGAACCTCGAAGAAGATAATGTTGGGGTTGTATTGTTAGGGCCTTATACGGAGATCAAAGAAGGAGCTACTGTTAAACGTACTCAGCGTATCGCTTCTATCAATGTAGGTGAAGGGATCGTTGGACGTGTTGTGAATACACTTGGTGAACCGATTGATGGAAAAGGACCTATAGCCGGTGAGACTTTCGAAATGCCATTGGAAAGAAAAGCACCTGGGGTAATCTACCGTCAGCCGGTAAACGAACCGCTTCAAACAGGTATCAAGTCGGTAGACGCCATGATTCCGGTCGGAAGAGGACAGCGTGAGCTTGTTATTGGTGACCGCCAGACAGGGAAGACTACTGTGTGTATCGATACCATTATCAACCAGAAAGAATTTTACGATGCCGGCGAGCCAGTATACTGTATTTATGTTGCAGTAGGACAAAAGGCTTCTACGGTAGCGAACATTGCGAGGGTACTTGAAGAAAAAGGAGCTCTTGCTTATACAACTATTGTTGCTGCAAATGCATCAGACCCTGCTCCAATGCAGGTATATGCACCATTCGCAGGAGCAGCGATCGGGGAGTACTTCCGCGACACAGGGAGACCTGCTTTGATCATTTACGATGATCTTTCAAAACAAGCGGTTGCCTATCGTGAAGTATCGCTATTACTTCGTCGTCCACCGGGACGTGAAGCATACCCTGGGGACGTTTTCTACCTTCACTCAAGATTGTTGGAGCGTGCAGCTAAGGTAATCGATGATGATTCGATTGCGAAGAACATGAATGACCTTCCAGCGCCGTTAAAAGATAAGGTAAAAGGGGGTGGATCATTAACGGCCCTGCCTATTATTGAAACCCAGGCGGGTGACGTTTCTGCCTATATTCCGACAAACGTGATCTCGATTACAGACGGGCAGATATTCCTTGAATCGGATCTCTTTAACTCGGGTGTACGTCCTGCGATTAACGTAGGTATCTCTGTATCTCGTGTAGGAGGTAGTGCACAGATCAAGTCGATGAAGAAAGTAGCCGGGACACTGAAACTCGACCAGGCACAGTACCGTGAGCTGGAAGCCTTCTCGAAATTCGGTAGTGACCTTGATGCTGCTACAATGAACGTAATTGAGAAAGGTAAGCGAAACGTTGAGATCCTTAAGCAGGGGCAAAACGACCCGTTCACAGTTGAAGACCAGGTAGCCATTATCTATGCAGGTTCGAAGAACTTGTTACGAAATGTACCGGTTGACAAAGTAAAGAAATTCGAGAGAGATTATCTTGAACTACTGAATGCCAAGCACAGAGAAACTTTGGATACTTTGAAAGAAGGAAAGCTCACGGACGATGTGATCGATACTCTTACAAATGTGGCCAAAGACCTTGCGGCTCAGTACTAATATTCGAAATTATACGCTAAAAGATGGCAAATCTTAAGGAAATACGTAATAGGATCTCTTCTGTAGGTTCAACAATGCAGATCACCAGTGCCATGAAGATGGTATCTGCTGCAAAATTGAAGAAAGCCCAGGATGCTATTACTGCCATGAGGCCTTATGCCAATAAACTCACCGAGTTGCTTCAAAATCTGAGCGCGACACTGGATGGGGATAGTGGAGGGGCCTATGCTGATCAACGTGAAGTGAAGAAGGTACTTGTAGTGGCCATTACTTCAAATCGTGGATTGGCGGGAGCTTTCAACAGTAATATCATCAAAGAGGCCAAGCGTACAGCTACGGAAGATTATGCAGCTAAGCAGGTGGAATTTGTAACCATCGGAAAGAAGGGTAACGATATTCTAAGCAAGACAGAAACTATTATCGAGAATAACAACCAGATCTTTGATGATCTATCATTCGATAATGTAGCCGAGATAGCCGAATACCTTATGAAGCAATATGCGGACGCTAATTGCGACAAGATCATTCTGCTTTATAACAAATTCAAGAATGCTGCCACGCAGATCGTGATGAACGAGCAGTTTCTTCCGATTCTTCCGCCGGAATCGGATGCTTCGAATAGCAACGCAGTGGCCGACTATATCTTCGAGCCGAACAAGGAGAAAATCATTGAGGAGCTAATTCCGAAGAGTTTGAAAACGCAACTCTTCAAAGCGATTAGAGACAGTATCGCTAGTGAACATGGTGCCCGTATGACAGCCATGCATAAGGCAACAGATAACGCCTCTGAAATGAAAGATGCGTTGACCCTTGAGTACAATAAAGCTCGTCAGGCTGCTATTACCGGTGAGATCCTTGAGATCGTTGGTGGTGCAGAAGCACTTGCAGGCTAATTCGAAAGTTAAAAAACAGATTAGAAGCCTTCCCTCACACGGAAGGCTTTTTTGTACCTTTATGGCAGGGCTTTTGATTTACATTCCACATGAAAGAGAACAACACAATTTTAAAACCGTTGATGATAACATGTATCCTTCTCCTTTTCGCAAGTTGTGGGGGAGGGAAGACAAATGATCAGGAACAAATTGTACTATATCCTGACCCGCCTTTTAAAGTAGCCGATGTCTATTCACAGAAATGGGTGGCAGGCGTACCTGATGGTGGCTCCGGGACCAACGTGCATTTTACATTAGTGGAATTCTCGCGGGACGTTACCATAGACAAGGTTTATTTCAGAGAGCAGGTAACTAAAGCACAAATTTCGCCTCAAACAAGAAACCAATTCGCAGGATATTTCCGAAACAATAACAGGCGAGATGTTATCATGGATATCGACCCAGTGAAAGAGGCAAAAAACACACCTAAAACCCCTTTCCCTTTTAAATTGAATGACAATGAAGCTGTTCTTAGTTTCCTGGATGGGAATTTTGTTAGGTATACGAAGATCACCGATATTCGAGAAGAAGAAATGCTTGCATTACCATCCGTTAAACCAAACAACGAAAACTAGTCGCTACATACCTTGAGCGTATTCAGAAAACTCTTCAGGCAAACTTTTATATACGGACTGGCCACCGTATTACCACGTGCCCTGGGAATTGTTCTTGTGCCCTTATATGTCTCCGTTCTCGGGAAGGAACAGTACGGAGTCTATGCCACACTTATGGCATTCCTAATTCTGGGCAATGTGGTCCTGTCCTACGGTATGGAAACAGCCTTTTTCAGGTTTATCAACAAGCATGAAGAGAAGAAGAAGGAGGTACAGTCAACCGCCCTCACTTCCCTTGGCGTAAGCACTTTATTGTTTTTAGGAACAACTCTGTTGTTACGGGAGCAGATTTCAAACTTCCTCGATTTCAGGATTGAATTTATCACTTATGGACTGCTTATCCTTGCCCTGGATGCCCTGGCCGTTCTTCCGTTTGCATGGTTTCGGGCCAATGAAAGGCCCATGCGTTATGCCCTCATCAAGATCTTTAACGTAGTGATCAATCTGGGCCTGAATCTGTTCTTCTTTCTGGTGCTGCCGCCCTTGGCAGAGGACTCGCCAGGCTCCTTCTGGAACAATATCCTGCTCACGGACACAAAAGTTGCCTATGTTTTCATTGCGAATCTTATCGCCAGCGCAATTACCTTATTGATCGTGTCTCCTTTGTACCTTCGAATTGGTTTCAGTTTCAACCTCGACATTTGGAAAGGGATGCTTCGTTACGCCATTCCGGTGCTGATTGCAGGGATCGCTTTTTCAATTAATGAAGCCTTCGACAAGATATTACTGAACTACCTTCTACCTTCGGATATAGCGGAAGCGGAGGTTGGCGTATATGCGGCCTGCTATAAGTTAGGGGTATTTATGACGCTCTTTGCAACAGCCTTCCGATTGGGAATCGAACCGTTTTTCTTCAATCATGCAAAAAAAGATAACGCCAAGGAAACCTACGCTACCATTACGAAGTATTTTGCCATTTTCGGCAGTGCTATTCTGCTATTTGTTATCGTTTACATCAACCTTTTCAAACGCGTCCTGATACCAGACCCCAGGTTCTGGGAGGCATTGGTGATAGTTCCAATAATATTGCTCGCCAATCTGTGCCTGGGACTCTACCACAACCTTTCTGTATGGTATAAGGTTACCGACAGAACCCGTTACGGGGCCATTATCTCTGTGATAGGAGCTGTGATCACCCTGGCGTTAAACCTTGTTCTCATCCCGCTGATAAGCTATAAGGGCTCTGCTATCGCCACCCTGGCTGCCTATGGGAGCATGATGGTAATTTCGTATATCCTGGGACAGAGAAATTATGCCGTACCGTACAACTTGAAAAAGATAGGAGCATATGTAATTATTTCGATTGGATTTTCGGCCCTGTCCTTCTACGTTTTCAATGGAAATTTAATCATAGGAACAGCATTATTATTGGTATTTTTGCTTTGGATAGTAATTGCTGAAAAGAACGACCTCAAGAGAATATTAAAAAGATGAAAATACGTATCGTAAACAAATCCGAACATCCCTTACCGAACTATGAAACCATCTTTTCTGCAGGAATGGATCTAAGGGCAAATGTCCCCGAACCATCCACCTTGCAACCCCTCGAACGCGCAATCGTGAAAACCGGACTTTTTATTGAGCTCCCGGCGGGTTACGAAGCCCAGGTACGCCCAAGAAGTGGATTGGCAGCAAAGAAAGGGATAACGGTACTAAACACACCGGGCACTATAGATGCAGATTACAGAGGTGAAATTGGTGTGATACTGGTGAACCTTTCAAAAGAACCATTTACCATTGAGAACGGTGAACGAATCGCGCAATTGGTCATTGCCAAACACGAACGTGCTATCTGGGATGAAGTGGAAGTATTATCCGAAACGGAACGCGGAGCCGGAGGATTTGGAAGTACAGGAGTTAACTGATCATAAGAACTAAGAAATACAATCTATGAAAATAATTGTCCCAATGGCAGGTCGTGGTTCTCGCCTCAGGCCTCATACCTTAACCATTCCGAAGCCCCTTATACCCGTAGCGGGAAGACCTATTGTTCATCAATTGGTGACAGATATAGCATCCATTCTCGACGAAGAGATCGAGGAGATTGCCTTCATTCTTGGTGATCCGGCTTTTTTCGGAGATGATGTAGTGGAGAGTCTCACAGATTTAGCAACGGGACTGGGGGCCAAATGCAGCATCTACCGCCAATTAATTCCGAAGGGAACAGGGCACGCCATTATGTGCGCCGAACCCTCACTTTCGGGACCGGCCGTGATAGCATATGCCGATACGCTTATACGAGCCAATTTTGAATTGGACAAGGAAGTCGACAGTGTGATATGGACTAAGAAGGTAGCAAATCCCGAGGCATATGGCGTTGTTAAACTAAACGAAAGAGACGAGATCGTGGAATTGGTTGAAAAACCAGCCGAATTCGTTAGTGACCAGGCCGTAATTGGGATTTATTATTTTAAAGATATCGTTGTACTGAAACGAGAACTTCAATATGTGTTGGACAATGACATTATCAAGGGAGGGGAATATCAGATCAATGATGGAATTTTGCGGATGATGGCCAATGGGAAAGTATTCAAAACAGGTACGGTTGATGAGTGGATGGACTGCGGAAACAAAGAGGTGACAGTTGAAACCAATGGTAAAATGCTGAAGTATCTTTCGGAAGATGGCCATAAACTGGTTTCGGAAAATGTGGTCCTGGACAATGCTACTATCATCGAACCCTGCTACATTGGCGAGAACGTTCAATTAAAAAATTCAACCGTAGGTCCGTATGTATCTGTGGGAGAAGGCACAATAATTGAGGATACTACCGTTAAGAATAGTATAATTCAGAAACAGGCAGTAGTTAAAAGCGCTACCTTAGACAATGCAATGATTGGAAATCACGCCACCTTCGATGGCAACTTTACTACGATTAGCATTGGTGATTATTCAGAATTGAAATGAAATTAAAGTACATCTTATTCATCTTTCTTGCTGCTGGTTCATTTATAAGCAGTACAGAAACCTATGCCCAGGAGGAGGATGTTCCTACAGACGACTTAGGGGATGTAAGTGACGCCTTCCAGGATCATTTTTTCGAAGGCTTGAAGCAAAAAGGTATAGAGAACTACGAGCTAGCCCTTGCGTCTCTTAGAAAGGCGGAATTGGCTGCTAAAGGAGATCCTGTGAATACCGCAGTGGTTCAGTTTGAAATGGGAAAGAACCATGCTAAGCTTAAGCAGTACGAAGATGCGGAGCTCATGTTCAAACAAGTGTTGACGAGCCAGGGAGAACGATTGGATGTGCTGGAAGCACTTTACGACGTCTACTACGAAGAACAAGACTATGACGCTGCGATTCCGTTAGTGGAGAAGCTGATCAAGTTCGATGGTGATTATCGTGAAGACCTGGCGAATTTGTATAGCCTTACCTCACAATACGAAAACGCGCTATCTCTACTGGACGAACTAGATGAAGACTGGGGCGAGAGTGCCGTGAGGAATGCCTTGCGCAGACAGATATACAAAGCTACGGGAGATACCGAAGGAGCGATCTCTAATCTTGAAGAGAATATAGACAAGAACCCAAAGAAGGAACAGGATTATCTAAATCTCATCTTTCTGTACAGCGAACAGGGAGATTCTGAAAAAGCCTTCGAAACAGCAAAAGAATTGCTGCGCAACCAGCCGGATTCAAAATTGGTGCACCTGGCACTGTATAAATTCTATTTGGACGATGGAGATATTGAAAATGCGCTGAACTCAATGAACATTGTTTTTTCTGCTTCTGAAGTAGATAAGGAGGCAAAATACAGGGTGTTGAGCGACTTCATTGGTTTCGCTGCAGAAAACCCAGGACACGAAGCGCAGTTGGAAGCCGTGGTGGAGGAATTTAGCGAAGAGAATTCCGGGCAGGTATATGAACAACTGGGAGGTTACTTTGTCGCCAAGGGAGAAAAAGAAAAAGCATTGCAATTCTATGAAAGGGGAATGACAAAGGACCCGGACAATTACAGCCTGGTAAAGAATACCTTGTTGCTTCAAATCGAATTTTCGAAATTCGAGGATGTGGCCAGATCCAGTGAAGAAGCCCTGGAAATATTTCCGGCTCAGCCCTTACTTTACCTCATGAATGGGGTCGCAAATATACAGTTGGGAGAAACGGACAAGGCAATCGAAAGCCTGGAGACGGGAATCGATTATTTACTGGATGACCCGAAAATGGAAAAGGATTTTTATGAACAGCTGAGTATGGCTTTCGACAAAAAAGGCGATGCAGCCAAGTCGGCAAACTATGCTAAAAGAGCTTCAGAAATAAATATTGCGAATTAGATGAGACATTGGTTTTTAAATATCGTCCTCATTTTGCTGCTGTTTTCCTGCCGTGGAGCCAAGGTGGTTAGTGGTTCTGAATTGGCGAATACCAGATTGCAGGCCAAAGAGATCATCGCAACTCATAACGATGCATCTCCTAATTTTAAAACGCTCGCGGGAAGGATTAAGGTGCAGTACGAAGACGAGAAGAAATCTCAGAGTATTACCGTAAGTCTTCGAATGCAAAAAGACGAAAAGATCTGGATAAAAGCTTCATTATTAGGAATAACTCTCGCCAAAGTGATGGTTACTCCCGACAGTGTTCAATACTATGAAACATTATCGAACACCTATTTCGATGGAGATTTTACCCTGCTGAGCAAATGGCTGGGGACAGAAGTCGATTTTGCAAAGACCCAGGCCATACTGCTGGGACAAGCCATGTTCGATCTCAATAAAAGCTCCTATACTTCAGAAGTAGTGAACAATCAATACCGCTTATTGCCTAAGAGACAGTTGGAGAATTTCATTCACAGCCTGTTTTTGAATCCGGATAATTTTAAAGTTGCTTCCGCATCCGTAACTCAGCCGTGGGACAACAGGGAGTTGAATGTCAATTACGGTCCTTACCAGCAGATAGACGGGAGGTATTTCCCTTCGGAAGTTCTTATTAATACTTCGGAAGGCGAAGACCGGACGAAAGTAGAGGTAACCTACCGCAAGATCGACCTGGATGTGTCCATTTCCTTTCCCTTTTCAATACCCTCCGGGTACGAACAAATTGACCTCAGCCAATGACGAATTGGAGAATTATAATAACGGTTCTGTTTTGTGTGCTGATAGGCTCAGTAAGTGTAGAAGCCCAATCTAAAAAGCAACAGGAACTCGAAGCAAAACGTCAGCAGATCATCGAAGAGATTAAGCAGATCAACTCTCTGCTCTTCAAGACCAGGGGAGAAAAGAAATCGGTACTGAACCAGGTGGAAGACCTGGACCAACGTATCAGGGCCACCGAGAACCTCATCAGGGTGACTAATCAACAAGCCAACTTACTTACGCGGGAGATCAATGATAACTTACGGAAGATTGAGTCCTTGCGAGACGAACTGAAAACGCTGAAAGAAGACTATGCTGCTATGATTCGGAAGTCGTATAGAAGCAAGTCTCAGCAAAGTAGAGTAATGTTTCTGCTATCTTCAGACGACTTTTTACAAGCATATAAGAGGCTTCAGTATATGAAACAATACGCCAAACATCGTAAAGCACAGGGAGATCGAATTAAAGAGAAAACTGAGCAACTACAGCTGCTAAATACGGGATTGCTGGAGCAGAAAAAACAAAAGCAGCTACTTATCGATGAGAATAAGCGAACCAGGGTTACACTGGCAAAGGAAAAGAAAGACCAGGAAGCATTGATAGCGTCCTTGAGAAAGGATGAAGGAAAATTTGCCAGTCAGATACGCACAAAACAAAAAGAAGCGGATGCTATCGACAGGCAGATAGACGCCATTATTCGTGCAGCTATTGCTGAATCCAATAAAAGCAGCGAAACAAAAGTAACTAAAGGTACAGTGGAGACTTTCGCTCTTACTGCTGAGGCTAAGGCGCTTGCTGCTAATTTCAGCAATAACAAAGGAAAATTACCATGGCCGGTTGAAAAGGGGGTTGTAATACGGAGATATGGTAACCAAAGACACCCTCAACTTCCTAATGTAACTACATTCAGTAGTGGAGTTGAGATTGCTACCGAAAAGAGCACAAATGCAAGAGCGGTATTCGATGGTGTGGTCTTTCAGATCCAGAAAACGCGGCAGGGAACCAAAGCTGTTTATATCCGACACGGAAGTTATATCAGCGTGTATTACAACATGGACAAGGTTACTGTTAAGACCGGGGATAAAGTAAAAACAAAGCAGGCAATAGGAACTATATTCACCAATGGATTATCCGGGAAGACGGTACTTAAATTTCTTATTTACCAGAACAGTACACGGATGAATCCTGCGGATTGGGTGTATCGAATGTAGGTTCGGTTATAGATATAAAAAAAGGCAGCCAATTGGCTGCCTTTTTTATTTGAATTTATATCGGTTATCTCACTATCAATTTCTTGGTAGTAGATTGTCCGTCAACTTCAATAGTAACAAAGTAGATACCGGTTTTGTAGTTGGCAACATTCAATGTAGTTGAATTCGCACCAGCTTCAGCACTTACATTTTGTAGTGTTTGTCCCAGCATATTTGTTAGAGTTACTTCAAATGAACCGAAGTTTGCATCTGCCAATGAAATAGTTACTAATTCACTCGCAGGGTTCGGAGACATTGTGATGTTACCTAAGGTAGCATCGTCGATCCCTAGTGGGCTACAGTCTAGCAATCCGGCACTATGGAAACGTGCAACAGAACGAAGTGTTTTCCACCCCTCTGTATCGTTTCTAGCAACAACCGCATACCAAAGATCTTCGTTTTCTCCATCAGCAATTGGTACGGTGATCTCGGTATTTGTTGTAGTACCCGCTACCTCCATGTATTTGTCACCAAGAAGATACAGATCGTACTCCTCTGTATCCGGAACAGCGGCCCATGTGAAAGTTGCTTCAGTCTCGCACACCTGAATAACATTTATTCCACTCACTATTTCTGCAAGGGAGAATACGTCATCACTGGTATCTGAGTATGAACCACTTGTGATTCTAATTAGAGTTTCACCACTAACTTCGCTAGGTGGGCTCCATGTGAATGTTGAAGCAGAAGCAGAAGCATTTCCGATGTTATTCCACGTTGAACCATTGTTCAATGAGTATTCAAGCGTGAAACCGGCTGCAGTATTAACTGCATCCCAGTGCAATCTGATAGAAGCAGCAGAATTGCTAAATGATTCTCCACCATTTGGATACGTCAACACAAGGTTGTCTGTGATAACTTCGTATACAACGTAGTATTCCTGAGGTCCTTGTGGCACATCGAAACCTGTGATTTCAACCTCGTAAGTTCCTGCTGCAGGATTGTTAAGTAATACTTGCTCAACATTGTTCAGACGATCAACTCCGTTTGTCGCTGGAGTATCAAGTGCAGTTGGATTTGGAGTACTATCCAATACCCATGGAAGATGAGTTGTATTTCCTGGATCTGTTACTACAAGATCAAGGTCATTTACTAAAGCAGGACTTGCTCCTGGCGTTGCCGCAGGATCAGACCAGTACACCATGAAACGAACCTGAGTTGTGTTAGCAGGAACGCTGATATTGTGTGTGTTCGAATTTCCTTGAGCTACGTTATCTGAAAGGTATCTTCCATCCTGGATAAGTTGTGCAGCACGGTTAGCGTTGATAAGTCCCCATCCGTATTTGAAGTCAGGACCTACATTACCCAATTCGTTTGCTGTATTCATCATGGCCGCTTTAATAAGCGCACCGTCCGGGAACGCACCACCGTTAGCATCCATATACACCTGGTATAACTGAGCAGAAACACCGGCAATACCTGGTGCGGCCGCAGATGTACCACCAAATGTCTGGTATCCGTGGTTTTGGTTTGTAGAAACCTGTCCTTGTCCGTGAGCTGAGATATCCGGCTTGATACGACCATCATGCGCAGGACCACGGCTACTAGAGCTTACAAGAGCTCCATCTTCAAATAGGTTTGCAGTAGCGATAACATTCTTTCCTTGCTTGTGACCTCCAGTGATGTTACCCCACTGAGTTCCTGCACCATATCCACAGTTAAGTCCGTTAGAGTTACCTGCAGAGAATACATGCAATAAGGATGGAATTGTGTTCGATTGTGTATCCACAGTTTGAGTAACAGTTGTATAACCTGCATTACATCCATTACTGTAGGATGAGTTTGTCACCTGAACGTCACCACTGTTGATTAAGTTCGTTGTAGCAGCATCAAGGAATGAAGAGTTGTAGAATACTACATATAGATCAGATCCGGCTGCCATTCCTCTGTTACCAGGAACCAGGTTACCAGCACCTGCCATGATACCGGAAACTCCGTCTCCGTGACTCTGCCCGTTTGCAGTCTGTCCTAATGGACCCATGTGTCTTCCTTCGAAGTCGATATGAGGACCAACTGGGCCGTCATCACGACAAAGAACACCTACACCTTCACCTGTGAAGTTATTTCCACCAGGAGTCTGTGTATCTAGTAAGTTTGCTCTGTGGATTGATCTTCCCTTATCACTATCCTTAACAGAAGGAGCGGTGATAACTTCAACCCACTTAACGTATGGCTGACTGGATAATTCTTCCAGGCAATCGTTTGGAATAACAAGATCGATATTGTTGGATCCCGCATACTCAGTTCTTACAGAAATTTGCTGAGAAGCAAGATCTGTGATCACGTATTGTGAATCTACATAAGGATAGTGCTGCAGGGTAACAACATAGTTGCTGCCGTCTGTAGCCCAGTTTCCAATGTTGCCGTTCTTCAGGTCCTGAGACAGTTTAAATCTGCCTTGGATAGGAACGATAGAACGAACACCGTTGTCCTTAAGAAACGCAACAGACGTATTTTGAGGGAAACGGAACACATAAGTGTGTTTTGGGATGTAGCTAATCAAGTCTAGACCGTTAGCTGCAAAATTGTCTTGTACGGCTTGAGATGGAGTTTCGTAAAACTGGATCCACCCGATGTAACCGTCACGAAGATGAGCCGATTCCGGCATCTGGTTCCATTGGAACGTGTCGATGTTTTCCGGCATTTCAATCGTTTCATCCTGAAACGTGATTGTGTAAGGATTCTGGGCAAATGCAAAAGTACATGCAAGCGCTAACACCAAAAAACTTACACTTTTCCGACTAATCGAGAAAAAGGTAAATTTTTTCATAGTTGATTTTTTAGAAAAGTTTAAAGTTAGAATTTTAATAATGAATGGTTCTTAAATGTGCTAATTTTACTTAAGAACATCAAATATATTCAAAAGTCACAAAAAAAACATAGTAAAAATCGTTAAAATCGAATATTCCTTGAATGAAGAAAAAAATGATAATTGCCTCGGCTTGAAGGTTATCTGCCCATTCTGAAACATTCAGACTATTCTTCAAAAATAGCCTTTAGTTCTGTAGCTTTATGAGGTTCGAGTTTGCCAGCGAGAACTAAACTCAGTTGTCTTCGTCTCAACGCCGCTTTATATCGTTCTTTTTCAAGGTCGGTTTGTGGAACTAATTCCGGCACGGGTACTGGACTACCTATTTCATTAACAGCTACAAAAGTGTAGATACCTTCATTCGCTTTAGAGCGCATTCCGCTTTCCCTATCTTCAATCCAAACATCCATAAATACTTCCATGGAACTCTTAAATGCACGGGAAACTTTGGCTTCAACAGTAACCACGCTGCCTAAAGGGATCATTTTGCTGAAAGCAACATGATTCACTGAAGCTGTAACCACAATACGTCGGCTGTGTCTCCTCGCTGCTATACTGGCTGCTCTGTCCATCCTGGCCAACAATTCGCCACCAAACATATTGCCTATGGGATTGGTTTCGCTGGGCAGAACAAGATCTGTAATTATAGTCTTAGAATCTTCGGGATGCTTAACTTCCATAAAACAAATTTTTGCAAAGTTACATTTGTTTTAATGGAATGCGTATTAAGGAAAGTATAATTTGATTATTCTGAACCCAACGTCTGAACAAGTAACCAGGCATCCGAGTTCTCATTGTTCTTGATAGACCGAAGTTCTCTCAGGGCATCAAGTCTGTCCACGTGTGAACTGTATATCACCTGGTGTAATCCGTATCGATTCTTACCAATCAGTTTAGGAGAATATCCTTTTGCCGTCAATTGCTTTAATTTCTTAAAGGCGTTATCCTCAATTCTGAAGGCTCCAGCCACTATGTGATATCGCCCCGTTTCTTTAGGAACACTGATGTTCATGGCTGGAAGAGGATCTGAAATGATAAAAGTAGCTTCCTGAATGTCGTTCTCTACCCTGAGATCGGCTTTCTCCTTTTCGGAAAAATTGTGTTTCTGAACATTGCCTTCGTAGATCTTCATACCGCCTAAGCTGCTTAACGCGATAGCTATCAAGCCAATGGCAGCATATTTCATGTAAGGCACAACAACTCGCCTACCAGGCGCGAACAATAAAGGAGCGGGCTCTTTCTCTCTTGAAGCCTGGGCATGCTGTTCGGCAGATCGTGCTATTTCCGGAGAAACGAAAGCTGTGAGGCCAAATGAAGCCGTGTCGTAGTTTTCTGAACTGGAAGGCACAAATTGAACCGAACCTTCTTTGTTCAACTGAAAATCACCAATACCCTGCATGGATATCATATTTCCGTCGTTCAGTTTTTGAGACAACCTGGAGGTAAAGCTACGAATTCGCTGAAGGGCCGTTTCATAGCTGCAACTATCGGCGGCCGCGATATAATTGGCCAGTAAACCATCATTGGTTTGAAGTTGCCGATTAAAAGAAACCAATTTGGCCGGTGGGTGGAAGGTATGCGTATCCTTGTCAATGGTAGCTGAACGAAAATTCGTTAAGAAGGCACCAAATCCAGGAACGATCACACATTCGTACCGATATAATAGATCCTTGATGTAGGTTTCCAATTGCATTAAAACAAACTTATAGGTTTTTTCAGTGCATATCAACATCCCGTGTACGATTTTATTAACAACCTGAAATTGTTGTATTTTTGGAAGGCTCCCCAATTAGTTGTACCGGAATGCTTAGTAGAATCGAATTGCGCCATTTGCTGGCGCTACAGCGTGTTCCGAACCTTGGTGATACTTCAGTAAAGAAACTAATCCATCACGTAGGTTCGGCCGAAGGAGTTTTTAAAGAAAGTAGGAAGAACTTACTTAAAATAGAAGGGATCACGTCCTTCCGACTCAAAGAGTTTAATCCAAAGATCATACTCGACCTTGCGGACGAAGAATTAGCCTTTATCCATTCGAACGAGATTTCTGTTCTTCATTTTAAAGATGAGGATTACCCCAATCTACTCAAGCAGTGTTATGATGCACCCTTACTGATCTTTACAAAGGGAAGCTTTAATCTTAAAAATCGTCCAATTATCAGTATAGTAGGGACGAGGAATGCCACTACTTATGGAGCTACCATGTGCGAAAAGCTGGTTTCCGAACTAGCGGTTCTCAACCCAGTGATCGTATCCGGGTTCGCTTATGGGATAGACATTATTGCTCATAAGGCTGCCCTGGCAAGCGGATTGCAAACGATCTCATGCCTGGCCCATGGGTTGAACCAGATCTATCCTAGGGTACACGAGAAGTATGTGTCGGCCATTCTCAATAACGGGGGTTTGTTCACGGAGTTCTGGAGCAATGATGCTTTCAATCGAGAAAATTTCCTAAAACGAAACCGAATCATCGCAGGAATGAGTGAAGCTACCATCGTCGTGGAATCTGCTGAAAAAGGAGGTAGCCTGGTCACTGCAGA
This sequence comes from Aureitalea sp. L0-47, assembly GCF_026126405.1. Taxonomy (GTDB): domain Bacteria; phylum Bacteroidota; class Bacteroidia; order Flavobacteriales; family Flavobacteriaceae; genus Pukyongia. Next base: position 148,678 of record NZ_JAFMTQ010000007.1, read on the forward strand.
TATCGCGAATTCCTATGACCGTGATGTATTCGCATTTCCCGGAAAAGCGTCCGATAATTTCAGCAAAGGGTGTAACGCCCTGATAAAAACGCAACAGGCGCAAATGATCGAAAGCGCGGCGGATCTTATATATCTGCTGGGATGGGATCTGGACACGAAGAAACAACAACCTGTTCAAACAGAACTCTTTGTTTCACTTTCCGAAGAGGAAGAAAAAGTAGTGAGTTACCTGAGGCAGGAAGGAAAAGAAATACTGGATATTATCGCATTAGGTTGCCAATTACCCACGTATAAAACAGCTTCTATACTGCTCAATCTCGAAATGAAAGGCCTTGTTCAACCGCTGCCTGGAAAACAGTTTCAGCTTACTTAATAGCCCAGCTTTTTGCGGGTTCTGGACAGCACATCATCTGCCACAACTTTGGCTTTTTTGGCCCCAGAGGTAAGAATTTCTTCAAGCTCGTTTTTGTTGTTCATGAAGTGAGCGTATCGTTCCCGAGCCTGTTCGAATTTACCTAAAAGCGCCTCGTAAAGTGCTTGTTTGGCATGGCCATAGCCGTAACCACCCGCGAGGTAGTTGTTTCGCATTTCGGCTACTTCCTCTTCCGAAGCGATCAATTTATACAAGGCGAATACATTGCATGTATCCGGGTCTTTGGGTTCTTCCAAAGGAGTGCTATCAGTCTGTATGCTCATTACCTGCTTCCGAAGTTTTTTGTCGGGCAGGAATATATCAATGATATTATTCTTCGACTTACTCATCTTAGCCCCGTCTATTCCGGGCACCAGCTTTGTGTCCTCCTGGACCTTCGCCTGGGGCAGTACAAAGGTCTCTCCCATTTTGGCGTGGAAACGACTGGCGACATCGCGTGTCATCTCAAGGTGTTGTAGCTGATCTTTCCCTACAGGAACTATATCTGCATCGTAAAGAAGGATGTCTGCAGCCATAAGCATTGGGTAGCTAAATAACCCGGAATTCACATCTTCCAATCGGTCTGCTTTATCTTTGAACGAGTGCGCAAGTGTTAGACGTTGATAAGGGAAAAAGCAGCTGAGGTACCAGGTGAGTTCGGTTACTTGCGGAATATCGCTTTGCCGATAGAACACCGTCTTTTCGGTATCCAGTCCGAAAGCAAGCCAGGTTGCCGCTGTACTGTAAGTGTTATCGCGAAGCAATTCAGGATCTTTTATCTGCGTAAGCGAGTGCATATCCGCGATGAAAAGGTAGGAATCATTTTCGGGATCGTTTGCCATTTGGACCGCCGGTAGAATTGCGCCTAAAATGTTTCCCAGGTGAGGGGTTCCCGTACTTTGTATGCCTGTGAGAATTCGTGCCATAGATTTACCTTGAAAAAGGAGTATACGTTATTTCTTCTGAAATTTCCGCAAAGTTAAATCATTTAAGGTATTTGATTCAGGCATTTCACTATTTTTGGTCATCTATGGGATTCTTCCGAAATATTTTTATCCTCTTTTACAGGATCTGGTTTTATATACTGGTGGTTCTTCCCATTATTATACTATTCCCTGTCCTCCTTGTAAGTATAGCCTACGAAAAGTGGTACCCGTTTTTCTTTCGGCTAGCCAGGATCTGGGCTAAGTTCATTCTCTTCGGAATGGGACTCATCCCGGTGGTGAAGAGAGATACGAAGATCAAGAAAGGCAAGAGCTATATGCTCGTGGCCAATCATACGTCAATGACAGACATCATGCTCATGCTCTACCTTTCTCGGAATCCATTCGTTTTTGTTGGGAAGAAAGAACTGGCTAAGATTCCCTTATTCGGATTCTTTTACAAAAGAACCTCTATTCTTGTAGATCGCGCCAATGCCCGGAGCAGGCGTGAAGTTTTTGAAATGGCTCAAAATAAACTGAATCGCGGATTAAGTGTCTGTATATTCCCTGAAGGTGGCGTGCCCGACGAAAAGATCATCCTGGACGAGTTTAAGGATGGCGCCTTCCGCCTGGCCATCGAACACGGTATTCCGGTGATCCCAATGACATTTCACGATAACAAGAAGCGATTCTCTTACATCTTCTTTTCAGGTGGGCCGGGAAAACTCCGGGTGAGGATTCATAACGAGATACCTACCGCTATTCTTGAAATAGAAGATAAACGAATGCTGAAAGTGCAGGTTCGGAAGATAATCCTGGACGAGTTAATGGCTCCTTCACTAAAATAAAAAAACCGTCCTATGGCGAAAAGGACGGCTTTCTCTTCATTGTCTGTTTGGTATCTCCAAACCTAACCAACTAAAAAACTAACCTAAAACTTAAAACTTAATCCCGTATAGACTCCCATAAAAAATGGATTAAAATCTACCGTGGAGTCTGAATACGGGTTAAGCTGATATTTGAAAATAGGTTCAATATTAAACTTTAACCTTCGGGAGATTTTATAATCGAAGCCCAGACCAACATTGGTCGTGAAGCTAAGAGAATTCAAATTATTGGCTTCGCCCAGTACACTACTGAAATCACCGGCTTCCACCGCGATTTCATTATCCCCGAGGAATAATGTACTGAAACCACCTATCATGTGGATGCCAAACTTATTATCAACAAGTGCGTATTTAAGCTCCATAGGAACTTCGTAATAGCGAATGCTTTGGTTGATAAAGGCTTCAGCCCCAGTAGACTTTGGACGAATATCTCCAAATCCACCTTCCGGTGCTGGCCTTATAGTACCTTTATCTACGGCAGTCAGTACTTCACCACCCGTGTTGCCGTAATCTATAGAGCGCAGTGCTGCACTCACCGGACCGGTTCCCAGTTCAATGTCACCGGTACTATAACTCAAATTGACATTGTGTATACCTGTACGCAGGCTTAACCTGTCTGAAATTGCATAACTCACATCGGCTCCATAGCTGAAATTAACATCTCCGGATTGGGAGTTATCTGCAAAAGTAGGATCGATAGAAGAACCATTTCCGAAGGAACTGTAATACACAGGACCTACATTAGGACTAACTTCCCAACGATCTCCGGGAGATTCCTCCTTTGCCACGGCTTCTTCCACTTCCTTGTTTTCCTCAATAGCGTCGAAGATAGATTTCTTCTCTTCTTCTGCAGCCTCTTTCACTTCATCAGCCTCTTCTTTCGCTACAGCCTCTTCTATTTTCGCATCTTTTATTTGAGCACCTTTTTTGATCAAGGGATTTGTTTCGAGTTCTTTCTTATTGACCTCTTCTGTGGCAACTTTTTCAGTCTCTACAACTTTGCGGTCTATTATTTCCTTAGGATCTTTTTTGAGGAGATCCTTTTTCTCAACTTCAGTTTTCTTTTCTTCTGAATTTTCCTTCGCAACAGCATCTCTTACCACAGGATCGGTAATTATCTTCTTGTCACGAATGATAGGGTCCTTGATCTCCGACTTCTTCTTTAATTTAGAATCCGGATCTTCACTGGTAACAGCGGACTCAACCGATTTATCGGTCTTGATGATCGCATCCTTCGATTCGTTGTTTGTGTATACCTTCTGGTCGTTCTCTACATTTTCCAGCTCATCGGTTTCTTCTGTATCAGAAGCAACATCGGTATCTTCAATGGCTTTTTCGGTAAGGATGGTATCCTTATCCATATTTTCAAGGTCGGTAGTGTTTTCTATCTTATCCTCTTCGGTAATTTGGGTGTTGTCTGATCCCCAGTCGAAAACCGAATTACTAATTGTAAGCAGCAATGCGAGTAATGCGGCTACACCTCCAACTTTCCACCAAAGTGGAATTACTTTGCGGTCCTTCTTCTCCTTCCGAAGCTCAGCCTCAATATTGGCCCATGCGTCTGGTGGAGGAGTCGCCTCAAAGTTTTGGAAGCGTTCCTGAAAAAGCTTATCTATTTGCTTTTTTTCCTTCATCGCTGCTTACAACTGCTCTTTGTTATAGATTTCTATCTTTTGTTTTAATATCATTCGCGCTCGTGCCAGGTTAGATTTAGACGTTCCGTCACTAATTCCTAACATTTCGCCAATCTCTTTATGTGAATAACCGTCCAAAATATAAAGGTTGAAAACCATTCGGTATCGGTCCGGTAATTCCTGGATGATCTTCAGAAGAAAGTCCAATGGCAGGGAAGTATCCTCAACCTCGACGTCTTCATCTTCTATCTGATCCTCATTTGTTATGTCAAAGGCGCGTTTTTTTCTGTACTTCTGAAGGGCGGTGTTCACGGTAATCCGCTTGATCCAGCCTTCGAAAGAACCTTTTCCTTTGAATTGCTCTATACGTTTGAAAATTGTAATGAAGGAATCCTGCAAATTATCCTGTGCTTCAGCATAATTGGGAGAATACTTCAGGCAGATCGAGAACAGCGTATTCGAGTACCGCTTATAAAGTTCCGCTTGCGCTGTGGCATTCTGCTTCTTACATTGTATTATGAGCTCCTCTAAAGTCAAACGCAGTACCTTGATTAATTGATGCTATACTTTTCTAAACTTTGAAAGTAGCAACCGGATTAACCGAGGTTTCTACACGCTGTAGATGTTTCAGGATTAAAATGGTTGCGTTGTATACGAAAGATTATGCCTGTACAGCTTCAATGGCTTCCTTGATTTTTTGTTCCAGTTCGTCCATGAGTTCGGGGTTGTCCAGAAGAAGGGTTTTCACAGCATCTCTTCCCTGACCTAATTTGGTATCATCATAACTGAACCAGGAACCGCTTTTTTTGATGATCTCATAATCCACACCAAGGTCGATGATCTCACCTACTTTAGAGATTCCGGTGCCGTACATAATATCGAATTCGGCAGTCTTGAAAGGTGGGGCCACCTTGTTTTTTACCACTTTTACACGGGTTTTATTTCCTCTAACCTCGCTGTTTGAATCTTTGATCTGTGTAGATCTCCTGATGTCCAAACGTACAGAGGCGTAAAATTTCAATGCATTACCTCCTGTAGTGGTTTCAGGATTTCCAAACATCACACCGATCTTTTCGCGAAGCTGGTTGATAAAGATCACCGTACAGTTGGTCTTACTTATCGATCCGGTAAGTTTACGAAGTGCCTGAGACATCAAACGTGCATGCAGTCCCATTTTGCTGTCACCCATCTCACCTTCGATCTCACTCTTAGGGGTTAGTGCGGCAACCGAGTCTACAACTATGATATCGATGGCCCCACTCCGGATAAGGTTATCAGCTATTTCAAGGGCCTGCTCCCCGTTATCCGGTTGTGAAATGATGAGGTTTTCTATGTCGATGCCTAACTTTTCAGCGTAATAACGGTCGAATGCATGTTCAGCGTCAATAAAAGCTGCAATTCCGCCTTTTTTCTGTGCTTCTGCTATGGCATGCAGGGTAAGTGTGGTTTTTCCTGAAGACTCAGGGCCATAAATTTCAACAACTCTCCCCCTGGGATAACCGCCAACTCCCAGTGCAAGGTCCAGGCCTAAAGAACCTGAAGGGATCACTTCCACTTCCTGCACAGCGCTGTCTCCCATTTTCATGACAGTTCCTTTTCCGTAGGTTTTGTCAAGTTTGTCCAGGGTAAGTTTTAATGCTTTTAATTTTGCGTCTTTTTCTTTACTCATTGTACTAAGATTTTATTAGGGAGTCAGTAGGCTAAGGTACTATTTCTTTATGTTCGTAGCAACTTCAAAAACGGGGCCTCCTTATTTTTTGTTAACATGAAGTAAAACAGTAATTTTACGCCCTTATTAACAACTATCTTTTCACTAAAAACAACGTATAGCATGCAACTGTACAATACTTTAAGTGCAAAGGAAAGAGCTGCTTTGCTGGAAGAAGCCGGGGAGGACAGGCTTACTCTTTCTTTTTATCAATATGCCAAAATTGGCAACCCTGAACTATTTAGGAATCACCTCTTCATCGCATGGAATGAGATGGAAGTGCTTGGGCGTATTTATGTGGCCAATGAAGGGATCAATGCTCAGCTTTCCGTGCCAGCCGGGAACTTTGAGAAATTCAAAGAATTTCTTGATGGGATCTATTTTCTGAAGGACGTCCGCCTGAATATCGCGATCGAGCAAGACCTGAAATCCTTTCTGAAACTCAAGGTAAAAGTTAGGCAAAAGATCGTTGCCGATGGCCTTAACGACGACACCTTCGATGTAACGAATAAAGGAGTTCACGTAAATGCCGAACGTTTCAACGAGCTTATCGAGGATCCAAACACAGTGTTGGTCGATATGCGAAATCATTACGAAAGCGAGATCGGTCATTTCAAAGGAGCCGTTACTCCGGATGTGGATACCTTCCGCGATTCCTTGCCCATTATCGAAGAAGATCTTTCAGAATACAAAGAAGACAAAAACCTGGTGATGTATTGTACCGGCGGGATTCGCTGTGAAAAGGCGAGTGCCTATTACAAACATAAAGGCTTCAAAAAGGTGTTCCAGCTGGAAGGCGGTATCATTGAATATGCCAGACAGGTTAACAACAAGGGCCTGGAGAACAAATTCATAGGAAAGAACTTTGTGTTCGATCACCGGAGGGGAGAGCGCATTTCTGAAGAGATAATCTCACAATGCCACCAGTGCGGAAAGTCATGCGACACCCATGTGAACTGTGCCAATGAGGCCTGTCATCTGTTGTTTATACAGTGCGATGAGTGTGCCGAAAAGATGGAAAACTGCTGCAGCCAGGAATGTGTGGATGTAATTCATCTACCCTACGAAGAGCAAAAAAAGCTGAGAAGCGGCAAGCATAACAGTAACAAGATCTTCAAAAAGGGCCGTTCGGAAAAACTGAAATTCAAGAAGTAGGGCTTCTTACATTTTTGGTATCTTTACGGCATAGAGTAATTGTTTAATCTTCGTCCCTGTAGTATGCACTGCAGGGCTTCACATATAAAATATGGGCTGTACAAGCTGTACTACGGGTGCCAACGGACAGCCAAAGGGATGCAGGAACAATGGGACCTGTGGCTCAGATGGCTGTAATAAATTAACGGTATTCGACTGGCTTTCCAACATGTCGCTTCCGGGAGACCAGGAGCCCTTTATCGGGGTTGAGATCCGGTTTAAGAACGGGCGAAAACATTTCTATAAAAATTCGGAGGGATTGACCCTGTCTATTGGGGACGTGGTTGCAACAGAAGCAGCACCAGGTCATGATATAGGTATCGTAACCCTCACAGGTGAACTCGTAAGGGTTCAGATGAAAAAGAAAAAACAAACCACAGATACCGAAGCACTTCCGAAGATCTACCGAAAAGCTACACAAAAGGATATTGATATCTGGCAGAAATGCAGGAGTAAAGAGTTAACCGTTCAGAAGGAATCAAGAGAAATCGCAATAGCTCTTGGGTTGCAAATGAAGATCAGTGATGTAGAATACCAGGGAGATGGATCCAAAGCTATCTTTTACTACACAGCTGAAGAGCGAGTTGATTTCCGGCAACTTATTAAAGACATGGCGAGGGCATTCAGTACTCGTATCGAGATGAAACAGGTTGGTTTCAGGCAGGAAGCGGCTCGTTTGGGTGGAGTGGGTTCCTGCGGAAGAGAACTGTGCTGTTCTACCTGGTTAACCGACTTCCGTTCGGTGAACACTTCAGCAGCAAGATACCAGCAACTATCATTGAATCCGCAGAAGCTGGCGGGACAATGCGGTAAGTTAAAATGTTGTCTCAACTACGAACTGGATACCTACCTGGAGGCACTGGATGAGTTTCCACGAACCGACATCAAACTGAACACCACAAAAGGAACGGCCAGTTGTCAGAAAATCGATATTTTCAAGCGCCTGATGTGGTTTGCATACGATAATGATGGGATGAACTGGCACGAGCTGCGGGTTGATAAAGTAAACGAGATCGTCGCCCTGAATAAAAAAGGAAAGTCTGTAGCAAGTATAGAGGAGTACATCGAAGACGTCGTTGTACCAGACAGCGAGTTGTTCAATAATGTGGTAGGTCAGGATAGTCTAACCCGATTCGATCAGCCCAAAACAAGAAGAAACAAAAGACGAAAAAAGAAAAGGAGTCGAAGTAGGAACCGAAACTCACAGAGAAATGGCTAAGTGGTTAACGTGCTTGTTGATATTTTTGGTTTTGGCATCATGCACCAATGACATTGTAGTTTCTGAATCCAGGTCGTTACCGGGTTATTGGGATAAACAGGAGTCGTTGGAATTCCAGATACCACAGCTGGATTCCTTGAAGAAATACAATGTGTTTCTGAACGTGCGCAATACTAACGATTATCCCTTCAACAACCTGTTCCTTATTGTGGCTATGGAATTTCCTCACGGGAAGACGCTTGTGGACACCCTGGAATACAAGATGGCCTTCCCAAATGGTGAATGGATGGGAGAAGGTATTGGTAGTGTGAAAGAAAATAAATTGTGGTATAAGGAGAATGTCTCCTTTTATGAAGAAGGGAATTATAACATAACTATAACACATGCTGTTCGCAATAACGGTGATGTTGAAGGCGTTAGCAGACTTGAGGGCATAACAGACGTTGGATATAGTATAGAAGAAAATAAAGAGCAGTAAGCTATGGCTAAAGCGAAAACCAAAAAGAAAGCGACGAACCAGGATCAGGGTGTAGGAAAACACATCCGTACGTTTTGGAAATTGTTCGGGGCGCTCATCCTTTTCGTGGTATTGGTCTTCCTGCTGGCGTCCTGGGGGGTTTTTGGCAGTCTGCCTGATGAGACCAGCCTGGAGAATCCGGAAAAGAATCTCGCTACACAGATCATTGGGTCTGATGGGATCACGCTTGGAACATTCTACAAAGAAAACAGAACTCCTGTAAAATATGAAGACCTTCCTGATCACCTGGTGAATGCGTTGATCGCAACTGAAGATGTCCGGTTCTACGATCATTCAGGGATCGATGCGAAAGGAACGGTACGGGCATTCGCTTTTCTTGGTTCGAAAGGAGGGGCGAGTACTATTTCGCAGCAATTGGCGAAATTATTCTTCACGGAACAAGTATCTCGCAACAAATTCCAACGTGGACTTCAGAAAATAAAAGAGTGGGTTATAGCTACCCGCTTGGAGCGAAGATATACGAAGGAAGAGATCATAACCATGTATTTCAATGAATACGACTTCCTGAACCAGGCTGTTGGGATACAGTCGGCAGCCAATATTTATTTTACAAAAGCACCGGAAGATTTAACTACGGTAGAAGCAGCTACGCTGGTTGGGATGTTCAAGAATTCCTCTCTCTATAACCCATTGAAAAATCCTGAAGGGGTTAGGAACAGGCGAAATGTCGTCCTTGCCCAAATGGCGAAATACGATTACATCACTACCGAAGTGAAAGACTCCCTGCAGGCGCTCGACCTGATCATACGTTTCTCGCCGCAAGGGCATAACGAAGGAATAGCCACCTACTTCCGTGAATATGCGCGTGCATTTATGGCCGATTGGGTAGAGGCAAATCCTAAAAGTGACGGAAGTAATTACGACATATACAGTGATGGTTTAAAGATCTATACAACTATAGATTCCAGGATGCAACAATATGCTGAAAATGCGGTTGATGCTCACATGGCTAACCTTCAGAAGGAATTTCACAAGCAGAATGAAAAGAACAAAACAGCACCCTTCCGCGATATAACACCGGAAGAGACCAATAAGATCCTGGATGCATCCATGCAGCGATCCGACAGGTGGCGAGAGATGAAAAAGCAGGGGAAGTCGGAACAGGAAATCAGGGAAAGCTTCAAGAAAAAGACCAAGATGAGCATTTTTTCCTGGAGTGGAGATATCGACACCTTGATGACACCGCTGGATTCGATACGTTATTACAAGGGAATCTTACAGGCCGCCCTGATGTCCATGGACCCCAGAACGGGAGAAGTGAAAGCCTGGGTAGGAGGGATTGATTACAAACATTTCAAATACGACATGGTGAAGACGGGGCAACGGCAGATAGGTTCTACCTTCAAGCCTTTTGTCTATGCTACTGCTATTGACCAGATGCATATGTCCCCCTGCGACACCTTGCCGGACACTCCTTATACTATTGCGCAAGGAAAGTACGGACTGTTGGAGCCATGGACTCCAAAGAACTCCGGCAAGGTTTCCGGGAAACATCTAACGCTTCGAGCCGCTCTGGCACAATCCATCAATACCATCACAGCCAGGCTGATCGACAGGGTAGGACCAGAACCCGTGATCGAACTGGTGAGTAAAATGGAGATGGATACCGAAGACATCCCTCCCGTTCCATCTATTGCTCTGGGAACGCCTGATGTAACCTTGTACGAAATGGTTGGGGCGTACAGCACCTTCGCTAACCAGGGAGTTTATATCAAACCAACATTGATTCAGCGTATTGAAGACAAGAACGGAACGGTGCTTTATCAGAATGTTCCGGAGACCAGAGATGTTATAAGTGATGAAACCGCTTACGTGACCCTAAGCCTGATGGAAGGGGTTACACAGTCCGGGTCGGGAGCGAGGCTCCGACATACCTGGGCAGGAGCGGCTTCAGTATACAAAAATGCAGTAACCGGCTATCCTTACGGGTTTACCAACCCCATCGCCGGGAAAACGGGTACAACCCAGAACAATAGTGATGGATGGTTTATGGGTATGGTTCCCAACTTAGCCACCGGAGTTTGGGTTGGTGGAGAAGATCGTGCCACACACTTTAGTTCAACCGCCTACGGACAAGGAGCAACAATGGCGCTTCCTATTTGGGGTATCTATATGAAGAATTGCTACGAGGATGAGTCATTGAATATTTCGGATAGTGGTTTTGAGAAACCAAGCAAGATTTCCATAGCCACCGATTGTGCCAAATGGAAGGCCGAAAATTCAGGGGGTGAGATACCCGACGAATTCGACCTTGATTAAGCTATTAAAAACCTGTTAGATTTCTGTTCGGCAGGTTTTTTTAATGCTCTAATTTTCGTAATTTTTCAACAAATTTCTATACATGATCAACAAGACGGTAGCGAGCGTTCAGGAAGCCTGTGAAGGCGTGAAGAACGGTATGACTTTTATGCTTGGTGGCTTCGGCTTAAGTGGAATAGCCGAGAACTGCATAGCGGAATTAGTTCGGAGAGGAGTTAAGGATGTCACCTGTATTTCGAACAATGCAGGGGTTGATGATTTTGGCCTGGGGCTACTTCTTCAGAAAAAACAAATCAAGAAAATGATATCGTCCTATGTAGGCGAGAATGCGGAGTTCGAACGCCAGATGCTAAGTGGAGAACTTGAAGTGGAACTCATTCCGCAGGGAACTCTGGCCCAACGTTGTCAGGCTGCCCAAAGTGGTATTCCTGCCTTCTTCACTCCTGCTGGTTACGGAACGGAAGTAGCTGACGGCAAGGAAGCGAGGGAGTTCAATGGGAAGATGCATTTGATGGAGTACGCCTTTGATGCCGATTTTGGCTTTGTAAAAGCCTGGAAAGGAGACACTGCAGGAAACCTGATCTTTAAGGGAACCGCCCGTAACTTCAATCCGAATATGGCAGGAGCCGCCACTATTACCGTGGCAGAAGTTGAAGAACTTGTGCCGGCTGGAGAACTGGATCCTAACCAGATCCACATACCCGGAATATTCGTTCAGCGGATCTTTCAGGGTGAGCGATATGAGAAACGTATAGAACAACGAACCGTAAGACCCAGAGATTAATGGCATTATCAAAAGAACAAATAGCGCAACGCATTGCAAGGGAAGTTAAGGACGGATACTATGTAAACCTGGGGATAGGAATCCCTACACTGGTAGCCAACTTCGTACGTGAGGATATAGAAGTGGAGTTCCAGAGTGAGAATGGTATCCTGGGCATGGGTCCTTTTCCTTTTGAAGGGGAAGAAGACCCGGACCTGATCAATGCGGGGAAGCAAACGATTACAGCAATGCCTGGGGCTTCCTTCTTTGATTCAGCCATGAGCTTTTCCATGATACGCGGTCAGCATGTGGATCTAACCATTCTCGGAGCCATGGAGGTTGCACAGAATGGAGATATCGCAAACTGGAAGATTCCTGGCAAGATGGTGAAAGGCATGGGTGGCGCGATGGACCTGGTAGCCTCGGCCGACAATATTATAGTTGCCATGATGCACACCAACAGGGCAGGAGCATCAAAACTTCTCAAAGAATGCAGCCTTCCGCTAACCGGGGTGGATTGCGTTAAAAAGATTGTGACCAACCTGGCGGTTCTCAATATTGAGAATAATAAATTCGTCCTGCTTGAACGAGCTCCTGGTGTTAGTGTAGAAGAAATTGTAGCTGCCACCGAAGGCGACCTAGTTGTGGAGGGTGATATTCCTGAAATGCAACTTTAATTCTCCTCTCTTTCTATTTTTTACTACGGAAGACAACGTCATTCCACATCTCTTATTGTAGGAAAATACTTAGCAACAATCAATAAATGTTAAAATAAAGCGCATTTCATCGATTAATTATGCTTTACATCGTGTTTTATAAAAAATAGTTCACATATTAGCAATCCCAAATAAACCAACTAAACCTACTTATGTTAACCATTTCTAAAAGCTTAAAAAATACTGTACGATTGATTAGAAACGTACTGTATGTTGCGAAAAAAGTGTTTTTATTGATGTAGTTTTTTTCAGAGTACTTTACCCCCGAATCTGCAACGATTCAGATAAGGTAGGCCCGTTCTTTGTGAGGTTAGAACGGGCCATTTTTTTTAGATCCCCTTCGGAATGGCATCGATAAGTTTTTTGGTGTACTCCTTTCTAGGGCTCGCATAGATCTCATCCGCATCCCCCATCTCTTCTATCTTGCCGGCATTCATTACCAGTAGTTGGTCCGACATATACTTAACCACTGCCAGGTCGTGAGAAATAAAAATATAAGTAAAGCCGAAATCTTCTTTTAGCTCATTCAGCAAATTCAAAACCTGGGCCTGTACCGAAATATCAAGTGCCGAGACCGATTCGTCACAGATAACCAATTTGGGTGAAACCGCAATGGTTCGGGCAATTCCCACTCGTTGTCGCTGTCCGCCTGACAGTTCATGAGGATATCGGTTGAAATAGGAATTATCGAGTCCAACACGGTCGAGCAAGTCATTGACCCTGTCTTCCCGATCTTTTTTGGAAACCCCGATCTTATGCACTTTCATAGGTTCCATAAGCGCCTGGCCTATTGTCAGTCTTGGATTCAATGAGGCAAACGGATCCTGAAAGATCAATTGAATTTCCTTCCTCATACGGCGGATCTCATCGGCGTCAAGCTGGTTTAGTTCCTTACCCCTGTATTTAATACTTCCCGACGTTGCCTTGTCCAACAGAAGTATCGCCCTACCGAGAGTGGATTTGCCACAGCCAGATTCTCCAACCAATCCTAAGGTTTCTCCTTCAAAAACACTAAAACTAACATCGTTTACTGCCTTAGTAACCTTTTTCGGCTGGAAAAGCCCCGCCTGGTTGTAAAATTCCTTCTTTATGTTCTTTACTTCAAGTAATGGGGCTTGCGTGTACAGTTCTTTATGACGAAGGGCGCGTTCCTGTGGTGAGACTTCTCTCGGCTTGAAGGATTTATCCGCTAAAGAAGCGATGGTCGGCAGCCGCTTCAATCTTTTGCTAAGAACAGGCCTGGCAGCAAGCAAGGCCTTTGTATATGAATGCCTGGGAGTTTTAAAAACCTGGTAAACCGAGCCATCTTCCACCAGGTCACCCTTGTACATCACAAGGACGCGGTCGGCAATTTCAGAAACAAGGCTGAGGTCGTGAGAAATGAAGATCATGCTCATCCCAGTTTGTTTCTGAAGGTCTTTAAGTAATTGAACAATTTCTTTCTGAACAGTCACATCCAGGGCCGTAGAAGGCTCATCGGCAATGAGGAGTTTCGGTTTACAGGCAATGGCCATTGCTATCATCACCCGTTGCATCTGACCACCGGAGATCTGATGGGGATATCGATTATAGATCTCCCTTGGATTTGGGAGTTTTACCCTTTCGAATAGTTTGATGGTTTCCTTTTTACTTTCTGAATTGGAAAGGCCAAGTTGATGCTGTAGGGTCTCTGAAACCTGATAACCACATTTTAGTGATGGGTTCAGGGCGCTCATGGGTTCCTGAAAGATCATGGCGATCTCTTTGCCACGCAACTTATTGAATTCTTTAGGGCTTAATTTGGTGAGATCTTTTTCTTCAAATTGGATGGCTCCTTCAACAAGGGCAGTTTTCTTCGGAAGCAGGCCTGCAATGGCCAGGGATGTTACCGATTTTCCCGAACCGGATTCCCCAACGATCCCCAGTATCTCATTTTCAGAAAGAGAAAAAGAAAGTTCATGGACCACTTCGGTCCGCTTTTTACCTTTTCCGAAGGAAACGGATAAATTTTGAATATTTAATATTCTATTCTTCATAGAATCAATACAAATAAATTGAGGATTCGCAATTTTAACTAAATTAAGTTGCGAAATACATTACTATTTTTAAAATTTATCGTGTTTTGTTTAATGTTTTTCAATAAAATTTAATAAAACTGCAAAAATCTTAAACATTATATACTTTATTAATAATTCAATTTATCCCCAAATTCCGAACTCCCCTCTTATTTCTTAGAATTTGCATCAATACTTGTCGGTAGACGGGGTTTGCATCACGTATTTAAATATAAGGCTTATGAACCAACTAAAACAAACCAAACAAATCTTTATTGGGTCAATTTTATTCATAGGATTGATCGCTTTAACCATTAATTTTTCTAACCATCGTCCGGAAATAGAAGAAACAATTATTCAAAATGACAACTCAAGGGACAGTGAAGGAGATACTTTTTCCATTGTAGCCTATGACAAGACCACCGGACAGGTAGGTGGAGCAGGATGTAGTTGTGTGAGTATAACAGGCGGGATTGACTTCCTCAGTGATCTTATTACAGACGGAACAACTAATCCCGATAACATCGTAGGAGCCATCCACACCCAGGCGAGCTACCAGGAACCCAACCAGATCAATGCCAGGAATCGAATGCTTGCCGGGGATTCACCTTCAGAGATCATTACCTGGCTTGAGAATAACGACTGTTGTGGAGGTCCGGGATCGCGCCAATACGGTGTGGTAGGAGTTGATAATCCGGGTGCGGCTGGTTATACCGGTGCATCAAATGGGAACTATGCGAACGATCTTCAAATTGACAACGCATTCTATACCGTCTCCATCCAGGGAAATATCCTTGATACTTCTAATGGGCAGGATCTATTAGATGATATGCGCGACTCCTTTAATAATTCATCTGGAACACTCGCAGACAAGCTTATGTCCGCCATGCAGGCAGCCAAGCGCGTGGGTGGTGACAATCGCTGTGCGTCCAGCGGGAATAGTGGGAGAACGGCCTTTGTTCAAGTGCTGTCACCGGGAGAGACCAGTCCGTCGCTTTTCTTTACAACTGGAAATGCAGTGGCGACTGGCGTGGAACCGATTGATGAACTTCAGTGCCTTTACGATAGTTCAATCACTCCTCCAACCTGCAGGGAAACAGTGACTTCATTTCCGTACACCATGGATTTTGAGGATAATGTATGGGTGAAGGATGCCAATAATTGTACAGGGAATGATAAGTCCTGGATCCGCACCAGATTCGCTACCCCCTCAAGTAATACTGGGCCAACAGGTGCAAGCCAGGGACAATTATACATGTTTGTGGAGGCGAGTTCATTCTTCAATGGGAGGGCGATCATGACTTCTCCATGTTTGGTGCTGCCTGGGAATGAATCCGTATCCCTTTCGTTCAATTATCATATGTTTGGCGTAGATATGGGAACCTTATCGGCCACTATAAACAATGGTACAGGATGGACATCACTATGGTCCCTCAGTGGAGACCAGGGGAATAGCTGGCAAAGCCAGGAGATCGATTTAAGTGCCTACCAGGGACAAACGGTTCGAATTCGTTTCGATGCCACAACCGGAGCCAATTTTACCAGTGATATGGCGGTGGACAACATACGGGTAGGTACACCGGCACCGGTAAACTGTAATTCTGTGGTAGACACTTTCCCTTATTCCGAAGGCTTTGAAAGCTCATTCGGGGAGTGGTCCAACGTAGGTAATGATGACTTGAATTGGACGAGAAACAGTAATGGAACCCCATCAAATAATACAGGTCCATCATCGGCTTTTGAAGGTGCTACGTATATCTATGTTGAGGCTTCCGGGAATGGTACGGGATACCCTAATAAAAGAGCGATCATTGAATCAGCATGTTTTGATCTATCAAATAGTAATACGGCTTCCTTTGATTTCAATTATCACCAGTTTGGGTCTACTGATATGGGAACTATAGATCTTGAAGTTAGTACCAATGGAGGAAATTCCTGGGCTAGTATCTGGAACCGATCCGGGAACCTTGGCAATCAATGGTTGTCGGAAAGCATAGATCTGGCGGCTTACCTCGGAGAAAACGCTGTGCAGTTGAGATTCAACAGAGTAACAGGGGGTACCTGGCAGGCGGACATCGCCCTGGACAACTTTGTACTGAATGCTGCCGGAGGGCCGGATGTTACACCACCAACACCACCTGCAAACCTAACAGCTTCCAATACAACACAAACAACAACTGATCTGAGTTGGGATGCTTCCACGGATAATGTGGGGGTAACCGACTACGACGTGTATGAAGGTGCTGTGGTGATAGGCACAACTACCGGTACTACCTTCAATGTAACCGGATTAAGCCCATCTACAAGTTATTCATTCACAGTGGTTGCCAAGGATGCCGCCGGAAACGAATCCGACCCAAGTAATGCGGCAAACGTGACCACTCTGGATCCACCGGATACAGAGGCGCCTACCTCTCCTACCAACCTTTCGGCATCAAATGTTACCATGACGAG
>NZ_JAFMTQ010000008.1 GCF_026126405.1 Aureitalea sp. L0-47
AACTCTACAAATCAACGACTCAACAACTCAACGAATCAACTTTTGTCGGGTGTCGGGTGTACGATGTAAGAAGTTGAAAGTCGGAAGTCGGAAGTGAGCGGTGAGCGGTGAGTAATTCTGCATATACAACTCTACAAATCAACGACTCAACAACTCAACGAATCAACATCTAGTCCAAATCCAGCACATCCTTCATAAACCCGTACAGCTGGTACATTTCTGGCCGTCCCTTGGCTTTTCCCATTCTACCTGCAAAGTATAGTGCGAACCACCCCAGGATCATAAAACACATCAACAATAATTGGACAGCATAAGGCTCGCCCAGGGAAGCCCTGGTATACGCCCAGATCCCAAAACCGATAAAAAGACTGGCAACGGCAAAATGCAGGAACATGAACATGGTCCAAACGGTAGGCTTAGGCCCGAAAACCCCTCTTAAAAACGTTTTACCTTCTTCAAAAGATACAATTTCGAGATCCAATTGTGGCGACCAGTAGTGTTGTTTATTCTTCGGAATTTTCAGAAAAACATGATCGTCCACCCTGGTAATAACGATTTCCGCAGTGGAATTCTTTGCGGCTTCGAAAGCTTGTAATGCCTCTTCACTACTATGTTCCAGTTCCATCCTGAACCGGGGCCGGAGTACTACTTCATTCGATAAAGCCATATTGGTTGATTAGTAGAATTGATTAAAGTATTTAATTTGAAGGAAACTAAAGCTGACATTTATCAGCCTTCGGCCAAAAAGCCCTATTTTTGCCGCAAATTCAAGGAGCATGAGTATTGTAGCCATCGTAGGAAGGCCAAATGTAGGGAAATCCACTTTTTTTAACCGACTCATACAGCGTCGCGAAGCCATCGTAGACGCGGTGAGCGGGGTGACACGTGATCGTCATTATGGAAAAAGCGACTGGAACGGTAAGGAGTTTTCCCTTATCGATACCGGAGGTTATGTGGTGGGTAGCGATGATATCTTCGAGTCCGAGATCGATAAGCAGGTAGAATTGGCAATCGACGAGGCGGATGCCATCATTTTTATGGTGGATGTTGAAACCGGGGTGACCGGTATGGATGAAGATGTAGCTCAATTGCTTCGGAAAAGTCAAAAACCGGTTTTCCTGGCAGTGAATAAAGTGGATAGCGCAAACCGAATGCACGATGCGGTGGAGTTCTATTCCCTTGGCTTCGAAAAATACTATCCTATTTCTGGGATCAATGGCAGCGGAAGTGGGGACCTTTTAGATGATCTTGTTGAAGTACTACCCGAAACCGAAGATCGAGAAGAGGACGAGCTGCCCAGGTTTGCAGTGGTAGGGCGGCCCAACGCTGGAAAGTCCTCCTTTATCAATGCGCTCATTGGAAAAGATCGATTTGTGGTGACCGACATCGCAGGGACTACGCGAGACAGTATCGATACCAAATACAATCGCTTTGGTTTCGAATTCAACCTTGTGGATACGGCCGGTATTCGAAGAAAGAGCAAAGTAAAAGAAGACCTGGAATTCTATTCGGTGATGCGTTCGGTGAGAGCCATAGAGCACTGCGATGTGGTCTTGCTGGTTTTCGACGCGACTCGGGGCTTCGACGGACAGGTTCAGAATATATTCTGGTTGGCTGAACGAAACAATAAGGGAGTAGTGATCCTGGTGAATAAATGGGACCTGGTTGAAGGCAAGGATAACAAGACTACCAAGGATTTCGAGGCTTACATCCGAAAGCAATGTGAACCTTTTACTGATGTTCCTATTGTATTTATCTCTGCCCTCACAAAACAACGTATTTACAAGGCGATTGAGACCGCGGTGGATGTTTACAAGAACAGAAGCAAGCGCATTAAGACTTCAAAGTTGAACGATGTGATGCTGCCTATCATCCAAATTAAACCACCTCCTGCTACCAAGGGGAAATATGTAAAGATCAAGTTCATTACACAATTACCCACACCTTATCCATCTTTTGCCTTCTTTGCCAATCTTCCGCAGTATGTGAAAGATCCTTATAAGCGATTTTTGGAGAACCAGTTGCGGGACAACTTCGATTTTACAGGTGTGCCTGTTACTATCTATATTCGTAAGAAATAGGTCATTCCAGGACCGCTTCCGATAGCTTCATAGGAACTATCTCTTTTATCCTTTTTTGTTGTTCTTCGGCTAAGAATTTATTTTAAAGGATAGTACTGCGATGGCAAAAAGGAGCAGGAGAATCGACTTGGTTTTCAAAAGGAAGTGTTAAAGTTTCAAGGTTTTGTCTCCGTACAATATACTAAACAAATAAGGCGCCATAAAATATTTTCACGCTCCGAAACGATTCAACGGAAAATGGATTCTGATATCGCTCTTGTATGATGAATTTAAATCTTTTTGCCGGACAAATGGAAGCATGAGACGATGATAAATATTTAACAAAATGTTGGGTTCTAAGCCCGAAAATGAAGCTACTTTAGTAGTCATAAATCGATTTTCAATTTACTTTTTATTGAAGTTAAACTCCCCACGTTCGCTTCATGATTGGCATTACAAACCGGACCTAACTCTTCCTTACCGATAATTTTTAAGCTCCGGAATCATTTTGCCGAAAAAAAAAACAGAAAAGTACTGAAAGTCAAGCCGTTCTTAAAGTTGAATCAACACGCCACTAACAATCGCCTATTGTGGCTCTAATTTGTAGGATTCAACTGACTTTTTGTTAAAACGGCGACTTGAATGTTAAAATAAAATGCATTTAGACGAATAAATATGCGTTTTAACGATAAAATATTATATAATTGTAGTAAACAAACCGAAAAGCCCCTGTGATCGTGCCCCTTGTCGCCAACTAACTTTGCAACTATTTTTCGGAATACGTTCCTCGAGAACGAATTCAGATTGCTTAGAACCTCACTTCCGACAACACCACAGGCTTTACAATGACGAATCAACTTCATGAAACAGTTGTGGTTCTATATCGTACTTATATCCCTGGGATTCGTGCCTTCCACCAATGCACAGATACAGGAACCGTTTTCCATACGCTTTAGTCAGTCGCTCAATGGCGACTTCACCACGATTGCTAATAATATGGTGGGAAGACATCCCACAAATCCCTATAACGGTAACGGTAATAATCACGACTTCAACAATAACGTTTATGTCGACATAGACGGTGATCCGAATACGTTCAACTCCAGTTCGGCGAATTTTGTAGATCCAAGTATCAACGGTGCATGTATCAATATTTTCAGAGCCTACCTATACTGGGCGGCTGTAGACGTTGAGCAACCCGGTGGAGGGGATAATCAGCCCAATTGGAATTTCGATGATGTCATGATGATGATGCCGGGTGAAACTACCTACACCACCTATACGGCAGATGATGTGATCTTCCGGGGAAGAGATACCCACTTCAGTAATGATCCTTACATCTGTGTGAAAGATATCACCACCGAAGTAACTGCGTTAACGAATAAGTTTGGAGATTACCAGGTAGCCAATGTAGAAGCGGCCATAGGTTCCGTGGCACACGACCCGTTAGTGGGTACTACCGGAGGATGGCAGATCGTATTCATCTATGAGAGTCAGAGTTTACCGGCAAAGAACATCACCCTGTTCGATGGTTATGCTCACGTAACCAACATCATTAACGATATTGATATTAATTTCAGCGGATTTCAAACCACCCCGGCCGGAAATGTGAATGCTAATATGCTCATTGGTGGACTGGAAGGTGATAGGGGTCTGAATGGTGACCGACTTCGCATTCAGGATGTGTCTAACAACTTTGTAGATATTACTGCTCCTCAGCGTGCGGCAAATAACTTTTTCAATAGTAGAATTACCGATGCCACCGGAGACTTTGTGAATCGTGTTCCAGCCAGTACAAATACCCTCGGCTTTGATGCAGCGGCCTTTCCGCTTGATAATCCGGGTAACTCAGTAATTACGAACAATCAAACCAGTGCAACGGTGCGAATCTCTTCCCAGAATGAAGTGTATGGCTTATACCTTCTGGGACTTGCCGTTGAAGTCTATAGCCCGAGTTTAGATCCCTTAGTGATCACGCAAACCTCAGGAACCAACCCTGCCAATCCAGGGGACATTCTGGGTTTCAATTTTACCTTTGAAAACACTGGGAACGACAATGCGATAAATACCAATTTATCTACCGTGATCCCTCCCCAGGCAACTTTACTTAACATTACCAACCTGCCTCCCGGTGTTACCTATACCTATAACGCAGCTACAGGTGACTTGAATTTCGTCGTAGCCAATGGCTTTCTGGACGTAGGAGATCCACCTATTACTATCCCCATGGAACTACAGGTGAATGACGAATGTTACTTCCTGGAAGACGATTGTACCCTTTCCTTCGACCTGCAATTCACTGCAACCTACGAAGGCGCACAGTTTCCGGGTGTGATCAATACGGTAAGTACTGCAGATCCAACCTCTTGTACTGCTACCCCATATACAATAGACGTAAATCAGCCAGTCGTTAACTGGCTTACTGCACCAGGTGCACTTGATGTAAACCTGGATTGCGACGATACCACCGGCCTGGCCCAGGCGCAGAACCTGGAACCGGTACCGGACAAATGTACTTTTACACTGAACAAGACATCGGGACCTTTTGTGCCTGGTAGCTGCCCAAACACCGGAACCTATACAAATACATGGAACTTTACCGACGCCTGTGGTGTGACTATCGCAGATTATGTTCAGGTGATTTCCATAACCGACACCCAGGATCCAATAGGCTCAAATCCATCGCCGATCAATGTTCAATGTGTAAGCGAGATACCCGCTCCGGACCCGACAGTGGTAACAGATGAAGCCGATAATTGTTCAGTGCCAACCGTGGTGTTTGTGAGCGATGTTTCAGATAACCAAACCTGTCCTGAAACTATTACTCGAACCTACAGTGTGACCGACGCCTGTGGCAATTCGATCAATGTCACCCAGCAGATCATTATCCAGGATGATATTTCACCTACCGCCAGTAACCCGGCTCCATTAAATGTGAGTTGTATTTCTGAAGTACCAGCAGCCGATCCGGCCGTTGTAACGGATGAAGCCGATAATTGCGGAACCCCTACAGTAGCTTTCGTTTCTGAGGTGTCCGATAACCAGACCTGCCCCGAAACTATCACAAGAACTTATAGCGTAACTGATACCTGCGGAAATTCGATCGATGTCACCCAGCAGATCATTATCCAGGATGATATTTCACCTACCGCCAGTAACCCGGCCCCATTATATGTGAGTTGTATTTCTGAAGTACCTCCAGCCGATCCGGCCGTTGTAACAGACGCAGCCGACAATTGCGGAACTCCAACCGTAACTTTTGTTTCTGACGTGTCGGATAATCAGACCTGTCCTGAAACTATTACACGCACCTATAGCGTAACCGATGTCTGTGGAAATTCAATCGTTGTTACCCAGCAGATCATTATACAGGATGATATCGCACCAACCGCCAGCAACCCGGCTTCACTGAATGTCCAGTGTATTGACGATGTTCCTTCGCCCGATCCTTCGGTAGTTACTGATGCAGGTGATAACTGCGGAACTCCGGAGGTTGCCTTTGTTTCAGATGTTTCCGATAACCAGACCTGTCCTGAAACGATTAGCAGAACTTACAGCGTAACTGATAGTTGTGGGAATTCCATCGAGGTGGTACAACAGATCATCATTCAGGATGATATCCCGCCAACTGCAAGTAACCCGCAACCCATGATGCTGGAATGCGACGGTTCTGTTCCGCCACCAGACACATCGGTTGTTATCGATGCAAGTGATAACTGTGGTTCAACTATAGTGGAATTTGTTTCTGATGTTTCAGACAATGGTTCCTGCCCCGAAACCATCACACGTACCTATAGTGTAACGGATGCTTGTGGAAATACAATTTTCGTAGAGCAGTCATTAATTATTCAGGATACAACAGCACCTCAGTTGGTAACTAACCTTCAGCCGGAGATCAATTTGAGTTGCCAAGAACTACCTGAAGTACCTGAGCTGGTTTTCAGTGATAATTGTACAGCGAATCCAACAGTAGACTATTCCGAGGAAATGGTCGAACTGAACGATATCGATTATAACATTATAAGAAACTGGGTTGTTACGGACGATTGTAACAATCAAAGTACCTATGAACAGATCCTGTTGATTCGTCCGGAAGTTGAATTCGATGAGGTTTCATTCGAGATCTGCCCGACAGACGACCCGATAAACCTGGAAACCCTGATCGATAATACTTCCAACCTGGATGGCACCTGGGATAGCGAATATCTCGACCAGTTGGAAGGAACTATCTTCGATCCGTCAACCTTCGATCCCGGTGTTTTCAGTTTCAACTACACATTCATGGAAAACGAATGTGAGTGGTCAACAGTGATCGAAGTATCCATTAGTGAATCCTGTACCAATTTCCCATGTATAGCATCCAAGGACGATGTGCGTATTTCCAAGTTGGTATCGGCAAACAACGACGGCTTCAACGATTTCTTCGAAGTGAATTTCGACCTCGACCCAAACAGCAATGAACCTTGTGATATCGTGGTGGAAGTGGAGATCTTCAATCGTTGGGGGGCACGAGTGTATAAAGACGATAATTATCAGAACGACTGGTACGGCGTTTCACCTTCAGGATCCTTTGGAGATGCGACACTGCTGCCAACCGGAACCTATTACTATGTAGTAACCCTTAGAAACAGTGGTTTCGACCCAATCCAGGGCTTTATACTACTTGGAACAGAATAAATGAGAGTATTGAAAAACATAGTATTCGTGATGTTGGCGTTGATAACGCTACAGCAGGCCTATGGGCAGCAGACGCCTCAATTCTCTCAGTATATGTACAATACCATCTCCATTAACCCGGCCTACGCCGGTTCTAAAGAGGTCCTGGTGGTTAACCTGCTGAACAGGAACCAATGGATGGGTGTAGACGGAGCTCCTGTCACCCAAACACTTTCCGCGCACAGTGGAATTCCCGGGTCGAACCTGGGAGTGGGATTGTCTATCGTCAACGACAAACTAGGTTTTGAACGCACCACCTATATCTACTCGGATGTTTCCTATAAACTGAATCTCGATCACTACGACGAGTACAAACTAACCTTCGGAATCAAGGCTGGTTTCAGAAAATACAGCCTGGATGAAGAACTATTGAACGATCCTGGTTCGATGAATGATCCTTTCCTGATGAATGCCGATTTCAACTGGGATCCGAATGTGGGTGTTGGTGTTTACTTCCGAGGAGAATCTTTCTATTTAGGTGTTTCGGCACCACGATTACTCACCTACCGGGGAAGTTCAGAATACTTTTCACTGGAACGTATTGCCTATTACGTGAATGGAGGTTATGTGATGGATCTCAACCCAAACCTCGTCTTCAAACCAGCATTCATCGTCAAGTATACCAATGGAGCGCCTATCTCATTCGATATGTCTGCTATGTTCCTGATCAATGAAAATTTCTGGTTAGGCGGTTCGTATCGATTTAATGATTCCTTCGGTGCCCTGGTGAATTTCAAGGTTGCAAGAGGAGTAAATGTGGGTTATGCCTACGATTATGTGACTTCAGGATTGAATACCGCGACCTGGGGATCTCACGAATTGATGCTGAATTTCGAATTCCTGTGGCCGAAGCCACGGTGTAAGTGTAAGGATCTTTATAACTAGATATAAGGGATCCCACAGTCGGGGTATTAAAAGATCAAAATACAAACTACAAATATCAAAGAGTTCCAAAAATCAAACTCAAAATCATTGGTCCTTGTAAGTTGTGATTTATTTGAGTTTTGAGAATTGGAATTTGTGATTTCCCAAAAGGGATTATTCGCATAATTCCGAAATGATCAAATAAACGAACCAACGAATAAATTGATCGATGTTCATGTTGAAAGTGGGAAGTGTCACCTCGAGCGCCCGCCTGAACGGAACGGGCAGGCAGTCGAGAGGTCTCATCTCTTGCCAAGTGTTAGATTTTTCTGTCAGAAGTCAGAAGTCAGAAGTCAGAAGTCAGAAGACGGAAGTCGGTCGTCAGAGGTTTTTTCCAACATTCTAAGATTCCAAGAGCGTAGCGATACTAAGAACGAAGTGATACGAATATACTGATGTGGGTTGTCAGTTGTCGGTTGTCAGTTGTCGGTTGTCGGTTGTCGGAAGTGTATTACTACGAATAAACAACTCAACGCATCAACAAATCACCCTTCAGAGCTGCTCCTTGATCTTCAGTAGTTCCGCTTTAACCGTCTCCAGTTTACGAATGATCACAAAGTTGTCCATGGTTGGTTTCTTGTTTTCTTTGAGATGTATTTTGGCTCCTTCAAGTGTGAAACCTCGTTCTTTCACAAGATGGTAGATGAGTTCGAGATTTTTAATATCCTCCGGGGTAAACTTTCTATTCCCCTTGGCATTCTTTTTAGGCTGTAGAATATCAAATTCCTTTTCCCAGAAACGGAGTAGCGAAGTATTAACGTCGAATGCCCTGGCGACCTCGCCTATACCGTAGTATCGTTTTTCGGGCAATTCAACATGCATTAGTCAAGTGATTGGTTTTCCTGTTTGGACAATTCAAGCATCTTGGCAAATTCCTCCGGAGTTAGGTTTCCGTAGTAGAAATTGATCGGATTGATTCGCTCTCCATCCTTAAATATCTCATAGTGCAGGTGAGGGGCTTCACTCCGTCCCGTACTTCCCACAAAACCAATAAGGTCTCCACGCTTCACGCGCTGTCCTTTCCTAATATTGTAGTTGTATAAGTGGGCATACAGACTTTCGTAACCGTATCCATGGTCGATGCGAATATGCTTTCCATAACCTGCAGCCGTGTTGTCTGCCCTGCTCACCACTCCGTCACCCGATGCATAGATCGGTGTACCACGACGAGCGGTAAAATCCATTCCCCAGTGGAATTTCCTGGCCTTTGTAAACGGATCGGTTCTGTATCCAAAACCTGAAGCCATTCGGGTTAGGTCTTCGTTACGCACAGGCTGAATAGCCGGAATTGCTGATAAAAGCTCTTCTTTTTCTTCCGCCATTTTCGCGATCTCGTCCAGGGATCGAGATTGAACAACGATCTGTTTTGTAAGTATGTCCAGTCTGCGATTGGAAGCAATAATGAGTTTCGAATTATCGAATCCTTCAAGCTCCTTGTAGCGGTTTATCCCTCCAAAACCAGCTTTGCGCTGCTCGTCCGGGATAGGGTTGGCTTCGAAATAGACTCGGTAAAGATTATTATCGCGTTCAGCCATATCGGAAAGAACTATTTCGGCCTGGTCCATCTTTTTATTCAGTAGTTCGTACTGAAGTTCCAGGTTAGCCAATTCGCGTTTCAGCTCTTTCTCCTTGGGAGTTTGGATATAAGGTAAGTTGATGTATACAAGCAACAAGAGGAATCCACTTAAGAACATCCCCAATAAGCTCAAAAGAAAAATACCGATCTTGCGCCCCTTTTTTCCCTCTATTTTCCGGTACGACAGGGTTTCGCTATCGTAGTAATATTTTACCTTAGACATACGTTAAAAAAACTTATTTTTGCTCGTTGAAGGGTAGTGCTAACTTTTACCTAACGCTCTGCAAATATAGAAATTGTTTTGCGGATATCATTTATATACAGTTCCGTACAAATTAAGGCATATGAAATCACGGGAAATCCGTTCCAAATTCTTGGAATTCTTCGAATCGAAATCACACGAGATCGTTCCTTCAGCACCTATGGTTATCAAGGACGATCCCACACTTATGTTTACGAATGCGGGTATGAACCAGTTCAAGGAGTATTTCTTGGGTAACAGCATACCTAAAAGTGAACGAGTGGCCGATACTCAGAAATGTCTTCGTGTAAGCGGAAAGCACAACGACCTTGAAGAAGTTGGGATGGATACTTACCATCACACCATGTTCGAAATGCTGGGTAACTGGAGTTTTGGTAACTATTTCAAGAAAGAAGCTATCGAATGGGCCTGGGAATTGCTTACAGATGTCTTCGGAATTGATAAGGACATTTTATACGTAACCATTTTCGAAGGAGACGAAGGAGAGGGACTGGAACGCGACCAGGATGCCTACGATTTCTGGAAGCAGTACATTCCTGAAGATCGTATACTGAATGGCTCTAAACACGACAATTTTTGGGAGATGGGCGATCAGGGTCCTTGTGGTCCCTGTAGTGAGATCCACGTGGATATTCGTTCCGCAGAGGACAGGGCGAAACTTTCCGGTGCCGAACTGGTGAATCAGGACCACCCGCAGGTGGTTGAGATCTGGAACCTGGTTTTTATGCAGTACAACCGAAAGGCGGACAGCAGCCTGGAGAAATTACCCGCACAACATGTGGATACAGGAATGGGCTTCGAGCGCCTTTGCATGGTACTCCAGGGGAAACAAAGTAACTACGACACTGATGTTTTTACTCCACTCATCCGCGAGATCGAAACCATCACTTCCGTGAAATACGGAATTGATGAGAAGAAAGATATAGCCATCCGAGTGATCGCCGATCACGTGCGCGCCGTGGCATTTTCAATTGCCGATGGCCAACTGCCATCCAATACGGGAGCCGGTTATGTGATACGGAGGATTTTGAGAAGGGCCATACGATATGGTTTTACCTTTCTCGATAAAAAAGAACCATTCATTTTCCAGCTTACGGATACTCTTGTGAAGCAGATGGGGAATGCCTTCCCGGAACTTGTAAGCGAGAAGAACCTTATCATCAATGTGATCCGGGAAGAGGAACAATCTTTCCTACGCACCCTGGACCAGGGTCTGGTGCTGTTGGAAAACATCATCGGAAATGCCGGTTCCAATGAAATATCCGGGCAAAAAGTATTCGAGCTTTACGACACCTATGGATTCCCGAAAGACCTTACCGGTCTAATCCTCAGGGAACGGGGCTTAAGTTTTAATGAAGAAGAATTCGAAAGTGAACTTCAGAAACAAAAAGAACGATCCAGGGCAGCAGGGAAAGTGGAAACCGGAGATTGGGTAGTACTCTCAGACGATTCTGAAGAGGAATTCATTGGCTATGATGCACTGGAAGCACAGGTTCGGATTACGAAGTACAGAAGAACCGAGAGTCAGAAGGAAGGAGAACTATACCAACTGGTTTTCAATTTAACTCCTTTCTATCCAGAAGGCGGAGGGCAGGTAGGTGATAAAGGATACCTCGAAGCTGCCAATGGCGAAGTAGTATATGTAGTGGATACCAAGAAGGAGAATAACCTTATCATCCACTTCGTAAAGAATTTACCACGTGATCCTAAGGGTAGCTTCAAAGCGGTTGTTGATGCCAAACAACGCTCCAGAACCGCTTCGAACCACTCTGCAACGCATCTCTTGCACCAGGCGCTGCGGA
Source organism: Aureitalea sp. L0-47 (assembly GCF_026126405.1). Lineage (GTDB taxonomy): Bacteria > Bacteroidota > Bacteroidia > Flavobacteriales > Flavobacteriaceae > Pukyongia. Next base: position 11,341 of record NZ_JAFMTQ010000008.1, read on the forward strand.
ACATACTTGGCGAGCACGTAGCTCAGAAAGGATCCATGGTTCACAGCAGGTACCTGCGTTTCGACTTTTCTCATTTTAGTAAGATGACCGATGAAGAACTAAGACAGGTGGAGGATTTTGTAAATGCGCGCATTCGTGAGGGTATTGAGTTGGAAGAGCGCAGGAACATTCCTTATCAAAAAGCAATAGACGAAGGAGCTCTGGCATTATTCGGGGAGAAATACGGTGATACGGTACGTGCGATCAAATTTGGTGATTCCATGGAATTGTGCGGAGGGACGCATGTGAAAAACACAGGTGATGTTTGGCATTTTATCATAACTTCGGAAAGTGCGGTAGCGGCAGGTGTTCGCAGGATCGAAGCCATTACTGGTGATGCAGCGAAGAACTATTTTGTGGATAGGAGCGAAGCTTTCAAGAAAGTTCAGAAGGTGTTGAACAATACCAAAGACCCCCTTGCAGCGATCGAGAAGATACAGGAAGAGAATTCCGCACTTCAGAAACAAATACAACTACTGCTTAAAGACAAAGCGAAGGACTTAAAAGGCGATCTGAAAAATGACCTGCAAGAGGTAAACGGAGTTAATTTTGTCACTCGACAAGTGGAACTCGATGCCGGCGGAATGAAAGATCTAGCCTTCGAACTGGGTGGTGAAACGGATAATTTGTTCCTGTTACTCGCATCCGAAACTAACGGAAAAGCCTTGCTGGCTTGTTATATTTCCAAGGACCTGGTTGAGTCCAAAGACCTGAACGCCGGGACTATTGTTCGGGAACTCGGGAAACACATCCAGGGAGGTGGAGGAGGACAGCCCTTCTTTGCTACAGCCGGTGGGAAGAACCCGGCCGGTATCGCGGAAGCCCTTTCGGCAGCGCGCTCGTATCTGGAATAGATATGAAACTTCAAACCCAAATACCGTTTTCTTCGGAAGCGAACCAGATCGATTATCAATCGAAAACCATACTGTTAGGTAGTTGTTTTACCGAACATATTGGTGCAAAGCTGGATTACTTCAAATTTCAGAACGTTCAGAATCCATTTGGGATCATCTTTCATCCGATTGCTTTGGAACGATTGATCGCCAGGGCGATTCAGAATAAAACCTTTGTAGAAAAAGACATCTTCGAACGAGACGGTAACTGGCACTGCCTGGAGGTTCATTCCTTGCTGAGTCATGTGGACAAGCAAGAATACATTCAGCTACTGAATGACACCCTGGACAAGTTGCGAAGCTACCTGGAAAGCGCCTCGCATCTATTGATCACCTTCGGAACGGTATGGGGATATCGATATGTAGAAACGGACGCCGTGGTTGCCAATTGCCATAAGATCCCGCAATCTGAATTCAGGAAAGAGCTGCTGTCCGTTTCCGAAGTAACCACCACCTGCCAAAACATAGTACAGATGGTAAGTGAGTTCAATGCTGAAGTTCAAATTGTGTTCACGGTATCTCCTGTGCGACATCTCAAAGACGGGTTTATAGAAAATATGCGATCCAAAGCTCATCTTATCTCGGGAATTCATCGGCTGATCGATACCATGGATAAGGGTACTGCTTATTTCCCCTCCTATGAGCTTATGATGGACGAATTGCGTGATTATCGTTTTTATTCTGAAGATATGCTGCATCCCAACCAAACCGCGATCGAAGTGATATGGGATCGTTTTTCCAAGGTGTGGATCCATTCTTCCACCGAAGTTATACGTAAGGAGATCGCAAAAATACAATCCGGGTTGTCACATCGACCATTCCATCCTGAAAGCCCATCTCACAAGGCGTTCGAGGAACAACTTCAGCAAAAAATAGAGCAATTACAGGCTCGTTATCCGCACATTAGGTTCTGATTATACGTCAATTGCCTTATTGAGTGGCGTTGGGTATTAGGGCATCTTTGTCCTGTTCAATTACTAAAACCCAACAATTATGAAAACTCTAAAAACATCAATCTACTATATGTTCCTGTGTCTGTCACTGGTGCTAACAGCATGTAGTTCGGACGATGACAATGCAAACAACAATCAGCAAAATAACGGAAGTGGTGAATTATTCACTGCCAAGATCGATGGAACCGACTTCGCCGCTTCCATGGATCCAGCTACTTTGATCGGCGGTACAAAATCCACGGCCAACGGCATGACAGTGGTTAGCGGGCAAGGAAGTACAAATAGCGGAGATTTTATCAATTTCAATATTATCGGTTACAACGGACCTGGCACTTACAAGACAGGAGACAATCTAACCAATCCCAATGCGCTTCAGTACGGCGAACTAGCTGGTCAATCCGCCAATGTATGGGCGTCAAACCTTGCAACTTCTGCTGCCGGGATCGCACCAGGAACCATCGAGATCACTGTGGACGCCGATGGAAAGATAGAAGGTACTTTCTCTTTTGAAGGTTACAACGCCCAGGATATGACATCCAAGATGATCACCCAGGGTCAGTTTAAATTCTCGATCGACTAATCATTATATTATTTGAAGGAAATCTCAGTGTTGAGGTTTTTACGTGGAACCGGTAGCAATGCTTCGTGCAGTGCTTCCGGTTTTTTTTGTGTTTAAAAGGCGGTAGACAAACAGAATAGGGCAATTGCCCTATTGAATGGCGTAGGCTATTAATTCATCTTTGAATAACAAATTAAAAACCACGATTATGAAACTTTCAATCGAGATTAAGAAACTTGCCGGGCTACTGTTCTTTTTAAGTACTATTGCCATGGCACAAAGGGCGGAAGCCCCTGATTTTCGCTACGATGTTGGCGGGAAGATTAACGATATGACCCTCACGCAGGGTGGCACCATGGTTGTGGCTACCAATGACGGATTGGTAGGTATCAAGCCGGGAAACAACGATTTACTATTTAATTTCCAGGATTACGGCCGGGTAAAACCCGAAGAACTCTTCTTCGTTCCAAATGCGCCCTACCTGGTTGTGGGTCAAACCGGTTTTGGTGCCATGACCACCAAAAAAGCGGTGATCGATTATATGTCCGGGAAGAAACTCTTCAGTACGGAGGACAACGGATGGAAAATGGTCTGGACCTGTGATGTGATGATGCCGGAAAATAAATTGGTGGTAAGCGGTCAGCGCAGGGCTGCCGATAAATATGCCAATGCTGTAGCTATTTACAACCTCGATTCAGGTGAGCAGGAGCACTATTTTACAATGAAAGGTTCCGAAACGGTGAGTGGAAGGCCCTTGTTGCTGAAAGACGGCCTTATTCTTCCAACCACGAAAACCCTTAAAAAGATAAGCATGAGTGGTGGTGGTATCGATTGGTCGATCAAGGTAGATGATATCAAGTGGATGGTTGCAGACGAGACCGAAAAGGAGATCTATGGATTCGAGATATCTGCCAATGGTTCGAACACCAAGGTACACAAAATAGGAAGCAATGGAAGCCTGCTTTGGGGTGACCCTCATAAGGTGAAAGGTCATGTAGTGAATTTCGAAATCCTGCCACAGGGTCTGGCGATTGTTAGTAATGTGGATAATTCCGGAAAATCGGGACTAGCGAAACTGGCCAGCGCCAAGGCGGAGTCGAAGATCGGTTTCTTAAGTGCGGCAAACGGAGAGGATCTATGGGAAAAGGCGCCTAAAACCAAGGGATATGTGCAGCATTTTTACATCATGGAGGATGGTATTCTATTCGGAATTTATGAAGGAGGGATCAACAAGATCTCCTTCGACGGGAAGACCTTGTTCAAAAAGCCACTGAAAACCGGCGAGAATATACTTACCATGGCACAAACCGACCAGGGGTTGATCTATATCACTTCAGAAGATGCCAACATTGTAAATCTTGAAACAGGAGACCCGATATGGAAGAAACCATTGAAATATAAGCGAGCCGATGCTGTGGCTTCGGCTTATGACGAAAAGAATGGACGCTACCTCATTAGTGCTGATGAAGACTTGTTCAGTGTTGATGCCGCTAATGGAGATGTTTCCACTTTAGCAGAATCCAAATTCGACGGAAAAGAAAGCCCAACCGATGTAGAAGTACGAAACGGAGGAATACTGCTAACCAGTGATCAGAATATGATGCTGCTGGACTGGGGAGGAACCACAAACTGGCATGAGTATCACAGGGCGCCCGGTAAGAGTGCTGTTGGAGCGATCCTAATGGGGCTTACTGCAGTAGCAACCGCCGCAACCGCAACAGCTGCCTATGCCGAAGCAAATGCCAACAGGAACCGTCTGGGATATTATACCTCAAAAGGAGAAGCCTACGCCGATCTTGGTGACGGTATGGCTATGGCGACCGGAGCGTCGGTAGCCGAGATGTTACGCCGATTTAAAGCTACATCGGCCACTGAGAATGCACAATTCGTTTTAACCAAACTAGACGAAGGGGTAGGTCTGGTGAAACTCAATAAAGATACCGGGGCCGTCGAAAAAGAGATCGTCCTTAAGGACAAAAAACCAGAGTACAAAGTGGATGATTTCGGAGGGATCTTGTATTACAAAGCCGATAATAACTCCATCTTCGCTTACGATCTTAAGAAGTAACTAACTAACCAGGTTACACCGTTTGCAAATATTGAGGAGTGTTTGCAACACACTGAACCCCATCTTGTATGGGGTTTTTTGTTCTTGGTGAACTAAGGCAGTTGCCTTATTTTACATTATGAACAATTTTCGGTACTTTGGATATCACTAAAGACCAATCAATTATGAGATCTTGTTTTAGCAACTTGCTATTCGCAATAATGCTTTGTCCAATTTTGTATTTACAGGGGCAGGTTCAGCAACCTAAATCGACAACCACAAAGGTTCTATCCTGGAAGAAGACAACCGATTCCACCTATACACTCTTTGATGCCAAGGGTAAACAGATTCGAAACGCGAAAGAACTCAACAGACTGAGAACCGATACCTTGAGTTACCTTGATCAGGATTCACGAATCTTATATCTATTGCCCGATTGTGTGGATGCCGATGTGGGAAGCAGCGGAAAGCTGTCAGTTCTCAAGCGTAACATCGGTAAGGATTTTTATATCACGAATGAAAAATCATTCGCAACCTACATTGATGATGAAAGTTACAATGGGGAGTTTGTGAATATGGATGGGAACTATATCTACTATATTGAGGAGTTTGACAAAACATTCTTTCATAAGGACATTCGGAAATTTCCAAGCTGGGGTGCCAGAAACCTTGAAGAATTACCAAAATCTCCTGACAATGCCTACTGGTATAGAAATTCGGAAACAAAGAATTATTGGGTCATAGTAAAAGGAGATCATTTAGATTACGATGTAACCAGAGCTCGAAGAAATGGTGATGATGTGATCATTCTTATAGATGATAAGCCCACCTATAATTTACCGGGCTATTACACCATGGCTTCCTACGTGGTGAAACCTGTGGAACTTTACGAAGGTAATACGGAAGAGCCGGCCAAAACAGGTTGTGTTTATGGTAACTGTGACTACGGATGGGGAAAGTGGCAATACGATGATGGAAATTATTACGATGGATTTTGGTCCAACGGTCTTAAGAATGGTTACGGTCTTTACTCATGGAAGGGCATTGGCCAGTATATTGGGAACTGGGAGAACGACGGTATGAATGGATACGGAGCGTATCTGCCAGACAACGACAACGATATGGTTGGACAGTTTCGCAATGGCGAATTGGACGGTCTTGGATATGAGATAACAGATGATGTCTGGCGAAGAGGAGTTTTTGTAAATGGTGTACTTTCTGAAGAGTTTACTTATGCCCGAAACGAAGGTGAACTTGGATGTACATCGGGTGATTGCCAGGACAAATACGGTTCGTACTGGCTCGAAAATGGGGACAACTTCATTGGATTTTTCAAAAACGGAAAGATGCACCAGGGATCGTATAAATTCGCGAACGGAGACCGATACGTGGGTATGTTCAATGAAAAAGAAGAGTTTCACGGAATGGGTCGTTACTTTTTTGAATCTGGTGCATATTACGGCGGTGAGTGGAAAAACGGCAAATATCACGGAAGAGGCTATTACGAAGATGTCGATGAGACGCCGCAGATAGGCGAATGGACCGAGGGTGTTCTCACCAAAGTCTATAAAACATCGAATTGATCATCATGTTCTATCATCCATCTTAGATAGCAAGAATGAAACGGATTTTATTCCTCATTGTACTAAGTTTTCCTTCACTTCTTATTTCCCAGAAAGAAGTAAGTATTGACAGCGTTTTACTATTCGCCACAAGGAATTACACGGCACAACCGGATAGTGCTCAGTACTATTTACATAAAGGCATTCAATTAGCCGAGGCGATCGATGATGATTACCAGAAAGGACTATTTCTAACCAAATTAATTCAGCAAAAAACAAGAATTCGCGATTACGACAGTGCTCGCTTCTATTTTAGAAAAGCGCATAGGTTCCTTAGAGAAGCCGGTCAGGATATTTTGTTACCCGATAGCCATAGTGAGATCGCCGAAACTTATTACTACATGGAAAAGATGGATTCGGCCTTGTATCATTTCAAGCAGGCAGATTCCCTCTACGCAAAGGATGGTGATAGTATTGGAGTGCTAATTTCTAAGAATAATGTGGCTAACGTCTACCAGATCCTGGGTAACTATGAAGGAGCTATTGAGAACATGCTCCAGGCGATCAAGAATGTGGATACTACCCAATATCTCTATATCAAGGTTCAGTTGTATTTGAATGTTTCTGAATTGTACCAGCAAATTGAAGAACCATCGCTCGCCAGGCATTATGCGAAAAAGTCGCTCGACCTTTCCCTTACAAATACCAACTACCCGGACGATATGGTAATGGCTTATATCAAATTGGCCGGTTATGCAACGGAAGACAAGGAGTATGAAAAAGCCAGTGAGTACAATCAATTGGCGCAGGGTGTGGTAGATGATTACAATCTGGATATGATCCAGTTCCAGGTTTCCAAGTCGAACGCGAATCTCTTAATTGCGGAAGAAAGTTACGAGGAGGCAATTTTGGAGATCAACCAGGCACTAAAAATAGCCGAGCAGGCAAAGCGCAATGACTTTGAGGTGTTTTCTCTCCGTAAGAACCTGGGAATTTGCTATGCAAAGACCAACAAACCGCAACAAGCAATCTCATTGCTGAACGAGGTGTTGGACAATACCATTGAAGACGGGCGTCTCGACGATATCAGTTCGGTCTATTTCAGTCTTTCCGAAGCACATGAAAGTTTGGGAGATTACCGAGCAGCCATAGACAATTACAAAATGTATCGTACGTACAACGACAGCATCCTGGGGAAAGATAAGCAGGTGGCTATTCGCGATGCCATGGTGAAATATGAAACCGAACGCAAGGAAAGAGACCTGGCTGAAACCAGGGCTGATCTGGCTGAGAAAGAGCTGGAAGTACGTAACAAGAACATGCTTATTTTCGGTGGGTTCGGACTGGCCATCCTACTTGGCCTGCTAGGTTACCTGTTCTACAACCAGCAAAAGCTCAAGAACCGGCAGTTAAAGAAAGAAGCCGAATTACAAACTGCCTTGGCCAGGATAGAAACTCAGAATCAACTTCAGGAGCAACGTTTGAGGATCTCAAGGGATCTGCATGATAACATCGGTTCTCAACTCACCTTTATTATTTCATCGGTGGATAATTTGAAGTTCGGACTAAAGGACGGTTCAACGGCTGTAACCGATAAACTTGGTGGCATTAGCAGGTTTGCTTCGGAAACTATTTACGAGCTCAGGGATACTATTTGGGCGATGAATAAGAATAGTATCACTTTCGAGGACCTCCAGGTGAGGATTTCAAATTTTATTGAAAAAGCCAGGGAAAGTAGTTCTAATATTGAGTTCGATTTTAGTATTTCTGAAGAAATTCCGAAGGACCATAAGTTTACGTCCATTGTGGGAATGAACCTGTACCGTATCATACAGGAAGCCGTGAACAATGCCCTGAAGTATTCCGAAGGAACCTTGATTCGGGTTAAGATCTCGGGTGACCCATCGGCGATTAAAATCGAGATATCCGATGACGGAAAAGGATTTGATCCGGCTGCGATCTCAATGGGCAATGGTATCAGGAATATGCGGAAACGAGCCCAGGATATCAAGGCGAAGATCAACATTACGAGTGATGACAACGAAGGCACTAAAGTGAAGCTAGTGTTGGCTTCAGAATAAAAAATAAGGCGATTGCCCTATGGAATAGTCGGGGTAATAATCCTACTTTTATCTGAATAACTATTAATAACCATGACGGATATTATTGTTTGTGTTTTTATATGTATTGTAGCCGCTGTATTGCTCCTGCATTATCGTAATGTTCGAAGGATCACCACAGAACACAATAACGAAATGACATATATGAACAATGAATATGAAAAGAATCGTAGTCAAATGGTGAAGAGAGAATCCGGGCTCAATGGTTATGACTTTCTCAAATATAATTTACAACAATCGCTTATTGTTCAACCGGGTATTTCAATCAATGTTTAAACATATCAAGCTCCTCGTTTTAATCTGCTGTACAAGTTCTGTATTTGCCCAGGATCCTATTGACAGTCTGCGGAACGTTGCTGGGGACCAAACAGGGATCGAATTGGTAAAAACCTTCAACGAGCTGTCCTGGCACTACAAGAACAGGGACCTGGACAGTGCCGATTATTTTGCCAATAACGCTATCATCGAAGCTGAAAAATTAAAGGACGATAGATCGATTGCTTCCGCTTTCAACAGTAAGGCCAGTGTTTTTGAAGCCAGGGGAGTGCTGGACAGCGCAAAATTGTATCACGAGAGAGGCCTTGAGCTTAAAATTGCAATACAAGACAGCTTAGGAATGGCCGATTCCTTCAACAACCTCGGGATCATCTATGATGAAAAAGGCGATTATTCCGAAGCAATTTCGCACTACTTCCAGGCACTGGAGATATACGAAGAAAAAGCAACTGAATTCGACAAAGTACCTATGGTGCTGGTCAATATTGGGATAGTCTACAAAAAACAGAAAGAGTTCGACAAGGTCCTTGAATATTACGAAAGAGCGCTTGAGATCTACAGGGAGAACGACTCGGACTTTGGTATTACCATTACCACGGGAAATATAGGTTCGGTGCTATTGAATCTGAAGGAATTTGAGGAATCCATTCGGTATTCTGAAGAAGCCATGCAAGGATATAAGAACTTGGGCTACGATCGATACGTCCCCTATATGCTGATCAATATGGCCGTTGCCAGGGACAGTCTGAGTGACTACACCAAGGCGAAACAATTGTACGATCAATCTGTTTCATTGTTTGAGCAGGACAATAATCTGTACGAGTTATCGAATGCCAGGATCGGCTTGGGATCCTTAATGACAAAACAGGGAGATGTTTCGGGAGGAATTACGGTTCTAAACGAGGCTCTGCAAATGGCCGAAGCCAATGGTTTCATGGAATTTCGTGTCAAAGCCCTGAAAGAACTATCAAAAGCTGAAGCTCAACGTGGCAACTACCGGGCAGCCCACGATTTTTCCAGTCGCTACGCCAGGGGTATAGATAGTCTGTTTTCCAAAGAGAAAACCGAGGCCATTGTTGAAATGGAAGCCAAATACGAGACCGAAAAGAAGGAAAAAGAGATCATGACCCAACGTGCTGAACTGGCCGAGAAGGAACTGGAAGTGAAGAGAAAGAACAATATGATCTTTGGGGGATTTGGATTGGCTTTTGTACTGGCATTGATAGGTTATTTACTCTACCAACAGCAAAAATTGAAAAACCGACAGCTCAGGAAAGAAGGTGAATTGAAGGCGGCACTTGCAAAGATCGAAACTCAAAACCAACTCCAGGAACAGCGACTCCGTATATCGAGGGATCTGCATGACAATATCGGCGCCCAGCTCACTTTTATCATTTCAAGCCTGGATAACCTGAAATATGGATTCAAGAACATGAGCGAAGGACTGGAATCCAGGCTACAAGGAATAAGCGGCTTCACGAGTCAGACCATTTATGAACTACGGGATACCATTTGGGCAATGAACAAGAACGGTATTAGCCTGGAAGACCTGCAGGCGAGAATAACGAATTTCATCGATAAGGCACAGTGGGCAAATAAGGATACCAGCTTTCAATTTTTTATTTCAGAAGGACTCCAAAAAGACGAAACTTTTACATCCACAAAGGGGATGAATATCTACCGCATCATACAGGAAGGGGTGAACAATGCGATGAAGTATTCAGAAGCTAACGAAATCAATGTTCGGATCGATGCGGAGGATTCCAATTGTACCGTCCTCATCGAGGATAACGGTATCGGTTTTAATATGAATGACATAGAAACGGGCAATGGGCTTAATAATATGAAGAAAAGAGCTTCCGATATTGGCGGAGTCCTTGAAATAAAGTCCAAAGACAAAGAGGGAACACGTTTACAACTGCGTTTTCCTTGCTAATTCAAATTGTGATGTAGAATAAGGCAGCTGCCTTATGTTCGGTTAAAAATAAACGCTGTAGATTTATACTGATGCAAAACTTGAGAAAATGAATCTAAAGGTAGCCATAGTAGACGATAACAGTTTCCTTATCCACGCGATAAAGGAAAAGCTGTCTTTCTTTGAAGACATTACAGTTAAGGCTACTGCATTGAACGGAAGTGAGTTGTTGGAAAGGCTTGAAGAAAGTCGCAACGTGGACGTTATCCTAATGGATATTGAAATGCCGGTTCTGAATGGAATTGAAGCTACCCAGGTAGTGAAACAAAAGTATCCGCAGATCAAGATCATCATGCTCACAGCCTTCGACAATGATGAAAATATCTTTAGCGCGATCAAAGCCGGGGCCGATGGTTACCTGCTGAAGGAGATCAATCCGGACGACCTCTACAACGGGATCAAGGAGACTATGAATGGCGGAGCAGCCATGAATCCTTCCATTGCACTTAAGACATTGAAGTTACTTCGGAATCCAATAGATATCGATAACCCGAGAGACCAGGAAGAGATCTCACTTTCGAAACGAGAAGTAGAGGTTTTAGAGCAATTGAGTAAAGGTCTTAGCTATACCTTGATAGCAGACAATCTTTTCTTATCGCCCAGTACGGTTAGGAAACATATCGAGAATATCTACAAGAAATTACAGGTGCACAGCAAGATCGAGGCAGTCCAGAAGGCGAAAAGGCATAATATTATTTAGAAGTCGGAAGTCGGAAGTCGGAAGTCAGAAGTTAAAAGTCGGAAGTCGGAAGTCGGATGTAAGTTTTGTTGTGTTCAACAACAAACAACAAACAACAAACAACAAACAATGAACATCGAACACTAAACCCTAAACCCCAAAAGCTTCTTTTACCTTATCTACGTAGTCCAGTTTCTCCCAGGTAAATAGTTCAACAGCCAGAGTAGTTTCGGTGTTGTCCGGAGTTTTGAAGGTTTTGTGAACGATCTCGTTCTTTCTTCCCATGTGTCCGTACGCCGCAGTTTCTGAATACATCGGTTGTCGGAGTTTCAGTCGCTCTTCAATGGCAGAAGGCCTCATATCAAAAATATCATTGATCTTGGCAGCGATCTCACCGTCTGTCATATCCACTTTTGAAGTTCCGTAGGTATCTACAAAGATTCCCATGGGTTCTACCACTCCAATTGCGTAAGAGACCTGAACCAGTATCTCATCACAAACGCCTGCAGCTACCATGTTCTTGGCGATATGCCTGGTGGCGTAAGCCGCCGAACGGTCTACCTTACTTGGGTCCTTTCCACTGAAGGCACCACCACCGTGGGCTCCCTTACCACCATAGGTATCAACGATGATCTTTCTTCCCGTAAGTCCGGTATCTCCGTGGGGGCCACCGATAACGAATTTCCCCGTTGGGTTTATGTGATACTTTATGTTGCCATTGAACAATGCCTGTATTTCAGGCTTGAGTTGTGATTTTACTCTTGGGATCAATATGCTGATGATGTCGTTCTTGATCTTGGCAAGCATACGATCTTCATCCGCGTCGAAGTCGTCATGCTGAGTGGAAACAACAATAGCATCAATTCGTGTCGGTTTGTTGTCGTCATTGTACTCAATGGTCACCTGGGCTTTTGAGTCGGGACGCAGATAGGAAATCTCATCGTTTTCCCGTCGCAGGTTGGCTAGTTCCTTCAATATTTTGTGCGAAAGGTCCAAAGCCAACGGCATATAGTCATCTGTCTCCCGAGTTGCATAACCGAACATCATACCCTGGTCACCGGCACCTTGTTCCTCTTTGGTTGCGCGGTCTACTCCGCGGTTGATGTCTTCAGATTGCTCGTGTATGGCCGATAGCACTCCACAGGAGTTTCCGTCGAACTGGTACTCACCTTTGGTGTAACCAATTCGGTTGATCACATCCCTGGCAATTTTCTGAACATCGAGGTAGATATTGGACTTCACTTCACCAGCCAAAACAACCTGTCCCGTGGTCACTAAGGTTTCACAGGCTACTTTCGACTGAGGGTCGAAGGCTAAGAAGTTGTCGATCAAAGCGTCGCTGATCTGGTCTGCGACTTTATCCGGGTGTCCTTCAGAAACACTTTCCGAAGTAAATAAATACGGCATATGCTAAGCTATAATTAAAAATTTTGTTCGGGGAAGATTTGACGTAACCTGTGAAGGAAGTTTGCACTGCCTTTAGCATTTTTTATCGAGGTTGCAATCAGTCAAATCTCTCCTCTTCGAGCGCACAAATGTACATAAATCCGCAATATTTAAAAAGTTTATTGCTTTTTTAAAACAGCCCGCTGAACTGTGGAAATTGGATAGGAAATCACCTTTGTTTTCTCCTCGTTATCCGCTTGGGAAACCCTCCTTTTCTCCATGTTGGCGGCTGTGATCTCGAAAACCATGTGATCTTCCTGAAAGGTCATAAATGTAGTGAGTAGCGTTCCCTGTACTTCGAAAAGTGAATACAGCCTGTTGCCCTGTACTTTGTCGTCTAGAATAATACCATTGTTTTCGTCTACAACGTAGTTACCTTTTTCGGCATCCTCGGCCAATAAAGTATACTTGCGTTCCTGCCGCATATCTCCTTCGCCGTAGACAAGTGTGTAGTGATATTTTCCGATGGTGTCTGTGGGTTTCAGGTGAAATTCCATTGGGACCTCCTGCGAACCTCTTTCTGCTTCGATTTCAAGTGTGCCCTTATAAACCCCGAAATAGTCTTCCGGGAAGCTTAGTTCGGATTCTGTTTGGGCATTGATTCCGAAGGAACATAAAAAGGGAAAAAACAGCAGAAAAGAAAGGATTTTCATAGTGAGTGATTAAATTTTTACAAAAACTACTGAAAATTAACAATTGTCGGTGATATAGTAGGCTTAGCGGCTTATTATTTGCAATATCATGACCGGTATCAGTCTTATTTCCTTGAGAAATTAGTATACTTACAGCTTCAATTTTCTAAATCGAATCCTGTGCAAGTACTTAAGTTCGGTGGAACATCTGTGGCGAGTTCCGAAAATATTCGGAAAGTAGTGGAAATCCTGAAGTCGAAAGCCGGCGAAAAAAGAATGATCGTAGTGGTTTCGGCCCTGGGGGGTATGACCGATACCCTGCAGCGAGCGGGTGAATTGGCCAATGTGAAGGATGAGCATTATCTTCAGCTTTGGGAGTCGATCGCGGAACGACATCGGAAAACAGCTTCAGAACTAGGTCTTTCCGGGGCATCGATGGACTATCTAAACGAAGGCCTCTCGGAACTGAAGAAGATATTACAGGGTATCTATCTCATCAACGAATTTTCAGCAAAGACAAAAGACAAGGTATTGAGCTTTGGTGAGCTACTCTCTTCATTTATTATTGCTGAATGTACACGGCTGCAGTTAGACTCGGTAAAGCGACTGGATAGCAGGGACGTAATTACCACGGATTCCAGTTATACTTGTGCCCAGGTGAATCCTGAAACTACCGGAGACAATATTAGAAGGTATTTTGCCGAACACGATGCCCTGATCACCATCGCACCTGGCTTTATTTCAAGGAGTACTGAAGGAGAAACAACTACACTGGGACGTGGGGGTTCCGATTATTCCGCCGCCATCTTTGCAGCCTCGCTCAATGCATCAGTACTGGAAATCTGGACGGATGTAAGTGGAATGTTCACCGCAAATCCAAAGCTTGTAAAACAAGCCTTTCCCGTAGAAGAGATCTCGTATCATGAAGCCATGGAGCTTTCTCATTTTGGCGCAAAAGTGCTGTATCCGCCAACTATCCGACCGGTTCTCGATAAGAACATCCCCATACGTATAAGGAATACTTTTGAACCGGAAGCGGAAGGCACCTTGATCAATAACCAGGGAAACCCGGATTTTGGAGCCGTAAAGGGAATTAGTCACCTTCCCAATGTATCCCTAATCACACTGGAGGGAACCTGGATGGTGGGAATACCTGGATCCAGTAAACGACTCTTCGAGGCGCTATCGAACGAAAAGATCAACGTTATATTAATCACACAAGCTTCCTCCGAGCATTCCATTTGTATTGCGGTACAAACACAGGATGCCGATCGAGCGGCAACAGCTATTGATTCAGAATTTGCTTACGAGAACTCACTGGGCAAAATAGACAAAGCTTCTGTAGAGCACGACCACGCAATTATTGCCGTGATAGGTGATAATATGAAAAGCCAACAGGGAACCAGCGGAAAAATGTTCAGTTCTTTAGGAAAGAACAACGTAAATATCAGGGCCATTGCACAGGGAGCTTCAGAACGTAATATTTCTGCAGTGATCGATGCACGGGATGTAAAAAAGGCATTAAACACACTACACTACAGGTTCTTTGAACGCCAGGTGCAATCCCTTAACCTGTTCGTAGTAGGCGTTGGAAACGTGGGGAAACGTTTGCTGGACCAGATCAGGCAGCAGCAACAACATTTGTATGATCATCTATACCTGAAGGTACGAGTGGTTGGGTTAAGTAACTCAAGGAAAATGGTCTTCAACGAAGAAGGCCTGAACCTCGATAATTGGGAATCCCTTCTGCATGACGGAGTAACTAAGGATACTACTAAATGGTTCAATACCATTCGGGACCTGAACCTGAGGAACAGCATATTTATCGATATCACGGCCAATGAAGACGTTGCGAATTCCTATGCAGATTACCTGAGAGAGAATATCGCTATCATTGCCTGTAACAAGATCGCCTGTTCTTCTGAATACGGCAAATACCAGGAGCTTAAGTCTCTTGCCCGAGGCTACAATGCGCCCTTCCTCTTTGAAACTAACGTAGGAGCAGGCCTGCCAGTGATCAATACGCTGAATAACCTCATCAATTCGGGAGACAGTATCACTTCCATACAAGCGGTGCTATCCGGAAGCCTGAATTTCGTGTTCAATAATTTCAATGAGAGTACTACCTTTTTCGACGTGGTGAAGCAGGCGCAGGAAGAGGGATATACCGAACCCGACCCAAGAATTGACCTGAGTGGGGTAGACGTTGCAAGGAAGATACTCATTTTGGCAAGAGAGAGTGGCCATGCCATCGATATGGAGGACATAGAAAATGATTCCTTTCTCCCGAGAGCTTCGCTGGATGCGGATTCGGTGGACGATTTCTATGAGACCCTCAAAGATGAGGCGGATCATTTCGATGCGCTTTTCAGAAAGGCGAATGAGAATGGTAACCGACTCAAATACGTAGCTGAATTTAACGAGGGAAAAGCAAAAGTAGGCCTGCAGGAAGTAAGTGCGGATCATCCGTTCTACAACCTGGACGGCAAGGACAATATAGTGTTGTTTTACACAGATCGATATGTGGAACAACCACTTATCATTAAAGGAGCGGGAGCCGGTGCGGAAGTGACGGCCTCCGGACTATTCGGGGATATTATCAGTCTCGGAAAAAGATAAAAAAATGGATCAGATACGAATTTTTTCACCGGCAACGGTTGCCAATGTATCCTGTGGTTACGATACCATGGCTTTCGCATTGGATACCCTGGGTGATGAAATGGTATTCCGAAAGATCAACGAGCCCGAAGTGAGAATCTCAAAGATCACCGGAGCAGATCTGCCTTTCGAGGTAGACGAGAATGTTGCTGGCGTTGTTGCCAAGGCGATGCTCGCGGACAGTGGAGCTTCTTTCGGAATAGAAATGGAGATCCATAAAAAATACAAACCCGGTAGTGGACTGGGTAGCAGTGCAGCCAGCAGTGCGGGCGCTGCCTATGCAGTAAATCATTTTCTCGAGGGAAAGTTTTCACAACTCGAAATGCTTCGTTATTCAATGATGGGCGAGGAAGTGGCCTGTGGCTCACCTATAGCGGACAACGTGGCGGGAGCACTCTACGGGGGATTTATTTTAATTAGAAGTTTTGAACCACTGGAGGTTGTTTCGATTCCGGTTCCTTCGGAATTGTTTGCAACGGTGATTCACCCCCAGATCGCAGTGAAGACCGAAGACGCCAGGAATGTACTTCCGAAGGAAATTCCCATGAAGACCGCCATAGCGCAGTGGGCCAACGTGGGTGGACTGATCTCGGGATTGTTTGCTTCAGACTACAAACTCATTGGTCGCTCACTTGTGGATGGTGTAGCCGAACCCTACAGAAAACAGTTTATCCCGCATTTTGACCAACTAGTTAAATCTGCAAAGGATTCCGGTGCACTGGGTGGGGGAATTTCAGGCTCAGGTCCGTCGGTTTTTGCATTATCGAAAGGTGAGACAACAGCCAGGCAAGTGGAAGCCGCTTTTGATGCGGTGTACAAGCCTTCGGGCATAGACTATCATATTTACACCTCGGCTATTGGGCCCAGAGGTGTTAGGATAATTAAGGATTGATGAAGTATTTCAGTTTGCATAAGAATGCACCAAAGGTTTCTTTTCGGGAAGCCGTAGTTCGTGGTTTGGCTCCGGATCGGGGATTGTATTATCCTGAAACCATCCAACCCTTACCAGAAGAATTCTTTCAGCAACTTAGTGAACTATCAAATGCGGAAATTGCCTTTCAGGTAATAGAGCAGTTTGTCGCTGGTGAAATTCCGAAGGATGAACTAAGACAAATTGTAGATGAGGTACTTTCTTTCGATTTCCCATTGGTTGAGATCGAACCGGACACCTACTCGATGGAGCTATTTCATGGGCCTACATTAGCATTTAAAGATGTGGGAGCTCGTTTTATGGCACGATGCCTGGGCTACTTCAATAGTCAGAAAGCTACTTCAGAAAAGGTGACTGTTCTGGTTGCTACTTCCGGTGACACTGGTGGAGCCGTGGCTAATGGGTTTTACGAGGTGGATGGTGTTGAGGTGGTCATTCTGTACCCTTCCGGTAAGGTGAGCGAGATACAGGAAAAGCAGCTCACAACTTTAGGTAAGAACATCAGGGCTCTCGAGGTGGAAGGTAATTTCGACGATTGCCAGGCCATGGTGAAGAAAGCATTTCTGGACTCGGATTTTGAAGGCAAGGTGAACCTTACATCGGCGAATAGCATTAACGTAGCGCGCTGGCTTCCGCAAATGTTCTATTATTTCAGTGCGTACAAAAAGTTGCAATCCAAGGGGAAACCCATTGTTTACTCTGTTCCCAGTGGGAACTTCGGAAATATCTGTGCGGGGATGATGGCGCAGAAGATCGGTCTGCCGGTCCATCATTTTATTACGGCTACCAACGCCAATGACGTTGTCCCGAATTACCTTCGAACCGGTACCTTTGATACCCGGGAAACGGTTCCTACTATTTCGAATGCCATGGATGTGGCAGCGCCTAGTAATTTTATAAGAATAGAAGAATTGCACGATCACAGCCTCGATAAACTACGCTCCAATTTGAGTGGATATAGTTATTCCGACGAGGAGACCCGGGCTACAATGAAATATCTCTACTACAAGTTCGGATACATCGCAGATCCTCACGGTGCGATCGGGTATTCGGCTTTGAAGGCTTACACCAGGGATAGTGGTTTCGACGGTTTGGGAATATTCCTGGAAACCGCTCACCCCGTGAAGTTCCTGGATGTCATTCCGAAGGAAATTTCAGAAAAGATCGACCTGCCCAAATCCATAAAGGAAATACTTCCGAAGAAAAAAGTGGCACAAAAGATAACTTCCTACGCCGAGCTGAAACAAAACTTGTTGCGGTAGAGATTTAGGCTGTTTTCTTACTTCTGAATTCAAGTTTAGCAAAATTTATTTGGAGAAGTCCATTCTGTTTTCCAATCTTTGTAGGATTAAAGTTCAAACTTTTACTGAAACGTTATCAAGAAAGGTGGAGGGATTAGACCCTGTGAAACCTTAGCAACCCTTTCTCTTGAAAGAAGGTGCTACTTTCTACACGGCACAGCCGATGATAGATAACCACGAGACTACACAGTCTGTTTGTTTCCTTTTTTGATAATATTTTCTGGTAAAGACATCTATGATGGGTTTTTGTAATTACCCGTTTCAGAAGATGAGAAGTAGTGAATAGTATGATTTGGATCATGTGGTAATGCGTGATTCATACTACCTTTATGGTTTAATTAAACTATACTGAAATGGAAAGAAAAGTAGCGATCATCGGATGTGGCAATTTAGGTATAGCAATTCTGGAAGGATTGCTGGACGTAGGATATACATCTCCCGAAAACATCACTGCAACTCGCAGGAATGTTGAAACCCTGTCAACTTTCAAGGATCGTGGTGTGAATGTTACATCAGACAACAGTAAGGCGATTAAAAACGCCAACCTGGTCCTGGTGGCTCTGAAACCACACAATATTCTTTCCATCCTGGAGGAGGTTCGTGATGCCTTCAACCCCGAGAAACATATACTGGTTTCCCTGGCAACGGGGATTACCATTGATCAACTCGGGATAGCTACTTCCCGGGAGCTGGCCATCTTTAGAGCGATGCCAAATACGGCCGCTTTTGTAAGTGAGTCGCTCACTTGTATCTGCGGAAATACTGCGGATGAAAAGACTAATGAAACTGTCCGACTAATGTTCGAGGGCATAGGCTCGATTCAATTCATTGAAGAAGAGCTTATGGAAGCCGCGACGGTTCTTGGAGCCTGTGGGGTAGCTTATGTGCTTCGATTCATGCGAGCCATGGTACAGGGGGGAATCCAGATCGGATTCAGTTCTAAGGTTGCCAGTTTTATTGTAAATCAGACCGTAAATGGCGCCTCGAAATTATTGATCGAGAATGACACCCATCCCGAGCAGGAGATCGATAAAGTAACCACTCCTAAAGGATGTACCATTGAAGGATTGAATGAAATGGAACACCACGGTTTCAGCTCAGCATTAATAAAGGGTATTGTAACCTCCTATGAAAAAATTGAAAAATAGAAAATAGTAACAATGAAAGTAACACTAGACCGGGTAAACGACGATTTTCACTTTGAAGCCAAGGGGAATTCGAATGTGACTGTAAATATTGATAGCAAAGTTAACGAGGAAGTTCATGGTGCCAGCCCAATGGAACTTCTCCTTATGGCAGTGGGAGGATGTAATGCAATAGATATAGTTTCCATTCTGAAAAAACAGCGCCAGCAAATAACCGGCTATCATATTGAAGTGGAAGGAAAGCGAAAGGAGGTCCGACAGGCAAAGCCCTTCGAATCTATCCATGTTTCAATTTACCTGGAAGGAGAGATCGATAAAGCAAAGGCCGATAGAGCGGCTCAATTGAGCTTCGATAAATACTGTTCGGTATCCATCACCCTTGAAGGAGCGGTGGATGTTACCTATGATGTCTTTGTAAATAACGAAAAAGTATGAGCACCTTTCTAGAGGCCCTGGCGAACAGGATATTAGTACTTGACGGCGCTATGGGTACCATGCTTCAGCGTTATCAATTCACCGAGGAGGATTTCCGTGGTGAAAGATTTAAGGATTTTCATAAACCGGTACAAGGCAACAATGACCTCTTGTCCATTACCCAACCCAAGGCTATTGCCGAGATACATGGTAAGTACTTTGAAGCGGGTGCGGACATAGTGGAGACCAATACTTTTTCCGGTACCACCATCGCTATGGCAGATTATGACATGGAGGACCTGGTATACGAGATGAATTATGAATCGGCGAAGATAGCACGAGAGGTAGCGGATGAATTCACTAAAATAGAACCCCATAAACCGAGGTTCGTCGCAGGTGCTATGGGGCCTACCAATAAAACGGCCAGCCTTTCTCCAGATGTAAATGATCCGGGATATCGCGCAGTGTCATTCGACGAATTGAGGATCGCATACAAGCAACAGGCAGAAGCCCTTCTGGACGGAGGTGCAGATCTATTATTAGTTGAAACTATCTTCGATACACTGAATGCAAAAGCCGCCCTTTTCGCGATCGAAGAGATCCGTGAAGAGAGAGGAGTTAATATTCCTGTTATGGTAAGCGGTACGATCACAGATGCCTCGGGGCGTACTTTGTCCGGACAGACCGCGGAAGCGTTTTTAATTTCCATATCACATATCCCATTGGTGAGTGTGGGATTCAATTGTGCCCTGGGCGCCAAGCAGCTCACACCTCACCTGGAGGTAATTTCCAATAGAACCGATTATGCCATTTCTGCCTATCCTAACGCGGGGCTGCCGAATGCGTTTGGTGAATACGATGAAACTCCCGAACAGATGGCTCTTCAGGTTAAGGAATACCTGGACAAAGGAATTGTAAATATCATTGGAGGTTGCTGCGGAACCACACCTCCACATATCAAGGCAATTGCAGATCTTGCCGCCAAATACAAACCCAGAGAAGTTAAAGCCCTGCAACAGATCCATTAAACGCCTCATGACGTCAGCTACCTCAGAAAAGAAATACCTTAAACTTTCCGGACTCGAACCTCTTGTGGTCACTCCGGAGAGTAACTTCATTAATGTAGGGGAACGGACCAACGTGGCAGGCTCCCGAAAGTTCTTGCGATTGATTAAAGAGGGCAATTACGAGGAAGCCCTTGATATTGCCAGGCACCAGGTGGAAGGAGGCGCCCAGATCATCGATGTGAACATGGACGACGGCCTTATCGATGGGAAGGCGGCTATGGTGAGGTTTCTCAATCTTATTGTTGCCGAACCGGACATTGCCAGGGTTCCGATTATGATCGACAGTTCCAAGTGGGAGATCATTGAAGCCGGGCTACAAGTCGTGCAGGGAAAATGTGTGGTGAATTCCATTAGCTTGAAGGAAGGGGAAGAAGAATTCATTCACCAGGCAAAACTTATCAGGCGCTACGGGGCCGCTGTTATAGTGATGGCTTTCGACGAGGTCGGCCAGGCAGACACCCTGGAACGAAGAATAGAAATTGCCAAACGCTCCTACGATATTTTAGTGAATAAGGTTAAGTTTCCACCGGAGGACATCATTTTCGATCTGAATATCTTTCCTGTAGCAACGGGAATGGATGAGCACAGGCGAAATGCCCTTGATTTTATTGAAGGTACTCGCTGGGTCAAGGAGAATTTACCACATTGTAGTGTAAGTGGAGGGGTAAGTAATGTCTCATTCAGCTTCCGGGGGAATGATGTGGTGCGTGAGGCCATGCATTCTGTTTTTCTCTATCACGCTATCCAGGCAGGGATGAACATAGGTATCGTAAACCCGGCTATGCTGGAGGTTTACGACGATATTCCCAAGGATCTGCTAGAGCATGTGGAAGATGTAATTCTCGATAGGAGAGAAGATGCTACCGAACGCCTTCTTGAATTAGCGGAGACGGTAAAAGGGGAGCGCAAAGAAAAAACTGCCGACCTGTCCTGGCGTGAAGAGCCTTTGCAGGACAGGATTACCAGGGCGTTGGTAAAAGGGATTGATTCCTTCATAGTGGAAGATGTGGAAGAAGCACGTCAATCGGTGGAAAAGCCGATCCATGTGATCGAAGGTCACCTGATGACCGGGATGAACGTTGTAGGTGATCTCTTCGGAAGTGGAAAAATGTTCTTACCGCAGGTGGTTAAGTCGGCAAGAGTGATGAAAAAAGCCGTAGCCTACCTGCTGCCATACATTGAAGCAACTAAAGATGACAATTCCGGCTCCAATGGTAAGATCCTTATGGCCACGGTTAAAGGAGATGTCCATGACATTGGAAAGAATATCGTTTCTGTGGTGTTAGGTTGCAACAACTATGAGATCGTGGATCTTGGGGTAATGGTACCGCCGGAGAAGATCATCGCTACGGCTAAGGAAGAGAATGTCGATATCATAGGCCTAAGTGGTTTGATTACTCCATCTCTTGATGAAATGGTTTTCCTTGCCAGGGAGATGCAACGACAGGAATTTGAAGTTCCGCTTCTTATTGGTGGTGCGACAACGAGCAAGGCCCATACCGCGGTGAAGATAGACCCTGAATACAAGAATGCCGTGGTGCATGTGAACGATGCATCCCGTGCTGTGACTGTGGTGGGCGACCTTTTACAACCAGACAGGAAAACGGCCTATAAATCGGAACTGAAGAAGGATTATGCGGATTTTAGAGAACGCTTCCTGGACCGTCAGCAGAAAAAGGAATATGTTAGCCTTGCGGATGCGCGAAAAAATAAATTGAAACTGGATTGGACGGGTGAAGTAAAAGCTCCTTCGAAACCGGGAATTCACATAATTAAAAAACTTCCTCTTGAGAAATTGGAGGAGTACATAGATTGGACCCCGTTTTTCAGGAGTTGGGACCTGCACGGTAGATTTCCCGTCATTCTCGACGATGCGGTGATAGGAAAACAGGCTACGGAATTGTTTAAGGATGCCCGCGCGATGCTTTCAGAAATTATTTCTGAAGGCTTGCTTGAAGCAAGAGCGGTTTTCGGATTGTTCGAAGCCAATACGGTAAACGATGACGATATCCTTGTTTCGTCTCTCACTGAAGAAAACAAGAAAACTACCTATTTCAGAACGTTACGTCAGCAATCGCGTAAAGCCGAAGGTCGGCCCAACCTGGCCCTGGCCGATTTTATTGCCCCGGAATCTTCCGGTGTTAAAGACTATATCGGTTGTTTCTGTGTCTCGGCGGGATTTGGAACCCAGGAACTCGCGAAGAAGTACGAAGCGGAACACGATGACTACAGTAGTATCATGATAAAGGCACTGGCGGACAGGTTGGCGGAAGCATTTGCGGAATACCTGCACGAGCATGTAAGAAAGGAGTATTGGGGTTACGCTTCAGAAGAAAAACTCAGCAATGAGGAACTCATCAAAGAATCGTATTTGGGAATTCGCCCGGCTCCGGGATATCCCGCCTGCCCAGACCATCTGGAAAAAGAAACGATCTGGGAGTTATTAAAGGTAGAAGAAACGATAGGAGTGTCCCTAACGGAAAGCCTGGCCATGTGGCCGGCAGCATCGGTATCCGGTTACTATTTCGGAAACCCGGACGCACGTTATTTCGGATTGGGAAAAATTAAAGAAGACCAGGTAAAAGACTTCGCCCGAAGGAAAGGTATTTCCGAGGAGAAAGCTTTTAAGTGGTTGCAACCAAATTTAGCAGACTAATGAAAGTAACCGAACATATAGCAAACGGAAACGGTAAGACACAGTTCTCCTTTGAGATCCTGCCACCATTGAAAGGTCAGAATATCCAATCTATCTTCGATAGTATCGATCCGTTAATGGAATTCAATCCCCCGTTTATCGACGTGACCTACCATAGGGAAGAGTACGTATACAAGGAGATGGAGAACGGACTGCTTCAGAAACAAGTAGTGCGAAAAAGGCCGGGAACTGTGGGCATCTGTGCGGCCATTCAGAATAAATATAATGTAGATGCCATTCCCCATATACTCTGTGGTGGTTTTACCAAGGAGGATACTGAGAATTTCCTCATCGATCTCGATTTCCTCGGAATCGACAATGTAATGGCGCTGAGGGGAGATGCGGTAAAGACTGAAACCTATTTTACTCCTGATAAAGAGGGGCATAGTTACGCCAATGGACTGGTAAAGCAGATCGATGCACTGAATAAGGGTGAATACCTGGATGAGGAGATTCAGAACCAGGCGAAAACTGACTTTTGTATTGGAGTAGCGGGATACCCTGAGAAGCATATTGAAGCTCCTAATATGGATAGTGATATTCATTTTCTAAAGAAGAAGCTGAAGAATGGAGCTGCCTACATAGTTACCCAGATGTTCTTCGATAACAAAAAGTATTTCGATTTCGTAGAAAAATGTCGTTCGCAAGGGATCACGACACCTATAATTCCGGGTTTAAAGCCGATCTCTACGAAAAAGCAATTAAATATGATCCCACATCGCTTTAACACCGAACTACCGGAAGAGCTGATCAAGGAAGTGTTGAAATGCGATGACAATGGACAAATTCGCGAAGTAGGTATCGAATGGTGTGTACAGCAAAGTAAGGAACTCATCGAAGCAAAAGTGCCTTTTCTTCATTATTATTCAATGGGTAAGAGTGATAATATCAGGGCCATTGCGAAACAATTATTTTAATCGCAACGAAAAATTTTCGGCTAAAACGTATATTTACACTAATTGAAGAAATGCTTTCTCGTAAAACAAAATACGGTCTAAAAGCACTCACCTATCTCGCCAGACAGGAGTCGAATACCCCTGTGCAGATATCTGTAATTGCAAAATCCGAGAACATTTCTCATAAATTCCTTGAAACCATTTTACTCATTTTGAGAAAGGCCGGGTACCTTGGATCGAAGAAAGGTAAGGGAGGAGGTTATTACCTCATGAAGGATCCTTCGGAAATACCGATCGCTGCTATATACCGGATATTGGAAGGCCCTATTGCGATGGTCCCCTGTGTAAGTTTGAATTTTTACGAGAAGTGTGACGATTGTCCGGATGAGGATGCCTGTAGTGTTCACAACCTTATGATCCAGGTGCGTGACAATACCCTTCAGATATTTGAAAATACCAGCCTGGCAGATTTAATTCATTAGTTGTGAAGTTGAACTCAAATAAAATTGTAAGTTTGCATAACCTAGTAAGTCTATAGGGATAAAGTGTTACCATGAAGATTTCACCTCGAAACATTCATTTATTCAACCATAATTTACGTTACGAAGATCCCCCGGAGATCATAAGTTTTGTGTTAGAGTTTGCTCAGCGACCTTTGGTCACAACCAGTTTTGGACCGTATTCGGCTTCATTGCTTCACGCGGTGACCGCTGTTCAGAAAGATGTAGAAATTGTTTGGTGTGATACGGGCTATAACACCGATGACACTTATTCACATGCAAATAAATTAATTGAACGACTTGAGCTAAATATAGAAATTTACAGTCCGAGGTATACCACGGCGTACCTGGATAATACGCTAGGTAGGCCTGATGTTCATGATCCCAGGCACGCTCTGTTTTCAGAAAGGGTTAAACTGGAACCCTTTCGAAGGGCGCTGGAACAGCATCGCCCCGATGTATGGTTTACAAATGTCCGCAAGGGACAAACGGACTATAGAAATGGCCTGGATATTTTGAGTTTTAGTAACGATGGGGTTCTAAAAGTGAGTCCGTTCTATCATTTTGATGACGAGCGAATCAAGAAGTATTTGGAACAGTATGATCTACCGGCAGAATACAACTACTTTGATCCCGTAAAGGCCCTTGAAAAACGAGAGTGCGGTATCCATCTACAGAATTAATTTTAGCTATTTTTACTGCATGAACCCAGAATTCCCTACGAGAGATGAACTGCTCGAAGTGCATCGCAGTATAAGACCGTATATCCACCGTACTCCTGTATTGAGTTCTACTTTACTTAACCAGTTAACCGGTGCCCGGGTTTATTTCAAATGTGAGAATTTTCAGAAGATGGGTGCCTTTAAAATGAGGGGAGCCCAGAACGCGATTTTACAACTTTCCGAAGCGCAAAGGAAGGCTGGGGTTGTAACTCATTCGTCCGGGAATTTTGGGCAGGCGGTCGCTTTAGCCGCCAGGAACCTTGGTGTGAATGCTTACATTGTCATGCCCTCGAATGCTCCTAATGTAAAGAAGAGTGCAGTTCGGCAATACGGAGGTAAGATCACTGAATGTGAACCTACCCTGGCTGCCAGGGAAGCAACTTCCGCAGAGATACAGCGAGCTACGGGAGCAACCTTTCTCCACCCTTCCAATCAGAATGAAGTTATACTTGGGAATGCCACAGCGGCAA
The DNA here is from genome assembly GCF_026126405.1 of Aureitalea sp. L0-47. Lineage (GTDB taxonomy): Bacteria > Bacteroidota > Bacteroidia > Flavobacteriales > Flavobacteriaceae > Pukyongia. The sequence continues at coordinate 37,321 of NZ_JAFMTQ010000008.1, forward strand.
TGGAGCTTCTTGAAGACCATCCGAACCTGGACTACATCTTTACCCCGGTTGGAGGTGGCGGACTAATTGCTGGTACTGCTTTGGCCGCGCATTATTTTGGAAAGGGGTGTAAGGCCATTGGAGGGGAACCGCTTGAAGCGGACGACGCCTGGAGATCGCTTCAGTCTGGAAAGATCGAATCGAACGAAACCGCCAATACCATTGCCGATGGACTTCGGACGGAGCTGGGAGATGTCAATTTTCCGATAATTAAATCACTGGTGCCTGAGATTATTCGAGTAAGTGAAACAGAGATCATCGAAGCCCTTAAACTCATTTGGGAACGCATGAAAATTATTATTGAACCTTCCTGTGCTGTTCCTTTTGCCGCGCTGCTTTCAGAAAAAACACGTTTTAAAAACAAAAAAGTAGGGATACTAATTTCCGGAGGCAATGTTGATCTGGGGAATTTACCCTTTGCGGGATAACAAATTCGTTTAAATTAGCGCCATGTCCCGGATATTGATCTTTTTGGTATTTCTGTCCCTTCCACTGAAAGCTCAGGAATCCGTGAATGGCCGAAATTTGTTCGAGGTTTCTTACGGATATGGAACCATGCTTAGGCACAATAAGAATGTGGCTCATCTGGTGAACGCTCATCCGGGAATAATTAGCTTATCATACAGCCAGAGGACTTATGGTAAAAAACGATGGCATAGAGAATACAATTATCCGGATTGGGGGTTTATGCTTCAGTATACCGACTTCGGAAATGAAGTGCTGGGTGAGAATTACGCCCTGATGGGTCATTACAATTTTTATTTTCTGAATAGAAAGCTTCGTTTACGAGCGGCCGAGGGAATAGGCTTGAACACTAATCCCTTTGATCTCAGGACCAATCCGAAGAATATTTCCTACGGAAGTAGTTTTATTTTTTCTACCACCTTAGCGGTTTCCTATGTGGAGCAGGATCTATTTAAGGATTTCGGTTTGGAACTGGGAGTTTCGCTGGTCCATAGTTCGAACGGGAGCATAAAGGCACCGAATTCAGGGACGAATATTGTAACCTTCACGGCAGGTCTTTCGTATAATCCACAGGATGTTGAACCGAAGGAGTATGTAAAAGTAGACGATGAACCAATTAGTGAGCCCATTCACTTTAATATTTTTGTGCGTGGAGGTGTGAACAGCAGTGATTACATCGACCTGGGACAGCATCCGTTTTGGGTGTTAGGGGGTTACGCCGACAAACGCCTGAACTATAAAAGCACACTCCAATTAGGGGCTGAAATATTTTTCACAGAATTTCTACAAGAAGAGATTAAGTATTTGTCGGTTTCGTTTCCACTTAGGAATATAGATCCCGATAACGATTACAGGAGAGTAGGATTGTTTGCCGGGCACGAATTCAGAATTGGTGATCTGGGAATTGAGACCCAGCTGGGTTATTATGTGTATTACCCTTATAAATATGAAAGTCGCGTATATTCGCGGGTTGGGATGAAATATTTTCTGAATAAGAATTGGTTCGGGGCTGTGTCGATTAAATCGCATTCCTTTAATGCCGAGGCTATAGAATTCGCTCTCGGAATTCGAATATGATATGAAAAGAATTTTGATCATACTGAGTATTCTCTTCTTCTCCTGTAATAGTGAAGACGCACCGGATTGCCTTCAGGTTAATGGTGACAGGGAGACGAGGACGTATTCGGTAGGTTCATTCACAAAAATCCGAATTGAGGACAACGTAGATCTCAGAATAAGACAAGGCAATGAGATTGACGTTCGCGTGGAGGCAGGGGGCAATTTGTTTACTGATATTTCCGTTGAAGTATACGGAAATACTCTGGTGGTGAGCAGTGATAACAATTGCGAGCTCCTTCGAGATTACGAACCAATAGTGGCCTATGTAACAGCGCCCGATATAGATCTATTGAGAAATGCGTCTACCGGTGATGTTATTAGTGAAGGTGTGCTGCGATATTCAAATCTCGAACTGAGGAGTGATACATCGGGCGGATTGGAAGATCCAAAGAAAAGTGGAGATTTCCGATTGCAGTTGGATACCGATGATTTGTTTGTAGAAGGAAATGGGTTTAGCACGTTTTATTTAAGTGGATCGGCCAAAGAGGCCTATATACTTTTTACGGATGAGATCCCGCTTTTTGAGGGAGCTGAACTTGAAATTGAAGATTTAACGATTTTTCAGCGAAGTGCTAACATCATGAGAGTGAATCCAATAAACAGCATCCGTGGATCAATACGCGGAACGGGAGATGTCGTAGCTGTAAACAGGCCTGAAATTGTTGAGGTAGATGCGTACTATACCGGTCGTTTAATATTTGAAGATTAGTGTATCTTTACACGATTCTATGAAGAAATGAGGAAATTTCGTTGCCTAATCATCATCCTTCTTTTTTACCAGTTTTCGAGCGCTCAGCAGCGGGAAACATTTCCTTTTGCCATAGAAGTAAATACCTTCACCGGAAGTATCCTTGAACACAACCCGGATATTGCACACCTTATAACTGATCATCCTACAGGCCTGGTAATCCAGTACAATAGAAAAACCTATGGTTGGAATGAACCCGAAGGGAGATGGAATTATCCCGACTGGGGTTTTACGTTTACCTACCAGGATATGAAGAATCCTTATTTGGGTGAGAATTATGGACTCTACGGCCATTTTAACTGGTATTTCTTAAACAGGAACATCCGAATTACCATGGGGCAGGGTATTGCCTACAATACTAACCCATACGATCCGGAAACTAATTTTCAGAATAACGCTTACGGAAGCCATCTCCTTAGTTCAACCTATATGATGGTTAACTATGCCAAGGAACGCCTTATCGACGGTTTAGGGATACAGGCAGGTTTTGGCGTGATGCACTATTCGAATGCCAATTTCAGAGCGCCTAATAACAGTACGAATACCCTCTTTTTTAATGTTGGTCTCAGCTACCAGCCTGATGCCATAACTTTTCCTTCCTATATTCCTGTTGGCTCATGGCGCAGTACAAATTATGCGGAGCGGATAAAGTACAATGCCGTGATTCGTACCGGGAAAAATGAAGCGGATGTGAATGGTTTGGGACAGTTTCCTTTCTACACCTTCTCCTTCTTTGCAGACAAACGAATTAATTACAAAAGTACATTCCAGGTTGGTGTGGACTTCTTCTTTTCAGATTTCCTGATCGAATTGATTCGATACAGGGAAGTAGCTTTTCCGGGTGATGGATTAACTGGTGACGAGGATTACAGACGGGTTGGTGTATTTATAGGGCACGAATTAAGATTTAACAAAGCGGCCTTTGTTTCTCAACTAGGTTATTATGTATATTGGCCATACGCATTCGAGAACAGGATCTACAACAGGTTAGGGGTCAAGAGATATTTCTTTAATGATCGTTTTTTCGGGGTGATCACGGTAAAAGCACATTGGGCCAAAGCAGAGGCCGTTGAATTTGGAGTGGGAGTAAGAATTTGATACAATTATGCGGAAATTATTATTTATACTGATAGTACCATTGTTGTTCTGGGCATGTGATTCGGAGAATGCCTGGGATTGTTTTCAGGATAGCGGGGAATTGATTCAGCAGGAATACGATGTGCCTTTATTCAAAAAGATACAGGTATGGGAGCGTGTGCAGCTTATCGTTCAGCAGGGGAACACCCAAAGTGTTAGGGTGCAGACAGGTTCTAACCTGATCAACGAGATACAGGTGGTAGTGGAGGATAGCACCCTGAAACTGAGTGACAGAAACAGTTGTAACTATGTGCGTGATTTCGATATCACCAAGGTTTTTGTGTCGAGTCCTGACATAAGAGAAATTCGAACAAGCTCCGGTCTCCCGGTGACAAGTATTGGTACCCTGGGCTGGAACGAACTCAGTCTTATTTCCAATGATCCCGAAAATCTTGAAGTTTATCACCACGATGGTGATTTCGATCTCGATCTGGATGTAGTGTTGCTTCGGGTTCAGTCCAATGGTTTATCAAATTTCTTCCTTAGAGGAAAAGCCCAATATATGGGTATACGTTTTGATGATGGCGATCCAAGGATGGAAGCAGCCGACCTGATCGTGAATAATATCAACGTGTTCCATCGGAGTACTAATAAGATAATTTGTAATCCCCAGGTTTCTATCCGGGGTCAAATAAGAGGTCTTGGAGACATCATCGCGAAGAATCGTCCTCCTATTGTCGAGGTTGAAGAATTGTTTAGGGGCCGACTTATTTTCCAGTAGTCAATTCAGTAAAGAGTTTTTCCAAAGTTGTATTCTTCTGGTGCAACTGAAGGATCTTTAGCTCGTTGTCATGGGCGAAGTCGAATACCTTGGCACGCATATCCTCTTCGGTGTCGAAATAAATATGATAGATGAATCCATTGGGGTTTTCAACCTTTGCCACCTTGTCCATTTTTTGGAGCGCTACTGTTTCAACCCTATAATCGAATTCCACTTCAACGATCTGTTGTTTCCCTGTCTCGAGTTCATCGAGCTTTTTATCCAAGACTATCACTCCTTTGTTGATAATGATGACCCTGTCGCAAATAGCTTCCACTTCCTGCATAATGTGTGTGGATAATAATACGGTCTTTTCCTTTCCTACCGTTTTTATAAGTTCCCGTATCTCGATAAGCTGGTTAGGATCGAGACCAGTGGTAGGTTCATCGAGAATGAGCACTTCCGGATCGTGAAGCAATGCAGCAGCAAGCCCTACACGTTGCCGGTACCCTTTGGATAATGCTCCGATCTTTTTATGAGACTCTGGTTCCAAACCGGTTTTCTTAATCACTTCGTTTACTTCGGAATCTGACCGTTGATAGATATTCGCGTTGAATTTCAGGTACTCCCTCACATACATATCCAGGTATAGCGGATTGTGTTCCGGAAGATAACCCACACTTTGCTGCACCCCTTTTTTATTGGTGAAAATGGAATGTCCATTCACCTCTGCCTCTCCTTCCGAAGGAGCCAAGTAGGTAGTTAGAATCTTCATTAAGGTAGATTTTCCGGCTCCATTGGGTCCTAGAAATCCTACTATTTCACCCTTCGATAAGGAAAAGGATACCTTGTCCAGGGCCTTTTGCTCACCATACTCCTTACTGATATTTGAAACGCTAATCGACATTTTTTCTCGTTGATAAAAGTACGCAAATAAAAAAACGTCTAAAACATTTTGTTGTTGTTTCGAAATGTTTACTTTAGCAATGATAATAACAGAAATGAACACGTTCACTACATTTTTTAACTTTTGGTTTTTCTATTTTCTTAATAGGAACCGGGTCTCTATGTAGTGCTGCTATAACAACATGTAAACCCGGAATTGATTTCCGGGTTTTTTTATGGATCAAAATTGAAAATTATGAAAGTTGCAATTCAGGGTATAGAAGGATCATTCCACGACGAGGCAGTTCAGAAATTGTTTCCCAACCACGAAGTTGAACTAGTGAAATGTGAAGCATTCGACCATGTAACACAAAGAGTAAAGGAGGGCAAAGCAGACTATGGCGTACTCGCAATAGAGAATACCATAGCCGGATCCATTTTACCTAACTACAACCTAATTGATGCCGATGAATTCGAAATATTCGATGAGGTATTTCTGAATATCCAGATGTATTTAATGGCTCTGGAATCGGAATCGATAATAGATATATTCGAAGTTCACTCGCATCCTGTGGCCTTGTTACAGTGTAGAGAATACCTCCGGAAATTCCCACCTCAGTTCAAGATAATTGAAGGAAAGGATACGGCTTTCGAAGCAAAACGAATTCGGGAGAATAATATCAAGGGAGTTGCGGCCATTGCAGGAAAGCAGGTTGCTGAACGCTTTGGACTAAAGATACTGGACAGTAATATTCAGGATATCAAGGAAAATGAAACACGGTTTGTATTGATCGGTAAACGTGGAACCAGTTTAAGTAAGAAAGTACCGAATAAGGCGACTATTAAGTTCCAATTGGGTAGCGAGGTGGGCACTTTGAGTAAGGCGCTTCAATTGTTGGCCGGATTTAATATTAACCTTACAAAGATTCAATCGCTGCCTGTGCTTGGCGCGCCTTGGAGATATGCATTCTTTGTAGACCTTACCTTCGAGGACAGCCAGCAGTTCTATGATGCTATTGAAGCTTTGGACCAACAGGTGAAAGAGTTGAAGATCGTAGGGGCATATGCTCAGAATAAAGAAAACAGGCCGAGTGAACTTACAAACGTAATGCTGGATGGAAAATAAAAAAGAGCTAAGAACCTGGTTAAACAACATGGAATTGTCGCATCCGCTTGTGATCGCAGGGCCATGCAGTGCGGAAACAGAGGACCAGGTATTGGATATTGCACACAAGTTAAAGAATACCGATGCAACAGTGCTTCGGGCAGGAATCTGGAAACCGCGTACGCGTCCAGGGAATTTTGAAGGTGTAGGAGCATTGGGTTTGAAATGGTTGCAGCGGGCAAAGGAAGAAACAGGTATGATGATCACCACTGAAGTAGCCAGCCCTACACATGTGGATCTCGCTCAAAAACACGATGTAGATATTTTCTGGATTGGTGCCAGGACAACAGTATCGCCTTTTATTGTACAGGAGATTGCCGAGGCCCTGCGAGGAACTAACAAGCCAGTTTTGATAAAAAACCCTGTAAACCCGGACCTTTCCCTCTGGTTGGGAGCGGTGGAACGCTTTTATAAGGCGGACATACCAAACCTGGGAGTGATCCACAGGGGGTTTTCAACCTATGAAAAGACAAGGTACAGGAACAACCCGGAATGGCAGATCCCAATAGATCTACAAAACAGGTTCCCCGACCTTCCTTTGATATTGGATCCGTCTCACATCGCTGGGAGAAGGGACATCATTTTCGATCTTTGTCAGACGGCCCTAGACCTAAATTACGACGGTCTCATGATCGAAACCCATAACGACCCCGATAATGCCTGGAGTGATGCAGCACAGCAGATCACCCCGGAAACGTTAGACCAGATCACCATCGATCTAAGAATACGCGAAGAGGAAAGTGACGAGGTGGAATTCAGAAACAAGCTTGCTACATTACGAACCAAGATCGACGTGGTAGATCACAAGTTGCTGGAGATCCTTGGAAAGCGTATGAAGATCTCGGATGAGATCGGGACACTGAAGAGGGATAACAATGTTGCTATCCTTCAAACCAAGCGATGGAATGAGATCCTTGGAAAGATGATACTGGAAGGAGAAGAACAGAGCCTAAGCGAAGAATTCGTCTTACGGATATACAAAGCAATCCACCAGGAATCGATCAATCACCAGAAAAGAATTATAAATCAGAAACAAGAAAAGCCCGTTTAAACGGGCTTCCTTAATTTTTTGAATCTTATTATTCGGCGGCCTTCGCTTTTCTGAATGTGTAGCGGGTAATATAGATCCCGTTACCATCTCCTTTTCCACCTTCACTTTCCACGGCGCTATTGATCCAGAACAATTCCCAGCCCTCAGCCGACATGGTGTTTAGTTTAGACATCACAATGGCGTCGTTTGCTGCAATATTCTGAAAGCGAATTCCTCCAAGGTTATAGAAGTTTAATAATTTGGTTTCATCGAAGCCTTTAACGCGGATATCTTTACGTTTTGATTTGTTTCGAGTGTTGTCTTCTTCAGTTCGTGTTGAAGTGAATTCAGTGTAGTCCCTGGTTTCGTTGGCGCTTACCATTCGTGATCTACCAAGTCCGTTAGGAACGATAGATTCTACTACTGTTACAATTTGATACTCATATGCCTGGGCGTTGTTTACTTGGATAAAGCTAAAAATTGCAAATAATGTAATGAGGATTTTTTTCATAAGATGTTTTGTTTACGTGATGGGCAAATATACAGGAATTATAATGTGGTTTATTTTAATTTTCTGACTTTTGTACTGAATGAAAGGAGTTGTATACAAATCGACAGGGAGCTGGTTCACGGTGAAAACTGACAATGGAAAATTCTATGAGTGTAGGATCAAGGGTAAATTCCGGATTGAAGGAATTAAAAGTACAAACCCTGTAGCCGTAGGAGATCGTGTGTCTTTCGAAGTTGAAACCAAAGGGGATGAAACCATCGGGATCATACACGGTATCGATGAACGCGATAATTATATCATCCGCAGATCGGTAAAGCTTTCAAAACAAACACATATTATAGCGGCGAATATAGATATCGCTTTTCTACTGGTAACTGTCAACAACCCTGTGACTTTTCCAACCTTTATAGATCGATTCCTGGTTACTGCTGAAGCCTACGATATCGAAGCGATCTTGCTCTTCAATAAGGTAGATAGTTGTTCCGAAGAAGAATTGTTGGAGATGAAATATCTGGCATCGGTATATCGAAAGATAGGCTATACCTGCTTGGGAATCTCAGCTAAATCCGGTAAGAATGTAGAAAAAGTAAAGGCCTTGATGGAAGATAAAGTTTGCATGTTTTCCGGGCATAGTGGTGTGGGGAAATCTACCCTGATCAATGCCCTTGAACCGGGATTGGACCTAAAGACTTCGGAGATAAGTGAGCAGCACCAGCAGGGACAGCATACAACCACCTTTGCCGAAATGTATGATCTTTCATTCGGAGCAAAGATCATAGATACCCCTGGGATTCGAGGTTTTGGGGTAGTTGAAATGGACAATGAAGAACTGGGAGATTACTTCCCGGAATTCTTCAGATTAAAACAAGAATGTAAGTTCAATAATTGTCTTCATTTGGAAGAACCACAATGCGCAGTGAAAGAAGCGCTTGAGAATGAAGAGATCGCCTGGTCCAGGTATAAAAGTTACCAGCAGATCATGTCGGGTGAAGAAGATACCTATCGATAAAATCAACCATGAGAGCGGTAATACAAAGAGTAAGTGAAGCATCAGTAAATGTAGAAGGGAAAACAATTTCCACTATTGGGAACGGTTTTCTCATCTTGCTTGGGATTGAGACCGAAGATCATTCCGAAGATATTCAATGGCTGGCAGGAAAGATCGCCAGGCTTAGAGTCTTTTCCGACGAAAACGGTGCGATGAACCGAAGCATACTAGAAACCGGAGGAGATATCATCGTGGTGAGTCAGTTTACACTCCACGCCAGCACGAAGAAAGGCAATAGACCCTCGTTTATTAAGGCAGCACGACCCGAGACTGCCGTACCACTATACGAGGAATTTGTGGATGAAATGGAGAAGCTAATAGGCAAAGAAGTTTACACCGGAGAATTCGGGGCGATGATGGATGTGGCCCTTGTCAATGACGGTCCGGTTACCATTGTGATTGATTCCAAACTGAAAGAGTGAATATTACGGTTTAAGAAATGATAAAAAAAAGATTGCATATAGTTAAAGCTTTCTTTGCTTTGAATGTAATTTTCTTTTCGACTTTATGCGCTCAGCAGAGGTATGCTGTAGCAGATATTCCGTCAGAATTGTTGAAAAATTCCAGTGCTGTGATTCGGGATAATTCGAAATCCGTGGAGTTGATATCGGAAGATCAGATGAGAGTATCCGAGAAAACGGTGATTACGGTTTTAAACAAAAAGGGACTTGCCACCATACAGCCATGGGTAAGCTACGATGAAGATACTTCCGTGGAACTAGTTGAGGCAAAAGTCTATGATAAAAATGGTACAATAATCAAGGAATTTCAAGAAAAGGATTTTCAGGACGTGAGCGCTACAGGTTCTAACCTTTATTCCGACAGCCGCATGAAGGTGCTGGATTTCACACCGGCCTTTTACCCCTTTACTTTTGAATTTAAACGTGACTGGCGTTCATCCTCTACTTCGTTTCTTCCACTTTGGGTGCCAAACCCATTTACTGGTGTAGGTCTGGAACGCTCAAAATATGTACTTAAAAATCCATCAAGAATACCTTTGAACCCTCGTGTTTACAACCTGGTTGGCAGAGAGGTAGAAACAATTGTATCAGATGAATTGATCTCTTATGAAGTAAGAGATCTTCCTGCTATCGAACAAGAGAAAATGGGTCCGCATTATACAGAATTTCTACCGATGGTTAGGATTGCTCCATCCCGTTTTGTGCTAAAAGGTAAGAGGGCCAGTATTTCGAATTGGAAAGACTTTGGATTATGGCAGTATCGGCAATTGTTAAATGGGAGGCGTGAATTGCCTCAGTCCACTATTGCTCGCGTAAAATCGCTGGTGCTTGGCATAGATGATCCACGGGAAAAGGCTCGGATAATTTATGAGTACATGCAATCCAGGACGCGCTATGTTAGCGTTCAGATTGGGATAGGGGGCTGGCAGCCAACTCTCGCCTCAGAAGTTGATAAATTAGGCTACGGTGATTGTAAAGGCCTAACAAATTATACGATGGCTCTGTTTGAGAGCCAGGGGATAGAATCCTATTATACAATAGTAAATTCGGGTCCAAATGGCCAGGATATTGATGAGCAATTTGTAGCACTTCAAGGTAACCATGTGATCCTCACCCTTCCATTTGAAGATGAACGAGTGTTTCTGGAGTGCACAAACCAGGATGCGCCGTTCAACTATTTAGGGGTGCATACAGACAACAGGAAAGTCTTGATGGTCACCCCGGAAGGAGGCGTAATAATAAATACGCATGAGTACAGTGAAGAGGATAACCTGGAGAGGATCACGGGGCAGGCGTCCCTTGAAGAGTCGCTTTTAGTGACAGGTGAGATTCTTCAGGCGTCATCGGGTGTTTCTTATCATTTCAGGTACGGTCTGAAAGACGCCAAGGCAGACGAACAGGATTCTTCATACAAGAATACCTGGTCTCATTTAAATGATCTTCGACTGGATAATATTGAATTCAGAAATGACAAGGAAAATATTGTTTTCGAGGAGTCCTTGAAATTCGAAACAGCAGGTTATTGTTCAAAAGCGGGAGACCGAATCTTGTTGAATCCCAACTTGTTCAGGCGACTAAAGAACATTCCTTCAAAGAGTAAAAAACGGACCCAACCTGTTGTGATAAAGCGGGGCTATACCGAACGCGATGAGATTAGATGGGCAATCCCGGAAAATTACAATGTGGAGTCTGTTTTCGAACAAATAGAGATCAACTCACAATTTGGTACCTACAAAGCAGAGCTGGTTAAAGATGGAGATGATTTTTTGTATAAACGAGAGTTCATACTGAATTCAGGAAGGCACCCTAAGGAAACATTTAACGAATATGTAGATTTTATTAAGGAAGTCGCAAAGCGAGACCGATCTAAAATTGTATTAATAAAGAAATGATTAGGGAATTGGTGATTTTAATCGATAAATTACCTTTGTAAAATAGTACTTTGGATGAGGGAATTGCTCATATTCAAATATTGGTAGGTAAAAGTGATCAGATAAATTGAACGTATGGAACTAAAGAATTCGCAGCAGGCGGTGGACGAGTGGATCAAGGAACATGGAGTGCGTTATTTTAATGAACTCACGAACATGGCGCAGTTAACTGAAGAAGTAGGAGAAGTGGCCAGGATCATCGCACGCAGGTACGGTGAACAGAGCGAAAAGGAAAGCGACAAAGGGAAAGACCTGGGGGAAGAGCTGGCAGATGTTGTTTTTGTGGTTCTTTGCCTGGCGAATCAAACAGGTGTGGACCTCGAGGCTGCCTTTTACAAAAAATTGAATAAAAAGACCGCACGTGACCACGACCGTCATCACGGAAATAAAAAACTTAACTAATGTTCAAACGTGTAATTTCAACTCCCGGTTTCTGGAGGTCGGTAATATCCCTGGCAGTCGCATTCGCTGTACTTTTCATAGTGATCAAATGGGCTATTGATCGCTTCTCTTTTGCATTCCTTACGGAACAAAATCCGATTCTATTCATCGGAGGTGTGCTTGGTGCAGGACTGGTATATGGCTTTTTTGTTACCTACGGAAAATTCAATGCACGGCTTAAGAAGGAAGATCAGAAAAAATGACCGTTAAACTATGCAGGGATCATAACTGGGTGCCGAATACGCCCGTCGTAGAGATCACGGGCTCCAAGAGTGAATCAAATCGCCTTCTGATCCTTCAGTCGATCTATCCGGAAATCAGGATCAATAATCTATCCAATAGTGACGACACTCGTATTCTCCAATCTGCACTTTCAGAAGAGAATAAAGAGGAGATCGATATTAATCACGCTGGAACTGCAATGCGCTTTCTCACTGCCCTGCTCGCCTCACAACCGGGTAAAAAAGTGGTTCTTACTGGTAGTGAACGAATGAAGGAACGTCCCATTGCCATTCTCGTGGATGCACTTCGAGAGTTAGGAGCTAATATTTTTTATATTGAAAAGGAAGGTTATCCACCTCTATCTATTAAAGGGGCCGGACTTCGCTCCGGGATTATTAAAATTGCTGCAGGTACCAGCAGCCAATACATTTCGGCGCTGATGCTTATCGCACCGTCGCTTCCCCAGGGCCTTGAACTGCAACTCCAGGGTGAAGTTACCTCGCTCCCGTATATCCAAATGACGGCGGCATTGCTAAGACAAATTGGTTGCCGGGTTGTTTTTTCTGAAAATAGGATCATCATACCACATCTTAGTTCTTCCGAAAGTATTGAACTCACTGTCGAGTCTGATTGGAGCTCTGCATCGTATTACTACAGTCTTGTGGCACTTTCTGAAGATCTTTCGGTTAAGTTGAAGAGTTACCGGGAGGAAAGTCTTCAGGGTGATTCTGCGCTGATAACCATTTATGAGAAACTAGGAGTTAGGACGAGTTTCCATCCTTCAGATCAATCAATGATACTGTCGAAAACAGGCGTTATTCCTTCGGATAAGATCGAGCTTGATCTCAACAAAACTCCTGATATTGCACAAACGATCGCAGTAACATGTTTTGGCCTCGGTCTCGAATGTGAGCTAAGGGGTTTGCATACGCTAAAGATCAAGGAGACCGATCGGCTCCAGGCCCTTAAAACAGAATTGGAAAAATTGGGAGCATCGATTCGAATAACTGATGATTCCCTCCATCTACTGGCTTCAGAAAAGATAAATTCCGAAGTAAATGTAAAGACCTACCACGATCATCGTATGGCGATGGCATTTGCTCCGTTGGCACTTAAGACTACCCTATTTGTAGAAGATTCAGGGGTCGTTTCGAAATCCTATCCGGGGTTCTGGGATGACCTGTCTCTAGTAGGGATTCGGAGTGATTTCGAAATATAAATTCCGATTTACTTGACAACCCCTGTTCTGAGATTGTATATTTGCAGCTTTTGACTATAAATCCGCTTACTTATGGGAATGAAACTCTCAAATTTTAATTTCGATCTACCCACTGAAATGCTGGCAGAATATCCCGCAGCCAACCGGGATGAAGCTAGGCTTATGGTATTAGATCGAAATGCCAAGACGATTGAACATAAAATGTTTAAGGACCTGATCGATTATTTCAAAGAAGATGATGTATTGGTCTTGAACAATACAAAAGTCTTCCCGGCACGATTGTTCGGAAATAAGGAAAAGACCGGTGCTCGCATCGAAGTGTTCCTTTTGAGAGAATTGAATCCTGAAACCCGTCTATGGGATGTGCTCGTAGATCCTGCGCGTAAGATCAGGATTGGAAATAAGCTGTACTTCGGAGAGGATGAGTCCCTGGTTGCTGAGGTGATCGACAATACAACTTCCAGAGGAAGAACGCTGCGTTTTCTGTTCGATGGTTCCTATGAAGAATTCAGAAACAAGCTGAACGAACTGGGTGAGACTCCATTGCCAAAATATATCAAGCGTGATGTAGAGCCGGAAGATGCGGAGCGATACCAGACGATCTTTGCAAAAAATGAAGGAGCAGTTGCAGCTCCAACGGCAGGATTGCACTTTTCAAAGCATTTGTTGAAGCGTCTCGAAATTAAAGGGGTGAATTTTGCTGAATTAACACTGCATGTGGGATTAGGAACATTCAGTCCTGTTGAAGTGGAAGACCTTTCCAAACACAAAATGGATTCTGAAGAGATAATAATTCCGGCCGATGCTGTAGATATCATCAATAGGGGAATAGCTGAAAAACGCAGAGTTTGTGCTGTTGGGACAACAGTGATGAGAGCTTTGGAAAGCTCTGTTTCATCAAACAACACCCTGAATGCTTACAGTGGCTGGACCAATAAATTTATCTTTCCTCCCTATGATTTCAGTATCGCAAATAGCATGGTAACCAACTTCCATACGCCTAAATCTACTTTGCTTATGATGGTTGCCGCATTTGCCGGACACGAATTCGTGAAGGAGGCCTATGCAGAAGCTATTAAGGAGAAATACAGGTTTTATTCCTACGGCGACGCAATGTTGATCATTTAAAAACATAAACCCGGTACTGCCGGGTTTTTTTATATTCTTTATTTTGATTTTCAAAAATCAAAATAAAAGGGTACTTTAGTATGCTTAGAGAGCAACTAATCAATCCTTTATGAGAAAAGTTTTACTTTACTTTTTTCTTTTTTCGATAATCATTACTTCCTTCGCTCAGGAAGGGCAGGACTATTATCCGGTTAGTTGGGAGCACAATCTACGTTCGGTAACACCTATCGAACTGTCTCCTTTGGACCTTACGCAGATTCATCAGCAGGATTTAATCAATGACAGAGATAAGAGTTTACCCTGGCGTTATGGAGTAAACAGGTCTTTGCAAATCGACATTCAGCAACAAGGGGAATTAACCGTCTTACCAAATGGTGATAAAGTTTGGCAAATGGCCATTCATTCACCCGAGGCGATCAATTTAAGCGTAAACTTCAGGGAACTCTACATGCCACAAGGCGGTAGGTTGCATTTTTTCAATGACGACGGTACAGACCTTTCCCGGACTTATACACAAAACAGCAATAGGCCCGACCTACGATTAGGGTCCTGGTTTGTGGAGGGGGATATTATTAGGATAGAATACTTCGAGCCAGCAGTGGTTCAAGAGGATGCAAGTTTGCTATTGGAAGGCCTAATCCATGGATATAGGATGGGACAGGTAACTACCTTTGTCGATGGCATGAGGGGCCTCAATGACTCCGGAGATTGTAATTACGACGTAAACTGCCCTATTGGAGAGGATTTCGACGATAAGAAGGACCTTGTAAAAAAGGCAGTTGCCCTTCTTAATCTTGGCAACGGGTACCTTTGTTCGGCCGTACTGATGAACAATACGGCGAGAGATAAAACACCTTTCTTACTAACAGGAAACCATTGTTTAGAAAATAGTGATCCGGCGCTTTGGTCGGTACGCTTTAATTGGGTAAGTCCGAACCCCGTCTGCGGAACAGAAGGCGACAGTGGAGATATTCAGACAAATTTTACCATGAGTGGTGCCGAATTGAAGGCAAATAATTCTCTCAGCGATTTTGCGCTGGTTGAACTCTTCGATGAAATACCAGGTACATGGGACGTTGCATTCGCCGGTTGGGATAATACGGACGAAATACCCTTATTTGAAGTAGGTATTCACCACCCGAACGGTGATATCATGAAGGTGTGTCGTGATGATAGCGGTGCTATTAAAGAGAACGCCAACGGTACCGAGGTTTGGTTGATAAAAGGTGTTTCGGTGGGTAATGGAGACGGATGGGAAATAGGAACTACCGAGAGCGGGTCATCAGGATCGCCCTTGTTCAACGAATCCGGACACGTAATCGGCCAATTATACGCCGGGCAAGCTTTCTGTGAAGGAACCCAGAATAACGGTGATTACGATATTTATGGCAGGTTTGGTATTTCGTGGAACGCAGGCCCTGATGCCAACAGCAGACTAATGGAATGGCTTGATCCGGATGGAACAGGTCAATCTACTGTAGACACTATGCAGAACATACTTTCTGTACAGGACAATGTGTTAACAGGTCAATTGAGCATATATCCAAACCCAGCCTCTACACAAATTACTGTAGAAAACTCAAGATACCCGAACCTGGTGTATCGCTTCTACACAGTAACGGGGCAAATGCTTTCCAGCGGATCTTTGTCCAGTACAATGAATATGATAAGCGTGGAATCTTACACCAGGGGTGTCTATTTCCTTCACCTTATCGACGAAGATAGTGGTGCCGATATCACTAAGAAGATCATCATTAACCGCTAAGTTTCATCATTACTTTCTCTTACTTCTCCCTCTGCAATACTGAAGTAACTAATTATGTGGTATTTTTGCAGCCACATGAGTTCGGCAAAGAAAGACATACGGGCATTGTCCAAAAAGGAATTACAGGATTTTTTCATCGGTATTGGTGATAAGAAGTTCCGAGGTGACCAGGTATATGAGTGGCTTTGGAACAAAGGGGTACACAGTTTCGAGGATATGACGAATATCTCTAAGGACACCCGGGCACAGCTTGAAGAACGTTTTGTGATCAACCATATTAAGGTGGATAGCCTGCAGAAAAGCACTGATGGCACCATTAAGAACGCGGTTCGATTACACGATGGATATGTGGTGGAGTCGGTTTTGATCCCTACGGAATCCAGGACCACGGCCTGCGTTTCTTCACAGGTAGGATGCAGTTTGGATTGTAAATTCTGTGCTACGGCAAAGCTCAAACGAATGCGCAACTTAAACCCGGATGAGATCTATGACCAGGTGGTGGCTATCCATAGGGAAAGTATACTATACCATGACCGGCCACTGTCCAATATAGTTTTCATGGGAATGGGGGAGCCGTTGATGAATTATAAGAATGTCCTCAAGTCTGTTGAGATGATAACTTCGGACGAAGGCCTGGGGATGTCACCCAAACGTATTACCGTATCAACTTCAGGAGTACCAAAGATGATCCGGAAATTGGCGGACGATGAGGTGAAGTTCAACCTGGCGGTCTCTCTCCACTCGGCGATTCAGGAAACCAGGGAGCAGATCATGCCGTTCGCAAAACAGTTTACTCTTACTGATCTTAGGGATGCTTTGGAATATTGGTATTCTAAAACAAAACGGCGTATTACCTATGAATATGTAGTTTGGAAAGATGTAAACGACACAGATGCCGATATCAAGGCACTCATTCAGTTCTGTAAGTATGTCCCTTGTAAAGTAAATCTGATTGAATATAACCCTATCGACGATGGGGAATTCCAGCAAGCCAGCGACGAGGCCATCAATCGTTACATAAGTGGGCTAGAGTCTCAGAGAATTCCGGTAACGGTGAGACGCAGCAGGGGAAAGGACATAGATGCTGCCTGCGGACAACTGGCGAATAAATCCTAATATGATATTAAATAAAAAAGCGGCCCTAAAGCCGCTTTTTTAAAATTTGAATTGTGATTATCTCACAAATTTGATTGTCTTACGTGTTCCTTCTATGGAAACTGTTGCAAGATAAATTCCAGACTTCAAGGCTGAAACATCGATTACCTCAGAAGTTGAAGATAATTGTCGATTGATCACTTGCTGTCCCAGAACGTTGTGAATGGTTATTTCCTCCATTACATTAGCTGCAGAAAGGTTTAGACTGTTCTCTGTAACGAAATAATTGAAGTTGTTGAAAGCCTGATCTCCCAAACCTAAGCTTCCCATATCACCTGCATTGATCGCAGTGTCTGGAGTAGCTTCGAAAGCGTAGTCAAGTACAGTAAAGTTTGAACTGTCGGCGATGTCAACACGTACCCAAGCATAGTGAGTTGTTCCTCCACCAGCATCGAATTTTACGCCAAGATATCCTTCACCAGTCCCGCAAAACGCACTACCAGCATATCCAACTCCTGCACAGAAAGACGCACCTCCACTATAGAAAGTAAGGGCACCATCGATTGGGGTTCCATATGAAAGATTAGAAGCATAAAGATATCCATTACTATTTGCTACTACACCGTTTGGTCCTACGGTATTTGCTTGAACAAGCTCATAATTACCGTTGTTAGATTGCAGGATAGTCACATCATCAACGGAATCTCCGTCAAAGTCGATAGCAAAACTATCTCCAAGTCCACCTACAAAATCTGGATCCACATCCGTGTAAACTACTTGCCCTGTAGCATCCGCTACACCAGCAATGGCAAGCGATAAGGCACCATATTTGGCAATTCTTTTACCTAGGTTGTTTTTCGTAATTTTAGTCATATTAATTTTAGGTTTTGCGAGTTATCTTTTGTTTTTTTACGAAAAAAATAACTCAGGTTTAAAAATTGGTTTGGAGTAAATGTATTAAATCCAACCTACTATTGCAAAAATTTAGAGGAAATGAAGAAAAAAAAGCGAGAAATAGATTTTTCAAATATGCCGCTTAGTAGTTCTCTTGGTCACCTGGCTTACGGAGATCTTGCCTTTACTGCCTGGCGAAAATTAAAGAAAGAACAAAACCTGAATGAAGAATATGAAAAGGAATAAGTTACTATTAATTGGATGGGATGCAGCCGATTGGAAAATCATTGGCCCAATGTTGGCAAAGGGGCTGATGCCATCACTAAAAAAGTTAATTGACAATGGGGTATATGGTAATATGAGTACCATGAATCCACCATACAGTCCGATGTTATGGAGTACAGTAGCAACCGGTAAAACGCCAGATAAGCATGGGATTTTGGGTTTTATTGAAGTTGTTCCAAATAAAAAAGCTTTACGCCCTGTAACGGCAAATTCAAGAAAAGTTAGAGCTTTATGGAACATTCTACATCATGAAGGGTATAAAAGTAATGTAGTAGGGTGGTGGCCTAGTTTTCCTGCAGAGCCTATTAATGGTGTTATTGTAACAGATAAATTTCAGAGAGTTAGTGCCGACCCAAAACAACAGCGAGGGATGCAAGATGGCACCATTCATCCTGAAAATCTTAGGGAAGTTCTTAAAGAACTTCGAATGTTTCCCTGGGAAATCACTCACGAGCACTTTCTACCCTTTATACCTGATGCTGCGAAGATCGATCAAGAGGATAAGAATAATGGACTTATTCCTTTTTCGAAAATTCTTACTCAAAACGTTTCATTGCACAATGCTTCCACTTATTTATTGAGAGAAACCGAATGGGATTTTATGGCAGTCTATTTCGATATGATCGATCATTTCTGCCATTCCTTTATGAAGTATCATCCGCCTAAACTGGATGGGGTTCGTCAGGAATTGTATGACCTTTATAATGGAGTAGTCACAGGAGCTTATAGATTTCAGGATATGATGCTGGGGCGTGTTCTGAGTCTTATTGACGACGACACTACGGTAATCGTTATGTCCGATCACGGTTTCGAATCTGGCAATAAAAGAATACTGGCCATGCCTAAGGTTGCTGCTGCCCCTGCCTTAGATCACAGGCAGTTCGGAATTTTTGTGGCAAGTGGTCCTAATATAAAAAAGAATGAGAAGATTTTTGGAGCGAGTTTAATTGATGTGGCACCCACGATATTGCATCATTTCGGACTTCCAATCGGGAAGGATATGGACGGTAAAGTTATTATGGACATGTATAAAAGCCCGACTTCTCCATCGTATATAGATAGTTGGGAAGATGTTGAGGGAGATTTTGCCGAATTAGAAAAGGAGGAACGAAATGATATTCTGTCCGATGAAGAAACCATGGAGCAACTTATTGAACTTGGATATATTGAGCGACCCGACGACAAGATCGAAACAAGTATTCATAGAACCAAATGTGAGCTTAAACATAATTTGGCTCGAGTATATTTAGGCAAGAAGGATTACGAAAAAGCCAAAAGCATTTTGCTTGAACTTTTAGAAGAGGAGCCTCCAATTGATCTTGCTCCCTATTATATCGATATGATGACCGTATGCATTGGTCAAAAGGATTATGAAAGTGCAGAAACGTATCTTGAGGCCTTTAAAAAAGTAAAAACACCTGTTAATTACAATATTTACTTTGTTGAAGCGGATATTCTTCTGGGAAATGGATATACAAAGAAAGCTCTGAAAGTTTTAGAAGAGGCCAGAGATATAAAACCAAACGCTGAACTTCATTACAGAATTGGTAATATTCAGTTTATTCTTCAGAATTTTCAGAAGGCAAGGGAATGCTTTGAACAGGCCATCGAACTTGATCCGGATAGGTCAAAATACCATAAGGCGATGTCTGATACAATGTTCGAATTAGGCGAATATGAGGAAGCGACAGAATATGCGTTAACCAGCATTGAATTAGTTAAATACTATCCCGCCGCTCATTATGCACTGGGAAGGGCATTAGAGAAACTGGGAGATCTAGATAATGCTAAACTTGCCTTCGAGACATCGGCTCGTTTAACAGCCAAAACATACAGTTACAGAGAAGAGAAAGCATTAGAAAATATTGAGGAGAAGATCAAAACCCCTCTTGAACTTCGCGATAAGAATAATTTTAAGTACAGAGATAATCAAATCGTAATAGTATCGGGTCTTCCAAGGTCGGGAACTTCTCTTATGATGCAAATGATGGATAAAGGAGGCGTGGAATGTTTGATAGATGATAAACGAGAAGCCGATGAATCCAATCCGAAAGGGTATTATGAATATGAACCTGTAATGTCCCTTAATAAGGACAATTCATGGATGGGTCAAGCCCAGAATAAGGCAGTTAAGATTGTTGCACCATTATTGAATCACATTGACGGAAAATACCGATATAAAGTAGTGTTTATGACAAGAGATCTTGATGAAGTCTTAAAATCGCAACAAAAAATGATTGGGAAAAACCCAGATGTTTTGCCGGTAAAGCTGTATAACAAATACCGTGAACTATTGAACTTTGTGGACAAGTGGAAAGAAAGAGAACCTGGTGTAGAACTTATTTATATAGACTATGGTAATGTTCTAAAAAACCCTTCAAAGGCATTAGATACTATAGAATCATTTATTGGGATTCCTCTGAAGAAAGATGAAATGACCAAGTGTATTGACAAGTCGCTTCACCGGAACAAAGTTGAGAAGAAAAGCAGCACAGTTTGATAAATAAATGCTGCTTATCTTTATAGTTTATGAAGATTACCGCTCAAATAAAGCTTCCCATTGAGAATGAGATGGAGCTCTTCGAGAAGAAATTCTCCGGTTCCATGTCGTCTCAGGTTTCTCTTCTGAACAGGATCACCCACTACGTAGTAAACCGAAAAGGGAAGCAAATGCGACCCATGTTCGTTTTCCTCATTGCTAAGATGACGAATAACGGTGAGGTGAATGAGCGAACCTACAGGGGAGCCTCGGTAATCGAATTGATCCACACAGCCACTCTCGTGCACGATGATGTAGTGGACGACAGTAACCGCAGGAGGGGCTTCTTCTCGATCAATGCCCTGTGGAAGAACAAGATCGCGGTACTGGTAGGGGACTACCTGCTGTCTAAAGGACTCCTCCTCTCGATTGATAATGACGATTTCGACCTGCTGAAGATCATATCGGTGGCCGTAAGGGAAATGAGTGAAGGAGAGTTGCTTCAAATAGAGAAAGCGAGAACGCTTGATATAACAGAAGATGTTTATTTTGAAATTATCAGGCAGAAAACAGCAACCCTCATCGCCGCCTGCTGCGCCATGGGAGCTCAATCTGTTAATGCACCCGCCGAAGAGGTGGAACGAATGCGGAAATTCGGAGAACTTATTGGCATGGCTTTTCAGATCAAGGATGATCTGTTCGACTATGGTGAGGAGAAGATAGGAAAGCCAACGGGAATCGATATCAAAGAAAAAAAGATGACCCTCCCGCTTATTTATGCGCTCAATAATTCCGATTCCAAAGAAAGACGCTGGCTTATCAACTCTATCAAGAACCACAATATGGATCGCAAAAGGGTAAAAGAGGTAATTGCATACGTAAAGAAAATTGGCGGACTGGATTACGCTACTGAAAAAATGAAGGAGTATCGCAGCCATGCCCTGGAGATCCTTTCCAATTACCCCAAATCCGACTATAAAGACTCCCTGGAATTGATGGTGAACTACGTGATCGACAGGAAGAAATAACCTACGGAAATGATCAAAACTCAAATCCCAAATCTCAAATAAGTGCCAAGCTCCAATCTCTAATGACTTAATTATTGGTGATTCATGAATTGATTATTATTTGAGATTTGATTATTGTTTTTTGTGATTTATATCACTGTGGCTGTATCGAGGAATAATAATTTCCAACCTCCAGGCAACCCTTTTTTAAAATGACTCGTCTATAAAAATAGAAGCAACTAGCGAAGCCCGATTTGAAACTGGTCTCTTTACATAAAAATTATTCGGCACTTATAAAAAAAGTGTCCAAAGGAAACAGGAAAGCTCAGCACGAGTTATTTGAGCTGTTCTCTCCGAGGATGCTGAGTGTGTGCAGACAGTACCTCAAAAGGCAGGACCTGGCAGAAGAAGTGATGCTGAACGGATTCTTTAAAGTTTTCACGAAGATCGACAGTTACTCGGGCCAGGGAAGTTTCGAAGGGTGGATACGAAGGATAATGGTAAACGAATCCCTTACGGAATTGCGCAGGCAGAAAAAGTTGTTTTTCAAAGATGAGTCGGTAATAGAGAACTCATTGGAACATTCAGCGGAAATTGAATCAGGATTGGAAGTTGAAGAGATCCAGAAACTAATCGACGCCTTACCCGACGGCTACAAAACGGTTTTCGTTCTGTACGTTGTTGACGGATACAAACACAGCGAGATCAGCGAATTGCTTCAGATTTCAGAAGGAACGTCGAAATCGCAATTATCAAAAGCCCGGGGCATGCTTCAGGCGATGATCACCAAACAAAATAATATGAACTATGGCACCCAATAAGATTGAAGACCATATAAGGGAAAAGATGCAGGAGCGGGAAATCAAGCCGTCTGCAGACGCCTGGGCCAAGCTGGAAGCGAGACTGGGGAAGGAAGAGAAGAAGAAGGGAATGGGCCGTAATAGCTGGTTTGCAATTGCCGCCAGTTTTATCGGGATACTTATCCTGGCTTCTGTCTTCATGAATTCAGGCAACGATGCATCAAGTATCGATGTGGTTACTGAAGATGTGAATTCTGAAGAAGTAAATTCAGAAATAGAAAATGAAATTCCAGAGTTGATCCCGGATCCAAAGCAACAGCAAGAAGCAGTAGCTGTTGAACCAACTAATTCAGAAAAAGATAATACCGAAGCCAGGACTGTGGAAAATTCTAGATCCATTGCAAAAACGGATGAGCCACAGAAGAGTGCTATCATAAAGGAGAAAAAGCTTATTACTGAAGTAAAAGTGGAGGAGAAACTCATCGCGAAAGTAGAAGAGGACAAAGTTAAAATTGAAGAGCAACCCATGAATAACAAGGATTTTGTGGAAAGCAAGGTGGATGAAGTGGTTGCCGAAGTAGAAAATAGAATGAAAACGAACAGTAAGGTCAGCCCAGAGGAGATTGACGACCTGCTTATCCAGGCGCAGCGAGAGATAAGCAACAGGCGTATACTGAATTCGGGAACCAATAAAGTGGATGCCACCGCGTTACTCGAGGACGTGGAATTCGAATTGGAGCGTGGCTTCAGGGACAAGGTATTCGATGCATTGGGTGAAGGATTCCAAAAGATCCGAACTGCCGTGGCCGAACGAAATAATTAATAACTATTCATCAATCGCTCCGCCTTTGGCGGAAATAAATCTGAACACTTATGAGACTAATTACATTATGCACCGTAATCACGGTGTGGGTACTAAGTATGGCCGTTACCCAGGCCCAGGACACAAATGTACAGGACAGAATCCAAGTCCTGGAAGCAACTAAGGAACGTATCGTTTCCGAAGAAAAAGAAGCGCTGAAAGTTACCGTGGAAGGTATTAACCAACGATTGGACAACGGTGATCTTACTACCGAAGAGGCTGAAATACTAAAGCAGAAAGAAGCAGAAAAGCATGCTTTGAATATCGAGAATCGAGTGGCCATCATCGACAACAAGATCGAACTGCTGGAACGAAACCAGGACATGACGGTTTTGAAGGATGATGGGGACAGAGTTGTCATTGAGATTGGAAACGAAAACGGCGATGATATTCCGTTTATCTATATAGGTAAGCAGAACAGATCGAGGAAATATGACCGAAGAACCACAAGCGATTTTGTATTTGCTTTTGGTTTGAACAATGTGATCGTAGATGGAAAACTTGGTGATGATCTCTATAAAGTAGGAGGTAGCCGCTTTGCGGAACTAGGATGGGCCTGGAAGACACGTGTTTTTAAGGAAAGCAACTGGTTGCGACTTAAATATGGGTTCTCATTTCAGTTCAACGGACTGAAACCAGAGGATAACCGCTACTTTGTTGATACAGGTTCTCAAACCGAACTCATGACCTATCCGATTGATTTGGACAAGTCGAAATTCAGGGTAGATAATCTTGTTTTCCCGGTTCATTTTGAGGTGGGTCCATCAAAGAAAATTGAAAAAGACACTTATTTCCGATATTCTACCTATAAGAAGGTTAAGCTTGGTTTCGGTGGATATGCAGGTTTCCGACTAGGAACAAGACAGAAACTGATCTATGATGATATGGGTCAGGAGATCAAAGAGAAGCAAAAAGGTAATTTCAATACCAATAACTTAATTTACGGACTTAGTGCCTACCTGGGATGGAGGGACACCGCTTTGTACGTTAAGTACGACCTGAATACAATTTTTAAGGATAACCCGGTGGAGCAACGCAATATATCACTTGGTTTAAGGTTCGATATGGACTAGTGTTAGTATGTTTATGTATTCTGAAAAGGCCTCCGATGGGGGTCTTTTTTTATGAGGTGAGAAACTAAAAATAATAGTATTTTTATAGGATTCTGAATTACTTCAATTGATTTCAAAAACCACCATCGATAATGTCTTTGAAACCGCCCGCGTAGAGGAGGTGATCGGTGATTTTGTACAATTGAAGAAATCGGGAAGTAACTTCAAGGGATTGAGTCCGTTCACCGATGAGCGTACTCCCAGTTTTATGGTATCGCCCGTGAAACAGATCTGGAAGGATTTCAGTAGCGGAAAAGGAGGAAATGTAGTGGCCTTTCTAATGGAGCATGAACATTTCACATATCCTGAAGCCATTCGTTACCTGGCGAAGAAATACGGGATCGAAATTGAAGAGACCGAACAAAGCGACGAGCAAAAGCAACTGGCCAACGAACGAGAAAGCCTTTACCTGGTGAGTGAATATGCGAAAGACTTCTTTGTTTCGGCCCTTCACAAATCGGAAGAAGGGAAAGCCATCGGTCTTACCTATTTCAAGGAGAGGGGATTTACTCCTGAAACCATGGAGAAGTTCGAACTGGGCTATTCTCCAAACGAATGGAGCGCCTTTACCGACAAGGCAATCAAGGATGGTTACAAACTGGAATTCCTGGAGAAGACCGGTTTAACCATTGTGAAAGAGGAAAAACAATTCGATCGCTTTAAGGGAAGGGTAATCTTCCCGATAAAGAGTATGAGTGGTCGAGTACTCGGATTTGGTGGTAGAATACTTACCAGCGATAAGAAAGCGGCCAAATACCTAAACTCACCCGAAAGTGATATCTATCACAAGAGCAAGGTGCTCTACGGAATTTTCAAGGCGAAACAGGCTATAGCTAAGGAAGACAATTGTTACCTGGTAGAGGGTTATACAGATGTGATACAGTTCCATCAGACTGGGATTGAGAATGTAGTGTCCTCCTCGGGGACTGCACTCACGCCTGAACAGATCCGATTGGTCAACAGGTTGACAAAGAATATAACTGTGCTCTTTGACAGTGACCCGGCGGGACTGCGGGCTTCGTTACGAGGTGTGGACCTGATCCTTGAACAGGGAATGAATGTAAAGATATGCACATTTCCAGAGGGTGAAGACCCCGATAGTTTTGCAAAAGCAAACACGCTGGATGTACTTAAGAGCTACCTGAACGAGAACTCTGCTGATTTTATAAACTTCAAGGCTTCGCTCCTTGCTTCGGAAGCCAAAGACGACCCGTTAAAGAAGGCCGAGACCATTCGGGATATGGTAGTGAGCATTTCAAAGATCCCGGACCAGATCAAGCAGGAGGTGTATATCAAGGAATGTTCACGCATCATGGATATTTCCGAAGCGGTGCTGTTTAATACCCTGGCCCAAATACTTCAGAAGGAAAGAAGAGACGCATCCCGAAAATCGTCTCAGCAGAAAGTTGAGCCAATGGGAGTGGTGAGTTCCGAGAGGCAAGCCGCACCCAAGGTGGATGTGCAGTTTGAGCTTGAACGGAAGATCATCGAGTTGTTACTGCTCTATGGAACGGTTGAAGAAGAATTTGAAGATCTCATACTG
Organism: Aureitalea sp. L0-47; assembly: GCF_026126405.1. Classification (GTDB taxonomy): domain Bacteria; phylum Bacteroidota; class Bacteroidia; order Flavobacteriales; family Flavobacteriaceae; genus Pukyongia. Next base: position 63,412 of record NZ_JAFMTQ010000008.1, read on the forward strand.
GAAACCAATGAAGAGGGTGAGATCGCTTTTGTTCCGGAGAAGATACAGACAAAAGTGTATGAAAAGATCTTCCTGGATCTTCAGGATGATGAAATCGAATTTATGAATGAGGATTTCCGGGAACTATATTATGAAATTATCGATAAGCTTAACCAACAGCAGAATCTTCAAATTGATTCCCTGGTGAATCAATTGCAGCCTGAAAAGGCCGAAGCAGTTACCCATATCCTAATGGAGGAGGAAAAGTACAATCTTCACGATTGGAAGCGCAAAGAAATATACGTAAAGGAAAAGAAGCATACGATCTCTCAGCTTGTTAGTGAGACTATATTGAATTTACGTCGACATCTAGTTAGCTCGAAAATCGAGGAATTGGCGAAGAGTCCCGTTAAGAATGGGGAATACGAAGATAAAACGGTACTTGAGAATATATCCGACTACACCATCCTGAGGGATGTACTTTCCGAAAAACTACGAAGGGTGCTTTAGACTACCCGAACTGGAACATGCGCGACTGGTGAATAAGGTCGGCAAGGTTATCCACTTTAAGTTTCTTCAGCAATCTTGTCTTGTACGTGCTAACCGTTTTCTCATTGATATTGAGAGCATTGGCAATATCCTTGTTGCGTTTCCCGCTGGATAATAGATTCAATACTTCAATTTCACGAGAGCTCAGTTTCTTGTACCTGCTGATCGCACTTGTCTCACCAACATTTCTACTGGTAAATGTGGAAGTAAGGTCTTCGTTTAGGAAGATACCTCCTTTAGCGATCTGTTTAAGCGCTTTCATGAAAACTTTAGTGGATGCGGTTTTGGGGACGTAACCAGCAGCTCCGGATTTAATTGATCGCAGTGCGTAAATCTCTTCCGGGTGGGTTGAGAAAATGAGGACTCTTACTTCCGGAAATTCCGTTTTAATGCCTCGCAATGCGTTAATACCGTTAATGTGGGGCATGTCGATCTCCATGATGAGGATATCGGGCTTTTCTTCCTGTAAGCTTTTGTACAGTTCATCACCATTGTTTGCCTTGCCGATAATCTTAAAATTATCGTTCTTTTTCAGCATACAAGCAATCCCCTTTCTTGTAACTGGATGATGATCAGCGATAAAAATTTTCTTCATTTCCAAATTTGTCTTTTTAGTAAAGACACCAACGACAATAGAATTGTCAGAAGTGTGAGGTTTTTGTAATAGAAATACTACAAATCAAAACTAAAGAAAAGAATTTTCCTTCATAGGAAATTTCGTTCAACGTTGAAAAAATTCGTTGAAAGTGCTTAATTTTTAAGTTGTGCGGGGATTTCGCAAACAGGAATAGGGATCATTTTGTGTTGATTGAGTTTGTTAAGCCTTAAATAGATTGACATCACCTCTTTCTCACGGCCTTCAAAATCGCCTGGATTCTTACCATTATCCTGCATTTTCATAGCCCATTCGAGTTCGTCATAGCTCGCCCCGATCTGGTCCTCGTCGGTTCGATTATCACCCCATAAGCCATCGGTAGGTGCTGCATCCAGGATCTCCTGGTTGACCCCCAGGATTCGTCCTATCTCATACACTTCGCTTTTCATGAGATCTGCAATCGGACTGAGATCTACACCGCCATCTCCGTATTTAGTGAAGAACCCAACACCAAAATCTTCTACTTTGTTACCCGTTCCGGCAACGAGGTACTTTTTTAAGGCGGCAAAATAGTACAAGCTTGTCATTCGAAGCCGTGCCCTTGTATTGGCAAGTGCCATAAATCGGGATTCTTCATTTTCCACCGCCGGCAAGGCATCGATCAAACCATCGAATACAGGGGTTAAATTCACCTGGGTCATGGAGACCTTGTTGTAGTTTTCCTGAAGCCATTCTATGTGGTTCATGGCGCGATTTACCTGGGAAGGAGCCTGGTGAATAGGCATTTCCAGGCAGAGTAATTCCAGCCCGGTTCTAGCGCAAAGTGTTGAGGTTACAGCCGAGTCGATCCCTCCGCTAACACCAATAACGAATCCTTTCATTCCGGCATTTTCGGCATAGTCTTTCAGCCATTTTACGATGTGATCAATAACCTTTTCAGTTTGCATATTGAAGAAAATATGGGTTTATAATAGTACCTTTGCCCACAAAAGTAACGCAATTGTAAAATTTATGAAAACTGCTTGCGTTAAGAATTGCAAACGAGAGCTTCATGAGATTTATCACAGTGCTTATTTTGGTCTTTCTGCTTGCTTCGTGCAGTGGCAAAAGCAGCATCGAAAAGGAGATTGAAAAGATCCCTATGGATGTTGAGATCTTTAGGTTCGACAAAGAATTTGCTTCCGCATCCATCAACGATCTGCCAATGCTAAAGAAGAAATACCCGGCTTTTTTTCCGAAGCAATTCCACGACAGCATTTGGGTAGGGAGGATGCAGGATACGCTACAGCAGCAATTGTTCGATGCAGTGGCCAAAGAGTTTCCGGATGAATCCTACCTGGAAGATCAGTTGATCCCGCTTTTTCAGCATATGGAGTATTATTTTCCCGAGTTCGTGCCACCTGCGGTTGTAACTGTTACTTCTGATGTGGACTACCAGAATAAGGTTATTGTTGCAGATACTTTGCTAGTTTTGGGGCTGGACACATACCTGGGCGACGATCATGAATTTTACCATGGTATAAAGCGCTATGCCGCAAAGAATCTCAAACCATCTCAATTAGCTCCCGATGTGGCCTCGGCCTATGCGCGTCAGCTTATCAGCCAACCCAGGAAGCGTGATTTCCTGGCGCAGATTATTTTCTTCGGTAAGGAACTCTACCTGAAAGATGTCTGGTTGCCGGAGTCTTCGGAGGCCGACAGGATTGGCTATACCGAAGAAGAGATGCAATGGGCAATTGAGAATGAGGAAGATATGTGGCGATACTTTATAGAAAATGAACTGCTGTATAGCACAGATCCCAAATTACTGGGAAGGTTCGTTAACCCAGCGCCATTTTCAAAATTTTACCTTGAAATAGATAACGAATCTCCCGGTATGGTGGGAAGGTTCATCGGTTGGCAGATCGTTCGGTCCTATATGGAAAACAACGATGTAACTGTGCCACAATTGATGATAAAATCAACGGAGGAGATATTTCAAAATTCAAAATACAAACCAACAAGATAATGTCGGAACTTACTTCAGAAATAAAAATAAACGTTAGCCTTGACGAAAACCGTATCCCGGAAAAGCTCAACTGGTCCGCTCCGGATGGGGGAGTGGATAATAGCCCCACCAAAGCCATGTTGTTATCGGTTTGGGACCACCAGGCTCAGGAAGCATTACGTATTGATCTATGGACTAAAGACATGCCGTTGGATGAGATGAATGTCTTCTTTCATCAAACACTGGTAGCCATGTCGCACACCTTCCAAAGGGCCACGGCCAATGATAAAATGGCGGCAACAATGCGGGATTTTTGCGACTATTTCGCAGAAAAGCTAGAGTTGAAGGAGGACTAATGACCGTATTGTTCGTTTACAACGCCAATTCCGGGGCAGCGAGTGCTGTGTTCGACAGTATGCACAAGATGCTGAGTCCGTCAACTTACGATTGCAAATTATGTGAACTTACCTTCGGAACTTTTTCTGAAAAACGTATTTGGAAAAAATTCAGACAGCATTCAAACTACGAATTTCGATTTCTCCACAAGGATGAATTTCTGAAACGCTACAAGTCGAAATGGCTCCCTAAATATGATTTTCCAGTAGCATTGTTAATGGACAAGGATTCGATGGAATTATTTATTTCTTCTGAAGAATTCCAAGAATTGAAAACCACCCGACAACTAATCAGGCTCGTTGAAGAGCGCCTATCTCAAGATTGATGGCATCTATATAATCCAGAAGCTGTTCGCGCCCATACCCTTTGCTGGAGGAGGTGATGAAGTAGTTTGGCATGGTTTCCCATGATTCCAGCATTTTTTTCTGGTAGTTTTCGATATTTGCCTTTAGAGCATTTGGCTTTAGTTTATCTGCCTTAGTGAATATGATGGCAAATGGAATTTGATTCTCTCCAAGCCACTGCATGAATTCGAGATCGACGGGCTGAGGCTCATGTCGGCAATCCACCAGTACAAAACCAAGTACCAACTGTTTCCTTTTCTCGAAGTACTGGGTGATAAATTTCTGGAAGGTCTTCTTATCTTTTTTTGAAACACGAGCGTAACCATAACCAGGAAGGTCGACCAGGTGCCAGTTCTCATTGATCAGGAAATGATTGATAAGCTGAGTTTTTCCCGGTTTCCCTGAAGTTTTGGCTAGGTTTTTACGCTGCATCAGCATATTAATGAGGGATGACTTTCCAACATTGCTTCTGCCAATAAATGCGTATTCCGGCAACGAGCCGCCAGGGCATTTAGCGACATCGCTATTGCTCATTACAAATTCTGCCGATACGATCTTCATGAGTTCCTGGGTTAAAATTCCCGTTTTTGCAACCAGGCGTAAAGCAGGTCGTTAAATTCATCGGGATGTTCCATCATGGCAGCATGGCCACACTTATCGATCCAGTATAGGTCTGAATCCGGCAGCAGGTCATGAAATTCAATGGCCACCTCCGGAGGAGTAACATTATCCTGTTTTCCCCAGATAACACAGGTGGGCGTATTCATATTGGGTAAGTCTTTCGACATGTTATGACGAATCGCGCTCTTAGCGATAGAAAGTGTTCGGATTAGTTTATTCCGGTCGTTCACCGAGGCATACACTTCGTCCACGATCTCCTTGGTAGCTACCTTCGGATCGTAAAAGACATTTTCCGCTTTTCTCTGAATATAGTCCCTGTCACCTCGTTTTGGATAGCTTTCTCCCATGGCACTTTCATAGAGGCCGGAACTTCCGGTTATCACCAGGGCCTTTACTTTCTCCGGATAGAGTTTTGTGCAGAGCAGCCCGATATGTCCACCAAGTGAATTACCAAGTAAAATGGCGTTCTCAAAACCTTTGTGATCGATGAATTCTACCACGTATTCCGCAAAACGCTTCACATTGGTCTTTAAAATGGGCATGGTGTAAATAGGTAATTCCGGGATGAGGATCTGGTATCCTTTGGATGGGAAAAACTCGGTAACCCCATCGAAATTACTCAATCCTCCCATCAAACCGTGTAATACGATAATGGGAGTTCCCTCTCCAACTTCTAGGTAATTGAATTTGCCTTCTTCGCGAAACTGCTTTGTCATTCAGTGTCTGGGTTAGCAATGGCTAAAATACACAAAAATAGTTGAATCGAATACCATGTCTCTAGTTCGGATATCAATGGACTAATACCGTGTGTGTTAAAGCCAAATCCAGATCAATTCTCAGTTCTGTCATAGGTGAGTCAGTTTATAAAATACAGATAATCAGGGCTGTGAGCTATTTGATATGAGATCGTGGTAAAACTTATTAACAATGTGGTAAAATGTGGTAAAAAGTGGTAAAAGTTCTATATATTTGGATTTATTAATACCGAACGACAAACAACCTAATGCTCAATCTCATAGGGACATACGAATGCAAGGCCGACGTAAAAGGGCGGGTAATGGTTCCTTCTGCACTGAAGAAACAGCTCGCGCCCGTGTCCAATAATGGCTTTGTGATCAAGCGTGCGGTTTTTCAGCCCTGCCTGGAATTATATCCTATGGATGAATGGCAGGCTCTTATGGAAAAGGTGAGCGGGTTAAATAGGTTCAATAGGAAAAACAACGACTTCATTCGAAGATTCACAGCAGGTGTCAAAACTGTTGAGCTCGATGCTACAGGCAGGTTGAATATACCGAAGGACCTGGCGTCTTTCGCAGGTATTGATAAAGAACTAGTGATCTCTTCCGCTATCAACATAGTTGAGATCTGGGATAAACAGAAATACGAACAAGCTATAGACGACGCGGCCGATGATTTCGCAGATCTGGCTGAAGAAGTAATGGGTGATGCAAGCAACGCAGACCATGGAATATCATAAACCGGTACTACTTCACGAAACAGTAGACGGCTTAAATATCCAGCCCAACGGGGTATATGTGGATGTCACTTTCGGCGGCGGCGGTCATTCAAAGGAAATACTTCAACGACTTGGTACAGAAGGAAAGCTGATCGCCTTCGACCAGGACACAGACGCGCTTGAGAATGCTATCGACGATCCCCGGTTTTTGTTAATTAACGAAAACTTTAGATTTCTCAAGCGCTTCTTACGTTTCTATGGGTATACGCAGGTGGACGGTATCCTGGGTGACTTCGGAGTTTCCTCCCACCAGTTCGACGTGGCTGAACGCGGTTTTTCAACACGCTTCCAAGCCGACCTCGACATGCGTATGAACACAAAAAGCGACTTCTCTGCCTATGATGTTATCAATACTTACGAACAACAACGACTCAAGCAAGTCCTGTATAGCTACGGTGAATTACGTAGTTCTGCGGGTATGGCACGCGTAATTGTTGAGGCAAGGCAACAACAGCCTATTAAGACCAGTGAGGAATTGAAGAAGGCATTGGGCAGGTTTCTTCCCAAACATCGTGAAAACAAAATACTCGCACAGGTGTTCCAGGCAATTCGTATTGAAGTGAATCAGGAATTGGAGGCCCTTAAGGAGTTTCTTTTGCAGACCGCAGATGTGCTAAAGCCAGGAGGCAGATTAAGCCTGATCTCCTATCACTCTCTTGAAGACCGACTTGTAAAGCGATATATGCGGAATGGACTGTTTGAAGGAGAACCGGAAAAGGATGTATTCGGAAGGGTAGAAGTCCCTTTCAAGCCTGTTGGGAAATTTATAATCCCTTCAGAAGAAGAAATAAGTGAAAACCCAAGAGCGCGCAGCGCGAAATTGAGAATAGCCGAAAAATTGTAATGAAGAAGAGTTTCTACAATGTAGTTAAAGGGAAGTTTTTGGTAAGCGACGATGCTTTCCGAAACTGGCGCTTTATCATTTTTCTCTCTTTCCTGGCGCTTATCATGATCGCCAGCTCGCATAGTGCCGACAAGAAAGTACACCGAATCGCTGAGCTGAGCGATGAAGTAAAGGAATTAAAAAGTGAATATGTAGATGTGCGCATGAAGCTCATGCAAACCAAACTGGAAAGCAGGATCATTAGGGCAATGGCCGCAAGGGGACTCCAACCCTCGGTCACCCCTCCACAACGAATCAGAATAACCTCAAACAACGAATAAAACAGGTGGCTACGGAAGACAAAAACATACTTAACCGCCTCTATATTATCGCCGGATGTATGTTCGTCTTTGCATTTGCCGTGGCTTTCAAACTCATGAACATTCAGTTCGTGGAAGGTGAGAAATATCGCGACCTGGCGCAAAGGAATACAACCAAGAATTTCGAGATACCTGCAAATCGCGGAAATGTATATGCCGACGATGGAAGTCTGCTCGCCACTTCAGTTCCGAAGTATGAAATACGATTTGACGCGGTAACGGTTTCCTCGGAAGACTTCAAGGAACATCTCGTTCCCCTTTCGAAAGAACTCAGCAAGATGTTCGGTAGGTCTGCATCCTACTATCAGCAGCGATTCAGAAAGGCAAGAGCCGATAAGAACAGATACTTACTGGTGGCAAAGAATCTGGGGTATTCAGAATACATAAAAGTTAAGAGCTTTCCACTATTCAATAAAGGACCATACAGAGGTGGATTTATTATGGATCAGCATACCGTTCGCGAGCATCCCATGGGGAAGATCGGTGAACGACTGGTGGGTAGCCAGAATAAAAATGAACCCGGTGTATATGAAGTAGGTTTCGAAGGAGCCTTTAATCAATACCTGCAGGGGAAGAATGGGCGCCGACTAAAGCAGAAGATAGCCAAAGGCCAGTGGAAACCTGTATCAGACAATAACGAGATCGAACCTCAAGACGGTTACGATGTGATCTCAACAATCAACGTGAACATCCAGGATATTGCACATCATGCCTTGCTGAAGCAAATGGAATATTATGAAGCCGAGCATGGATCGGTTATCGTTATGGAAGTAAAGACCGGGGAAATAAAAGCCGTTTCCAATTTAGGGCGAACAAAGCAGGGCACCTATTATGAGAAACTGAATTACGCAGTAGGCGAAAGCCATGAGCCGGGATCGACCTTTAAAGTTATGGCCTTCATGGCAGCCCTGGAAGATAAGGTGATCGATACCTCCACGGTAATTGATACACAAAACGGAACCAAGCGATTTTACGGAAGAAGCATCACAGATAGCCGAAGAGGTGGTTACGGCGAGATCTCAGCAGCCAAAACACTTGAGGTGTCTTCAAATATTGGCCTGGCCACCATCATCGATGAAGCCTACGCTAAGAAGCCTCAGAAGTTCATTGACCGACTCAACAGCTGGAATCTGAATTCGAAGATCGGTATACCTATCCTCGGTGAAGGCAAGCCGATGATACCGGGTCCCGGCCACGAAAATTGGAGTAAAAATGCCTTACCATCAATCGCATATGGCTACAATCTTAGTTTGACCCCGCTTCAAACACTTGCATTTTATAATGCCATAGCGAATGATGGCGTGATGGTGAAGCCACGATTTATCAAGGAAATTCGGAAGTGGAACCAGGAGGTGGAAACATTCGAAACAGAAGTGATCAACGAAAAGATATGTTCCGATGAAACTCTTCGTCAGATTCAGGATATACTACTAAACATAGTGAAGCGAGGAACAGGTGAACGATTGTATTCTGAATATTTCTCTATGGCCGGTAAGACAGGAACGGCACGAACCGAATACTGGTTGCCAGGCTGGGAAAAGGATCGCAAATATATCTCATCCTTCGCAGGTTATTTCCCGGCGGAAAATCCCAAGTATTCATGCATCGTTGTTATCCACAAGCCTAGTACTAAAAAAGGATACTATGGAGCCGATGTAACAGGTCCAGTATTTAAGCGTATTGCCCAGAAGATATTTACAGATTCGCCCAGGATCGCAGAGATAGACGAAGTGGATAGAGTGGATGAAGCTTTTGCCTCCGATTTCGAGAATTATTACAACGAAGTGCAGAAAACCGGCACTGCGGTTCCTGACGTTTCGGGGATGGCCGGTATGGATGCTGTGTCCCTGTTAGAAAACATGGGGATGCGAGTGGAAATCAAAGGAAATGGAACGGTTGCTTCGCAGTCTATCGAGCCCGGAGCTGCGTTCCGCAAACGTCAGATAATACAATTAATGCTTAAATGATCTTACTGAAAGACATATTGTATAAGGTTTCCATTGAAAAGACAGTGGGTACTACTGCTGTGGCTATAGGTAACATTCATTTTGATTCTCGTAAAGTTGAACTCAATGATGTCTTTGTAGCAATTCGTGGTACCGTATCCGATGGTCATGATTTCATCAAAATGGCCACTGATAAAGGAGCGCTTGCCGTGATCTGCGAAGAGTTGCCGGAACTCGTTATCAATGGTATTACTTATGTGCAGGTAAATGATAGTCAGCAAGCCCTGGCGCTTATGGCTTCGAACTACTACGAGAATCCTTCAGAATCACTGAAACTTGTTGGAGTGACAGGAACCAATGGCAAAACGACCATAACCACATTACTATATCATCTTTTAAGTTCGGCAGGTTTTGAAACAGGTTTGCTTTCCACTGTTCGTATTATGGTGGGAAGTAAGGAATTTGAAGCAACACACACGACCCCGGATTCACTTACCATTAATCACTATTTAAGAGAAATGGTGGAAGCAGGTGTTGAATATTGCTTTATGGAAGTGAGTTCCCACGGAATCCATCAAAAAAGGACAGAAGGACTGACTTTTGTGGGTGGAATTTTCACCAATCTATCCCATGACCATCTCGACTATCACAAGACATTCAAGGAATATCGGGATGTAAAGAAATCCTTTTTTGATCACCTGCCTAAATCGGCTTTTGCCCTTACTAATGCCGACGACAAGAACGGTCCTCTGATGCTTCAGAACACGGCGGCAAAAAAATATACTTACGCCTTAAAAACCTATGCTGATTACCAGGGCCAGATTTTGGAGAACCAGTTTAGCGGTCTTCTTCTGAAGATCAACAACAATGAACTATGGGTAAAACTAATCGGCGCTTTCAACGCGTATAATATGCTGGCCATCTTCGGAACAGCCGATCTCTTAGGCCTTGAGACGATCGAAGTACTTCAATTGATGAGCAACCTGGAAAGTGTAACCGGCAGGTTTCAGTATACCGTTTCAGAAGATTTAAACATAACAACCATTGTCGATTATGCGCATACACCGGACGCATTGAAGAATGTGCTCCATACCATCAATAGTATTCGTACAGGCAACGAAGAACTCATTACCGTAGTAGGTTGTGGCGGTGATCGGGATGCCGAAAAGCGCCCTAAAATGGGGAACATCGCGGCTTCATTGAGTACGAAAGTGATTTTCACAAGTGATAATCCACGAAGTGAAAAGCCCGAAGATATAATAGAGCAGATCGAAGCCGGAGTGCCACCAGAGCACTTTAAACGTACGCTGTCAATTACAGATAGAAAACAGGCGATAAAAACAGCTTGTCAGATGGCCGATAGAAACGACATCATCCTTATTGCCGGGAAGGGTCATGAAACCTACCAGGAGATCAATGGTGAACGTTTCGATTTCGATGATTTTAGAATTGTGAAGGAGTTCATAAACGCCCTAAAAAAGTAAACTATGTTGTATTACCTTTTTGAGTATTTAGAAAAAAACTTTGATATCCCAGGGGCGGGACTCTTCAGTTTTATCACCTTCAGGGCGGCACTGGCCGTGATCCTGTCGCTGGTGATCGCTACTTTCTTCGGAAAGAAGATCATCCGGTTTCTTCAGAGAAAACAAATGGGAGAGACCATTCGCGACCTCGGTTTGCAAGGTCAGAATGAAAAAGCGGGTACTCCTACCATGGGAGGGGTCATTATCATCCTCGCTACCCTGGTTCCGGTGCTTTTACTGGCGAAACTGGACAACATCTATGTGATCATGCTCATCGTAACCACACTTTGGATGGGGACCATTGGTTTTATAGACGACTATCTCAAGAAATTCAAAAACGATAAAAAAGGACTGCCCGGAAAATTCAAAGTGATAGGACAGGTTGGACTGGGCATCTTCGTGGGGGCTATTATGTACTGGCATCCAGATGTTACTGTTCGATTGGAAAAGGATAATGTAGCTCCCGCAACCGAGATCACTGCCCAGGTGGAAGATCCGACTCTGGAATTTGGCCCGGAGGAGAATAGCCTGCTTACCACCATACCCTTTGTTAAGAAGAACGAATTTAACTATGAAAGTCTGATCTCCTGGGCTGGTGAAGGAGCAAAGGATTACATCTGGCTGATCTTCATCCCTATCCTCATATTTATCATCACCGCTGTTTCGAACGGAGCAAATCTCACCGATGGAATAGACGGCCTGGCTGCAGGGACCTCAGCTATCATTGCCGTCACACTGGCCCTCTTTGCCTGGGTTTCGGGTAACCTGATCTTTTCAGATTACCTGAACATCATGTACATCCCGAATACGGGAGAGATGACCATTTTTATCACCGCTTTTGTTGGAGCTCTCATAGGTTTTCTATGGTACAATGCTTACCCGGCCCAGGTGTTTATGGGAGATACGGGTAGCCTTACTATTGGAGGTGTGATAGCTGTAATAGCCATTGCAATACGAAAAGAATTATTGATACCCATCCTCTGTGGCATTTTCCTGATGGAGAATTTGTCGGTGGTACTGCAGGTGAGTTGGTTCAAGTATACGAAGAAGAAGTTTGGTGAAGGAAGAAGGATCTTTCGAATGTCACCATTACATCATCACTATCAGGTGAAAGGATTTCACGAAAGTAAGATCGTTACCCGGTTTTGGATTGTAGGGATCTTTCTGGCAATTCTAACCATAGTGACTTTAAAGATCAGATAAGTATGCAGCGCTTAGTAGTACTGGGAGCAGGGGAGAGCGGGGCCGGAACCGCCATACTAGGAAAAAAAGAAGGTTTCGAAGTATTTGTATCGGATTACGGAACCATAAACAATAGATACAAAGAAGTTCTTATACATCATGAGATCGAGTGGGAAGAAGGAACCCATTCCGAAGAAAAGATTTTGAATGCCAGCCTGGTGATGAAAAGTCCGGGAATACCTGATACGGCACCCATAGTACAAAAACTACTGGCCAAAGGTGTTAAGGTGGTTTCTGAAATAGAGTTCGCTTATAAGTATGCGAATGCGCATTTGGTGGGTATTACCGGAACAAACGGTAAGACTACTACAGCCAATCTAACCTACCAGGTTTTACATCAGGGTGGACTGGATGTTGGACTGGGTGGAAATATCGGTAGAAGCTTTGCAGGGATGATAGCCGAAGATGCCCATCGGTATTACGTGCTGGAGCTGAGCAGTTTTCAGTTGGATGGAATAGTAGAATACCGAAATCAAATTGCGGTACTACTGAATATCGTTCCCGATCACCTGGACAGGTATGAATACGACTTCAGCAAGTATGTGGAGGCGAAATTCAGGATACTGATGAACCAGACGGAGGAAGACTATTTCATTTACGACGCAGACGATCCGGTGATCGATAAATGGCTTTCGGAACATAACACACGACCTCAGATGATACCTTTTTCAGTAACTAAAAAACTTGAAAAGGGAACGTATTTAGAAGATGAAAAAATAATAATAAAACTAAACAACACAGAAGAAATTATGCCAATCGCAACTTTAGGTTTACAAGGACAACACAATATTAAAAATGCCATGGCGGCTTCTACGGTGGCGGCCCTGCTGAGAATTAGGAAGTCGACCATCAGGGAGTCCATGGAAAACTTCCAGGGGGTGGAACACCGACTGGAAAAAGTACTTAAGATCAACAACGTGATGTATATCAACGATTCTAAGGCAACTAACGTGAATGCCGCTTTCTATGCTCTCGACAGCATGGAAACGCCAACTGTTTGGATCGCCGGTGGAGAAGACAAGGGAAATGATTACACCGAGTTGTTACCGCTTGTAAACGAAAAGGTGAAAGCCATCATCTGCCTGGGTGTTGATAATGAAAAGATCATCAACCAGTTTGGAAGTTGTGTGGATATAATGGTTGAAACAGATTCTATGAAAGCTGCGATTGAGATCGCTTACAAACTGGCAACAAGAGGAGATACCGTATTGCTTTCCCCAGCTTGTGCGAGTTTTGATCTCTTTAAGAATTTCGAGGATAGAGGAAGGCAATTTAAAGAAGCAGTTAGAAATCTATAGCGAGAATTAGATATGCAGGGAATATTTAAAAATATCAAAGGAGACAAAGCGATCTGGGCAGTTGCGGGCCTCTTGGCGCTCTTTTCTTTCCTCCCTGTATACAGTGCCAGCAGTAACCTGGCGTATCTCTATGGTGATGGCAGTACTTTACCGTATTTACTGAAGCACCTTGCGCACCTACTCTTAGGGTTTGCCATCCTGTACGGAGTTCATAAAATTCCTTATCGATATTTCCGCGGACTTTCCATTATCGCCTTACCCGTTGTTATTATCCTGTTGCTCATTACGCTTTCCCAGGGAACTACAATCGAAGGAGCTAATGCGAGCAGGTGGATTCGAGTTCCGTTTGTTGGTGTGACATTCCAAACATCCACACTGGCGGCGGTTGTTCTTCTTACCTATGTTGCCAGATATCTCTCGAAGATCACGGACAAAACGATCACATTCAAGGAGTCCTTATTACCCTTGTGGTTACCTGTATTCCTGGTCTTAGCCCTTATTTTACCTGCCAATTTCTCAACTACAGCAATCATTTTTGCCATGGTTGTGGTAGTGGTATTCATTGGCGGCTATCCATTAAAGTATTTAGGCATTGTCCTTGGCGCCGGGGTGGTTATGCTGGCACTCTTTGTACTTACTGTCAAAGCCTTCCCGGGATTGTTCGATAACAGGGTGGATACCTGGATGAGCCGAATTGAAAGTTTTACAGATAATGCCGATACGGAAGCCGACTACCAGATCGAAAAAGCCAAGATCGCGATTGCATCAGGAGGAGTGACCGGCCTTGGACCCGGGAAGAGTGTTCAGAAGAACTTTTTACCACAATCATCATCAGATTTCATTTATGCCATCATCGTTGAGGAATTCGGGATGGTAGGTGCGATGACTCTTATGTTCCTGTACCTGTTGTTGTTGTTTCGGCTAGTAATTGTTGCCCACAAGGCCAGTTCGGCTTTTGGTACCTTACTCGTAGTTGGTGTGGGATTACCCATTGTATTCCAGGCATTGATCAATATGGCTGTGGCAGTAGAACTGTTCCCGGTTACCGGACAGACCTTACCATTGATCAGTAGTGGTGGGACATCGATCTGGATGACCTGCCTGGCGTTAGGTATGGTGCTAAGTGTTAGCGCTAAAAGAGAAGCGAAATTAAAAGAAATGGAAGAGGTGGAAAATCCTCTCGAAATATTAAGTGAAACCTTATAAATTCATCATATCAGGAGGAGGAACCGGGGGGCATATCTACCCGGCCATAGCTATTGCCAACGAATTAAAACGCAGGTATAGTGATTGCGAGATCTTGTTTGTTGGGGCAAAGGACAGGATGGAGATGGAAAAGGTTCCGCAGGCTGGTTATTCAATTAAAGGACTATGGATCTCCGGTATTCAAAGGAATTTAAGTTTAAAGAACTTACTCTTCCCACTAAAGCTGGCCTCCAGTCTCATTCAGGCTAAAGGGATAATTCGCAAGTTTCGTCCTGATGCTGCGATCGGGACGGGTGGTTATGCCAGTGCACCCTTGCTTAGAGTAGCTTCCATGAGAAGGGTTCCCTGTCTCATCCAGGAACAGAACAGCTATGCGGGGATCACTAACAAATGGTTGAAGAACAAAGTGCAAAAGATCTGCGTGGCCTACGATGGTATGGATGCATTCTTTCCTTCGGAAAAGATCGTGATGACCGGAAATCCTGTGCGTGAGGACCTACTCGATATCTCAGAGAATCGAAGTGAGGCGCTATCTTTCTTTAATCTGAATGCTGAAAAGAAAACCTTACTTATTCTGGGCGGTAGCCTTGGCGCCCGGAAGATCAATACACTGATCGACAGCTCCTTGGAGATGCTTACTTCCGAAGGCGTGCAGCTCATCTGGCAGTGTGGAAAGTTTTATTATGAAGAGTACAAAGACAGAAGCAAAGGAACGGTTCAGGTGCATGCCTTTTTGAACAGGATGGACCTGGCGTATGCAGCAGCGGATATCATTATTTCCAGGGCCGGTGCACTTTCTGTTTCTGAATTATGCCTGGTGGGTAAACCTGTCATCTTTATACCTTCACCTAACGTTGCTGAAGATCATCAGACAAAGAATGCCCAGGCAATTTCCGAAAAGAATGCAGCAGTTTTATTAAGAGAATCGGAAGCCGAAACGAAGTTCGAAGCCGTATTTACTGAACTATTGCATTCCGAAGAAAAACAAAGAACTCTTTCTGAAAATATAAAGAAACTCGCTCGTCCCGATGCAACACGTGAGATCGTGGATGAGATTGAAAAATTAATTAGTAGCTCTTGAAGAAACTCGATAACATACAAGCCGTCTATTTCATAGGCATTGGAGGAATTGGGATGAGTGCCCTGGCGAGGTTTGTGAACCTACAAGGGAAACAGGTTTGTGGCTACGACAAAACTGAAACCGAACTTACCAGGGAACTGGTAACGGAAGGAATTTCGGTTACCTATATCGATGAGGTTTCGGAAGTGCCTGATGCGATAAAAAACAATGAAGATACGCTGGTGGTCTACACCCCGGCGATACCAAAAGATAACACCTTGCTTAATTGGTTTCGAACAGAGAATTATACTGTGATTAAGCGCGCTCAGTTCCTGGGCGAGGTGACACGAAACACTTTATGTTTGGCTGTGGCTGGCACGCACGGAAAGACAACAACATCGGCTATACTTGGTCATTTGTTGGCGGACTGTGACATGCCGGTCACCGCTTTTTTAGGAGGCATAGCAGAGAATTATAATTCGAATTTCATAAGCAGGGGAACGGAGATCACCGTAGTGGAAGCCGATGAGTTTGACCGTTCGTTTTTAACCCTGAGTCCGGACATTGCCTGTGTAACTTCAATGGACGCGGATCATCTCGATATCTATGAAGACAAAGGTACCCTGGAGGATGCCTTCAGGGAGTTTGCTGAGTTGTTGCCTTCCAAAGAAAAACTATTACACAAAAAAGGATTGCCGTTAGATGGCAAATCGGTTGCTGTAGAATCCTCAGCCGATTTTGAAGCGATGAATGTTCGCATAGAAAACGGCCAATATGTTTTTGATCTGAAAACACCGAATGAACTCATCAGGGATTTACAGTTTTCACTGCCCGGACATCATAACCTACAGAATGCAGTTACTGCTTTGGGTATGGCAATTTTAGCAGGTTCCCCAACCCATTGTCTGCCCAAAGCATTAGGTAACTTCCGTGGAGTTCAAAGGAGATTCTCTTACAGGATCAGGCGGGACGACCTGGTGCTTATCGATGATTATGCTCATCATCCAACAGAGATCGACGCCCTTAGTCAGGCAGTAAATGAATTGTATCCTGACGATAAAAAATTAATCGTGTTCCAGCCTCATTTGTACAGCAGAACCAGGGATTTTGCCGATGGATTTGGAGAGAGCCTGGCCCGATTTGATGAAGTGATATTGCTAGACATTTATCCAGCCAGGGAAGAGCCCATAGAAGGGGTAACTTCTTTGTGGTTAATGGGTAAAATTGATAAGGATAATGTAGCGTTGACCAGTAAAAACGAACTTCCTGCGGCAATAAAAGAATCCAGGAGCCGTATAAAACTTATAGTAGGCGCCGGAGATATTGGAGCCGAGGTGGATAGAATCACAAAATTTCTGAGCGATGAAGGTTAATAGTTGGTTCATAAAATTGAGTGTCTTAGTGGTCTTGGTGGTCTTCCTTCTGGGCTTCTCGAGACAGCGAAATGCAAGTCGGAATCTTGAAAAGATCAACATCGAATTTACCGATGAAAATGAGCCATTTATCACTCATGATGCGGTTAATAAATTGTTAATACAAAATACAGACAGTGTTACGAGTATAGTCAAAGAAACTTTAGATTTGAATGAGATGGAGCAAAGGCTGCTAGGGAATCCTATGATCCGGGATGCCGAGGTTTTTGTGACCGTGGATGGAGCCCTCGGAGCGCAGATCGAGCAGCGAAATCCAATTGCCAGAGTGGCTTCGAGTCCGGATTATTACCTGGACGAAGACGGAAAAAAAATGCCGCTTTCTTCGGTCTACACAGCTAGAGTTCCATTGATCACAGGAAGATCTCAATCAGATTTAACCGAAGTAACACAATTACTGCTCGAAATAGAAGGAGATGATTTTATGAAAAGCAGTGTGGTAGGATTGCATATAGAAGGCAGTGGAAATGTAATTCTAAGATTGCGAAAACACGAATTAAAAGTTCACTTCGGAAAGCCAAGGGACATCGCCAGAAAGTTTAGAAACTTCAAGGCGTTTTATAAAAAGACCAAACAAGACAATCTGATTAACAATTACAGCCTGGTCGATCTGCAATTTGGAGATCAGGTGGTAGCAACAAAAAAGTAAAGCCATGGAACACGAAAATATTGCTGTTGGGTTAGACATTGGGACAACCAAGATCGTTGCCATGATCGGTAGAAAGAACGAGTATGGCAAAATGGAGATCCTGGGTATCGGTAAGTCCAAAAGCCTGGGAGTACACAGGGGTGTGGTGAATAATATCACACAGACCATTCAATCCATACAGCAAGCGGTACAGGATGCCGAAGCTTCCTCCGATATGAAGATTTCGGAAGTAGTGGTTGGAATTGCGGGTCAGCACATACGTAGCCTTCAGCATAGCGACTACATCACCCGGTCGAATAGCGACGAGGTGATCGACGAAGAAGATATCGACCGGCTTTGCAACCAGGTACACAAACTTGTAATGCTGCCGGGAGAGGAGATAATTCACGTGCTTCCGCAGGACTTTAAAGTAGATGGTCAGGCTGAAGTAAAAGAGCCCATCGGTATGTATGGAGGTCGATTGGAGGCCAATTTCCATGTAGTAGTTGGGCAGGTTTCATCGATCAGGAATATTGGAAGATGTGTGAAAAGTGCCGGACTGGAATTGTCAGGAATTACTCTGGAACCTCTTGCATCTGCCAACGCGGTATTGAGTCAGGAAGAGAAAGAGGCTGGAGTGGCACTTATCGATATAGGGGGCGGTACTACCGACCTAGCCATTTTCAAAGATGGTATCATCCGTCATACGGCGGTAATACCGTTTGGTGGAAATGTTATTACTGAAGACATCAAGGAAGGCTGCAGCATTATCGAAAAGCAGGCGGAATTGTTGAAAATAAAGTTCGGATCGGCATGGCCGGGAGAAAACAAGGACAACGAGATCGTTTCTATCCCAGGACTTCGAGGCAGGGAGCCAAAGGAGATCACCTTGAAGAACCTATCCAAGATCATACACGCGAGAGTGGTGGAAATCATTGAGCAGGTATATCTGGAAATTAAGAATTACGGTCATGAGGACCAGAAGAAAAAATTGATCGCGGGAATAGTACTTACCGGTGGAGGTGCTCAACTAAAACACCTCAAGCAACTGGTGGAGTACATTTCCGGAATGGACACTCGAATCGGCTACCCGAACGAACATTTAGCAGGGGATAGTGATTCGGAAACTACGAGTCCGATGTTTGCAACAGCAGTTGGACTGGTACTAGATAGTTTGAACAGCAGGGACAAAGCCGCTCAACCAAGCACGGCTGTGGCAATGGAAGAAGCAACTGGTTCGGAGGGGGTAGTTCAGGAGAATGAGAATGAAGAAGAGGAAGTGATGGACAATACACCGAAAGAACGCAAGAGGTTCTTCGATAAATGGGCTGAAAAGTTCAAAGAATTTTTAGACAACGCAGAATAAGAGAATACAATATACAACCTCACAAAATAAACAACATGAGCAGCAACACAGAATTTGAAAATATTTCATTCGATCTGCCAAAAAATCAATCGAACGTCATCAAGGTAATTGGTGTAGGTGGTGGCGGGAGCAATGCTATTAACCACATGTTTAGCCAGGGAATCAAGGGAGTGGATTTCGTGATCTGTAACACAGATTCCCAAGCACTTGAGAACAGCCCTGTCCCGATAAAGATCCAATTGGGTGTCTCGCTAACTGAGGGTTTGGGCGCAGGAGCCAATCCTAAGATCGGAGAGCAATCGGCCGTAGAGAGCATGGAAGAGATCAAGAACATGCTCACTACCAATACCAAGATGATATTTATCACAGCTGGTATGGGAGGTGGTACTGGTACAGGTGCAGCTCCTATTATTGCGAAAATGGCCAAGGAGATGGATATTCTAACCGTAGGTATTGTTACGATTCCATTCCAGTTTGAAGGTAAGCTTCGTAATGAGCAGGCACAGATTGGTGTTGAGAAGCTGCGTCAGAATGTAGATTCTCTCATCGTTATCAATAACAATAAGCTACGCGAGGTTTACGGAAATCTTGGATTTAAAGCTGGTTTTTCAAAGGCTGATGAAGTTCTTGCTACGGCTGCGAGGGGTATAGCCGAAGTGATCACGCATCACTACACTCAGAATATTGACCTTCGGGATGCGAAAACCGTGCTGGCAAATAGTGGAACCGCCATTATGGGAAGTTCAAGTGCGACAGGTGCAAATCGTGCAGGAGAAGCGATCAACAAGGCGCTGGATTCACCGTTGTTAAATGATAATAAGATTACCGGCGCAAAGAATGTATTGCTTCTGATCGTTTCCGGTTCCGAAGAGATCACGATTGATGAGATTGGAGAGATCAGTGATCACATCCAGGACGAAGCGGGTCATAGCGCGAATATCATTATGGGTGTTGGGGAAGACGAATCTCTCGAAGGCGCTATTTCGATCACGGTCATCGCCACCGGATTCAATGCTGAACAGCAGGACGAGATCGTGAATACCGAAACAAAGAAGATCATCCATACACTGGAAGACGAACAAAAAGCCGAGCAAGTGCTTACTCCGGAACCAACCGCAACGCCGGTCGAGATCCCGGTGTCTGAAGTTACCCAACAGGCTAAACAAGTGGAAAGCGAACCGGTAATACGACATACATTATTCGAGGAGGAGGAAGAAACGGTTGTAGTTCCCAAAACAGAGAAGAAAGCAGAAGCCAAGACGGAATTGACTTTTGAAGGTTATATTGAAACAACAGAATTGATTAAGAATATCGACGTCACATACTCAGAGATCGATATTCATCATTTAATGGAGTTCGAACAGGTTATCATTAATGAGATCGATGTGAATGATTTTGAAATTGTGGATCACAAGGAGGAAGCAGAGGTTGTTCGGGAAGTAAAGGAAGAAGCAGTAGCTCAGGAGCCGGAAGACCAGATGTTGATGTTTGATCTGCCTGCGGTTTCTTCTGATGACACCGCTGAGGCTCCAAAGAAGAAGGAACTCGATATAGAGGTAGCTACTTCTAGCATTGAAGAAATTGAAGTTAAAGATGCCATTGAAGTAGTCCCGGTAACCGAAGTGACTGGCGAAGGTGTTAAGCGTTATAGTTTGGATGATTACCAGGAGATGGAAACCATGCTTAATGAGGCAAAACCAGGTGATACTGAGGACGAAGAAGTTGCCTTTTCTACACGCACTGTAGAAAGTCCGGATACTGATGAGAAAGCCGATGATGAACCTGCCGATCCATTAAATACACCTATTTCCAAGCTTTTAAAGGATAGAACGGAAGAGCGCAAGAAGAAAATGAAGGAGTTCAATTACAAGTTCAGGAATAGCGCATCTAAGATCGAGGATATTGAAAAGCAACCGGCGTATAAGCGTGCGGGCATCGATCTGGACGAGACCAAGAACTCCGGAGACACCAATATTTCGAGGACTTCTGTGAACACAGACGATGATGATATTGAATTGCGATCCAACAACTCATTCCTCCATGACAATGTAGATTAATTGTTTAGATTAAATCGTTGCAGACGGCCCGCGGTGAATGTAATTTGCCGCGGGCTATTCTTTTCAGGAAATTAATAATTATGTATCTTCGCGGTCTGATTAAACAACGGATATGAGTTTACAGAAAAAGGTCATGGATGCGATGAAAGTCGCAATGAAAGAGAAGGATACAGTTGCCCTGCAATCGCTGCGTGCGGTGAAGTCGGCTATACTTTTAGCCCAGACAGAAGAAGGTGCTTCTGAGGAGCTTTCCCAGGACCAGGAACTCAAATTATTGCAGAAACTTGTGAAGCAGCGCAAGGACAGTGCGAGTATCTTTACCGAACAGGGAAGAGATGATCTCGCCGCTCCTGAACTTGCCGAAGCTGAAGTAATTGGGCAATTCCTCCCAGCACAAATGGGCGAGGAAGAAATTGCGAAAGTTGTAGATGAAATTATCGCACAAACCGGTGCCAGTTCCATGAAAGACATGGGTAAGGTGATGGGTATGGCGAACAAGGCAATGGCCGGCAGGGCGGATGGTAAGACCATTTCGACGCTTGTTAAGGCTAGGTTGTCATAAAGAAATATACATTCCTGCCTATGCAGGAATTTTGGCCCCGTAGTTCAACTGGATAGAATATCAGATTTCGGCTCTGAGGGTTGGGGGTTCGAATCCTCCCGGGGTCACGAATAAGCCGAAAAAAAGGTGAAAACGAGCGAGTTTCCTAAAAAGGAAGCTCGCTTTCTTTTTTGGAACGAAGTGAGGCTTTCTTTTTTCGGCTTTCAAAGCGGAGCTTTGTGAGGATCACGAGGTGAATCCTTGACGGAGCCGACGAGGAAGCCCGAAGGGAATCCTCGAGGTGGAGTTTTGTGTTTTTTCAAAGCGGATCTGATGAGGAAGCCCGAAGGGAATCCTCGAGGTGGAGTTTTGTGTTTTTTCAAAAGCGGAATGAAACAAGATACACTATGCGTCAGCATTGGTTTTCTATTTGCAAAGGAGAGTCAATTGAGGATCACGCTGTAATCCGATTGTTTTCAAAAGCGGAATGAAACAAGATACACTATGCTTCAGCATTAGTTTTCTATTAATCCATTGAGGATCACGCAGTAATCCTCCAGAACGAGTAATAAGATATCCTTCAAAGAACTTAACCCCAACTTCATACCTAGTTGACACCCAGTTAACCTTGGGTTTGTTACTTTATATGTTATAACCACCGAGAGCATATTGATGTTAGACATCTACCTTGTTATACTGGTTCTCTTATTCGTACTGGCCATTTCCGATTTGATCGTGGGAGTGAGCAATGACGCGGTTAACTTCCTGAATTCTGCCATAGGCTCTAAAGTAGCCACTCGCCGAACCATAATGATCGTGGCCAGCCTGGGGATACTGGTGGGAGCTACTTTTTCCAGTGGAATGATGGAAGTGGCGAGGAAGGGGATCTTCAATCCGGAATACTTCTATTTTGCCGAGATCATGACCATCTTTATGGCGGTAATGATCACAGATATCATACTGCTCGATCTCTTCAATACCTTCGGAATGCCTACTTCCACTACTGTATCAATTGTATTCGAGTTATTAGGTGCGGCAGTCGCAGTGTCTCTTCTGAAGATCCTTTCCGAAGGGGAAAATGCGGGTACTCTTGGAGATTATATTAATTCTTCAAGTGCTATTTTAATTATTTCGGGCATCTTTATTTCGGTGCTCATCGCCTTTGTGATAGGTGCCCTGGTGCAATATATTTCCAGGATTTTATTTACGTTCAACATTCAGAAAAAATTGAAAGTGGTAGGCTCGGTATGGAGTGGGCTGGCACTTTCGGCATTGACATATTTCCTTTTGATCAAGGGTGTAAAAGGGGCCTCTTTTGTTTCCGGTACGTTTATTAGCTGGGTTCAGGAAAATACCCTGGTATTATTGACCGTATCCTTTGTTTTTTGGAGCATAGTGATGTATTTGCTATACGTTGTGCTGAAAGTAAACATCCTACGCATCGTGGTTCTCTTCGGAACCTTCGCGCTAGCAATGGCCTTTGCCGGAAACGACCTCGTAAATTTCATAGGGGTACCTATAGCCGGTTTCGAATCTTATCAGAATTGGGTGGCTTCCGGCGAAGAACCTACGAGTCTCGTTATGTCTTTTCTGAATGAACCTATACGGACAGACACCTATATGCTGGTTATCGCCGGGGGAATAATGATCGTAACACTATGGTTCTCTAAAAAAGCGCGTTCCGTCACCGAAACCGAAGTGAACCTTGGCCGTCAGGACGAAGGATCCGAGCGATTTAAACCTAATCTACTCGCAAAGGGTATTGTTCGCTATTCTATTGCAATTGGAAACAGTGTTGACCGATTAGTGCCTGTGAGCTGGTCAAATAGAATAGCTCGAAGCTTTAAACCTGTGGCAGTGATGGCTTCGGATAAAACACATCGAGATAAACCTGCGTTCGACTTGCTGCGTGCCTCGGTGAATCTCACGGTTGCCAGTATCCTTATCGCCCTCGCTACCTCATTTAAACTACCACTAAGTACAACCTATGTGTCTTTTATGGTGGCCATGGGTACTTCACTAGCCGATAAGGCCTGGAGTAGGAGTAGTGCTGTATTCAGGGTTTCCGGAGTGATCAATGTGATAGGTGGATGGTTTTTTACGGCTATCGTTGCCTTTTCTGCATCGGCGGTCTTCGCCCTCTGTATATTTTATTTTGGTTTCACTGCCATCGTTCTGCTTATGATGCTTGCAGTGTTTCTTATTACACGGACCTTTATGATGCATCGTAAAAAAGAAAAGGTTAAATCACGGACCAAGGCCCTTGAAAGTGAAACAAGTGCCCTCGGTTCTTCACAGATCATAAGTGAGACAAAACAAAAAGTTGGTGAGATGCTGGAGTTGGTGAGGAAAGTGTATGTTTCTTCTCTAACTGGTCTAATTCAGGAGGATCCCGCGAGGTTAAAGCGAGCTAAAGAAAAAACCAAAGAACTACTTCTGGAGAACGAATTGATGCAAAAACGCCTTTACGGACTCATCAAGCGCATAGCTCCCGAACATAAGGACGCAGGAAGATTGTACTTGTTAATTTATCATCATGAACAGGATTTTCTTCAGTCGATATCACTAATCGTAAAATCATGCAGAACTCATGTTTCTAATAGCATGACTCCGGTTAACGGTCGACATTCGGGAGTGATTCTGGAAATGAGTAAAGAGGTAGACGAATATCTCAAATACCTTAGTGATTTGATTGTTTCGGGTGATTTCAAAGGTGTAGAGACGGCATTGAATACCAAAAGAGCCCTTCTCCATTGGTTAGAGGACAGACTCGATGCTCAAATGGATGGGATCCAGGCAGGGGAATTCGGGATGCGTCAGAGTTTGTTGCTGTTCACCATTTTCCTGGAGACTAAAGACCTGGTAGCGGTTGCCGCCCGGTTTGCAAAACTTTACAATCGAATTCAGAAATCTTCCGAAGGAAAATAATAACCACATCATAGACTATAGACCGAGTTGGTTGATACTAAAGGGTATAAATTCTATCTGATTAATATCATAGTTATTAGGAAGAATGACAGATACCTTTGATAGTTAGGCAATATCACCATAGGAATGAAAGGTCCGGAAAATATACGATCCAGGGCAGTCTCCTTTTTTACCGAAATTGGAGAGATCTCCTATTTTGCCTTGCGATTCTTTCGAGAGGTTTTCAGGCCACCATTTGAATTCCGGGAACTTATCCGACAGTGCTACAATATTGGTAACCGCTCACTTTTATTAGTTTGTGTTACGGGGTTTATCCTCGGGCTGGTATTCACGCTACAGTCGCGCCCCACTTTGATGGAATTCGGGGCCGAGTCCTGGATGCCTTCCATGGTGAGTATTTCCATAGTAAGGGAAATTGGACCAGTGATCATTGCCCTGATCTGTGCCGGTAGGATAGGATCTGGGATAGGAGCGGAGCTGGGTTCCATGCGAGTAACCGAACAGATCGATGCTATGGAGGTTTCGGGTACAAATCCGTTTAAATACCTTGTAGTTACCCGGATAGTAGCAACGACACTAATGCTGCCACTGCTAATTGTAATTGGAGATACCGTTGCTTTATTAGGTTCCGCGATGGTGGAGAATTTGAAAGGGGCAGTATCTTACCAGTTATATTTTAACGAAGTGTTCGATGCCCTGAAGTATTCTGATATTGTACCTGCCACTATCAAGTCGTTCTTCTTCGGATTTGCCATTGGCCTCGTTGGTTGTTACAAGGGATATTACTGTAGCAAGGGCACTGTAGGGGTAGGTGAAGCATCGAATGCGGCCGTAGTGTATACTTCCATGTTGTTGTTCGTTATTGACTTTATAGCTGTATTTGTAACCGATATCTTTTTTGAAGTGCAATGAAAGAAGATCGATCCATAGCGCCTGTTTTAGAACTGAGAGCCTTAAAAAAGAGCTTCGGAGATAATCACGTGCTTAAGGGATTTGATCTACAACTACACGAAGGTGAGATCCTGGTGGTCATGGGTAAATCGGGATCAGGTAAATCGGTTATGATCAAGTGTCTGGTAGGCCTTATGCAGGCTGATGCAGGAGTGATTCGGATAAAGGGGTATAATATTACCGAATTAGGGCAAACAGAGCTTGACATACTCCGTACAGAGATCGGTTTCCTTTTCCAGGGAAGCGCCCTGTACGATTCCATGACGGTTCGTGAGAACCTCGAATTCCCGCTTCGGCACCACAAAGAAAAACTGAGGATCACAGAGACCAACGAACAACTTGTATTGGAAGCGCTTGAAAACGTCGGGCTGGCTGAAGCTATCGACCTTATGCCCGCAGAACTTTCGGGAGGAATGAAACGAAGGGTAGCGCTTGCAAGGGCACTGATACTGAAACCAAGGATCATTCTGTACGATGAACCTACCACAGGTCTGGACCCCATCACGTCGAAAGAGATCATTCATTTGATGCGTAACATTCAGAAGAAATATAAAACCTCCGCTCTTATCATTACCCATGATGTGGATTGTGCGAGAGTGATCGCAGACCGTATCATTTTGCTGGTAGACGGAGTGAATTACATTGAAGGAACCTACCAGGAATTGATTCGATCGGACGATCCAAAGGTGCAGGCCTTCTTTAAAACATAGAAATCATGCAAAAGACAGTAGCACAGAAAGTTAGATTAGGTATTTTCGTGATTTTAGGTACAACTTTATTGGTTTCCGCGCTTTATTTTATTGGTAACCGACAGAACCTCTTTGGAAAGAACATAGAGCTGCACTCGGAGTTTACTAACGTCAACGGTTTGCAGCTGGGTAACAACGTGCGTTATTCCGGTATTAATGTAGGTACAGTTAAAGCAATCAACATGATAGGACAATCTCGTATCGTGGTTTCTATGTTCATAGAGGAAAAGATTGCTAAGCGTATCAATAAGAACGCGGTGGCTACCATTGGTTCGGATGGCTTGGTGGGGAGCATGCTTATCAATATTCTGCCGCAGGAGGGGACATCCCCGCCCATTGTTTCCGGAGACACTATACAGTCGTACACCAAGATCGGGGCCAATGATATTTTGAGTACGCTGAGTGTGACCAACGAAAATGCCGCCATACTCACTTCCGATCTTTTAAAGATCACAACCAAGATCATAGAGGGGGAAGGAACCATTAGCATGTTGATCAACGATACCACCATGGCCGAAAACCTCAAATTAAGCGTTATCGAGTTGAGAAGGGCGAGCTCGGGGGCTAATGAGGCGATCCGGCAGTTAAACGGTATTATCGCGGGTATCGATTTCGACGAGAGCGTAGCCGGGGTATTACTTAACGATTCCGTTTCAGGAGAAAAAGTTAAGAAGATCATTACCGACCTTGAATCCAGCAGTGGTAATATCGAAATGGTAAGTGCCCAGCTGGATGAGTATGTGAGTGAGATGCGAGCTGGTGAGGGTGCGGTGAACAAACTGATCAATGACGAAGTTTTCGCTCAGAACCTGGACACAACACTGTTGAACTTAAAGGAAGCCACCAATAGGCTGAATACGAATATGGAGGCGCTGAAGCACAATTTCCTCTTCAGGGGCTATTTCAGAAAGCTGGAGCGCCAGAAAAAGAAAGCCGAGCGGGATTCCCTAAAAAAACTAAAAAAATGAAACTAGAACATCTGGAAGAACGTGTAGCCGATTACAAGATGTCCATTGAAAAGGTAGTCGATAAGAAAACTATGTGGAACGAGAGTTTAAAAGGGTTGATAAAGAATACCCTGAAGAGCATTGTGAATCGTTATGACATTGGTTGGAAGGTACAGGAATTGAGTTGGATGTATTCCAATGAAGCAGTAAATATCACTTTCGAATCATTTCCTCCCGAACTGATCGATTGTACAAACCGCATACCTGCCTATCAATTCATTCCGGGCGGATCACTGGTGTTTTCACAAACCTACAATGGTGATGTTTTCGTATTTATACTATTGCCACATAACGAAACCATACAGAATGAAAAGGACATGATAGATATGGGTACATTTTCTCCTTCGGAAATGACCGAGAAATTAATTGTAGAGAAAGTAGATGATTTCCTGAAAGAAATGATCCGATGGGAATTACCCAATAAGAAAAATCGCGTAGGATTTAGTTGATCAGTAGTGTATGAAATTAAGGTCTTTTCTGTTGTTCAAGGTAGAATTTAATTACATCGGCAGTGGAAACAATACCTGCAACTTTGTCTCCTTCTAATACTGGAATGGCCCTGAATCTACCTCTTCCCAGCTCTTCTGCAACATCCTGGATGGGTGTTGAGGTTTTCACCGTGTAAGGATTGGGTGTCATAATATCTTTAACCGTAAGTTTATGATAAATCTCGTTGCTGTCGTCCAGTCCCGCACCCTTGATTCGATACATAAAATCGATTAGACTCACCATTCCCACTAGCCTGTCGTTTTCAATAACGGGTATGTGATGGTGGAAGTCGGACTTTTCGTATATGTGCTTAACATCTATGAGTTTTTGTGAGGGTGATACACATACCACTTCTTTGGTCATTATCGATTCGACAGCCCTGGGTTTCATAACTACGGAATTTTGCAATTTACAAGCTTAAAGTAAAGGTGAAAAGCTCAATTTTCAACTGATCAAAGTCATAGTTACGGCTACTGTTATACGATAACTTTGTTAGTAATGCATTCTCAAATTGCCGTACTATGAAAACTAAAACAATACTAGAACTACTCACGCTTTCGGCAAGCCTGTATCACATCGCGAAAGACACTCATCTGATGGAAAAAATACAGGAATATTCAGAAAAGAGCAAACAGGGCATCAACCAGGTAGCTGCAGAACCTTTGTTGGATGAAGATGGAAATGAACTTGAACTTATGGATAAGATCCTCCATAAAGCCGGGGAGATGAAGCAGGAGCTGGAAATGAAGATCGAAGAGCTGGTGGCTGCTTTCTACAAAAAGATAAACGTGGCACACCTGGATGAAATTAAAGCCTTGAATGAAAAGCAAGATAAGGCAGACAGGACGATAGCGCTTCTGGAAGCTAGGCTGAACAAGCTCGAATTAAAAACGTAAGATGGGTATCCTAACGGGCATAGGACGAAAGTTTAGATCGGTATCTCGTTACAACCAGATCTTAAAGGTACTTCTGAAATATGGTTTCGAGGATCTGGTGCAGCACCTGGAGGAGCGGAATGAATATAATCTCCTTCGGAAAATGATACCGAAATCTTCCCGCAAACACGCTGTAATGTATACCAAGTGGGAGAAAATGCGTATGGTTTGCGAGGAATTAGGCCCCACTTTTGTAAAATTTGGCCAGATACTCAGCAATCGTCCGGACCTTATTCCTTTGGAACTCGTTCTCGAACTTGAGAAGTTACAGGACAATGTTCCACCCATGGCCGAAGATGTCGCCAAAAAGGTGGTTGAAGAAGAATTGAACGCGCCGGTACATGAGTTATTTGCCTGGTTCGAACCAAAATCCTTCGCTTCGGCATCCATGGCGCAGGTGCACAAAGTAACGCTACACACAGGAAGGCGGGTTGCGCTGAAAGTCCAACGCCCGGGTATTCAAGAGATCATCGAAGAGGATATCAAGGTAATGTACAAGGTGGCCGAGATCATTGAAAAACGGATACCTTCTGTGCGAAACTTCGATCCGGTTGGCCTGGTTCGCAATTTTGAAGATGCCATTACCAAGGAAATGGATTTTATCAATGAATCCATCAATGTGCAACGCTTTTACAACAACTGGTACCTGGATCGCGGTCGGGATCAGTTTGCCTGTTCCCCCAAAGTATACCAGGAATTCACGACAAGTAAGGTGCTGGCACTTGAGTTTATGAACGGAACCAAGATTGGCAGGATCCAGAGATTGGAGGAAAAGGGGTTCGACACCAAGATGATCGCGCGGCGATTGACAAAGAGTTTCTTTAAGCAAATATTTGAATACGGATTTTTCCATGCAGATCCACATCCGGGAAATTTACTCGTGCTGCCCAACGGAAAGATCTGTTATCTCGACTTCGGAATGATGGGAAGCATACTTCCGAGGGATATTGAAGTCTTTGGTAAGTTATTCC
This sequence comes from Aureitalea sp. L0-47, assembly GCF_026126405.1. GTDB lineage: Bacteria > Bacteroidota > Bacteroidia > Flavobacteriales > Flavobacteriaceae > Pukyongia. The sequence continues at coordinate 92,929 of NZ_JAFMTQ010000008.1, forward strand.
TGGCAATTTCCCGCAAGGAGGTTAACAAGGTGATCAAGGCGCTTCAGCGGTTGTCTAACGAAATGGTGGTAGACGATATGCGCAGCCTGGAATTCGATATTTCAGAATTCATTGAGAAATATTATACTCGCGACATTCATAAGAATGAGATGAGTACCATATTGTTAGAATTAAAGGATATTATCATTAAAAACGGACTGGTAGTACCTTCTCATTTCTTCCTCTTCGCAAGATCACTGGTAACTATAGAGGGTGTAGTACAGAAGTTGGACCCAAAATTAGAACAGTTTGATGTAGTAAAACCTTATCTCTCCAGGGCAGTGAGTAAAGGCTTCGACCCTATAAAGCTAGGTGAGAAAGCGTATAATTCCATTTATGAACTTGCCAGTTATATGGAGGAGTTTCCGAGGGATCTTCGAAACGCCATCCGTAGAATTAATACCGGACAGGTAAAGGTAGATCTAACGCACAAAGGGATGGATCCTATGATTCACACCATAAACAGGGTAACTAAACAGTTGGTAACTGCATTTATCATGGTAGCACTTATTGTAGGAGCTGCACTGCTCATCACATTTAAGATAGGTCCGCTGTGGTGGGATAATTCTGCCTTTGGAATTCTCTGTGCCGCCGCCGCTGCAATATTAGCCATAGGCATGTTACGCGACATCAGTAAAGGTGATTACGATCGATGAGTTTTATTCTTTCTGAATAAATTATTTCTTCTTTAGACTTTCTGAAATGCTTTCTTGAAGTGATCGAATGCTACGGAGATCTCTCCCTGGAAATGTTCCCAGCGTGTTGCTTCTGTTTCGGGTTCTTTCGATTTGAACCTGTCTATGAATTCATTGAATTCCACCTTTCCTTTTTCGAAAGCCTCTTTAGCACTTTCCCTGCCTTCATCGAATTTTTCTTCCAGGATCTCGAGCTGAACTTTAAATATCTCGATCTCAATGAGCAGTATAGCGTACATCTGTTGAAGCTTTTCGTTGCTTTTTATCTTAGCTTCGATCTGGTGAATGAGGGAGAGTAGCTTTCTTTTTTGTTGTTTGAAAGCATCTTGCGATTCTGCTTTACCCAACGCCAATTGAACTCTTAGTTCTTCCAACTTCATCTGCAGATCTTCCAGTTTATCCTTGCCCGTTTGGATCTTGGATTTACTTTCGTGAATGAAATGGTTGAATTTCTTTTTCACGTCTTCGTATTTGTCTTGCGCTTCGGCCTTTCCCAATGCGGTTTGTACCTGAAACTCCTCAATCTCAACGGCTGCTTTCCGAAGGGCCTTAGCGACTTTGTCCATCAAATGAGAATTTTCATTTTCTTTCATGATATCAGGGTTTAACTATTCTAGTAAATGTCTGTAAATATGTCGGTGATTACAATGAGGAATGTCACCAATTGGTGTTATTAAAAGTATTATTTCTTCAGAATAAATATTGCGACTATTGGCTTGTAGAACCCATACGACCCGCGGCACAGCTGACGAAGGACTTTGCTTTGGTCATAAAGGAATTAGCATCTTCAGCCAATGGATATCCGAGAGCGATCAGTTTGTGATGCGCTGTTTCGTAGGCTTCCTGATTCTCGAAATCGAAAGTAACGGAAGAATCCTCGTCATTAACAATGACTTCGGATATTCCGGGTAGCAATTCAAGGTTCTTACGAATGGTGTTTGCACACCCGCCACATTTCAAATTCTGAACGTATTGTGTAGTTTTCATATCAATTTATCTAGTCCAAATTTACAAACACCCGGCCAAAGAGTAGCTGATTTTTGTCATAGTTTAACGATCTCCAACTTCCAATATTTGCGACAGGTAAATGAGTAACTAAGTTGGATATGGAGCATTGCGCCCATTGTGGGGACCCATGCAAGGAGGAATTAATCTATCTGGAAAAGCTTCCATTTTGTTGTAACGGTTGTAAAACCGTTTACGAATTATTGCATGAAAATGACCTCAGTTATTATTACGAATTAGAACAAACTCCCGGAGTATCTCCTAGAGAATTTGAACATAAGTTCGATTTTCTCGATAACGAAACTATTGCCGATAAATTACTGGAATTTAAAGATGGCCATACAAGTGTGGTTGCTTTTCTAATTCCTTCCATTCACTGTTCCTCGTGTATATGGGTATTGGAGAACCTTAATAAACTTCAGCCCGCGGTTCAAAGTTCCCAGGTGAATTTTCCCGAAAAGACCATTCGGATCACGTTCAATTCGGATCGGGTTCACCTTAAGCAACTTGTTAAATTACTGAGCAGGATCGGTTATGAACCTTATATCTCCCTGGAGGATTCGGATAAGAAGAAACGAATCATCAACAGAAGCTTGATCTATAAATTGGCGGTAGCCGGCTTTGCATTCGGAAATGTGATGTTTCTTTCATTCCCGGAATATTTCGAAGTGGATGGATACTGGCTTGAACGCTTTGCTCCGGTATTCCGTTGGTTAATGTTTGCCTATTCAATTCCGGTGGTATTTTATGCGGCCCAGGATTATTTCATTTCAGCTTTCAAAGGATTGCGGTCGAGGATCTTAAACATCGATGTCCCCATTGCTCTGGGAATTCTGGTGCTATTCGTAAGAAGTACCATTGATATCGTCCTGAATTGGGGTACTGGCTTCTTCGATAGTCTCACCGGCCTGGTATTCTTCTTGTTGGTTGGGAAGTTCTTTCAGCAAAAAACATACAGTTACCTATCCTTTGAGAGGGATTATAAATCCTATTTCCCTATTGCGGTTACGCGATTGGCCAAGGATGAAAATGAAAATGTTTATGAAGAACAGGTAGAAGTTTATGAAATTAAAAAAGGAGACCGCATCCTGGTTCGAAACAACGAACTACTACCGGTGGATGCCATACTAATTAGAGGAAACGCTCTTATCGATTACAGTTTTGTAACTGGTGAATCTGAACTGGTCTCAAGGAACAGCGGTGATAAATTATTCGCCGGAGGGAAACAACAAGCCGGGGTATTGGAAGTTGAAGTGCTGAAACCTGTAGAACAAAGTTATCTCACTCAGCTATGGAGCAACGACGTGTTTGATGTGGATAAACACAGCGCTTTCCAGTCGTTCACAGACAGTATCTCCAAGCGGTTTACAGTGGCTGTTTTAACCATTGCTTTTGTGGCAACCTTGTTTTGGATGATCTATGATCCATCCAAAGCATTTAATGTCTTCACTGCAGTGCTCATCGTTGCATGTCCTTGTGCCATTGCACTATCGGCACCGTTTACGCATGGTAATTTGCTGAGGATCTTCGGAAGGTTGAGATTCTATGTTAAGGAGGCATTAGTGGTTGAAAGGATGGCGGGTGTAGATGCTGTGGTTTTCGACAAAACCGGAACACTTACCAGCGGCTCAGGCAGCAATATGACCTATGAAGGCATAGCACTTACGAATGATGAGGAGGAGCTGCTAACCAGTACCCTTAGGGCCTCCAATCACCCTTTGAGTAGGTCCTTGTACGATATGCTGAAGGATCATGATATCAAGACCCTGGACTCTTTCGAAGAGAAGGCAGGTAAGGGAATAACTGGATCGGCAGATGATCAGTTTATAAAAGTAGGTTCATATAAGTTCGTTTCCGAAGGAAAAGGAGATGAGAACAAATTGGAAGAAAGCATCAACAGGACAGCGGTTCACATCAGTAGTAATAATTTGTATAAAGGATGTTATGTGTTTCAGAATCAATATCGTGACGGACTTTCAGAATTGCTGAAAGAACTTTCCAAAGAAAAGAAACTTGTGGTCTTGTCTGGTGACAATGACGGAGAGCGTGAACGTTTAATGAAGCTAGTTCCTGCAGGAACGGCTATGTACTTCAATCAGAAGCCGGAAGACAAGCTCAACTTTATACATGAAATGCAGCAAAACGGCAGCAAGGTCATGATGGTAGGAGATGGTTTGAATGATGCCGGTGCCTTGCAGCAAAGTGATATTGGTGTTGCCATTGCCGAGAATGTTAATATTTTTTCGCCGGCTTGTGATGCCATCCTGGATGCGTCTAAATTCGATCAACTTGCACAGTTCTTCCAATTGTCGAAATCAGGTATGCGAATTATTAGGTGGAGTTTTGTTTTATCACTGATTTACAATGTGATAGGATTGGGATTTGCAGTAACCGGGAATTTGGCTCCTGTTGTGGCAGCCATTCTTATGCCATTGAGTTCCATAAGTATTGTTGTCTTCACCACGCTGGCAACGCGATATTTTGGGAGTCGGCTTATTAAAAATAAAAATGAATGAACCTGATAAATGTCATTTTTTGAGGCAGGGACTCAGGCTACTTTTACGACTTAATTACACATAGGTATGAGTATCATTTATGTTTTATTAACCATCAGTATTGTTGTGGCCCTTGGTTTCTTCGCGGCCTTCGTTATTTCTGTACGTAGCGGGCAATACGATGATACTTATACGCCTTCGGTACGAATGCTTTTTGAAGATGAAGTAGTGAAGGAATCAACAGAGGATCAACCAATAGAAAATAACGACAAGCACTAATTATGGAAGTAGAGAAGTTTTATTACGATAATAAGATCGTTAGAAGTTTCCTATATGCCACCATCTTCTGGGGTATTATTGGAATGAGCGTCGGTTTATTACTGGCGTTTATGTTTTTATTCCCTAACCTAACCGAAAACATATCTTGGTTAAGTTTCGGTCGTTTACGTCCGCTACACACCAATGCTGTGATCTTCGCCTTTGTGGGGAACGCAATTTTTGCAGGGGTGTATTACTCACTACAACGCTTACTTAAAGCACGAATGTGGAGTAACTTCCTCAGTAAGTTTAATTTCTGGGGATGGCAGTTAATCATCGTTTCCGCGGCAATTACGTTGCCTTTAGGGTATACAACTTCAAAAGAATATGCAGAGCTGGAATGGCCAATCGATATTGCGATTGCATTAGTTTGGGTTGCTTTTGGTGCGAACATGATAGGAACCATACTGAAAAGAAGACAGCGTCACCTGTACGTTGCCATCTGGTTCTATCTTGCCACCTTTGTAACAGTAGCGGTATTGCATATCGTAAATAGTATGGAACTTCCCGTGCATGCTCTTAAGAGCTATTCTGCCTATGCGGGGGTTCAGGATGCCCTGGTTCAATGGTGGTACGGACACAATGCTGTGGCATTCTTCCTTACCACACCTTTCTTAGGACTCATGTACTACTTCGTGCCTAAGGCGGCGAATCGTCCTGTGTATTCCTACAAACTTTCCATAGTGCACTTCTGGTCACTGATATTTATTTATATCTGGGCCGGACCACACCACTTATTGTATTCTGCACTTCCGGATTGGGCCCAAAACCTGGGTGTTGCTTTTTCCGTAATGCTTATTGCACCTTCATGGGGAGGTATGATCAACGGGCTGTTAACCCTTCGTGGAGCCTGGGATAAAGTAAGAACAAGCCCGGTACTAAAATTTATGGTGGTAGCCATCACCGGTTATGGTATGGCAACTTTCGAGGGGCCTATGCTTTCACTGAAGAATGTAAACGCTATCGCTCACTTTACCGATTGGATCATTGCTCACGTACACGTGGGAGCCTTGGCTTGGAATGGATTCCTGGCATTTGGTATGATCTATTGGTTAATTCCGAAGTTGGTTAAATCACCGCTCTGGTCGAAAGGATGGGCAAACGCCCACTTCTGGATTGGGACCCTGGGTATTATACTCTATGCACTTCCATTGTATGTCGCCGGATTTGTGCAGGCATTCATGTGGAAACAGTTTAATCCGGACGGTACTTTAGTATATGGTAACTTCCTTGAAACAGTGAGTGAGATTATGCCAATGTACTGGATGCGTGCAATAGGAGGTAGTATGTATATATTAGGTGCGATTATGCTTCTTGTTAATGTGGTTATGACTATCAGAAGTGGTAGCAAAGTAACCGACGAACTTGCAGAGGCTGCTCCACTAAAACGAGTTACCAAACGAAGAACTGCAAAAGAAGGTTATCACACCTGGTTAGAAAGAAGACCTGTGAAACTTACAATTTATGCTACTATAGCAATATTGATAGGAGGTATGGTTCAGATCATTCCATCGTTGATGGTAGACGACTATGTTCCTAAGATCACTAGTGTGAAACCTTATACCGCACTTGAACTGGAAGGTCGAGATATCTATATTCGAGAAAGTTGTAACGCTTGTCACTCGCAAATGATCCGTCCGTTCCGTAGCGAAGTGGAACGTTATGGTGAGTATTCCAAATCCGGTGAATATGTTTACGATCACCCATTCCTTTGGGGTAGTAAACGAACCGGCCCCGACCTCTTTAGAGTAGGTGGAAAATACTCAGACAACTGGCACTTCAACCACTTCTGGGATCCGCAAACAACCTCTCCGGGATCAATCATGCCTCGATATACCTGGCTGATTAAAAATTCCCTGGATAAATCGTTAACAGAGAAGAAAATGGAGGTTATGGTTTCATTAGGTGTTCCATATACCGAAGAAGAAATCACCGCTGCTCAGGAGTCGATGTTGGAACAAGGGACGCAGATCGAAGAGAATTTATTCGCCGATCCGGACTTTGTGAAGACCTATGAAGCCGATAAGCAAGCCACTTTAGAAAGTGGTGAGGAGTTTGTGGATATGAGAAACAGAGAAGTCGTAGCCCTGATAGCATACTTGCAGCGACTTGGAACTGATATTAAAGTAGAGAATAACGAAGAAGTAACCCTAAATCAATAAGAGTCATGTTGAAATTTATAAAAGGAAACCTGGAGAATATTGATGGGGTTGAGATCTACCCGATCATCTCACTATTGATATTTTTTGTCTTCTTTGTTGTACTGGCCATTTGGGTATTAAGTGCGAAGAAGCAATACATTGAGGAAGTAAGCAATATTCCTTTAGAAGAAGATACTAACACCAACAATACTATTCAATTATGAAAACAGTCGCGTCATATCTAAGAGTAATCATATTTATGGTGATCGCCTTTGTGCTGCTGGAAGTAACTATAGATGGCGGCGATCAAATGGCCATTGAAAAATACCCAATAATTTGGGGAGTACTTGCAATGCTGGCTCTATTCGCAGCTGCTGTTGAGATCGTTTCCGAATCTCTGAAATCCATCATGTTCAGAGGAATGACACCAGAGGCTCAGGAACGCTACCTTGAAAAGGAAGCTTTAAGGAAGGAGAACCAATTTTCCGGAATTAAAAAGTTGATGAGAAAGCTGGAAGGTAGTAAATCAATAGAAGAAGAAGGTGAGATCGTTCTTGATCACAACTACGATGGTATCAAGGAGCTTGACAACAAGCTTCCGCCATGGTGGTTATACGGATTCTACATCACTATTATTTTCGCAGGTATCTACCTGGCTCGTTACCATATTTTCGATGGAGTGAGCACATCAGAGGAGTTTGAAATTGAGATGGAAGATGCTCGCCTGGCAATTGAAGAGTATAAGAAGACCGCTAAAGACCTGGTGGATGTAAATACAGTTGAATTGTTAACCGAAGAATCTGACCTGGCCGCTGGTAAGGTGATTTTCGAAGGAAAATGTGCCGTTTGTCATAAGAACGATGGAGGTGGAGGTATTGGTCCGAATCTAACGGATCAACACTGGATCCTGGGTGGAGGAATCAAGAATGTATTCCAAACCATTTCCGAAGGAGGCCGTGACGGTAAAGGTATGGTGTCATGGAAGTCGGAGCTTAGTCCGGCCGAAATGGCACAAGTAGGAAGCTACATTCTTACCATGCAGGGTACAACCCCGGCAGAACCTAAAGCTCCGGAAGGAGAAATATGGGTTGATCCGGACGCTGAAGCACCAGCAGAAGAAGTTATGGAAACTGTAGTAGATTCTATTGCCACGGAGGCAGAGATAACTATGACCGATAACGAGTAAAACCTAGAACATAAGAACCCTGGTCATTAACCGAGAATAACCTAAAAATTGAAAATTGGAAACACCGGAAGATGAAATATTCAGGGATAGTATTGCAACTATAGATAAAGAGGGTAAGCGAGCCTGGATCTTCCCTAAGAAACCTTCGGGAAGGTATTATGAGAAACGCAAACTGGTAAGTTACATTTTACTTGCCTTTTTGTTCGCCGCACCCTTCATCAAGATTGGTGGAAACCAATTTATAATGATCAATGTCCTGGAACGGCGGTTCAATATCTTTGGATTCCCGTTCTGGCCACAAGACTTCCACTTATTCGTGATCATGATGATCATCGGGGTGGTATTCATCGTATTTTTTACCGTTGCCTTCGGAAGGATTTTCTGCGGATGGATCTGTCCGCAGACCATCTTTATGGAAATGGTATTCAGAAGAATTGAATATTGGATTGAAGGTGATCGTGGTAAGCAAATCCGACTTGATAAACAAAAGTGGAACCGTGAAAAGATCCGAAAACGTACTTTGAAATGGTTTGTGTTCTTTGTCATTTCGTTCCTTATCGCTAACGTATTCCTGGCCTACATCATAGGAAGCGATAAACTTATAGAATACATAACGGAAGGCCCTATTGAAAACATGAGCACGCTTATTTCATTGCTCATCTTTACAGCTGTATTCTATTTCGTCTTCGCCTGGTTCCGTGAGCAGGTATGTATTATTGCATGTCCTTACGGAAGATTGCAGGGAGTACTGTTAGACAACCGCTCGATTATTGTTGCCTACGACCATAAGCGAGGAGAAAGAGAAGCTGGTCGGGCTAAATTTAAAAAGGATGAAGACCGTGAGGCATCCGGAAAAGGAGATTGTATAGACTGTTTCCAGTGTGTTAATGTTTGTCCTACGGGAATCGATATTCGGAATGGTACGCAGCTCGAATGTGTGAACTGTACAGCGTGTATTGATGCCTGTGACCATATGATGGAGAAGGTTGACCTTCCGAAAGGACTTATCCGTTATGCCAGCGAGGCAAATATTGAGAGCAAAGAGAAATTTAAATTCGGTGCCAGGTTAAAAGGGTACTCTGCGGTTCTGGTTATACTGATAGGAGTGTTCATTGGGATGTTATTCCTTCGGAATGACGTTGAAGCGAGGATACTCAGGCTCCCGGGTCAGCTATACGAAAAGGTAGACGAAAACACAATAAGCAATGTGTATACCTATAAATTGGTGAATAAAACCACCGAAGAGATTGAAAATATACGATTTGAGCTAATGTCTCATGATGGTACGATAAGAATGGTGAAAGACGGTAATATTAATGTTGAAGAACAGGGTATTTCTGAAGGAACCCTTTTTATTGAAATAAAATCTTCAGATCTGTCCAGCGACAGAGAAAAAGTAAAAATTGGAGTCTACAGTGGTGATAAACTGATAGAATCAACCAAATCAGCCTTTTTAGGGCCTAGAAGTTATAATTAAAGATGAAATTATGAAGTTCAACTGGGGAACGGGAATTGTTATCGGGATGGTATTGTTCATTGGGTTTATCATGTATATGGTAATAACAATGATGACAGACGATGCCTATAATCACGATCTCGTTACCGAGGGCTATTATGAAAAAGACCTCCAATATCAGAAGGAGATCAATGCTGAAGAGAATAGTCAGAAGAAATTTGCAAATATTACGGGTGAAAAGGTAGCCGAAGGATGGCTGCTGCATTTTCCCGAAGATCTGGATCCCAATAAAATAAAAGGAAAAGTGTTCCTATACAGACCGTCTAATAAGCGATTGGATTTCGACATACCCATAGTTATATCCAATGCTCAATTACTCATACCTGATGAACGTTTATTGGACGGTCGCTGGAACATTACCTTGGATTGGGAATACGAAGGAGAACACTATATGTACAAGGAATCCATAGTCTATTAAACTTATGCTTTGGTCTGGCTTCATACTGGGATTGTTAGGTAGTTTCCACTGTGTGGGAATGTGTGGCCCTATTGCATTCGTGTTGCCTCTGGATAGAAAAAGCAGATCGAAGCGAATGCTTCAGGTGTCTCTGTATCATCTTGGGCGTATTATAACCTATAGTCTTATCGGATTACTTTTCGGACTATTGGGCAGAGGCCTGTATCTTTTTGGTTTACAGCAAAAAATATCTGTAATCACGGGTATTCTTATGATTCTCGCAGTAGTCCTGGCGGCTACATCCATAAGGAAGTTTAGGTTTTCAGCACCCTTGTACAAGGCAATATCCGGACTAAAAAACAAACTGGGAGCAGCGCTCAAGAAAAAATCACCCGATACTTTTCTAACCATAGGTTTCCTCAATGGATTTCTGCCTTGCGGATTAGTTTATATGGCTGTTTTTGGTGCGATTGCCGCAGGAGATTTGTTTCAAAGTAGTTTGTATATGGTGCTTTTCGGACTGGGTACCATACCGCTTATGACCACTGCTGTTTACTTCGGAAATTTCCTTACCGGTAAAATTCGTCATCGAATTCGGAAAGTGATTCCGGTATTCGTTGTGATCGTTGGTGTGCTTTTCATTTTGAGGGGCCTCGGACTTGGAATACCATACATTTCACCAAAACCCATGAGTGAGAAAGTGGATGCCGAAATGGAATGTCACACTTCAATAAGTTCAGAAAAAATAATTCATTATAATTCGTAAACGATAACGCTATGCAAGCACTTAATATACCATTAGTAGACTGGGGTAACGGCGTAATAATGATCGGGGTTTTTGCCCTGGTAGTCGTAGTCCTTATCGGGGTTACTATTTATTATATGTCTCAGGGTAAAAAGAAAGAAGACGAGTAAAACATAAAACGGGAGCAATTCGAAAACTGCATCCCGTTTTACGCTTCTAACTAATAAACCAACTTAAACCGTCATAGAAAAGAGTTGAGTTTCCGGTTTTTTGCGTGTTAAGCGCAAATCGAAACTCATACACACGTTTCTTACGAACGGCCTACCTTTCTCAGTGACCTGAATTCGGTCACTTTCCATTTCGATCAAACCATCTGTTTCCATTTCTTTCAACCGGATCAAAACATCCGGAAGTTCATTAAACTTCATATCATCGCTTTTCCATGAAGTTTCGAAATGACACATCAGGTTTAAAATATGCGATCGAACAATGAGATCTTCCTTGTTTAAAAGATGTCCCCTATATACAGGGAGTATGTTATTTCAACCAACCGTTGAGCACAAAACTAAGGTGAGGTGGTCTCAAATAATATGATAATTATCATTTTAGAAATCTTCCTATGATGGTTTTATCGGGTATAAAATTTCCGTATTTTCACTAGCTGTAAAACCAAATACTATGAACAGGATTTTAGGCATAGGATCGCGTATCGATCATCCCGAACACGGAAAAGGAGTAGTTACAAATGTAACAGCAAGGATGTACTGGGTAACATTTATCGATAAAGGACTCGAGACGATCGATGTAGATGATACCTTCGATATAATCGAAGCCGCTGAAGACGAAGTAGACACTGTGAGTTTTTATGAAGTTGAAAAAAGTCTAAGGGACATTCTCAAGAAATGGAGCGATGCCAGTGAGATCGTACCTATAGCAGATAAATTCAAAGGAGGTACAATGATCCTTAAACCAAAGGATATCTCCCTCTCAGAAAAAGAGATCCCTATCAATACTTTTTTTCACAAGATTGTAATGTTAAGGGATCGCTTGCGTGTATTGGAACAGAAGATCAATTCCAGCAAAACTATGGATGATCAGGATAAGGTTGATCTTCAGCAGTACATAACGCGATGCTATGGCTCACTTACTACCTTTAATGTCCTGTTCAAAAATAATTCTCAAAATTTTAGGGGAGAGAGCACAAAAAAGTAATAAAGGAGCTGTTTAATTCGTTTTTATTCAATGAATTAACAACGAGTACCGGATTAATCGGTATCTTAGGTATCCCAATTCTTTATGATGCTACTATTACAAGCCGATGAGAATGCAACTTGGTTGGCGCCCTATGCGTATGGGGTCGTGTTCGTTATATTACTCTTCGCCATCTTCAGGGCTTTCGAGAATTGGTATGCGGGAAGATATGATAAACCCCTCTTCAGGCATTACTTCGTATATAAGAAATTAAAACCCAATCAGGTTAAAATACTAGAAGAGGAGTTTTTATTCTATCAGAAATTATCCGAGAAATACAAAAAACAATTTCGTCATCGTGTAGCAACCTTTATTTCCGAAAAAAGATTTATCGGAAGGGAAAGCCTGGAAATTGATGACCGCATCAAAGTTCTAATAGCTTCCATAGGGTGTATGCTGAGTTTTGGCAGAAAGAATTACGAATACAGCCTTATCGACTTCATCCTCGTCTATCCCGGGGAATTCTACAGTGCGATCAACGAATCTCATCACAAGGGAGAGTTCAATCCCAGGGAGAAAGCGCTTGTTTTAAGTTGGAAACATTTCGAGGATGGATTTAAAATCACCAACGACAACCTTAACCTGGGAATCCATGAATTCATGCATGCCATGCAGTTGGAAGCCAAACAGCGAAGTGATATAGATTCGTCGCGTTTTGTCAAGCAATTCCAGAATATTCTAAGGCGACTTACCAACGAAGATGTAAAGCACAAACTGGATGAAACGCGCTATTTCAGGGAATACGCGTTTTCCAATCAGTATGAATTTATGGCTGTACTGGCAGAGTATTTTATCGAATCCCCTGAGGAGTTCAAGTCGCACTTTCCAACCCTGTACAAATACACTCAGAATTTACTTAATTTCAGGTATGCCGGGTACTAACCCGGGAAAGAATATTCTCCAGGATGATCTTCGCGTGAACCCTGCTGTTTTCAATAAACCATTTATGAGTTTCCATTCCGCCGCAGATCACACCCGCCAGGTATAAGCCGGGAATATTTGATTCCATTGTGTCGGGATCGTATGCAGGGAAGTAGTTGCCATCTTCAGAGAGCTTCACACCAATCGATTTAAGGAATTCGAAATTCGGACGATAACCGGTAAGCGCTACCACAAAATCATTATCGAGTGTTTGCTCGCCATCAGGAGTGGAAATTACTACCTCGTTATCTCTAATTTCTTTTATTTCTGAATTGTAGATGGCTTTTATACTTCCTTCGGCTATACGGTTCTCAATATCAGGCTTCACCCAATACTTAACCCGCTCCCCGATGGATGGACCACGGACTACCATAGTAACCTCGCCGCCTTTTCGCCAGATCTCCAGTGCGGCGTCAACCGCCGAATTACTTGCGCCTACCACGATGGTCTTTCGCATAACGTAGGGATGTGCTTCCTTGAAATAATGAGAGACTTTCTGAAGATCTTCCCCCGGAACATCCAGTAATTTAGGGATGTCGTAAAAACCGGTGCAAACGATAATATTTTTAGCTGTATACGATGACTTGCTCGATTTGATCTCGAAAATATCCCCTTGTTTCTCAACAGCCTCTACTTTTTCGTACAGGTTGATGTTCAGGTGGTTGGATGTCGCTACCCTTCGATAATACTCCAGGGCTTCATCCCGATTCGGTTTTGCACTGTTGCTTATGAATGGAATATCGTCTATTTCCAGCTTTTCAGAAGTGGAAAAGAAGGTCATATTTAATGGGTAATTGTACAGGGAATTGGTGAGGGTACCCTTTTCTAATACTACATAGTCCAACCCTTTTTTCTTACATTCCAGTGCGCAGGCGATCCCTATGGGACCACCTCCGATAATCAATACATCCAGCCTCATACTCACAACAAATTGTTTGTGGCAAAGATACAAAAAGCCCGACTCTTACTACTTAAAAAGAGTCGGGCGAGACCTGCTTATCCAACAGCAGCCTACTTAAACATTACCACAATTTTTTGGGTAATTCTGTTCTCACCGTTCGTGGCTGAAAGGAAATAGATTCCTTCAGCGAGATGTGATGCATTATATGTTCGATTGATTGATGGATCTATGGAGTCGATCAGCATTCCCTGGGTATTATGTAAATAGAATGTGTTGTAGTTATTCATTGCCTGATCGGTAATAGTGAAAGCGGTACCGATCGTGGGAGTCACCATAATGAGCTTAAGGGCGTTCTCCCTAACGGCTAAAGGGATATCGTCCCTTATTACGATCGCATTTGGCGTGTTTAGCACCCCAATATCTACAAAGTTTTCGATGAAATTATAACTACTGTCATATCTCCTTACCGAACCGTCCGAGCCAACACCTATTAGCAGGTCTCCATTCGGAAAGAAAGCGAAACCTTCGCATCCGTTAACACCTGTAATAAGGTCTTCTACGAAATTTCCATTGGAATCGAATCGTTTGATTATACCACTATTATAGTTGAATACGATAAGATCTCCCCCCGGTTCGAAAAAGATATTCGTAGGGCCCTGTAAGCCGGTATCGATAAATAGACCGAGATCATCACCGTTAGTTCCGTCGAACTTGCGGATAGTGGATTGACCATAGGAAGAAACATAAAAGTCACCATTGCTATCCCAGTCGATCCCGATACTTTGCACCACACCTACTTCTGAGAATTCATCCACAAAGGTTCCGTCCAATTGATATCTAAGTACTTTATTATCGGTATTACTCCATTGAAGCACGTACAAGAGGCCATCTGGTCCGATCTTCATGCGTGTTGGACCAGCTATACCTTCTGCGAAGTTTTCTATCAGGTTTCCTGTGTCCCATTCGTGTTTTGAAATAATTCCGGCAGTGCTTAGGTTGGATATCAAAACAGCTTGTTCATTGTCCAGGAAGATAATATCCTGTGGCCAGACGATACCGTCGGCGTCATTCATCAAAGCGCCCTCGTAAGTACCGTTTTCATCGAATTTGGCGATCTGCCAGGGACCGGTGCTAAAACTTCCGGCATCGGAAACATAAACTGCCAGGTTTTGTCCTGAAATTCCTGCTGCCATTAACAGGAGTATGATTGTTGCGAATAGTTTACATCTTTTCATAGTGTATGAGTTTTAAGGATTGCAGTCCGAAATTGCCCAAAAACCTTCAGAAAAGGGTTTGAAATTATAATTCTGTACTCTTGATTTAAAAATTAAGACCTAAGTATAGTGTTCTTAAACTGGGTGGGAGTGCAGCCGTATTTCTTTTTGAAGGCACTGTAAAACGTGGCCTTATTGTTGAAACCCACTTCGTAGTAGATATTCTGAATGGAGAGGTCTGACGATTCTTTTAAGAGACCTTCAGCCTCCTGAAGGCGATAGTCGTTTATGAACTGGTTGAAATTCTTTCCAGCCATGTCGTTGATCACCTTTGAGAGTAAATGTGTGGAAAAACCAAGCTGATCTGCCAAATGCACCAAACGCAGTTCATTTTCGATATAGGGTTTTTTGGTTTCCATGTATTTGGTGAGATTCTTATACAATTCATTTAATAACGATTGTTCGAAGCTTTCTTTTTTATTCCGAAGGGGTATAAACAATTGCCTGTAAAATTCTCCATCGAAGATTTGTGGTTGTTTGAATATGAAGAACCCAATGGCATAAATTGAAAAACTCATGGTTAAGGATATGGCGTAATCCCACTGACTGTTGAAAAAAGGAAATTTTACCAAAATGTAATATGAAGCATATGCTAAGATGAACAGTGAATAAAGGCTTACCATAATTGTGGCCCAACGATGTCTTAATCGCAAGTATTCCGTAGTGCTTTTCCTGTTTATATAGATCAAACGAACAACCAGCAGCGTATAGAAAATCATATGGCCTGCCGCGAACCAGGGGTTTCGGACGAGCCAGAGTAACGGAATCTCGACTTCAGTCCAGCCTAAATAGCGCAGCCAGATGGTGATATTTGGGATTAGTATAATGATAGCCGGGATGAAATGAAGTAAAAGGTTGAATTTCGTATTATTCTTGTACAGATTCAGAAAATAGAGAAGGAGCAGGGGCCCAGTGATATAGTAACATGCCTGGGGGATCAGAACAAAGTAGGGGAAAACAGTTTCGTATCTCGTCCAGTAAAGGACATACTGAAATAGTATCACTGAAAAAGCAAGTACCAGGAAGGCGATAGGGTAATTCTTTTTGTTTTTCCCTGTGATAAGGAGAACAAATAAGAACAAACCCATGGCAACTGCGAACAGGAATAGCGAGGTCCAGGTATCAAATGATGGTGGTTGCTGCATAACCAAATATAACCGGGAAGTTACTTAGTTCGCAACAAAATGATGTCTTGAATTATAAATTCAGACTAATTTATGCAGTGATTGATTTCAAGCCGGCAATTGTAGATGTTGGGTCTTCGGAACGGAACACATAACTTCCGGCAACAAGTACATCCGCTCCTGCTTCCACAAGTTGGGCGGCATTCTTGTTTGTCACACCTCCATCTATCTCTATCAATGTAGAAGCTCCCTGATCCGTGATCATTTGTTTTAGGGATCTTACCTTGGAATAGGTATTCTCTATGAAGCTTTGGCCTCCAAATCCGGGATTCACACTCATAATACAAACCATGTCGATGTCCTTTAACGTGTCTTCGAGTAAAGAAACATTGGTATGCGGGTTAAGCGCCACACCAGCCTGCATACCTTCCGCTTTGATAGCCTGCAGCGTTCGGTGGAGGTGTGTGCAGGCTTCATAGTGCACTGTAAGAACGTTAACGCCCAGGTCGGCAAAGGTCTTAATATATCTGTCCGGATCCACGATCATCAGGTGGGTATCCAGCGTTTTATTTGCGTGTTGGGCAATGGCCTTGATCACAGGCATTCCGAAGGATATATTCGGAACAAAAACCCCGTCCATAACATCGAGGTGGAACCAATCTGCTTCACTGTTGTTCACCAATTCACAATCACGTTGCAGGTTGGCGAAATCGGCGGCTAGGATCGAAGGTGCAATAAGTGCGCTCATAAATTCAGAGTAGAAAAGGCTCGAGTAGGCCTTTTACATATTTTAAGTTGGGAGAATCTTCAATTTGGTTCAGGTAAGTTTCTATGGTTTGTAATTCTTCCTTCGATTTCACAATACTGAACCTGGATTTATAGTTCTCGAATATTCTTCGTTTGCATTTCTGCTTTAAGATCACAAAGATATTGTTGTGCCGCGAATCCTGCTCAATTTTCTCGTATAAATTTAAGAGGGTCTCTTCTTCACCTTCAAGTACCTGGAGAAACTTACCACTCTGGTATAACAAAATGCCGGTTATATTCCCGGAAGCATTGTAGTGCTGGGTTGTAGAAAAAAGTTCATTTAAATCATTTTCGGTAATACCGGAACGGGCACTACTCACATAACAAATAGTGAACATGAGGGTTTGGTTGTTTGTCCGAATATATAAAAAAAGACGATAACTAAACCATTCATGGGGTGCTGTTTAGGTATATTTTAGAAAGGGCTGAACGATTTCCACAAGTCTTTGAACGTTACCTTCAAAATTTTCCTTCAACCAATTGAGATAGAGGTTCAGTTTAAAGACCTCCTGTTCATTATTGACAATGGTGAATCCGTTGGCGTAATTTTCGAATATGCGTTGCTTGATTTCACGATCGGTGAGCTTGATAAGATGATGGTGTCTTACATCGTTATCAATGCTATTATAAAGTTTTAATAACGGTGCTGCCTCACCTTCCATGATCTGCATGAAGTTCCCGTCTGAATAGAGAAGTATTCCGGTAATATTCTGCTCAGTATT
Source organism: Aureitalea sp. L0-47 (assembly GCF_026126405.1). Lineage (GTDB taxonomy): Bacteria > Bacteroidota > Bacteroidia > Flavobacteriales > Flavobacteriaceae > Pukyongia. The sequence continues at coordinate 110,466 of NZ_JAFMTQ010000008.1, forward strand.
TTTCTGTATTGCTTCCTCGTAGAGATCAGCCAGCCCGTTTTCGTCAAGTGAGGGTGCTGCAGTGCTTACGTAACATATAGTCCGCAACATGATGGTTAGTTTACTTAAATATACAAAAAAAACCCCCGGTAATCAGCCGGGGGTCATTCATCAATCAAAAAACGAACAGTTATTTTATAAACTGTTGTTGCGGTTACCGGGTATTAGCCCAGGTATGTTTTAAGGATCTTGCTTCGTGAAGTATGCTTCAGTCTGCGGATCGCTTTTTCTTTAATTTGTCGCACTCGCTCTCGTGTTAAGTCGAAAGTCTCACCAATTTCTTCCAGGGTCATTGGGTGTTGATCACCCAGCCCGAAATACAATCGGATCACATCGGCCTCGCGAGGAGTTAGTGTTTCGAGCGCTCGCTCTATCTCGGTTCTAAGCGATTCGTGTAACAGAGATCGATCCGGATTTGGCGATTCACCACTACGCAATACATCGTAGAGGTTTGAATCTTCTCCTTCTACTAAAGGAGCGTCCATTGATACGTGACGGCCGCTATTTTTCATAGACTCCTTCACATCGTTAATGGTCATATCCAGTTCTTTTGCGATTTCCTCGGCTGATGGCGGACGTTCGTGCGCTTGTTCCAGGAATGCAAATGTCTTATTGATCTTGTTTATACTTCCAATCTTATTCAGCGGAAGACGAACGATTCTGGACTGTTCGGCTAAGGCCTGAAGAATGGACTGACGAATCCACCAAACCGCGTAGGAAATAAATTTGAATCCCCTGGTTTCGTCAAAACGCTGAGCTGCTTTTATAAGCCCAAGGTTTCCCTCGTTGATCAAATCTGGGAGGGTAAGACCTTGATTTTGGTATTGCTTTGCTACCGAAACCACGAAACGCAAATTGGCTTTAGTTAACTTTTCCAGCGCAAGTTGATCTCCCGCTTTTATACGTTGTGCCAACTCTACTTCTTCGTCTGCTGTGATTAAGTCAACTTTACCAATTTCCTGTAGGTACTTGTCTAAGGAAGCAGTTTCTCTATTCGTGACCTGCTTCGTAATTTTAAGTTGTCTCATTAAGGTTTACCTGTCTTAAGTTAAATTCGCTTTGGTAGTTATACGTATAAAAGATGCCTTTTGTTACAAAAGGTTGTTTGTTTTTCGGTAAAAAGTATCTTTTAGCTGGTCAACAGAGGGTTAAATTTACATTAAATTTGATTAGATATCAAATAATACTCCCTGGTGGTTCTAGAAATGGATTTCGCACCGCATCAAAAAAAATCGCCACAAACGTGGCGAATTCTCTAAGCTGACGCTTTAAGTATCTTATTTTTTATCTTGGAATAAATTCTTTAGGGTATCAGGTCTGGACTTATCTTATGTGAGCAAAAAGGTTGCGTCAAAAAAAAACCGCCCTCTTGGGGCGGCTCTTCTAGTTTTGCTTTAATTCTATGAGTAACAGATTGACTTCCAGTAGTGCTTTGTTGTATAACTGACTGAAGAGACTCAGATGTCGTTTGGCTTCTTCAATGCCATCTCTCTTTATGATATTACTTTCTATTTGCTGCAAATGATGTCCGTGAACCGTCATGCCCAGGTTCATAAAGCTGGATTTCATTTTATGGGCCATCGCACTTGCACGGGCGTAGTATTCCCTATCGATACAGGTACGCATGCTTTTATATTCCTCCGGCGTTGTTTGAATGAATACCTCAAGCAGGGAAGAAATGAATTCCTCGTCATTATCGAAGGTCTCCATCAAGTGGTTTATATTTACACTTCGCTCGATGTTCTCTTCTTCCTGCGTTCTTGAACTTATCTGGTTCCCTGAAATTTGTGGTTCGAAAGCTTCATCCGATCTCAACCAGAACAACACTTCTTTAAGTGCATCTTCACTAACCGGCTTTGTAAGATAGAAATCTATGCCTGCCTTTATTGCACTCTTTCTTGCCTCCGGGAATACATCAGCAGAGCAGGCGACTATGGGCACTTTCTTTAATTTGTCTTTATTCGTTCTTCGGATTTTCGAAATAGCTTCAATACCGTTCATTACCGGCATGTGCATATCCATGAGGATGAGGTCGTAGTTCGCCGTATCCTGCTGAAAAATCTCAACAGCCTCCTTACCATTCTCCGCAATATCCACAGTTACTTTCAGGTTTGAAAGCAATTGGCGGATGTAGAATTGGTTCATCTTATTGTCTTCGGCAACCAGTACTTTAAGACCTTCGAGATTCTTATCCTCCCTTACGAAGGTTTTAATGGAATCATTCAGACTTTTTAGTTTACTCTTCTTGAAGGGAAGAGTAACCTCAAATTCGGATCCAACATGGAGCTTGCTATTCGCATGGAATTCACCATCTTGTAATTTGATCAATTCCCTGGTAATCGCCAGTCCTAATCCCGTACCGGCGATCTCGTTGTCTTCTCTGTTTTCTACCTGGTAGAAACTATCAAAGATCTTCGATAAGTTTTCTTCGGAAATACCAATTCCTGTGTCCTTTACACTGAACTTAAGTTTAACTTCATCTTCAAATACCGAAACTAGTTCAACTTTGATATTGATCGCTCCCTGTTTTGTGAATTTAATCGCGTTACCGATTAGATTAGTGAGGATCTGGTTAAGGCGGTACTGATCTCCAATCACCATATCAGGTATGTCCTTGTCCATTTCTGAAATAAGATCCAATCCTTTCTCATTTGCTTTTATCGCAAAGCCATCTGAAATAGTTTCAACTACTTTACGCAAGTTGAAATCTATGGATTGTAGGGTGAGTTTCCCCGCCTCTATCTTCGAAAAATCCAGTATATCATTTACTATAGAAAGAAGGTTCTTTGCCGAAAAGTCTATGCCGTCAATATTCTTCTGCAATATTTCATTTTCTCCGGAGGCACTCTTTTTTATTATATCTGAAAGCCCTAGAATTACGTTAAGAGGGGTGCGTATCTCGTGACTCATGTTCGATAAGAAGGTCGATTTGGCCTTCGCCGAACGCTCCGCATTAACCTTTGCTTCCTGTATAGCCTCCAACATGTGCTTTTTATGGCTAATGTTCGTTAAAAGAACAGTATAGGTTTCATTGTCACCGTGGAAGTTATTGGTGATGGTTATTTCGTAGTCTTCCTTTGAACCGCTATTGTCCGATAACACCGTCTCTATTCGTTTACCGATAAAGATGCTGGGAATACTTGAATCGAGCCTGTTAAGGTCTTGTTTTATTCCTCTTGAGATCTCATCGGGTAGGAATTCAGTGATCGTATGGTTTGCCAGCTCGTCCTGAGTAAGCTCGAGAATTTGCATGGCCTTAGTGTTGGCATCTAGAATTCGAGAATGTTTATCGATCAGTACAAATCCATCCAGCATATTTTCAAGAACAGACTTATAATGAGCTCCGCTGATGTAATTCGAATTCTCACCTTCGTTCTTGTCTTTTACAGCAATTAATTTCCGAACCGGGATTCCTTGTGGAACCTTTTTACCTTCTGGTATTATTTCTTTAATACCAATTATTTGTTTGTTAAAACGATAGATGTTTTGAAGGTCTTCGTAAGACTCGTAGAAGAGACGTTCTGTTTCATTGTTCCCTAATGTATCGCACAGTTCATCGTATATTTCCACCGAGGTTTCTTTGACTCTTCTGAAAAGATTGATCCTATCAACAATATTAAATCCATATTTTTCCGGGAACATTATATGGATGCGCTCCAGCCAATTTTTGGTCAGCTGTTTTTGGGGATGATCTTTTTGAACTTTTTTAATAAGATAAAGCAGGTATAATCTAGCTAAGTGAGATTTTTGATTTGCTTCTGAATCAAGCAGTAATTTGAATGCCGGCTGATCCATAACTTCGAAGAACTTCTCCTTGGTTTTTTCTCGAAGCTCGGAACAATTTCCAATGAACCTTGGATCTTTATTAACAAGGTAATTCTCGGCGTAAAGATAGGATCTCACCAATTGCAGATCGGCGAAGAAAGGATCTTCGTCAAACCTAATGTCTAATACTTCAGATTCAAACTCGGGAATGTGAGTAGAGCGTGAGGCCAGATCATACAAATAATTCAGGACGATTCTCCTCGAATCATTGCATTGTTCTTCAATTAATTCCTTAGCCTCGTTTCTCGTAAAAAAACGATTAATAAGAGTATTCATTTGGGGGCTATTATCTTGAAGGAAAATTCCTTCAAAAACGAATCTAATAGATAATTTTTAAATTCTAAGAACTATTCGATTAAATGCAAAAAACGCCTTCGAAAGGAAGGCGTTTGACAATTTAATAGTCTTTAAACTATGATTTTAGCTATTTTAAGGTGTTTATAAATTCACCTTTTATTCTCGACCTTTCTCAATTCTTACTCTCATTTCAATTTGAAAAAGGCGTATTCGGTCTATTCAATAATTTTGGTCTCTAGTCCCTTCTTCTATCACGGTTTCGGTTATCGCGACCGCGATTTTTGTTATCACGTCTCGGAGGACGCTCTACATAGCCTTCCGGCTTAGGAAGGATGGCCTTACGAGAGACTTTCTCTTTTCGGGTCCTGGAATCAATCCCAAAGTATTTCACGTCGATAACATCACCCATGTTCACCACATCAGTTACATTTTCGGTACGTTCCCATGCTAATTCAGAAACGTGTAATAATACCTCATTACCCGGAGCGTCTAAATATTCAACTACAGCTCCGAACTCGAGGATCTTAATCACTTTTACTTCGTAAACATTTCCTACTGTTGGTTTGAAAGTGATAGAGTCGATTTTCGCTAGTACAGCATCGATTCCTTCCTGGTCGGTTCCGAGGATCTCTACAATTCCTTCTTCAGTAACCGGATCTTCGTTGATCACGATGGTCGTCTTGGTTTCTTTCTGTAGCTCCTGGATCACTTTTCCACCGGGTCCGATAAGAGCACCGATGAACTCGTTAGGGATAGTAGCAGTTACCATCTTAGGAGCATGAGGCTTCACATCGGCATTAGGTTGGGCGATAGTTTCAACCAGTTTATCCAGTATATGGAGTCTTCCGTCACGTGCCTGCTTTAATGCATTCACCAGGATCTCGTAGCTCAATCCTTTGACTTTGATATCCATTTGGCAAGCTGTGATACCGTCGGCAGTACCTGTTACTTTAAAGTCCATGTCTCCCAGGTGATCCTCATCACCAAGAATATCCGAAAGCACGGCATATTTTCCTGATTCGGAGTCGGAGATCAATCCCATGGCGATACCCGAAACTGGTTTCACCATCTGTACTCCGGCATCCATTAATGCCATAGTTCCGCTACAAACTGTAGCCATAGAGGAAGAACCATTGGATTCCAGTACCTCACTCACCACACGAACAGTATAGGGACAATCTTCAGGGATCATTCCTTTCAATGCTCTCTGGGCTAGGTTACCGTGTCCTATTTCTCTACGTGAGGTACCCCGAATAGGTCGTGCCTCACCAGTACAGAAAGGAGGGAAGTTGTAATGAAGATAGAAGGTTTCTTCTCCTTCAAAAGAAGGCATATCAATTTGGTTTGCTTCTCTGGAAGTTCCCAGGGTAACTGTTGCCAGGGCCTGTGTTTCTCCTCTGGTGAAGATTGACGAACCGTGTGTAGAAGGCAAATAATCCACTTCACACCAGATAGGTCGAACTTCATCTGTTTTTCTTCCGTCCAATCGCAGACCTTCATTTAACGTAAGGTCACGAATTGCTTCTTTTTCTGCTTTGCGGTAATATTTCTTGATCAGGTCTTCGTTTTCTTCCCGCTCTTCTTCCGAGAAGGATTCAAGGATTTCCTCTTTAATTGCTGAAAACGCTTCTCCACGTTCTTGCTTAGAAGAACCGGCTTTCGCAATAGCATAAACTTTATCGTACGCCATTTCGTGAATTTTCTTCTGAAGTTCTTCGTCTTCAAGCTCTCCGTCATACTCTCGAACCTCTTTTCTTCCGAACGCATCTGCTAGTCGCATTTGCGCGTCGATCTGAACCTTAATGGCATCGTGTGCAAATTTGATAGCTTCAACCATTTCTTCTTCAGAGATCTCTTTCATCTCACCCTCAACCATCATTACAGAGTCGGCAGATGCACCTATCACCATATCAAGTTCCGATACAGCAAGTTGCTCACGGGTAGGGTTAATAATGAGTTGTCCGTCTACTCGTCCTACACGAACTTCTGAAATAGCACATTCGAACGGGAAATCCGATAGTTGGATGGCTGCAGAAGCGGCCAATCCGGCCATAGCGTCCGGCATTACGTTCTCGTCGTGTGACATTAATTGGATCATCACCTGTGTTTCAGAGTGATAGTCTTTAGGGAAAAGTGGTCGAAGAACACGGTCTACCAAACGCATAGTGAGGATCTCACCATCGCTTGGACGCGCTTCTCTTTTAAAAAATCCGCCGGGATAGCGTCCCGAAGCGGCAAATTTCTCACGATAGTCTACCGTTAAAGGAAGAAAATCCAGATCTTTTTGGTCATAGTTTGAAACTACTGTACACAGTAGCATACAGTTTCCGGACTGAACCACTACAGAGCCATGGGCCTGTTTTGCCAGTTTACCGGTTTCGATGGAAATTTCTCTTCCATCACCGAGGTCGATGACCTCTTTAAATACTTTAGGTATCATTTAAATTGTTTTTCTTGTACTACTTCGCTAATGCTTAGTAGCACGGTTACTTTGGTCAACGGCCGATGTTCGGCCGTAAGTTGTGTTGTTGTGTGGTTGACCAATGAAAAACCTAAGGGTAGCTTTTTCTATGTTTTCAGAATACTTCTGAAAAAGTAAAAGGGACACCAAAGCGTCCCTTTTTGTTACTTACGTAATCCAAGTTCTTTTACGATCGCACGATAGCGCATAATGTCTTTCTTCATTAGGTAATCCAACAATGAACGACGCTTACCTACCAATTTCACCAAAGAACGCTCGGTATTATAATCCTTGTGATTCTTCTTAAGGTGCTTTGTAAGGTGATCGATACGGTGAGTGAACAATGCGATCTGCCCTTCAGCAGAACCGGTGTCGTTCTCAGACTTACCGTGTTTTTTGAAAATGTCTTTTTTTACTTCTGGTGATAAATACATGCCAATATTATTTAAATGATTTTTATGTATCGATGATCTCTTTGATCTATCAAGTTGCAAAAGTATAAAAAAGCATCAACATATGACTGTAAAACGTTCTTTTTTATTCATTCAGCATACTTAATTAAACCTTCAAGCGTTAGAAAAGTCTTAAGAACAATAACCCAAAACTCAAGAAAATGAAAACTTATGTAAATAAAGCGTTGTTTTTTTCTTTATTACTGCTAGTAGGATCGTTACTATTCTCATGCAGCGATGATGATAGCGAAGATAGCAACGTTGTAAATTTTTCTGCTGAAAATACGGCTCGTGCAGCCCAAACGGATAATGTAGTGGAAGGATCTTTTACTATTATGGAGGCTGGATACATTGAAACCGAAGAGGGAAGAAGCAATACTATTTCTTTATTTCCATCCTGTGCAACTATTGTTATAAATCCAAGTGGAAATGGAGGGATGATCACCCTTGATTTCGGTGAGAGTTGTACACTGAACAATGGTGCTGTAGTCTCAGGACGAATAGAGATGGACTACGGGCCCATCAACGGAGGATCGAGAACTATTAATTACACTTACGAAGATTTCACATATAACAACAACGCTGTATCAGGAGGAGGCCAGGTGGTACGACAAATCGCCAATCAGAATGGCAATCCACAGTCGGCAGCCACCGAAACCATCAATGTGAGTTTCCCGAACACCGCTGTTACCGCTACTCGTGAAGGATCACGTGTGATAGAGTGGGTTGAGGGCGTCGGAAGCGGAACCTGGGTGGACAATGTTTTCAATATTACAGGAAACTGGAACACTGAATTAACAAATGGTTTTAGCAGAAGCGGTGAAGTAACGGAGACCCTCGTTAAGAAATTATCCTGTATTTACCTTGTGAGTGGAGTGCTGGAAATTCAGCAGGAAGGATTAACCGGAACCATCAATTGGGGTGATGGTACCTGTGATAATCAAGCAACATTGACATTCAACGGGCAGGAATTCCCCATTGTTTTATAATTAGTCAAGTTTTTTCATGAGCCGCTCAATTGAGCGGCTTTTTTGTTTAAAATATTGATAATCAAATAAATAAAACACATATTTTAACATTTTACATTAAACTATCCTGCTATTTTTCGGTCAAAATGATACTAACTTTAAATTAATGTATCATGAAAAAAAATTTATTTTACCCCGGAATTTTGACCCTGCTTTTGTTTTCTTTTCTGCTTACATCCTGTAGTAAGGATGAAGCTGTCGATGAGGTGGCTACAACCTCAGTTTCAGATCTTGTTTTCGTTGAAGAATCTACCCAGGTTTCTCAGGCTGATGTAACTACGGACGGTGTGATCCATATGCTTGAAACTGCCTACACCGAAATAGAAGAGGAAAGCGGTAGGAGCATAAGTCTTTTCCCGAATTGTGTTACAATCACGATCAGCACCGAGAACGGAGTCACTTTTGTTACTCTTGATTTTGGATTTGGTTGTGAATTGCAGAATGGAGCGGTAGTCTCCGGAATCGTAAATATTACCTACGGGCCCATTCAGAATGGAACCCGAACCATGACCTACACCTTAGAGAATTTCTCTTGGAATAATAAGGACGTCGCCGGTGGAGCCACAATTTTCCGTGAGCGGAGTAATGCCGCTGGCAATCCACAATCTACTGTGCATGCGGATCTGCAGATTTCGTACCCCGGCGGTCTGATAATTCAGAAGGATGGAACGCGTGTGCGGGAGTGGATCGAAGGGTTTGGTACGGGTAGCTGGTTGGACAATGTTTGGCTTGTAACAGGAAATAGGGATGTGGTCTCCAACACCGGATTTTCACATTCAGGAGTAATCACTGAAGCACTTCGCAGGGAAGCTACCTGCCCTCATTTTGTTAGTGGAATTGTAGAGATCACAAGAAATGGAGATCAGGGTACCCTGAATTTTGGTGACGGTAGCTGTGACAATATCGCGATACTAACTGTTAATGGTGTTGATTATACCATCATACTCAATTAGTAATTTGAGATAGTATTGGATGGAAAAAGCCGCTCTCCCGAGCGGCTTTTATTATTAAGAAACTTTTTCGCGAAGCGGCCTGTTAAGGATCAGGTCCAGGTAAAGATTGATCATACGTTTCAGATCTTTTCTGTGACTTATGAAATCAAGGAAACCATGTTCCTGAAGGAATTCAGCGGTTTGGAAACCATCTGGCAGATCTTTTCCTGTAGTATCACGAACTACCCTCGGACCGGCAAAGCCGATAAGTGCTCCTGGTTCGCTGATATTGATGTCACCAAGCATAGCGAAAGAAGCGGTCGTTCCTCCTGTTGTTGGATCCGTACATAGAGAAATATACGGGATTTTTGCAGCAGCCAGCTGAGCGATCTTGGCGCTGGTCTTAGCCAACTGCATGAGAGACAATGCTGCTTCCATCATCCGCGCACCACCACTTTTGGAAATGATCATGAATGGAATTTTCTTTTTTAGGGCGTAGTCTGCTGCCCTTGCGATCTTTTCACCAACCACACTTCCCATGGAACCCCCAATGAAACTGAAGTCCATACAGGCGATGACGAGGTCTTCTCCCATGGATTTTCCCACAGCTGTCCTCACAGCGTCCTTTAATCCGGTTTTCTCCTGGGCAGCTTTTAAACGATCCGTATACTTTTTGGTATCCTCAAACTGCAATGGATCCTTGGAAGTAATTCCTTTATCGAGTTCTTTGAATTCGTTGTCGTCGAACAGGATTTCGAAATATTCCTTACTCCCGATACGAACGTGATAGCCGTCTTCCGGACTTACATAGAAGTTCTTTTCCAGTTCTTCGGAATCGACGATCTTTCCTGTTGGAGATTTGTACCAGAGTCCTTTCGGAACATCTTTCTTGTCTTCGGTTGGGGTTTGTATACCTTTCTTTGTTCTTTTAAACCAAGCCATACTATGAGGAGTTTATTCGGTTAAAGTGTATTTACGTTGTTCAGGTCTTCAAAGGCCTTGATCAAACGCTTTTTAAAGGTAAGCTCCCCTTCGCGTAACCATTTCCTGGGGTCGTAGTATTTTTTGTTTGGAATATCATCACCATCGGGATTACCGATCTGTGTTTTCAGATAACCAATATTGTTTGTCATATAATCACGAATCCCTTCGTTAAAGGCAAATTGAAGGTCGGTATCAATATTCATCTTCACCACACCGTATCCTATGGCCTCGCGAATTTCTTCAACCGTTGAACCACTTCCGCCGTGGAAAACGAAATCGATAGGATTGTGTCCCGTTCCGTATTTATTCTGAACATACTCCTGGGAATTCTTCAGAATAACAGGAGTTAACTGAACATTCCCCGGTTTGTATACCCCGTGAACGTTTCCGAAAGCTGCAGCAATTGTAAAGCGATCGCTAACTTTCTTAAGTTCTTCATAGGCAAAGGCTACCTCCTCCGGTTGGGTGTATAGACGTGATGAGTCCACATCAGTGTTGTCTACACCATCTTCTTCACCTCCAGTGATTCCCAGTTCGATCTCCAGCGTCATGTCCATTTTGCTCATTCGCTCCAGGTAACGCTTGCAGATCTCGATATTCTCTTCTATGGATTCTTCGGAAAGGTCAATCATGTGGGAACTATAGAGCGACTTACCGTGTTCCTTGTAATACTTCTCACCTGCATCCAGCATTCCATCTACCCAGGGAAGTAATTTCTTCGCACAGTGATCGGTATGCATAATAACAGTAGCTCCGTAAACCTCGGCCATTTCATGCACGTGTTTTGCCCCTGCAACAGCCCCCGCTATGGCAGCCAGTTGGCTGTCGTTGGACAAACCCTTTCCGGCATTGAAATGCGCTCCACCGTTTGAAAACTGAATGATCACCGGACTGTTAAGTTCGGCGGCTGTTTCCATAACGGTATTCATACTATTCGAGCCGATAACATTAACGGCGGGCATAGCGAACCCTTTATCTTTAGCGTATTGATGTATCTTCTGAACTTCATCTCCCGTAGCGACGCCGGGCTTTATAGTGTGACTCATATAGCGTTTGATTAGAATGACAAAAGTAACAAAATTTACCGTTTTAAAAGGGATAGTTGATACCTATGTTATAGACGATATTGGAGAAGTTGTACTCTTTGAACCAACGCTCTCCTTCGGGCCTGGCAGGATTGTATGTCTTGAATCCTCCATCAAACCGAAGCACAAAGAAGCCGAAGTCGTATCGCAAACCCATCCCTGAAGCGATCGCCAGTTCACTCAGGTCGCCTATGTCAGTGAATCGTGAAGCTTCATCTTCAACATTATCAAAAGCATTCCAAATGTTTCCGGCATCGATAAAGAAGGCACCTTTGAAGTCACCGAGGATGGTAAATCGGTATTCTGCATTTAAGGCGATCTTGAGGTTGGCCTCGTTAAATTCATCGGCGCTACCACTGCTTCCCGGACCTAAATCGTAAGGTGTCCACCCTCTGTTGTCGTTCGCACCACCGGCAAAATAACTTCGCACAAATGGTATACTGTTGCTGTTTCCGTAAGGTATGGCAAGACCTGTGAACGCCCTGACAGCAAATATATTACCGTCTTTGAGCTCCCAGTGCCGGATGTAGTCTCCTTCCAATTTTACATATTGTGAAAAAGCGACACCAAAGGCGGTATAGGCCCCATCTTCATTTCTTTCCAGGCCGGCTAATTTTGAAATACCGGAAAGTAAGTTACCGGCGGCTTCTACCTTCAAACGCAAACGAGAAAAGGAATTGTCGAATATACCTTCCCTGCTATCCCTAAGCCATTGGAAACTGGTGGCAAAGATCAGGTTGTTCTCGGTTAGCCTGTCTTTTCGTTCGTTGATACTGTTCACCACAACCGCATTCTCATCGGTTGTAGGGATGCTACCATTTTCGACTTCGGAAAGAAAGCTGTCCGTGCCAAACGGAATATCCAGGATAAGATCTCCGTTTTCATCAGTGGTGTAGTAATCCGGACTAATGGATCCCGGATTCGTTCCTTCAATATCTCTCGCGATCGTATTCAGGACATCGAAGGAATTCTGATATACATTAAAATAGTTGTCTGTGTTAAGGTTGCGAACGTACTGTACATTAGCTCCTTCAAAAGTGTAGGTTTTGATGTTTGAAGGTTTCCATTTGAAATCGAATACCCCGTTAAAATTCTGTCTGTCCAATCCGATGTTATTCTGCGCATTGATCCCGAATCGGATGTTGGTTGTGGGAGACATGTATTTCTTAATGAAATCTTCTGTGTTAAAGGGTAATACGATCCTTGGTATGCTAAGTTTTACGTCTGCCCCAATATCTGAAATATTGAAAAATGTACTTTCACTGTCTGCCGCATCCTTGGAGGAACCCACGCTTCCTCTTCCCGAAAGACTCAACGTCTCGGCTCCCCGAAACACATTCCTTGTTAAAAAAGTAGTGCTGAACCCCATACCAAATTCTTGAATGGGCGATGGAATAGGGATCACATCAAAATCGAGTTGTAAGGTGTATTTCTTTCGTGGTGTCAGGAGTATGGTGGAAATTAGACCGGTTCCTGTGGTATCGGAAGGATCTTCCTGATAACTGATGTTCGGGTAACGAAAGATCCTGAGGTCGCTTATCTGGTTGTACGTTAGGGTTCTGTCTATATCACGGAAAATTTCATTGGGAGTGATAGAGATAGCATCCGTTATAGCTTTAGGCCTGAATTTAATTGGTTCATAGCTATAAAGCTTATAGCCTTCATAGACTACCGAATCCTGTAGGGTTTTATCTCGATTCTGAAAGGTGTAATCTGTCACGATCCTCACCTCATTCACCTTGTGGATCTTGAAAGGTTCTGAGTAGGTGCTATCCTCGATACGGTACCTTCTGTCCGGAATGATGTATGTGATATTAGCCTTATGTTCCGTGTGCACGGTATCGGCCTCGAACGTGATATAATCCTGATCGAAATAATACAATCCCGAATTCCGAAACTGAATGGTAAGTCGGTCGCGCTCATTGTTGAAATCATTATTCGCAAATTGTTTGCCTTGCTCGATGAACGACTGGTTAGCCGATAATTTGAACAAAGAATCCACTACCTGTGAGCTGATTTTAGTGTTTATTGAATCGATGATGTACGGCTTCCGAAGTTTTAGAGAATACTCTATCGCAGCTCGTTTCTCCTTTTTTTTATGAGGAATGATCTTGTAATCTCCTTCGGCGTTGAACCAACCGAAACTTGAATAGTAATTCTGCAATCTTTCAAGAGATTTCCTGGTCTTTACTTCATTGATGACCACCGGGGCACTACCCGTGCTTTCAAACCATCTATTGATCCCCACATAGCTACTTCGCATTTCATCAACCTGCTTTTTCGAGTAGAAATTGATGAGTCGCTGCTCTCTCTTCGGGTTTTTTTTCAACCACTTCTGAAAAGTGGAATCGGGGGCGGGATTTGCAAGGTTGTAAATGAAAATCCCAAATGGCATCCCCAGGAGTTTGCTGTTGGGGCGCTGCATGATCTGACTAAGAACTTTCTCGTCTTTTACTTCAAGGCTATCCACCGAAACCGTATTTTCGGTGAGAAGATATTCGTTTTCACCAACCCTCTTTACCGCATTGCAGGAAAGCATCATCAACACTATTCCTGAAATTAATGATATTTTTGTGAAGGTTTTGATCAAGCGATACAGATTACTATCGATTCAAAAATACTATATTTTGATCAGTAAGAGTCAAATTAAATTAATAACGGGATTACGGCAAAAAAAGTACCGCGACAGCAGTGGACTATTTGTTGCGGAAGGGCCTAAGGTAATTTCTGAACTTTTGGAGGCAGGTTTTCAAGCCGACTACTTTTTTTCAACAAAAGTAGACCCATCAGAAGGTCATGAGGCTACGGCTATCTCCGAAATTGATTTGAAGAAGATCAGTGCTCTAAAAACGCCAAACACTTCACTGGCAGTATTCAGGAAACCAACATATCCTGAACTCCGGCAAAGTGGGTTGATCCTGGCTCTTGACGCTATTAGAGATCCTGGCAACCTGGGAACCATCATTCGCTTGTGTGACTGGTTCGGAGTGGAGCAAATTGTTTGTTCGGCGGACACTGCAGATTGCTTTAACCCGAAAGTAATTCAGGCTACCATGGGTTCTATTGCCCGGGTAGCAGTGCATTACGTTGGTCTTGATTCTTTTCTTCGGAACACACAACTAACCACCATCGGCGCTGTGATGGATGGTGCTTCAGTGTATCAAACCGAACTACCTTCCGAAGGAATACTAGTGATGGGAAATGAGGCCAATGGTATTTCAGAAACAATAAATGAAGCCTTAAATCTTCGTATTACGATACCCAGGTTTGGCGCTGTTCAGGAAACGGAAAGCCTCAATGTAGCAACAGCAACCGCCATATTACTCAATGAATTCCGGAGATCTACTGGAAAGTAAAGTTTATAAAGACACCTCTTGTGGCCATCTTGGTGATGTTCCCTGTCCAGGGACTATTTGGGTCTTCATCTCGCACTAATTCGTCGCTCATTGCAAATACTCCGCGTATTGACGGGGTGAACTTGAAGAAATAGAGGTAGAGGTCGATACCAAATCCTACTTCGTAATAACTGGTGGTTTTTGTAGTTCTGAACTGCCCCTGAAAGTTATCCTCCGGGTTGTCCTCGTTGCTCGATAAATTAAAAGAAGTTGAGATACCAGCAACCACGAAAGGTTTGATATTGTTCAATCGCTTGGTTGAAAATTTAACCAGCAGAGGAACATGGATATACGTAGACTTCACTTCTCTGAGAAAATCTTTTTCCTCCTCAAAATTTGGAAACATCAGGTTTCTTTGGGTGTAGTACAATCCCGGTTCCAATCGCAGGTTAATGAATTGATTGACACGCATGTCACCAATCAATCCTACATTAAATCCCGACTGGCCTTCTACGAGTACATCGGTATTGTCGTCCATGAACTGGTTTTCGTACTCAAATTTGTAATCATAGCTATTAAATCCCAGAAAATAACCCCAGGTAAGGAATCTCTTATCGAAGTTTTCCAGGTTTGCAAGTCGCTCTTTACTGAAAAGCTGGGCTTGTGCACTTTCAGCAAAAACGATTAGGGCGAGGACAATAAGTAGTTTCTTCATAATTTCTTAGTCGCGCTATAGATAGTGGCTACACCAAAGGTTTGTGGCTTATTTTCCACCTCTATAAACCCAATTTTACGTAAAATATTGTTGAGTGCTTCTCCGTGTGGGAACACAGAGGCACTTTCCGATAAATAAGAGTAGGCAACCTTATCTTTTGAAAACACTTTTCCTATAAGTGGCATTACTCCTTTTGTATAGACGAAATAACCCTGTCGCCATGGGAATTTTCCTGGTACGGAGGTTTCCAGGATCACAAAGATTCCGTTTGGGCGAAGTACCCTCAAAATTTCGGCCAGGCCTTTCTCGAGGTTCTCAAAGTTTCGTATTCCGAAGGAAACGGTAATCGCGTCAAACGAGTTGTCTTCAAAAGGCAGGGCTTCACTATCCCCTTTTACAAAGGAGATCCGATCCTTTAGCGATGAATCTTCTATTTTTCTTCTAGCTACGGAAAGCATACCATCCGAAAGGTCAAGGCCAACTACCTTAGAGGCCTTGCTGTTTTGAGCAAAGGAAATTGCCAGGTCTCCCGTACCGGTGGCGATATCTAAAATGGAGTCGGGATTCGTGTCTACCACCATTTGCACCACTTTTTTTCGCCATTTAACATCGGCACCCAGGGAAATAACCCGGTTGAGTCCGTCGTAGTTCCCTGATATGGTATCGAACATCTGTTCTACCTGTTTCTTCTTGCCCAGATCAGAGTCCTTGTATGGGGTAACATTTTCCTTCATAGCTTCCGTTCCTGCTTCCATAAATTGGAGGGTGCAAAGCTACATACTTTTTTACTAATTCCCTTATGATAGATTGATCTTGAAGGAATTGTTTAGTGTGAATTTCAACCTCTTAAAAAAGATGCAGATACTTTCGAACTTAACATTGCATTGGAGCTTTGTAATCCAAATTTATATACATTTGCACATCCCATTGCTTACAAATTATTATGAAGATCATTATAGCGGGTGCTGGTGAAGTTGGATTTCATTTGGCGAAGCTACTTTCTTTCGAATCTCAGGACATTACATTAATCGATACTAACAGGGAGTCCCTCGCTTATGCAGATACTCATCTGGATATACGTGTTGTTAGGGGAGATGCTACATCTATTTCAGTGCTCAGGGATGCTAAAGTGGCCGGTACTGACTTGGTAATCGGTGTTACTTCCAGCGAAACAACCAATATAACAGCCTGTGTACTCGCCAAGCAATTGGGAGCAAAACGTACCATTGCCAGGATCTCTAATACGGAATTCCTGGAACACAAGGACGCTGTTGGATTTACCAAATTCGGGATAGATGAATTAATCTCTCCGGAGGCCTTGGCGGCAAACGAAATTCACCTTTTACTCAATCAGAGTGCTTTTAACGATACATATGAGTTTGATGAAGGAGCGCTGACTATGATTGGATTGCATCTTTCACGTACGGCAGCTTTTGTTGGAAAGACAGTGAAGGAAGTAGCTACGGAGTATCCGGAACTGGATTATGTGCCTATTGCGATTCAACGTTTTGGTACCCAGTATACACTTATCCCAAGGGGTGATACTCAATTTAAAGAAGGAGACCAGGTCTATTTCATTACAACTCCGAAGGGCGTGGACCATATCTACAAACTTTCAGGTAAGGTGAAGGAGGACATCCGGAATGTCATGATCCTTGGTGGAAGTGCTATTGGTTGTAAAACTGCCCAAGACCTGTGTAAGAGTAGTTTTAATGTTAAGCTCGTAGAAAATGATAAGGAAAAGGCATTTGAAATAGCGGATGATATTCCGAGTTGCCTGGTGATCAATGGAGACGGGCGCAATGTGGAGCTATTAGAAGAAGAGTCCATTCAGAATATGGATGCCTTTATCTCAGTTACCGGAAATAGTGAGACCAATATCATGTCCTGCCTTGTGGCGAAGTCGAAAGGAGTTAAGAAAACTATCGCCCTGGTTGAGAACATGGATTATTTTCAATTGTCTCATTCCATCGGTATCGATACCCTCATCAATAAAAAGCTGTTGGCGGCCAACAATATCTTCCGTTATGTACGAAGAGGTGAGATCGTAGCCATGACCCGATTGAACAATATGAATGCGGAACTCCTGGAATTCCTTGTAACGCCAAATTCAAAGGTGTGCAACAAGGTGATTCGCGATATGGATTTCCCTCGTTCGGCGGTTATTGGCGGTGTGATTCGCGATGGTGAAGGGCATATAGCTCTTGGTGGTTTTGAGATCAAAAGCGGTGATCGTATCGTTGTGTGCAGTTTGCCACAATCCATTAAAAAGGTGGAAAAACTCTTCGTGTAATGAGCCGGTTCGCCAAATTGAATTACAAGATCATTTTTCACTTAATGGGACTGCTATTACTGGTTAACGGTGGTTTTATCTTACTGTCTTCAATCGTTAGTTTTGCATATAATGATGGGGTCGGGATGCAGATGATATTCGCCGGAGTTACGGTATTGGCCGCGGGGCTTGCACTGATGCTATTCACCTGGAAGCATTCAAAAGAAATTCAGAAAAGAGAAGGTTACCTCATCGTAACATTTGGTTGGATCATCATGTCGCTGGCAGGAACCTTACCCTATATTTTCACGGGAGCGATTCCAAGTTTTACGAATGCCTTTTTTGAAACCATGAGTGGTTACACTACCACGGGCGCTACCATACTTACGGATATCGAAAGTGTACCCAAGGGAGTCTTGTTTTGGCGCAGTGTGACACATTGGATAGGAGGAATGGGGATCATTGTTCTCGCCATTGCCATCCTTCCATTACTTGGGATTGGTGGCATGCAGCTGTTTGCCGCGGAGGCCCCTGGCCCTGGTGGTGATAAATTGCATCCTCGTATCACGGATACTGCAAAACGACTTTGGATCATTTATGTAGGTTATACGGCAGCAGAGACTTTACTGCTTAAACTGGCAGGTATGGATTTCTTTGATGCCATCAACCACTCGCTAAGTACTTTGAGCACCGGCGGCTTTTCTACAAAGAATGTCAGTGTTGCTTTTTGGAACGACCAGCCGTTGATACAGTATATTATAATGATCTTTATGTTCCTGGCAGGAACCAATTTCATACTGAGCTACTTTGCCTTTAAAACTAAGTTCAGTAAAGTTTTCAGGGATGAGGAGTTTAGGCTTTATGGTTATTTTATAATTGGGCTTACCCTGGTCGCTTCGGTCGTAATTTACTTCCAGGCGGATCCGTCTGCCTCTAGCGTGTACCACCCTCTGGTATGGGGTGAACTGGAAAGTGCTATACGGCACGGTCTCTTCCAGGTGCTTGCCGTAGTTACAACCACGGGATTTGTTACTGCCGACTTTACCGCCTGGACGCCTTTCCTTACCATCTTTTTCTTTGGACTTATGTTCCTGGGAGGTTCTTCAGGATCTACTTCAGGGGGTGTGAAGATCGTGCGCCACCTGATTATGATCAAGAATGGAATTATAGAATTCCGAAGAACACTACATCCTAATGCAATTTTACCCGTTCGGTACAATAACAAAGCGGTAGTACAACCCATCGTATTCAACATCCTGGCGTTCTTTATTCTCTATTTACTATCCTTTATCGTGGGTGTTCTGGTATTTTCCTGGTTAGGACTTGATTTTAAAACGGCGTTGGGAGGAGCCGCTTCCACTCTGGGGAATGTAGGTCCTGCCTTAGGAGATCTGGGGCCCACCAATACCTACGCCGGATTACCATCTGCTGCTAAATGGTGGTCTACTTTCCTAATGCTTATCGGACGTCTGGAATTGTTCACCGTGCTGATCTTACTCACGCCATTCTTTTGGAGGAATCGATAATTAGAGTTTTACATCCACTTTTGATGAAAGATCTATCGCGCGATTCACAACATCCTCGATCGAACCCGATAGGTTGTCATAGGTCACAACCACTCCCATTCTTCGGTTAGGACGGGAGGTTGGTTTACCGAATAACCTGAAGTCGGATTTAGTTGCTGAAGCCATCTCCTCGATACCCGAGAATGACGGACTATCAGAATGTCCGTTTGCCAGTATTACTGAAGAAGCACCAATCCGTTCCTGGGTAATTTCAGGAATTGGTAGTCCCAGGATCGCCCTCAGGTGCAATTCGAATTCATTGAAGTTTTGGGTGTTAGCAAGGGTGACCATGCCTGTGTCGTGGGGGCGAGGGGATAATTCGGAAAAATAAACACCCTCATCGGCGATAAAGAATTCAACACCCCAAATACCTGCTCCACCTAATGCTTCTGTAACCTTATCGGCCATTGCTTGTGCCGCGGCAAGGTCCGCATCTGCCATGAGTGCCGGTTGCCAGCTCTCGCGATAATCACCACCTTCCTGTCGGTGACCAATTGGCGGACAAAACAGAGTAGGACCATTATTCTGAGTTACGGTGAGTAAGGTGATCTCGTAGTTGAAATTTATAAATCCTTCCACGATCACTTCGGCAACATCACCCCGGGAGCCTTCCTGCGAATAGTTCCAGGCGTAGTTAATATCTTCTGCGGAACGGATGGTGCTCTGACCTTTCCCACTTGAGGACATCAGCGGTTTTACAACACAAGGCATCCCAATATTTTCAACGGCTTTTTGCAGTTCTTCTTCCGAAGTGGCATAACTATAGGGTGCAGTTTTGAGTCCGAGTTCCACGGCCGCGAGGTCCCGGATCGCTTTTCGGTTCATGGTGTAATTGGCTGCCCTGGCCGAAGGAACCACATTATAACCCTGCTTTTCATATTCGTAGAAGCGCTCTGTTCGAATGGCCTCTATCTCCGGCACTATATAATCAGGATTGTGCTTTTCTACTATAGCATCAAGTGCATCCCCATCGAGCATATTGATCACTTCGCTGGAATCTGCGACATGCATGGCCGGAGCGTTGGCATAGCTGTCGACTGCAATTACGGTTTGCCCGATTCGCTGGGCAGCAATTACAAATTCCTTTCCCAGTTCGCCGGATCCAAGGAGAAGTATTTTAGCCATTGTAAGTATGTTTTGTTTATGAAAGGGCTTCTTTGATCCTTCGGAGCGCTTCGGTAATATCTTCTTCTGAAGCGGCATAAGAGATCCTTATGCAGTTCGGACTACCAAAAGCTTCTCCTGTAACCGTGGCAACATTAGCCTTGTCGAGGAGTAGCAGGGCAAAGTCGGAAGCATTTTCAATAGTAACTCCCTGTATCGTCTTTCCGAAGTAATAAGAAACATCGGGAAACACATAGAATGCTCCCTCCGGTTCGTTCGTCTTAATCCCAGGAATATCTGCCAATAGGTCGAGCACCAGTTTTCTTCTGTTCTTGAAGGCATCCACCATGTATTGAATTTTACTTGGTGGGTTTTCCAGTGCGGCAATGGTTGCACGCTGAGCGATACAGTTCGCTCCGCTGGTAACCTGTCCCTGCATTTTGTTGCAGGCTCTTGCAATATATTCAGGACCTCCTATATAACCGATCCTCCAACCGGTCATGGCAAAGGCTTTGGATACCCCATTCACGGTAACTGTGCGGTCGTACATATCATCGAACTGCGCCATCGAAGCGTGCTGTCCTGTGAAATTAATGTGCTCGTAGATCTCGTCGCTTACTACGATGATATCCGGATATTTCACCAGCACATCGGCAAGCGCTCTAAGTTCTTCTTTGCTGTATACAGAACCACTTGGATTACAAGGAGAACTGTAGATCATCATTTTCGTCTTAGGCGTTATTGCCGCCTCAAGGGTCTCAGGAGTAATTTTAAAGTCGGTATCTATACTGGTAGGCACAGCTATCGCAACGCCTCCGGCAACCTTTCCAATGTCGCTGTAACTCACCCAGTAAGGTGCGGGTAGGAGTACTTCATCTCCGGGATTAAGTAATACCTGGGCTAGATTGGCAATGGATTGTTTTGCGCCAGTAGACACCACAATTTGGGCCGGAGTGTAGTCCAGGTTATTGTCTCTTTTGAATTTTGTGATGATCGCCTGCTTAAGGTCGGCATACCCATCCACAGGAGTATATGCGTGATAGTCGTCTTTTACGGCCTGGATGGCAGCATCTTTAACAAATTCGGGTACGGTAAAGTCTGGTTCTCCCAGGCTCAAACCTATTATATCTCTGCCTTCGGCTCGAAGTTCACGTGCTTTTGCAGCCATGGCTAGCGTAGCTGAGGTAGCCATGTTGTTTACGCGATCGGACAGTTTTGGATTCATAATTTAGGTGGCTATTGCCGGCTTAGCACCCATTTGTTTCAAGTATTTGAAATGTGCTATGAGCGCTTTACGGGTTGTTTTATATTCGTTATAGGGTAAGTTGAATTCTTTGGCCGTATTTCGAACGATCTTGGAGATGTTCGAATAGTGAATATGGCTGATATTTGGAAAGATATGGTGTTCCACCTGGTGGTTTAGTCCGCCGGTAAACCAATTAACGATTTTATTCTTAGTTGAAAAATTAACTGTAGTGAATAACTGGTGAATCGCCCAGGTGTTCTTCATGGTTCCTGAAGAATCAGGTAGCATCACTTCGGCATCCTCAACCACATGCGCCAGTTGGAATACAACGCTGAGTATAAGGCCAGCCACATAATGCATTATTACGAATCCTAATAATACTTTCCACCACACAATACTAAATACAAATATGGGTAGTATGATCCATATGGAAACGTAGATTATCTTGGTGGCTATAAGAATACTCCACTGTTTAACAGGACTAGGCATTTTGCCATAGGACAGTTTTTTCGCCAGGTATCTCTTTGTTTGAAGGAAGTCGGAGGTAATCACCCAGTTCAGGGTAAGTAGACCATAGAAAAATATACTGTACAGATGCTGGAATTTATGGAGTCGATGCCATTTGGAATGTTCCGAAAATCGAAGGATCCGACCCGCTTCTAGGTCTTCATCATGACCGTGAATGTTTGTATAGGTATGGTGAAGAACATTATGTTGCACCTGCCAGTTGTATACATTCCCGGCAAGGATGTACATACTGCCTCCCAATATTTTATTGATCCATTTTTTAGAAGAATAAGCACCATGGTTGGCATCGTGCATTACGTTCATTCCCACTCCGGCCATTCCAACTCCCATCACGATGGTAAGCAGCAGCTGCGCCCACCAGGGAAGGTTTAAGGACATTAGTATGAAATAAGGAGCGAGGTATAGGGAAAACATAACTATCGATTTCAAATGCAATTTCCAATTTCCATTTCTGGAAATATTGTTTTCTTTGAAATAGTTATTTACTCTTTTATTTAGTGTTCTGAAGAACTTTGCCGAATCGACTCTGGAGAAACTGATTTGTTGCGTATTCACTGAGTTATTTTTACTCAAAATGGGGATTTTGAAATGAAAGGTCTAAAATACGGATTGTAATCTTATTTTTTCATAGAGAGATCATAAATTATCAAAGAAATTCTAAGTTTGCAGTTAATAACTTGGTATGGATCTGATCTTAAAATACTTTCCGGAACTCACTCCCGAACAACATGAGCAATTTGCTGCTTTAAGTTCACTTTACCAGGATTGGAACCTGAAGATCAATGTGGTTTCCAGAAAAGACATTGACGAGCTCTACCTTCGTCATGTATTGCATTCACTTGGAATTGCAAAAATCGAGACCTTTCTGCCAGGGTCTAAAATCCTTGATGTCGGTACAGGCGGAGGTTTTCCGGGTATACCTTTGGCAATCCTTTTTCCTGAAACTCACTTCCATTTAGTGGACAGCATAGGAAAAAAGATCAAGGTGGTGGAAGAAGTAGCGGAGGCATTAGAGCTTGAAAATGTGACTGTAACTAATGACCGGGTTGAGAATGTTTCGGGTCAATACGATTTCATCATCAGTAGGGCTGTGGCGCGAATGGAAACTTTTGTTCGATGGGTTAAGCCAAGGATCGCCAAAAAAAGCAATCACAATCTAAAAAATGGTATTCTCTACCTAAAAGGAGGAGATCTAACCGAAGAGCTGGTAGATTTTCCCAAGGCCACTGTGATACCACTTTCGAATTATTTTGAAGAAGATTTCTTCGATACCAAGAGCGTGGTACATCTTCCCCTTAAGTACAAGCCATAAAAAAAGCAGCGAATTTCGCTGCTTTTTTTTTGTTCTATTCTCCTAAGAAAGGATAACGGTAATCCGTTGGAGAGACAAAGGTCTCTTTTACCATTCTTGGAGAAACCCAGCGGTAGAGATTCAATTTACTACCTGCTTTGTCGTTGGTCCCACTTGCACGTGCACCACCGAAAGGTTGCTGTCCAACAACGGCACCTGTTGGCTTATCGTTGATGTAGAAGTTACCCGCAGCATTCTCAAGGATCTTCACAGCGGCATCAAGAGCGTATCGGTCTTCACTGAACACAGCCCCGGTAAGGGCGTACTCACTTGTACTGTCCACGAGGTGTAGTGTTTCTTCCCAGGCATCATCTTCAAATACGAAGATAGTTACTACGGGTCCGAATAATTCAATACACATCGTCGGGTAATTAGGATCGGTTGTTTCGATAACCGTTGGAGCAATAAAATAACCTACAGATTTATCATAAGTTCCTCCCACAACGATCTCGGCATTTGGCGAGGCTTTTGCCTCATCGATGTAACTCGCCAATTTATCGAAGGATCTTTCATGGATAACTGCACTCACGAAATTTTCCATGTTTTCCGGTGATCCCATCTTAAAGGAATTCAAATCGTCGATCACATATTGCTTCACTTCATTCCAGATATTTCTGGAGATATAACAACGACTTGCGGCACTGCATTTCTGTCCCTGATACTCGAAGGCACCACGTGAGATGGCAGTGGCAACCTGTTTGGGATCAGATGATTTATGGGCTACAATAAAGTCTTTTCCTCCGGTTTCACCCACGATCCTCGGATAGGTCTTATAGTTGTGGATGTTGTTCCCGATCATTTTCCAAATATCCTGGAAAACTCCGGTGGAACCCGTAAAATGTACTCCACTGAAATCAGGGCTTGCCAATAATGTATCTGTGATCATGGCAGAATCTCCCATCACCATATTGATAACACCATCGGGAACTCCAGCTTCTCTGAATACATCAAGTAATATTTTTGCTGAATACATCTGGCTATGACTTGGTTTCCAGACTACCACATTACCCATCAATGCTACACAAGACGGCAGGTTACCCGCTATGGCGGTGAAATTGAAAGGTGTGATAGCGTATACGAAACCTTCTATGGGTCTGTATTCAATTCGGTTCCAGGCCCCGGAAGTAGATTCCGGCTGGTCTGAATAGATCTCCGTCATGAACTGTACATTGAACCTCAGGAAGTCGATGATCTCACAAGCTGAATCTATCTCTGCCTGGTGGACAGTTTTCGACTGGCCCAACATTGTTGCTGCATTCATTCTGGCCCGATAAGGTCCGGCGATCAATTCAGCGGCTCTAAGGAATATGGCTGCGCGATTCTCCCATGGCAAAGCAGCCCACTTTTCGCGAGCTTTCAATGACGACGCTATTGCTTCTTCAATATGTGCTTTCGTAGCTTTATGATAGAAGCCAACAGAGTGCTGGTGATCATGAGGAGGGGAAATAGTTCGTGTATCTCCCGTTGTGATCTCCTTTCCATCGATATAGAGAGGAACTTCCAGAGAACCGTTATACATTTCTTTGTAGGTTTTCAGAACTTCTTCTCTTTCCGGACTACCGGGTGCGTAGTCAAGAATCGGTTCGTTAACAGCTATTGGTACATCGTAAAATCCTTTTCCCATTGTTGCTTATTTAAAGATGTTTAAATTTAGTTGTAATCAGCTTTTCAGCCTTAGCTCGACAGCCGTGCAAAGGTACAAAAATTAGTAGTGGAATTTTCAATCCTGTCCAGCGTGATTTTTGTATTTTTCGTTTCTGAATTAATTATCGCTTTTGTATGTGCACATTAACATTATTGCCCAAACCGGATGGCACTTTGATCATTACTTCCAACCGGGACGAAGCACCGGACCGGGAGACCTTCCCGCCGGAAATTCACAATGAAAATGGAGTGCGACTTTTATTTCCAAAAGATGGGGTAGCAGGTGGAACATGGATCGGGGTAAGCAGTCGAAAACGGTTTGTAAGTCTGATGAATGGGGGATTTACAGCACACAAACGAAAGGAAACATACCGCATGAGCAGGGGGATCATCGTAAAGGACCTTTTGATTGCTGAAGATTTGCAAAAGGCCATTCGTGATTATGATTTGCATGACATTGAACCTTTTACTCTGATAGCGGTAGATTGGACCAAAAATTTCAGGGTTTACGAACTTGTCTGGGACGGAAAGGACAAGCACCTTAGTGAAAAACCATTGGCACCAGCGATATGGTCTTCATCCTTATTGTATTCCGAAGAAATGAAACAAAAGCGAAGGGAATGGTTCTCAAACTTTCTTTTCGATAAACTCAACCCGAATGCTTCGGAAATCCTTGAATTTCATCACAAAGCTGGTGAAGGAAAGCCGGAAGTCGATCTAATCATGGATCGCCATTTTGTAAAGACAAGGAGCATCACCCAGGTTATAATTAGTGATAGCGCTGAAATGAGCTATGAAGATCTTCAGACACAAAAAAAATCGAATAAACTGTTGTAAGGAGGTGTTAGTTCATGGCGAACTCGGCACTTAATTTGAAAGTTGGGATCTGTACTTTAAAGGCTTTCATAGTATTGAAATTGATCATGGTATAAGCACCATTCATTGCGCCAACAGGTGCCAGTAACATACACCCACTATTATACGAATGTGATTCTCCAGGTGCGAGGACAGGCTTCATCCCAATTACACCCTGACCGGTAACAACTTGTTCATTATTCAAGGCGTCCTTAATGTTCCAGCGCCTTGAAATTAACTGTACGGTATCCTTGCTGTTATTTTCTATGGTGATGCTATATGAAAACGCATAGCTTGTCTTGTGGTCATGCCCAAGGAAGCCTTCATATTGAGTAGTGACCGAAATCTTAATTCCCTTTGTAACTTGTTGTACCATCTAATACATCGCTGCGGTTACGGAAAAGAACAATGCTGCTGCAATGGTTGCTCCTATCCAGAAAATCCAGTTTAAAAATATAAATTTTATTATTGTTAGTAGTCGGTTCTGTTGATAAAAATTACGCAACGCCTTATAAAAATAGAAAGGACCTACTAATGTTAATACAATGGAGAAAACAATGTTATCGTTTCCTCCGGAAATAATTGAGTCCGGGATCATGCAGATAATTCCCGCCAGGAACACAAAACTAAAGATGTGAAAGATAAAGATCATGTGTTCCATGTAGGTATATTTCTTCGCGGAGTAGACCAGCCAAAAGAACAGGGCGTAGACGGGAGTAAAGAAAAACAGGAAGAACGGAGTTTTCTCTAAAAGATATTCCATGAAATCACCGGGATTCTTTTCTATTTTCTCTATTGATTCATTCTTACTGTAGGCCCAACGGTTATAAGCATTGTTCCTGTGTTTCAAGCTGTCTAGGGCTATTGCGGGATTCGAAATTTCAGTGGCTTTATAGAAATCACGGTACAGCATGAATCTCTGGAAGTTTCGCTTTCCCCAATTCATGGTGTCCAATGTTGCTTCGGAAATCTTTTCGTAGGTGTTTTCTTTTTTACCCCGGATTAGATTGAGCAAACTCGTTTCTCTCACCAACGAATCCACATCGATCTCATTTAAGTTAATGTTTTCTTCGGCGAAAAGTGAGTCGAGCTCTTTGGTATTTACATTGATATTTTTAGTCTTAAGAATTGAGTCTAATCTAGATAGGTTGTCGTTATTCTGAATTATTGAATCTGCAGTTTTAGAATCCAGTATCCGCGCATTCTGTTCCAGACTATCTATCACCGCCCCAAGATTGTTGGTGGGGCCGTTATTCAAACTAGTGTCGTCAATCAACTGACTGTTTCCTGTAAAGGTACTTACCAAGCTTTGTAAGATGAAATAGATAATCGAAACACTCAGGTAGAAGCGGAACGGATTCGCATACTTCAAACGCTGTCCGTTAACATAGTTTCGGGTGATCACTCCCGGTTTGAAAAGCAGGTCTTTCAGGGTGTGTCTAAACCTGGAATCGTAGGTGATGATACTCCCAATAAACTCACCGAAAAAGTCCTTAAGGGCAAGACTTTTGGTCGTATTCATTTGAGAACAGTAAGAGCAGTAGCGATCAGTCAACTCCAGGGGATGACCACAATTTTTGCATTCGGCAGCGCGATATTTCATCGCCTTTCTGCCTTTAACCGGTACGGGCTTATTGTCGCTCATACCTCAAAGTTAACTAATCCTGTGAGTTTTCAGAATAGAACTACAAAAATTGACTAGTTATTGGTAATAGTGGTAGAATTTCCAACGCCCATTCCAATGATCCTGTCGAAACGAGCACCCGGAGCCCTGTAATAAACCAGCACGGTATATTCATTTTCTGTTTGCCAGAAATTACCGCTTATTGCTCCTTCGTCTACACTTCCATCTCTGTCTACCAAAACGTATTTATAGTTGTAAAATCCCTGTTTGAACAATCGGGAAACTCGATACGAATCGCTGTAATCGTCGTACGCCATATAGGTGCTCCCGTCGATCGTCCAGTTGTTGAAGTTACCGTAAATATGAATTTCTTTGTCTCCGATATCTTCATAGTACTGAAGGTTGAAATGCATTACTACATATTCAGCTTCTGTGGTGGGATCGGGTGCATTGATATTGCGAACTACAAAATTCCCGTTAATATCCGGGTTGAAAGTGTAGGGCCTGTCGGCTCTGGAAATATCGGTAAACAGAAAATTCTCGTACAGGTCATTGAGCTCAACACTCCTAATTCCGTTTTGTGCTGAACGCACGTCCTTGTTATCGAAATTATGAAACTCGTTACCTCCCCAGAATGAAGACTCCTGATCGTACCTGTAGATCAATTCCGTGCCAATTGTATATTGAGGTTTTAGATCGGTTATGGCAGTTTTCAGGTTGCTGTTTTGCATTACAAGGGCATGCACGGTTTGTTTTGGGTTTATCAGGACTAATGAGGGCGAATTGATGGTAAATTGTACAGATTGTTTTTCTCTGATGTAATTCAGATCCCTGGAGCGTTTTATGGCTACACCAACCCCCACGATATTTTCAATAACCATAAATCTTCGGGAGAAGACAGGTTCCCCGTCGTCATTGTATATGGTGATAAGGTAGTTACCACTCTTTGTAATTCGTCTAGTTTCCCTATTTGGTATGTCCAGGAAATAGTGAGAAAAGATCTGTAAGGTATTTAGTGAATTCTCGTAGGTTTCGATGCGCACATCGTCGAACCCGTTGAGGTATTCTCCTTTGGATAGGTCGCTTTCGGACCAATCGAAGTTATGATGGGTGATCACATAGTAGAAATCGGCTTCTTCGCCGTTCAGGGCGTCGAAGGACAACCGCAAACGCTCTCCTAGTCGAATGACAGGTAATTGGCTTTGAGATGTGCCCCCGCTGAATTGCACTGTGCGAATATATTCGGGTGGCGGGATCTCTTCAGCCTGAGAAAATAATGTGGTGTGAACTACCGTGATAAGTAGAAAGGCTACGAAAAATTTGCCCATAGAATGCAGTTTTGGAGCTAAGATAAACAATTTTTGTGCCTTAATTTCCAACGAAAACGTTTAAGGTTGTTATAACAAAATTTTATAGACCATAATTTGTGCTGTGCGACTTTAAATTCTTAAATTTGCGCACCCGAAAAAAGCGTTCGGGATAAAAAGAAATTTAACACGACTGTCCTATGTCCACAGACATTAAGATTAGAAAAGGTCTTAACATTCGATTAAAAGGCGAAGCCGAAAAAACACTTTCCAACGCACCGCGCTCCCGAACCTTCGCCATCCATCCCTCCGACTTTCATCTTATTACACCAAAAATGGTGGTTAAAGAAGGCGCAAAATTGCAGGCTGGAGATACTATTTTTTACTCGAAGAGCAACGACGCGATCAAATTTGTTTCGCCTGTTAGCGGAACATTGAAAGAAATAGAAAGAGGAGCTAAGCGGGTAATTACCCGCTTATTGATTGAAGGAGATCAGCAAGATTCTTACAAGGATTTTGGAAAACTGGATCCAGCGGCCGCTTCAGCGGAAGTGATCCGGGAACTTCTCTTAAGTGCTGGTTGCTGGCCGTTTATAAAGCAACGACCCTACGACATTATCGCGAGGCCCGATAGCGAGCCAAAGGCAATTTTTGTTTCCGGTTATACCACAGCACCGTTAGAAGCAGATCTTGATTTTGCTCTCCGTGGAAAGGAAAATGAATTGCAGGCAGCCCTTACAGCGCTGAGTAAACTAACCACCGGAGACGTTCATGTTAGTGTAGGTAGTTCGGATTCTCCTCTCAATGGATTGAAAGACATCACTCTTCACAATGTGAAAGGTCCGCATCCCGCAGGTAATGTAGGTACGCAGATCGGAAAAATTGACCCGGTGAATAAAGGGGAAATCGTTTGGACTATTGCTGCCCAGGACTTGGTTATTATCGGAGAATTATTTCTTACAGGAAAATTCAATGCCGAACGACTTGTCGCCTTGGCTGGTTCTTCAGTAAAAGCTCCAAAGTATTACACTACGAAAATAGGAGCTGAAGTTTCGACCTTCGTGTATGATTCAGGTTTAGATGAAGAAAATGTTCGAGTTATAAGTGGAAACGTTTTAACAGGAACCACAATATCACCAAAAGGCCATCTCGGTTTTTACAATAACACAGTTAGCGTAATTCCAGAAGGAGATGACTATGAGTTCTTCGGATGGAACAAGCCGATCTTCAATAAAATATCGCCATCCAGGGCGTTGACCTTCTCCTGGATGCAACCGAACAAGAAATACGCTCTAAATACTAATACAAATGGTGAACACCGTGCTTTTGTTGTAACCGGGAATTACGAACAGGTCTTCCCGCTCGATATTTATCCACTGCAGATATTAAAGGCGTGTATGGTGGCCGATCTTGATCAGATGGAAGCTCTTGGTATGTATGAAGTAGCTCCGGAAGATTTTTCACTAACCGAAT
Organism: Aureitalea sp. L0-47; assembly: GCF_026126405.1. Lineage (GTDB taxonomy): Bacteria > Bacteroidota > Bacteroidia > Flavobacteriales > Flavobacteriaceae > Pukyongia. Next base: position 140,588 of record NZ_JAFMTQ010000008.1, read on the forward strand.
TCATTTGTGTTTCTAAACAACCGCACCAGGAAATTATCAGAAAAGGTTTGGATTTAATGTATAAAGAAATTGGATAAAGCTATGGGAATGAAACAAAAATTACATAGGCTTAAAGAAAAATACAAAGGGAAAAAAATGGCTCCGGCCTTCAATGCCCTGCATACATTCTTATATCTCCCGAATGATACTACCCATGGCGGTACTCATATCAAAGGAGCGGACGACCTGAAACGAACTATGAACATAGTGATTATGGCGCTTGTTCCATGTTTGATCTTCGGAATGTTTAACGCCGGGTATCAGCATTATGCTGCATTGGACGAGACCTTGCGTGCTGCACCATGGGACAACTTCTTTACATGGGACAACTTTGTAATGGGATTATGGACAATCCTTCCACTGGTCGTTGTTTCATACGGAGTAGGGCTGGCGGTTGAATTCCTCTTCGCAGTTATCAAAGGACACGAAGTAGAAGAAGGGTACCTCGTAACCGGGATGCTCGTTCCTCTAATCGTACCAGTGGATATCCCACTTTGGATGCTTGCAGTTGCTGTTATTTTTGGAGTCGTTATAGGAAAAGAAGTCTTCGGTGGAACGGGGATGAATATTCTGAATCCGGCGCTTACCATCAGAGCATTCCTCTTCTTTGCTTATCCAACCTGGATGACAGGTGATAAAGTCTGGATTCATGGAGCTGTTGCAAGGGATAAGGCGATAGCCGCAGGTGAAAGTGTAGATGCTATGTCTGGTGAGACCGTTCTCGGATATTACGCGAAAGCAGGCCAGGAACTCACGGTACAGGCTTCCAATGGGGCAGAGGTAGTTACAACTTACGGAGATAGAGCGGACGCTTTATACTCGCTACAGGATATGTTTTGGGGATTCATCCCGGGTTCAGTAGGAGAAACCTCGAAGGCACTTATTATCCTTGGAGCTTTGATCCTGATATTTACGAAAATAGGAAGCTGGAGAATTATTTTCAGCACATTGATAGGGGCTGTTGCTATGGGACTTATCTTCAACGGAGTTGTTGAAATGGGTTGGATTTCCGAGAGTAGTAAATTCTACGGACTGATGACCGTACCTTACTGGCAACACCTGATTATCGGAAGTATATTGTTCGGCGCTGTGTATATGGCCACGGATCCGGTTACAGCTTCGCAAACGAACAAAGGGAAATGGATATACGGATTCCTGATAGGGTTTATCTCCATTATGATCCGCGTATTCAATCCGGCCTATCCGGAAGGTGTTTTTCTCGCAATCCTTCTTATGAATGTGTTCGCACCAACGATTGACCATTATGTACTTCAAGGAAACATCAAAAGAAGAGCTAAACGATTAAAAGTTAAAACTGCATAATTATGGCACTTAACACTGAAAAAAATAGTTATACCGTCATTTTCGCTGTTGTTATGGTGATAGTTGTTGGGTCTATCCTTGCTGGATTTGCCAATGGTTTGAAACCAACTATCAAGGCTAATGAGCGGTACGAAAAGCAACAGAATATTCTTTATGCTATGGGCGTGAACGAAAATGAAGGTGCTAATGATGTGGAATTCATTCCAACTGAAAGGGTAGAGGAAGTTTTTGCTCAATATATCAAGAAACAATTCGTGATCCAGGGTGACGAGGTTACAGAGAATGACGAAGCATATCTCATCGACGTAAAGAAGGAAGAGGCAATGGCCAAAAACGGTGATTACGAAAGGAGATTACCGCTTTTTCTGGCCGAGAAAGATGGACAGGAGATGTACGTAATGCCTGTAAGAGGAAAAGGTCTTTGGGACGCTATCTGGGGCTTTGTAGCTGTGGATAAGTCGATGACCGTAGAAGGTGTATACTTCGATCACAAAGGTGAAACTCCTGGACTGGGGGCTGAAATTAAGCAGCGTTTCTTTATGGATGATTTTGAAGGAGAATCCTTTCTGAATGACGGATCTTTTTCAACCATCAAAGTCGCGAAAGGAAATAATGATCCAAAAAACGAAGATAAGACCGATAATGAGGTAGATGCCCTTGCCGGAGCGACTATCACGGGAGATGGTCTAACAGCTATGCTTCGTAAAGACGTTAAAATGTATGTGCCTTACTTCAAAAAATTAAATTAAGCTATGGGACTTTTATCTAAAAAAGACAGCAAATTAATTCTGGACCCCTTAGCGGACAATAACCCGATTACCATTCAGGTATTGGGTATCTGTTCTGCTTTGGCTATCACGGCCCAGCTAAAGCCATCTATAGTGATGGCTATTTCCGTGATCTTTGTTTTGGGAGTAGGGAATGTGGTTATTTCTCTGATGAGAAATATTATCCCTTCTAAAATTAGGATCATTGTTCAGTTGATCGTTGTGGCGACCCTTGTGATCATAGTAGATCAGGTGTTGAAAGCATTCGCTTATACACTGAGTAAAGAACTTTCGGTATTTATCGGTTTGATCATCACCAACTGTATCATTATGGGACGATTTGAGGCTTTTGCCCTGGGTAATGGCCCCTGGAAATCATTCCTGGACGGAATTGGAAATGCCCTTGGATACGGTGTGATACTTATTATTGTTGGATTCTTCCGTGAACTATTCGGTTCGGGTACGCTCTTCGGATTAAAAGTACTGGGAGATTCCGTAGAAAAAACAGGACTGTACGCTATCGGATACGAGAACAACGGTTTTATGGTACTGCCTCCAATGGCACTTATCGTTGTGGGTATTATTATCTGGGTGCAGCGAAGCAAGAACAAAGCATTAATTGAAGAAAACTAAAGCAGGTACTGAAAACATTTCATTATGGAACATGTAGAATTATTTTTTAAGTCGGTCTTTGTAGACAACATGGTATTTGCATACTTCCTTGGTATGTGTTCTTACCTTGCCGTTTCAAAGAAAGTAAGTACTGCTGTAGGTCTTGGAGCTGCGGTAATATTCGTTTTAACTGTAACAGTACCTCTTAACTGGTTACTGGATCAATATATCCTGCAAGAAGGAGCCTTGTCATGGTTAGGTGCAGAGTACGCAGACTATGACCTTAGTTTCCTTTCTTTTATATTATTTATCGCTACTATAGCAACCATGGTACAGCTGGTTGAGATCGTTGTAGAACGATTTTCTCCTTCACTGTATAACTCCCTTGGGATATTCCTACCGTTGATCGCCGTAAACTGTGCGATCCTAGGTGGATCCCTTTTTATGCAGTCACGTGAGATCGAGACCTTCGGACTTGCACTTAACTATGGTTTCAGCAGTGGAATCGGGTGGTTCCTGGCAATCCTTGCCATTGCGGCCATTCGGGAGAAGATCCGTTATTCCAACGTGCCAGCTCCACTACGTGGATTGGGTATTACCTTCATTATCACAGGGCTGATGGCCATCGGATTTATGAGTTTCGGCGGCATGCTCACAGGAGGAGATGAGGCAGCGGAAACACCTGAAGGAGGATCGGCCCAGGTTGAGACCCTTTCAGAAGAAACATCAAAAGAATTAGCACAGAACGAAACTCAGGAAGTTTCAGAAATAACCCCTAAATAATATGATCTTAGCAAGTACATTAGGAGTCATTGTAGCAACGGTAGTAGCATTCCTGGTACTCACACTGCTATTGGTAGCACTGTTACTATTCACAAAACAGAAACTGGCACCATCAGGACCGGTTAAACTCACTATAAACGATGAGAAAGTGATCGAAGTACCTTCCGGCGGAACCCTATTATCTACGCTGGGAAACCAAAAAGTGTTCTTACCTTCTGCATGTGGAGGTGGCGGAACCTGTATTCAGTGTGAATGCCACGTCCTGGAAGGTGGAGGAGAAGCACTGCCTACCGAAACTCCGCACTTTACGAGAAAGGAATTGAAGTCTGGTGCCCGATTGGCATGCCAGGTAAAGGTAAAGCAGGATATGAACATTCATATTCCTGAAGAGGTCTTCGGAATTAAAAAATGGGATGCCACTGTTGTTCGAAATTACAATGTAGCCTCCTTTATCAAGGAGTTTGTTGTGGAGATTCCTGAAGATATGAATTACAAGGCAGGAGGATACATTCAAATTGAGATTCCACCATGTGAGATCAAGTATTCGGATATTGATATCACTGCTCATCCCGAAGAGCACGATACACCTGATAAATTCCAGGATGAATGGGACAAGTTCGGACTATGGCCTTTGGTAATGAAGAATACCGAAACAGTAGAGCGTGCTTATTCTATGGCTTCATATCCCGCTGAAGGACGTGAGATCATGCTGAACGTTCGTATTGCCACACCACCATGGGATCGTGCTAAGAATCAATGGATGCAGGTGAACCCGGGAATCGCTTCTTCTTATATCTTCAATTGTAAAGAAGGAGATAAGGTAGTTATCTCAGGTCCTTACGGTGAGTTCTTTATCAATGAATCTGATGCCGAAATGTTGTACGTTGGGGGTGGAGCCGGAATGGCACCTATGCGTTCTCACTTGTATCACCTGTTCAAAACCTTGAAAACAGGCAGAACAGTGACCTATTGGTACGGTGGCCGATCTAAGCGAGAGTTGTTCTATATTGAGCACTTCAGGGAGCTTGAAAGAGAATTCCCGAACTTCAAATTCTATATGGCCCTCTCCGAACCTTTGGAAGAGGACAACTGGAAAGTGAAAAAAGACATTAATGATGAAGGTGATGGATTCGTTGGATTCATCCACCAGGTTGTGATCGATAATTACCTGAATCATCATGAAACCCCTGAAGATATCGAACTCTATTTCTGTGGTCCGCCGCTGATGAACCAGGCCGTGCAGAAGATGGGAGAGGACTTCGGAATTCCGGATGAGAACATCCGATTCGACGACTTCGGAGGATAAACATTTCTCTAATGACGAATAACGCCTTACTATGAGTAAGGCGTTTTTTTATTTAGAACTCTTAAAAAAAAGTGTATTTCATCGATTAAAGGTTGATATATTTCGATAAAGAACTACTTTTACTACATTCATTACAATAAATCAAGCCCCATAATTACAATGACATCATGAAAAAAATAATTCCACTTGTGTTGTTGCTGACAGTGTATATGGCTCCTGCCCAAACCCTGCAGCGATCCGATAATTCGAATGACAGAAGAGCAGACTCTACCAAGTATTCCAAGGATATCAAAGCTATTGTTGACAGTTATGACAAAGCGGCTCTCTCTGCACTATATGCCCAATTTTCTGAACGACAACTTCTGGAGAAACAGGATGCTGTTGCCTATGCGATGGTACGGAATATCCCGATTAAGAAATACAATCCAGATGGAACTTTTGATGAATTAATGAAGATTGCCGAAGATGGCAGTCCGATTTACTATACTCTACATAATGTAAATGCTGCAATTTCTACCCGTGCGGATTACCTGAACAGTGGTGGGGGACTTGGGCTTACAGTAGATGGTGATGGTATGTTGGCGGGTGTATGGGATGGAGGTCCCACAAGGCCCACACACCAGGAATTCGATGGCCCCGGCGGCAGTAACAGGGTAAGTATTAATGATGGGGTTACCACTCTGGACGGTAATAGCTTTCACGCCCAGCATGTAACCGGTACCATTGTGGCTTCAGGCGTGAATGCAGCAGCCAAAGGTATGGCCTGGCAGGCAGATTGTATTACTCATGAATGGAATAATGATGTCACTGAAGTAACCACAGAAGCAGGGAACGGTCTCTTACTTTCAAATCATTCTTACGGCTACATAGCCACGGGAATTCCTGATAGTTGGTTCGGACAATATGGTTCTGATGCTCAGGCCTGGGATAACATTATGTATAATGCACCCTACTATCTACAGATCAAATCGGCCGGAAACGATGGTAATAACAATACCGCGAACGCATCGCCACTGGATGGTCAATCCGCTTATGATAAACTCAATGGAGACGCTTGTGCTAAAAACAATCTCGTGATCGGTAATGGACAGGATGCTAGTATTGATGGTAGTGGAAACCTGATTTCAATGATCAGAAATTCCGGAAGTAGTGAAGGGCCCACAGACGATTACCGTATTAAGCCTGATATCATGGGAAATGGTACTTCGTTAACTTCTACCTATGAAACCAGTGATACGGCTTACGGTACTATTTCTGGTACTTCGATGTCAGCACCTAATGTAACGGGTACTCTGCTTCTATTGCAGGAACACTATAACAACTTGAACGGCTCCTTTATGAAGGCAGCTACATTAAAGGGACTTGCACTGCATACCGCCGATGATGTAGCGGCTGCGGGTCCGGATGCGGAAACTGGCTGGGGATTATTGAATGCAAAGGTTGCTGCTGAAACGATTTCAGCATCACCTACATCTGCTCTTATTTCAGAATTAAACCTATCGAATGGAGCAACATATCAGGTCACTATCCAATCTGATGGTGTGAATCCTTTGATCGCCTCAATTTCCTGGACAGATCCTGCGCATGCACCGATTTCTGGAACAAATAACAATACTCCGGCCCTGGTAAATGACCTTGATCTAACTTTGAATAACGGAACAGCTTATAACCCATGGAGATTAACCGGGGTAACAACCAACGGAACCGGGGATAATAATGTGGATCCGTTTGAGCGCGTTGATATTTCCGGAGCTTCTGGACAATATACGCTTACAGTATCTCATGATGGTTCGCTAACGAATGGTTCACAGGATTTTACACTTATTGTAACCGGAGGAACCATTGCGGCAACCTCTCCCGAGATTTCATATGGAACAACAACAGCAATAACTACCGAAGGTACAGATTGCAGTTTCACGGACGTTAGCGTGCCACTTAACATTGCAATGGCACCTTCGCAAAACGCCGATGTAACATTTGCTGTGAACGGTGGTACTGCCGGAGATGGATTGGATTATGAACTCGTAACACCATCCGTGACTTTCCTTCAGGGTCAAACTACCTCACAAAACCTTATAGTTCGCGTGTATCACGATGGAGTGGTAGAAGGTCCAGAAACTGCGATTATTGATTTTACGGTAAACGCAAATGGTGGAGATGCCGTAGCTAATCCAGCTGCAGATTCTCTCACCTTGACCATTAATGACGATGATGCCGTTCCTTCGACAAGCACGGATATAACCTTGTTTACCGAAGATTTTGAGGATTGGACAGAATGGCAGATTGGCGACCGGGATGGTGATGGTAATATTTGGGTGGATTTGTCCTTTAGTTCGGGAGGTTTTACCGGTTTTGCAGGCCAATTTGTAGGGTCCGAAACTAATTTGTCAATATTAGGTGGTACAGGTAAAGCCAATGCCGATAATTATTTGATAAGTCCACAGATCAGTATACCGTCTAATACTACGAATACGGCTTTCACCTTTTCAGTGGGCGGATTTAATACTGCCGAACATTATTTACTAAAATGGACAACTGATATCTCATCATACGCTACGATTGACGCTGGGATTACCTTGGAAGAAAGAAACTCTATTAATGGCGATGGTGAAGTTCGAACCATAAATCGAACCGACATTGCAGGACAATCAGGGTATTTCGTAGTACGACACTATAATTCTTTTGCAAATAACGGACTGTTACTGTTTGACGCGTTATCAGTAGTTGCTACAACAGAAACGCCAGTTCAAACAGCAGTCAATGCAGGAACAAGCGATCAAACCGATATCCCCGGAGGAGGTACAACGTATACCTATGATAGTTCAACAGGTTACGTTATGCTATCGATCGATAATACTGGTGGTGATGATTATGACTGTGTTACCACTCACGTGTCGCGAGCAGGTACAAGCGGACAGGGCTATAACGGGAGTACCGCGCCAGACCTAGTTACAGATAAGACATTCAATATCAGCCCTGCGAATTCACCATCCCCTGGTAACGTTTCAGTGACCTTTTATTTTACCGAAGCTGAGATTGCCGGATGGGAGACTGCAGCTGCGCCATGGACGCGAAACGATCTGGTTGCCGCAAGGGACACGGGTTCTTCAGTTGAAACGACATCCCTTTCCATTGGGTCCTTCGGAGCGCATGTGACACTAACAGGTAGCTTCACAGGCCTGGATGGGACCTATTATTTTGGCCCCTTAAGTGCTTTTGTTGCATGTACGGGAGTAACCAAAACCTGGAACGGATCTAATTGGTCACCGGCAGGTGCGCCAGGTTCCACAGATTTGGCAGTTATTAATGGCAATTATACTACAGCTACCGATGGTGACCTGAACGTATGTACACTAACAATAAATTCCGGAAACACCCTCACTGTAAGTGCCAATGGATACATTAACGTGGAAAGCGATATAACTGTTTCCAGTGGCGCAACCTTAGAAGTTGAGCACCAGGGAAGCGTGGTACAGGTAGACAACGATGCGGTTGCGACCAATTCGGGTACTATCAATGTACACTTAACCACTCCCCCGTTGAAGGAGCGTGATTTCATGTTGATGGGTAGTCCTATGACGGCCGAGACACGTAACGATGTTTTTGGTTCGGCTTACAATGTACAGGAGCATAC
>NZ_JAFMTQ010000009.1 GCF_026126405.1 Aureitalea sp. L0-47
GCATTCCCAAGAGGATTCAGATATCCTGTAGACGAAGTAGAAAACAACCCGAACATCCAACAGCGTCAGCTAACCGACCAGGTATTCTGGGATAACAACCCTGGCGGATTTATTGACTAATTAAAAAATATTTTATTATGAAAAAACTAAAATTCTTTTTACCGTTAGCTCTGATCGCGTTGGTAGTATCAATTTCACTTACCAGTTGTGAACAGAGAGAAGATTGGCGATTTCCTGAATTAGGAAATGGCGGATTCATCAAATTTGTACAACAACCTGATACATGGTCAGGATCAGATAACTCCGATGGTACTTCAATCGTTAAGTATCATATAGGTTCAGATCCTGCAGAAGCTGCTTTCAATGCTTTTGTAGAGGACCCATCTGGAAATGTAGTTTCAGTAGAGTTCTTCGTAGAAGGTGACTTCGATGGAGCACCAGAAGAAGCACTTGCTTTTGGTAGCACGACTTCTTTCCCATACGACGTAAGTTTTACTACTGCAGATATGGCGGCTCTATTTAATGTAGATGCTGAAGTATTCCAGTCAGGTGACTTCTTTGAATTCTTGACAGTAATTACTACTGATGATGGAAAAGTTTACATTTCAAGAGCTTCTGAGTGTGACGGATGTCCACTTGAGCCAGGTGATCCTGACGGTTCCGGAGCTTGGAATGGTGGAACCATCGACGTAGTGGTGCTACAAGGTGGTGATACAGGAGATAATTTCTTGTTACCAGCTGTATGGTACAGAGTTAAGTACCTTGAGCCATAGGAATAAGCCGATTATAATTTTATAATTTATTGAAAACCATCCGCACTCTGCGGATGGTTTTTTACTTTTACACCTAACAAAAGAATCCTTGTGAAAAGAGATCAGCTAATATTCGGAATACATCCAGTCCTCGAGGCTGTGAAATCAGGTAAGCCTATAGACAAGTTATTCATTCAGAAAGGAATGGCAGAAGATAAGATCAACCCAATTCTCAATGAACTGGATTTGGATGCCGTTTCGGTTAATTATGTACCCGTTGAAAAGCTGGATCGATTGATTCGTAGCAATCACCAGGGTATTATTGCCAGTATCTCGCCAATAGTCTTTCAATCCCTTGAAGAAACTGTTGAATCATTGATTGAGACTAAAAAGGACCCGATATTCCTTATACTCGATCAGGTTAGCGATGTGAGAAATTTTGGGGCTATTTTACGAACTGCTGAGTGTACCGGCGTAGATGCAGTGGTCATTCAAAAAAAAGGGGGTGCTCCCGTTAGTGGTGATACGGTGAAGACTTCGGCAGGTGCAATTTTCAATATTCCAATCTGTAAGGTGGATCATATCAAAGATGCGATCTTCTATCTGCAAGGATCAGGCATTACCACTGTGGCTGCTACTGAAAAAGCCAATCAAAGTTTATATGAATTAGACCTTACCGGTGGACTCGCGCTGGTTATGGGTTCCGAAGGAAAAGGAATTTCTAAATCTGTACTTTCACTTGTAGATCACAGTGCTTCCTTACCCCTTCTTGGAAATATTAATTCGCTAAATGTATCTGTAGCCTGTGGCGTTTTTCTGTACGAAGTTGTACGGCAGCGTATCGGTTAACCATCCTCTTCTTCGTTCGACTTATTTGATTTTCTGTAGGTATAGCGTATCACAATTTTTTTAGGAGTTTCAGTATCCTGTTGCTCTTCCTCAGGGAGATGTTCTATAAAATTCCCCTCTTCATCGAAATGACGTAAGAAAGGATCCGAATCCGGATCGAAACCATCCTCTTCCCAGGCGTATTTCCTTTTAGGGATTGGATTACTTCTGAATAACAAGGCAAAAGCAAACCCAACAGCAAAACCAGATAAATGTCCCTCCCAGGAGATCTTTGGGTCTATAGGAAATAAATACCACAATAGACTGCCATATAGAAACACAACGACAAATGCGAGAGCCGTAAGCTGATACTGTTTCGAAAATATTCCCTTAAAAAACAAAAAGGCTGCCAATAGATAAACAACGCCACTGGCTCCTATATGCAGTGCCGGTCTGCCGATAATCCAGGTTAGCAAACCAGTTAATAACATTCCAAGGATGAGTACCTTCCACCGTATATCGCGATAGAAGTAAAACAGCGATGTCCCGAGTACCAGTATGGGAATTGAATTATTGAACAGGTGTTTCAGATCTGCATGAATAAATGGCCCGAAAAGAATTCCTCTCAGACCTTCGATCTTCTGAGGATAAATTCCGAAGTATTTCAACTGCCAACCAAAACGAAACTCGGCCCAGAAGACTATCCAAAGGGACATTACCATGAGTAAGGGATACAGGATCACATCGCTGGTAAACTCTAAATTCGATTTTTTCGCCATTTAACTCAATCCTTTCAAAAAATGCTCCCTTATTCAAATTTATGATAAATTGTCAGTATGCATCCTTCGATAATGTTGTAATTTTATTCCTGATGAACAGACCACTTGCCGAACGCATACGTCCGAAATCTTTAGAGGATTATATCAGTCAGAAACACCTTGTGGGACCTGAGGGTGCCCTCACGGTTCAGTTAAAGACAGGCATGTTGCCGTCCATGATCTTCTGGGGTCCTCCGGGAACAGGTAAAACCACCCTGGCAACAATTATTGCCAATACCTCCGAACGCCCATTCTATACCCTGAGTGCCGTGGACAGTGGCGTTGCAGCGGTAAGGGAAGTGATCAACAAAGCGAAGAAAAGCGATGATCTCTTTGCAACAAAGAACCCCATACTATTCATAGACGAAATTCATCGCTTTAGTAAATCACAACAAGACTCTCTTCTTGGAGCAGTGGAAAAAGGCTGGGTTACCTTGATTGGCGCCACCACTGAAAATCCGAGCTTCGAAGTGATTCCCGCCCTCCTGTCCCGCTGTCAGGTCTATACACTGAACCCATTCAGTAAAAACGACCTGGAGATGCTCTTGGACAGAGCCGTGAAAACGGACGAAATTATTTCCACCAGGAAGATTGAGCTGAAAGAAACAGAAGCATTGCTTCGCCTATCCGGTGGAGATGCGCGAAAGCTGCTGAATATCCTGGAAATCCTTATACTTTCGGAAGATTCAGATTCCGTTGTGATCAACAACGAAACTGTTCAGAAAAAAGTTCAGAAGAACACCGTCCTATACGATAAAGCCGGAGAACAGCACTATGATATTATTTCAGCCTTCATTAAATCCATACGGGGAAGTGATCCCAATGCGGCTGTATACTGGCTGGCACGAATGATCGAAGGTGGAGAAGATGTTAAGTTTATTGCGCGCAGAATGGTGATACTTGCTTCTGAAGATATCGGCAATGCCAATCCAACGGCACTGGTACTTGCGAACAGTACTTTCCAGGCTGTCAATATCATCGGTTATCCGGAAGCACGTATTATTTTAAGTCAATGCGTCACCTATTTGGCTTCTTCACCTAAGAGTAATGCTTCTTATAAAGCCATTGGAGCCGCCCAGCAGGTAGTTCGGCAGCAAGGCGACCTATCTGTGCCTTTATCAATTAGAAACGCTCCTACCAAGTTAATGAAAGAATTAGGGTATGGCGAGGAATACCGATATGCGCATGATTATGAAGGAAACTTTGTTCCCCATGAATTTTTACCCGAAGAAATCTCAGGCACTACCTTTTATAAACCCGGAAACAACAAACGTGAGAATGCCCTTAAGTCCTACCTCAAAGGATTGTGGAAGGATAAATATGAATTCTAGTTCTGAGCCTTGTAGGTGATCGAAGTCGTGGTAGAAGTGAGTACAAGATCATTATTCTCCTTAAACTTCACTCTGTGTTTTACTCCATCAACAGAAGTATACGTTGCCATATTGTTATTATCCACGGCAATATTTCCTCTTAGAAGCAAGCCATTGGGAGCATCCTCCGATTCTTCATACAGCGAATACCCTTCATTTGTCTTTCTAAGCAAAAAGGACTCACCATTCAATTCATAACTGGTAAATTTAGCCGAGGGATAATGGCGAGGCTCATTTGCAGTGATCTTTGTTCCTGTACCAACGGTAATATTTGGATTATCGTCATTCTTTCCTACGGGTGGTCGCCGAGGATCATTGATCACTTTTGGCATGGGCTCAATTTTTTCTTCAACAACCTCATCTTCGTACACCTTAATCTCTTTCTGCTGAACACCTAATTCCTCTAAACTCACAAATGCCTTTCTCATCGCATCGTGATAGGCTTTTTTGTATTCTTTTTGCTTGCTCTGTCCTTCTTCACTTATGAAAACTTCATTACCGTTGCAATCCTTTAGGATAACGGTGATCCTTGTATAAATAAAACCAGGTTTTCCCAACACTTCGGCCTGCAGACCATCACAACGTTTTACGTTCGGTAATTCATCCGAAAAATAGGCATTGAAGCCATATTTATTGAAGAGAAACTTGGTAAGTGAATTAAGTTGATGCTGATCCTCTTCGTATAAAAACTCGTACAACCGTGGAACTTCCACATAGCTGTAATCACTTAGCGATTTCTGTGCGTATACGTTTACAACAAAACTTCCAAGGAATAGGAATAGGAATAATTTCACTTTCATTCTTCGTCAATTTTTATATTGAAGCCTAGCTGTAAAGATACACTTTTTGCCTTTGCCAAATTGCCATAGCGCAATAGGTTGTCTGCCGCAATATAGAAATTAAACTTCCCGATATCGGTTACAACACCAAGTCCGAGATTGGAAAAACTGTATGGATCTACAGTGTAGGTTGCCTTAGCTGATAAAAAGTCCCACAATCGCCTGTAGTAAAACAAGGTGCCTGCCATTTGAGGACCTTTAGGCCTCAGTATACTGTAAAATTGAACACCAGCTGCCTGGGCACGTTCAACGTTACCGCCCATATTCCTACAATCACAATCACCGGAATTGCCTATGGTCTTACCAAAGCTATATTTTAGCGAAGCATTGAATTTTACCGGTCTTAATTGGCTGTATCCACTTGTTATGGTATCAATAGGTATAGCCTCTTCAATTTCGTCTTCCAGGTTATCGTAATAAGGTAAAGTGGATTGTCCGGCGCTCAGCGGCGGAAATATTAACTCAATTCCGTCCAGGGTATATGATCCTGTGGCGTGGTAGGTTTCCACATCATTGCTGTGAAAAATAACGCCCAGGTCAAGTACACTCGCACTAGCTGTGAACCTGTCGTTTATATCGTAGGTTACCCCTAAATCCGCTCCCACACCAAAATTACCTCCAAAAAATGCCCTGCCAATAACTTCACCCGGTATCTCTGAACTCTCCATATCTTCTAGTGACGCGATCCCGGAAGTATTCACGGTTACATCCGCATCCGAGACTGTATGTTCGTAGATATTCTCACTATTGACATCACCAAGTGTGGTTGTGAAGGTCCCCTGGTTGTCGGTACTTCGAATACTCATCATACTGGAATAGAGCTTTACTCTCACTCCCGCAGTAAGTTTTTTTGTGATTTGCTTATTTGCTCCGAAGTGGTAAACAGTGAGTAGGTCGGCGGTGGCGTTTACTTCACCCAAGTCGAAGGGATAATCGAGATAATCGCGGTTTCCCTCCCATGTTAATATGGCAAGATCCCTGGGAAAATAGGTGATGAAATCGAATTCCTGGTATATACCGCCAGAAAAATAAATATCATTTTTCGCTCTCCATCCAAAATTTAGGATCTCCAATTGCTGAGTGGCCGTAAAGAAATCGCTATTGCTCATTTCGAAGATCTTATTCCTGATCCTATCATTTATATCCACATTCGATTCTCCGAATATATCAAAAACGGTTACCCCTGAAGCACCTCCATTCACATGTATTTGTGAGAGGAAAGGAATACCAAAATGCATTTTCTGGGGTACCTTGCTACCTGGATTCAACAACAGGCTTTGGGGCACTTCCTCCAGTCCGTAAAGTACTTGCTTGTTTTGTGCTACACTGCCGGTAAGACAGAGCACCAATATGAAAATCAACACATTTCGCATGGTAATTATTCTCTATCCCTAACTTCCAGGTAATATGTTGTTTTCGATTTGAGATTGAGGATTCCTTCCAGTGTTGGATCGGAATCGGGTATGGTGACTGAAACCACAACCCTGTCGGCCATGGTGAGTTGCAATATATCATCTCCTTCAACAACCTGTTCAAATTCGGTAATCACTGGATTTTCTAATGTTCCTTCAATTACGTTTGTTCCGGTGATATAGGTAGTATCGTTCTGTTCGCTTATGAACTGAAAATCCACTTCAAAATTTCTTGGTATGCTGTTCGTGAATCTGAAATAAAAATCGGCTCGCCTAAGGCTCTCCTGAATCCCAGAATCGTCCAGAAAACGAATCTCCGTAGTATCCGAAAGCGTAAGAATTGGTGTGTCTGAATTTTCGTCGTAAAACTCCCCTGCCTCAATATTGAAGTAGATCAGGTCGAGTTCCACAATGGGAGTTAGTGCAATGTCATCGGCCTGGTCGAAATCGGTATCTTTAACACATGCAGTGAGCACCAGGCACACGAAGACCACAGCTAATGGCTTTAAAAATTTCGTTTTCATAGAGTGGGGCATTAGGTTTCATTTTAACGGAGTATTCGCCATAATAGTATTTACAGGTGTCGCTTAATCTCGGTTAATTGATTCACAACTTTATAGGTTTTCGGCACATTGTCTTTCCTGTAATTAAAGAAAAGGGTATCCATTCCTACTTTCTCCGCACCTAGTATATCAGCTTCAAAAGTGTCTCCGATCATGATACTCTTATCCGGCCTTACGGATGCCTTGTCCAAAGCCGTTTCAAATATAACAGGGTGAGGTTTCTTCAACCCTACCTCTTCGGATGAAGTAACAGTTTCGAAGAAGTGTGCTATTCTGCTATTCTGAAGTTTCAAAGCCTGAACCTCGGCAAAACCGTTGGTTATGATGTGTAGTTGGTAGTTCGGACTTAAATACTCTAGCACCTCCCAGGCCCCATCCAGTAGGTGATTATCCTTTGGGAGCTCATCGATGTAGGTAACAGCCATGGCATCGAGTTCATCCACCGAAAATTCAACTCCGAAAACATCAAAAGCATCTCTGAAACGTCCTCGCCTCAAGTCTTGCTTACTAACACGGTCCTCCCTATAAAGTTTCCAATAGCTAAAATTGATGGGCTCGTACACTTCAATAAAATCCACTAATTCAATACCTATATCATGTCTTTGAAACAGGCGTTTGAAAGCCAGTGCCGAATTGCGATCGAAATCCCACAAGGTGTGATCCAGGTCGAAAAATACGTCGGTGATGTTAATTGCCATTTAGATGGAGTTTTTCAGAAAACAAATTCCGCCAAAGTGAATTGCCAGTCTGATCGCAAAAATCGTGAATATTAAATAGAACTGAAAATGTCCCGTTTAAACGCATTGCCTGAGCATGCATATCCATTATTCGCTGCAAACTGTCCGATTCGTATTTCTTATTGAATCCTTCCGTAGTGAACGCTATGGGGTGTATGACAAGAGGAGTTTTTATCTCGTAATCCAGGTCGTAAAACAGGAAAGGAGTACAGGTTCCCGCGCGATAACCCGGTGTATTCTCGTACACCATTGAAAAGTCACGTTCTATCTCTTGTTCAACCAACTCACGATACAGTTCAGGTAACAATACCAGGAAATCTGAATTCATGGATGAGGAAAGTGCTCGATGGGTTATTTCTTCGAGTTGTTTCTTTTCCGTTTTCAAAACATCCGTAGAATCTAACGCATTGTATGAAAAAAGCAGACCAACCTCAGAATAATCTCCTACGAATTTTATAAGGCTTCGTATCTTTTCCCGCCTGGAATTAAAGCCGTTCCTAAGGACATGATGATCACCCAGGAGAAAGAATGCGGTTAACTTATTATTGCTTTTTCCCACTACATCGATAAGCCAGTCGTATTGATCGTAAGGGTCTTTCCCCGGCCCCATAAGGACCCTGCTTCGCTTATAGACAGAACGAAACTTTAACTTCGACAGCTCTTTCCAGTAGCCCACTAAAGACCTAACAAATCCTTTCTGAATGTACCGATAAGGTTGATCGATGCGTAATAAGGTATGAACGGTCCCTTTTTTCTTCGGAAAATCAATGTTTGGAAAAGCCTGTTGCAGCGCCACTTTAAGCTTGTAAGCCCATATATCCACTACCGGTTGAGACAGGAATCCATTCTGAAAACCCAGGCTTTCCTGAGCCGGATAACGTCCAAGTTCGTCCTTGAGATGAGGAAGATATTCTTCATAACGACTCAATAAAAAAAAGGCAGCTGAAAAGATATCGAACGGCAGTTTGCTTCTTTCCCCAACAGAAAAGAAACAGTAGCTATCGTCCCAGGGCTTTACCTGGAGTTCCATATCCTCGATCCCGGAGCTTTCAAGCAGACCATAGCTCTGAATGAAAAATTCATTACCCATGGGTTGCTTGGCGTAAGACAGTTTCGGTCCCTCATGACTAATAAATTCCTCGATTACCGACGTAAAACCAATTTCCATACCTAGAATACGGCCACAAATTTGCTTGAACACAAAATCGATTCTCGGTGTGAGTTTTTGAGTAAAAATGAGCAGCATTAGCTATTAAATCATTTGTTCATCAGCAAAGCTAAAGTACGTTTTTTCAGTCACTATAAGATGGTCCAGGATGGTAATATCCAGGCTCTCACCGGCCTTTTTGATCTTGTTGGTGAGTTTGATATCACTTTCACTGGGTTTTAACGTCCCACTAGGGTGGTTGTGAGCCAAAATCAAACTTACAGCACCTAGTTCCAGTGCTTTTTTGAAGGCCAGCCGGATGTCCACCAAAGTGCCGGTTATTCCTCCTTTACTTAGCTGAGATGTTTGAAGGACTTTGTTTGAATTATTCAGGTAGATGATCCAGAATTCCTCGTGCTGAAGATCCCCGATCATCGGTTGAATCAACTCGAAGGCCGAAACACTTGAGGTGATTTTCTTTAATTCTGAAGGTTCCTGAACCCGCCTTCTTCTTCCCAATTCCAAAGCAGCGACAATGGTTAAGGCTTTTGCTTCCCCGATACCCTTGAATTCGCATAACTCCTTCACAGAGAATTTCCCCAGGCGATTCAGGTTGTGATCGGCAGCTGCGAGTAGCCTTTTACTCAAACCTACCGCGCTTTCTTCTCTATTCCCGGAGCCGATGAGGATAGCGACCAATTCGGCGTCGGTGATCGCGTTTCGTCCTTTTAATAGTAATTTCTCTCGCGGGCGATCATCTTCATTCCAGCTTTTGATGGATAATTGCTGTTGTTTATACATAGATATTTCTGAAAAACCGTAAGTAACTGAAACGCAGTCAGACTTACAGATAATATGAGGGAAGTTAGAATGCAGATCGAAGATTTGTTTCTGCTCTCCCAAAGATAGAAAACAATTCGATTGTTCGTATATTTCCAATATAAAAACCCTTTCGCATGAAATCAATATTAGACCAGGATGCATTCAATGAGATCAGGGACCGCGTGAATCGCCTGGAAGAAAATTCCGAACGGCAATGGGGAAAGATGAGCCCGGCGCAAATGGCAAAACACTGCCAGTATCCCTTGCGCATTATGCTAGGCCACGATCACTATAACCTAAAACCCAATTGGCTGGTGAACCTATTGTTTAAGAAGTCCATGTACAACGACAAACTGTGGCGAAAGAACCTGCCAACGGTGAAGCGCTTCAAACAGCTTGAAGAGGCCAATTTCTCAAAAGAAATTTCAAAACTTCAAACGCTTATCGATGAAATCGGAGCCGAGAGAAATAAAGAAAGCTGGGGCGACCACCCTGCCTTTGGGAAAATGACCAACGAGCAATGGGGTAAGATGCAGTACAAACACCTCGATCACCATTTGAGACAATTTGGATTGTAGGCGAGCAGCTTTTTTCTTATTTGAAATCTGTTATTTAAATTTTAAAGAGTGTATCCACCTCCACATCATCAATCCCAGGACCGTGAGAAAATGATCGCGGTTATGAAGGCATTCCCTTTTGCAACTCTTGTAACTGCCAGAGATGTTGAGCCCTTCATTACACATATCCCGATCATCTACAACGACAATTCCGGCCGACTCGTAGCACATATAGACGCCATGAATCCGCAGGTAGCGACACTTACCAATGGAAGTATGGCGACTGTCGTATTTAGGGGACCGGATTGTTATATCTCACCATCGGTCTACTCCACGGAACAGCTACCCACCTGGAACTATATAATTGTACATATTAAGGGCAAAGTACATCCTATTGAAGAGCCTGATGCCGTAAAGCAAACCATGATCGATATGACGGCTTTCCTGGAGGGTGACAATCCTAAATTTATTCTGAAAAAGGACAATCCAAAAATGGATCGCCTGGTGAATTACATAAAAGCTTTTGAGATCGAGATCTCCAAATGGGAAGGGAAATTCAAGCTATCGCAGGACAAGAATCCTGAAGATTTTGAATTGGCTAAAGCCCAGCTTTTAAAACAATCGAAACGAGATTGCAACCAATTTATCAAATCGATATATGAGCGGGGATTATAACAATCCCTTAACCTCCTCAAAATCCAACCCCCCATAATTGCCACTACTCATAAGCAGCAGAGAAGCATTCTCCATGGTTTGGGAGAATAGATATTCCTTAAATTCAGAAGGCTCTATAAATATTACCAGGTCGTCTCTTTGGAAGGCTTCCGCGATCTGATCTGCTGAAATGGGATCAAGCTTTTTGATCTCCACCGCATGAGGCGAATAGAAGACCACGGCCGTATCTGCCGCATCCAGGGCTCCTTTGTATTCTTTGAGGAATTCAGGATTCAGGCTGCTGTACGTATGTAATTCCAGGCAAGCCAATAAACGGCGGTCCGGGTACTGGTTTTTTACAGCTTTGGTTGTTGCTTTCACTTTACTTGGTGAATGTGCAAAATCTTTAAAGGCAACTGCTGTAGCGGTTTCCGCAAGTTTCTCCAGTCGCTTACTGGCCCCTTTGAAGGAAGCGATGGCTTCGTAGAAGTCATCGGCATCTACACCCATTAACTGACAAATCCAACGGGCTCCTTCAAGGTTATTCAGATTGTGCTTTCCGAAGACCTCCACCGGCATAGGCCCTTCGGGAGTTTCCAACAGGGTGGTGCCCGCTTCAACAGTATACACAGGAGTTTCATAAGGATATTTCTTGATGGGGTTTACACTTTCCTCCACTACCCGCTTTACTTCCGGATCTTCTTCGTTGTAGATCATGGCTCCGCCATTAGTTACCTGGTCTACAAAAATGCTGAATTGCTCCACATAATTCTCGTAGGTAGGAAAGACATTGATATGGTCCCAGGCAATACCGCTAATGAGTGCGATATTTGGTTTATACAGATGGAATTTGGGTCGGCGGTCTATGGGAGAAGAAAGGTACTCATCTCCTTCCAGCACCATGAAATCGGCATCTTCGGTTAGCTTTACCATGGTATCGAAACCCTCAAGCTGCGCCCCTACCATATAGTCCACATCCCGGTCGTGATAGTGCATCACGTGGAGTATCATGGAAGTAATGGTGGTCTTGCCATGCGACCCCCCTATAACTACACGGGTTTTGTCTTTGGATTGTTCGTAGAGGAATTCCGGATAGGAATAAATGGTGAGCCCTAATTCTTTGGCCCTGGCGAGTTCGGGGTTGTCCGGCTTGGCGTGCATCCCAAGAATTACCGCGTCCAGTTCATCGCTCAGTTTTTCGGGAAACCAGCCAAATTCGGCAGGTAGTAAGCCCTTTGCTTCCAGCCTGCTTTTGGAGGGATCGAATATGGTATCGTCACTCCCGGTGACCTCGTATCCCTTGTTGTGAAGCGCGAGTGCCAGGTTGTGCATGGCACTTCCACCTATCGCTATGAAATGAATTCGCATATCAATACTAAAGTTTATTCAAAGGTACGAATTAGGTCTGCAACAGGGATAGCGGCAAATAGCTTTTACGAAGTAAAACTATGGCCAATAGCCCGGCCCCCTGTAGTGCCGAGGAGTAGAGCGAAGCTCACTACACGACTTCTACAGGGGAGGTTGCCCAAAAGATTAAAGTGATAAAATGTGTTGTTTTTCCTGACGTGCCTCTTTGAAATCGGGACGATCTTTTAAGGCCTTATTGATCCATTTGAGTGCCCTATCCTTATCCCCTGTGTTTTTGTAGATCTGTGCGAGGCGAAAATAAGCCCAATCCTTAGGTACACCATCACGAACCGAGTAGTTCTGAATGTATTCCACTAAGCATTTGATCCCGGTTTCCGGACTAAGATTATATTGGGCTGAGATCTTACCGATCTGGTAATTCAGGCTGTTTCGTTTGTGTTTTTTCAGGGAAACCGCAGCGTTGGCCATGGCCTCTCTGGGCTGATTATTCTTTTCGTACAAATTGGTAAGTTTCTCGTAGGTGTGCGGAGAACCTCCAATTTCGATGGCCTTTTTGTAATATTTCTCTGCATCTGCGGGACGCTCATTGTATTCGGCGATATATCCGTGGGCCAGGTATCCGTCCACCGGCGAAATGATTTTGAGCTCATCGGCGTATTTCATGGCCTTCTTTTCACTACCTCCTATGATACCCGGTAATTGCATATAGAGTTCTACTAATGCCCATCGAACTTCAATATGGTTAGGATCGAGTGTAGCGGCCCGATTGAGATGTTCCTTGATGTCACCAATATATCCCAACGCCTTTAGTTTATTTGATTCCTGGGCTTTCATACCAAGTACACCTCCGTATTTGAAATTGTAATCGGGATTATCGGGATTTTCCTCCACCAGCGATTCGTAATACGAAATTGCAGCATCCCAATCCTTCGCAGTACCCGCAATATCACCCAGGTATTCTCGAGTTTTGTCATGGCCCGGGTTTTCTTTTAAATATTTCTGAAAAAGGGGTTTTGCTTTCGAAAATTGTTCATTACTGAAGTATTCCACAGCCTGATCAAAGGACGACTGAGCCCATATTAGGGACGGAAACAGGAGCAATAGCAACAATTTCTTCATAGCGTAGGTTTATATGCAAAGATATAGAACTAAAATTTTTTCTGATTATTTCTTTTTTGGTGGGTATTTTTTCAGAATTTTCGATATAACTCCTTGATAATAAGATACTTTCTTGCCCGGAGAAGCCGATTTTTTCAAATTTCCTTCTGCTTTTGCCTGCCATACCAGATCGTCCTTCACCACATCTACCAGGTCGAAAGTAAGTAACTGGTTGATCTGTGCACTCCCAATGGGAATACCACCGCTAACACCTCCACCAACATTTCGGCCACCACCGCCTATACCAATACCAATGGTACTTCTCGAATTAGAAAGTGTCTCTTCGGCAAAAAAATTAACGTATAGTTGAGGTGTATCACTTTTGATAAACCCCTTTTGCTGAAGTAAACTGTCTGTGATTCGCATAATACGCTTTTCGTCCAGCTGGTTAAGGCCAGATTCACGATCGGGGTAGAAATTATAGGTAGTATAGGTAGAAAAGTCTGTCTCCTCGTTGTAATCAACACCCACATAGGCGCCGCAGGAGAGCAACATGGAAAGTCCCAGAATAGCAAATAGAAGCTTCACAGGCTAATTTTTATTTAAAGATACTGAAAAAACCGTGCGGCGATTTGGGTTTAGTTATTCTTTAACGATTTCGCTTCGACGACAAAACTATTCAAGATTAAACCTCTGAAGTATTCAACATCTCCCACAACTTGTCCTTTAACTCCTGCAGTCCCTGCTGGGCAACAGATGAAATGAATAGATAAGGTATCCCTTCGAAATCCCTGTCCAGCTCTTCATTCATCTCGGTTTTTAGTTCCTCGTCGAGCATGTCGCTCTTGGAAATGGCTACCAGTCTTTCTTTGTCCAGGAGTTCAGGGTTGTAGCGACGTAATTCATCTACCAGTATGTCGTATTGCTTCCTGATGTCGTCTGCATCTGCAGGAATAAGGAAAAGCAAGGTAGAATTACGTTCAATATGTCTTAGGAAATAGTGTCCTAGACCCTTCCCTTCCGCAGCCCCTTCAATGATCCCGGGAATGTCGGCCATCACAAAGGTCTGATAATCCCTGTATTCAACGATACCCAGATTTGGCTTGAGTGTAGTAAATTCGTAGTTGGCGATCTTGGGCTTGGCAGCGGTAAGCACCGAGAGTAAAGTGGATTTACCCGCATTTGGGAATCCGACCAGTCCTACATCGGCCAGTACTTTCATTTCGAGGGTGAAATTGCCTTCCTCTCCTTCCAGACCAGGCTGCGCATAACGAGGGGTTTGCCGGGTTGCACTCTTAAAATGGGCATTACCTCTTCCTCCCTTTCCACCGTGGGCAATAATCAATTCGTCCCCGTGTTCCATCAATTCCTGAAGTAACTCCCCCGTATCCGTATTCTTTACAGCCGTGCCCAGTGGAACTTCGATATAAACATCCTCCCCGTTTGCCCCGGTACTGGTTTGTTTACCTCCGGCCATTCCGTGGCCAGCATTATAATGCCGCTTGAATTTCAGGTGGTATAGCGTCCACCTGTTCTTATTTGCCTTTAGGATAATGTGGCCTCCACGTCCTCCATCACCACCGTCGGGTCCTCCTTTAGGCACGAATTTCTCCCGTCGAAGGTGCGTACTCCCCTTCCCTCCCTTTCCGGAAGTCACATGGATCTTTACATAATCGACAAAATTGCCTTCAGTCATAAGGGGAATGTTAGTATGTTAGTATGTTGGTATGTTGGTATGTTGGTATGTTGGTATGTTGGTATTTTGGTATTTTGGTATGTTGGTATTTTGGTATTCTGGATTGTTAGAATCTTAATAGTTGCATTCTTTACCTAACACTGAACAAATTGAGTTCTCGTTTCTCGGTTGTCAGTTGTCGGATCTTGGATCTTGATTCTAAACTCTTGACTCTACAATCTATCAAACACTGTACTCAATCGTTCGGTGATCTCTTCGATGGACCCAACGCCGTCCACTCCGTGGTATTTGTCCTGTGCCTGATAATAGCTCTTCAGAATATCTGTTTTACGATAGTATTCGGCGATTCGTTCGCGGATTACCTCTTCATTCGCGTCATCTGCACGTCCGCTGGACTTACCGCGATCCAGAAGTCGGCCAACCAATACTTCATCATCAACTTCCAAGGCAACCATGGCATTGATCTGGCTACCTTTTTCATCCATCAATTTGGAAAGTGCTTCAGCCTGTGCTTCTGTCCTTGGAAACCCATCGAAAATAAAGCCATTTGCATCCGGGTTCTTTTCAACTTCAGCGTTGAGCATTTCAATCGTAACCTCATCTGGTACAAGGTGGCCCTTGTCCATAAAGCTCTTCGCTAAAGCTCCCAGTTCCGTTTCATTCTTGATATTATAGCGAAACACATCCCCCGTTGAGATGTGAACTAATTGATATTTTTCCTTCAGAACTTCTGCCTGGGTACCTTTTCCTGCGCCCGGAGGGCCAAATAGTACGATGTTTTTCATTCTTTTGATTTTGAATCTATAATTTTTATTGAACCACGCCATATGAACCGGCGTCTCTAATTGATTTTCCGATATAAATATTTTATTCTCCTGTCTTCCTTCATTGACAAAGCCAAATTTCTCATAGAAGGCTACATTCTTCAGGTTTTGTTCCCTGGTAAACAATTCAACCCTGAGAATCTCTTGCCTATCTTGTTCTATGATTCTCAAGAACTTTCCCAGTAATTTGTTTCCAACACCTTGACCCTGATGATCGGGATGAACCACAATGGTCAAGTCGGTGAACAGATGCTGAAACGCGTAGACATCGGGGCTATACGCATGAATTTCTCCGATAATCTCATCACCTGTACTCGCCACCAGTGACAACCCACGGAGCAGTGATTTATTTATCATTTCCTGAATAAAATCACCGGTAATCTCATCCTCGTGACGAATAATCCCATTTTCTTGATCGGCCACATCCTGATAAAGTTTCAGGATTGTCGAGGCATCTATCAATTGGGTTTCTTCAATGTGAATTTCGTCTATCATGTTACCGGGTGTCTTTTAGAGCTGCAAAGATAAGAATTGCAAAGAAGATTGTACCTTTGCAGCATGGCGAATTATTTCTCTTCTGACTTCACACTCGGAATATTGGGCGGCGGCCAGCTCGGAAAAATGCTGCTCTACGAAACCCGTAAATACGACATAAAAACTAAAGTACTGGACCCCAGTGCCGAAGCACCCTGCCGCATCGCTTGCGACACCTTCGTACAAGGACCACTTATGGATTTCGATACTGTGTATTCCTTCGGAAAGGACGTGGATGTCCTCACTATTGAGATAGAAGGGGTAAACATTGAGGCCATTGAAAAGTTGGAGGCTGAAGGAAAAGTGGTCTATCCAGCTCCTAAAACCCTCAGAAACATTCAGGACAAGGGGATTCAAAAACAATTTTACCAAAGCCACAATATCCCAACTGCACCTTTTGCATTATACAACTCCCTGGATGAATTAAAATCGGCTATTTCCGAAGAAAAAGTAACCCTGCCCTTTGTGTGGAAAAGCTGCAAAGGAGGCTACGATGGCAGAGGTGTAAGCATTATTAGAAAAATCGAAGATCTGAACGGGCTTGCTGACGGACAATGCATAGCCGAAACGCTTATTCCTTTCAAGAACGAACTTGCGGTGATCGTTGCCAGGAATCCTTCCGGTGAGGTGGTGACCTACCCCGTTGTGGAGATGGAGTTCCACCCTGAAGCCAACCAGGTGGAATACGTTATCTGCCCGGCACGAATCGCCGAGAATGTTGCAAGAAAAGCACGTGAAGTGGCCGAACGGGTCTCAAACGCATTCGAGCATGTTGGATTACTTGCCGTTGAAATGTTCCAGACCGAAAGCGATGAGATACTGGTAAATGAAGTGGCTCCTAGACCACACAATAGTGGCCATTACAGCATAGAAGCCAGTTATACCAATCAGTTTGAGCAACACCTGCGTGCTGTTCTAGACCTTCCGCTGGGCAAAACAGACAGCAAAGTTGGTGGGATAATGGTAAATTTGGTGGGAGCAGAAGGCTATACCGGCGATGTTGTTTACGAAAATATCGAGCAGATCATGGCCATGGACGGTGTTACACCGCATATTTACGGCAAGAAACAAACCCGACCCTTCCGGAAGATGGGACATGTAACTATCGTGAATCGGGACATAGCCGTAGCCAGGGAAATCGCGGAAAAAGTTAAGAATTCGATCAAAGTGATCAGTAAATAAAACAAAATGGGAAAAGTAGGAATCATAATGGGAAGTACCAGCGACCTGCCTGTGATGCAGGATGCCGTTGAAGTTTTAAAGGGTTTCGATATTGAAGTTGAAATAGATATTGTTTCGGCCCACCGCACGCCGGATAAACTTTTCGATTACGGTAAAAATGCTCATGAAAGAGGGATTTCTGTTATTATCGCCGGAGCCGGAGGCGCAGCCCACCTGCCGGGAATGATCGCCTCACTTTCTCCCCTACCTGTGATAGGGGTACCGGTGAAATCCAGTAATTCCATAGATGGCTGGGACTCCATTCTTTCAATACTACAAATGCCCGGCGGTGTACCAGTAGCAACCGTAGCATTGAATGGTGCTAAAAATGCGGGGATCCTGGCAGCGCAGATACTGGGCTCGGCAGACAAATGTGTCCTCGACAAGGTTCTTGCCTACAAAGAAGGACTTAAGCTAAAGGTAGAAGAAGGCGCAAAAAAATTGAAAGAGTAAGTAAACTTTGACAGTCGAACTTAATGAACCCACTACTCGATAAATTCTCCTCAGCCCCGTTTTCAAAGATCGAAAACGAGCATTATTTACCCGCATTCAAACAACTAATTGAAGAAACCAAAGCCGTGATCGACAGCATTGTTGAGAACTCGGAAGCACCTACATTCGGAAACACCGTTGAAGCTCTTGAGCGCAGCGGAGAGCAACTAAACCTCGTTAGCAGTATATTCTTCAATCTCAACAGCGCTGAAACCAGTGATGAGATCCAGAAAATAGCCCAGGAAGTATCTCCCTTACTTTCCAACTTCAGAAATGACTTGTTGCTGAATGAGGAACTTTTCAGAAAAGTAAAAAAGGTTTACGACCAAAGAAAGAATCTTCCACTGAATGGGGAAGAACAGCGATTGTTGGAAATTCAATACAAGGGGTTCGCTCGTAACGGTGCCAATCTCTCCCTTGATGACAAAAAGAAATTACGTGAGATCGATGCCGAGCTGGCACAACTTACCCTGAAATTTGGTGAAAACGTGTTGGCCGATACCAACGGCTATTATATGCATCTCACCTCTGAAACAGACCTCGATGGCCTGCCGGATGGCATCAAAGAGGCAGCAGCCATGACGGCTAAAGAGCGTGACCTGGACGGATGGGTGATCACACTGGACTACCCTAGCTATATTCCTTTCATGAAATATGCAAGGAACAGGGAACTTCGCAAGAAACTTTCCCTGGCTTTCGGAGCACGTGGATTCCAGGATAACGACAATAATAACGAAGCCAACGTGCTTCGTATCGCCAACCTCCGTTACCAAAGAGCAGTACTGCTAGGGTACGATTCGCACGCGCACTTCGTTCTTGAAGAACGTATGGCAGAAACACCCGAAAAAGTAACTGGTTTTCTGAATAATTTACTTGAAAAAGCAAAACCAGCGGCAGTTCAGGAATTCGACAAACTCAGTGATTTCGCAATGAAACTGGACGGTATTTCTGAATTACAGAAATGGGACAGTGCCTATTATGCTGAAAAGCTAAAGCAGCAGCAATTTGACCTGGACGACGAAAAACTTAAACCATATTTCGAATTGGAAAAGGTGATAGCAGGTGTTTTCTCGGTAGCTAACAAACTTTTCGGACTTAATTTTGAGCTCACCGATACCGTGGACCTATACCACGAAGATGTAAAGACGTACAATGTTACCGACCAGGAGGGAACTTTTGTTGCTCTTTTCTATGCCGATTTCCACCCCCGTCCCGGAAAGAGAAACGGTGCCTGGATGACCTCATTCAGACCTCAGCAGTTCAAGAACGGAGTGAACGAACGTCCGCATATTTCCATCGTTTGTAACTTTACCAAACCTACTTCCACCAAACCTTCCTTGCTTACGTTTAACGAGGTGACCACTTTGTTCCACGAGTTCGGACACGCGCTCCATGGAATGCTCGCCAATACAACCTATTCCGGCCTATCCGGCACGAATGTCTACTGGGATTTTGTGGAATTGCCTAGCCAGGTTCTGGAGAATTGGTGTTATGAAAAGGAAACGCTCGAACTATTCGCGAAACACTTTGAAACCGCCGAGACTATCCCAATGGAACTGGTTCAAAAGATAAAGGATTCCTCTACTTTCCATGAAGGCATGCAGACCATGCGCCAATTGAGCTTCGGATTGCTCGACATGGCCTGGCATGGCGCGAATCCTTCAGAAATAACCAATGTAAAAGAATTCGAGAATAAAGCGTTTGAAGCTACTAGATTGTATCCCGAAACTCCATCGACCTGTATGAGTACTTCCTTTTCACATATTTTCCAGGGCGGTTATTCTGCCGGCTATTACAGCTATAAATGGGCCGAGGTGCTGGATGCGGATGCTTTCGAATACTTCAAAAAGGAAGGTATTTTCAACAAAACCGTAGCGATGAAATTCAAGGAAAATGTGCTGTCACAAGGGGGTACGCAGGACCCCATGGAATTGTATGTTAAATTCCGCGGTCACAAACCAGACCCGGACGCATTGCTGCGTCGGGCCGGACTTCTGAAAAATTAATTTAAGATTATTTATCTAACCATCACCTTTTTATTCACCACTTCTGAGTAATCTGTGGTGAAATTGGCGATATACATTCCGGAAGCAAGGTGATTCATGTTGATGGCACCCTGATTATCGGGATCCTGGAGAGTCATTATCGTATTTCCAACAAGATCGTAAATAACAACTGAACTGATATCCGCTTCGTAGTCATTAAACTCGTAGTAGAGTGTATTGTTTGAAACATAGATCTCGTACACATTTGAATCAACTTCAAGAACCGCAAGTTGTCCATCACTCTTCGCGGTCTCGATCAGGAATTCGGCACAGAGCTTACTGAATTTCGCCGCATGTTCGGCTGTTCCAATAAAACTGAAGGTGTCGTTGGCTGTATGGATGTTTGGGTTGTGTTGTCCGAAACTGGATTCAAAAGGAAATGCCGCCATATAGCCTTCATTGTTCCAGCTGGCATGATCGGAACAACCGTAATTACAAACAGATGTACCGTATGTAAACATATGGCTTCCGGATGAATTATAATGATTCATCAGTTCCATCAGAAAGGTATTCAGACTACCGTCTGTAAAATCGGTGATGAAATACACATCGTTGCCGGAGCCATTGTAGTTGGTCATGTCGAAATTCACGTAAGCCGTTACATCCACATTATTTGAACCGTATTCCTGCGCTATTTCCTGGGAACCTACCAATCCGATCTCCTCCGCCGAATAAGCCATTATCTCGATCGTTCGCTTCGGAACAAATCCCGACTCAAATAATACCCTTGCAGCTTCCGTAATTGTTGCGATCCCTGAGGCATCGTCATCGGCTCCGGGGGCATCATTATTTCCCTGAAAAGAAGTAGAATCGAGGTGTCCACCAACTATCACAAATTCATCCGGAAACTCCGAACCTTCTATTGTCATAATAACCGATGGCATCTGTGTGTTTGAATGGTTGTAAAGTCGAACACTCACGTCAGTTCGCCCATGTAAGGCGGCCATGTCTTCCCATTTTGTCTTGAGATCCATTGCCGCTTGCGTGGCAGAACCGAAGGTGTGATAGCGTGAACCGTAGTTTTCCAATTCGATAATATGATCTTCAATATTCTGAACATTGACAAGGTTGATCGCCTGGAGAACAGCAACATCTTCGGTTATGGTAAATGCTATCCTGGAATTATCCCTATTTACTATTCGTTCCAGAGATTCGATGGCAGCGTCGGCACTAGGCTTGAAAATATAGCCTGGCCCATGGACAAGAATTCTGCCATGCAATGCTTCAGCTGCAGTTTCCGACATGTAGACAGCAGCTTCATTTCCGCGTTCGGCGAGGATTTGGATCTCACCCGGTTGATCGTTCTGTAGTTCATGCGCATCTTGCAATGCCATGGTAGCGTAGAATCTGTCGTTGTTCTGTGTGTAGCTATTTAGTCCGATAAAGAATATAGCAATGAGCAGTATAATTTTCTTCATTTTTATTTTTTCTGAAATTAACTATGAAAGGTAAAGAAGTCCTTTCCTCAAAGAAATGACATTAATCATAACTCCTTTAATCTTAAATTGAAATTAATGCGTAAAAGGTTGATTAAACTTTGTTATTTTTGATACATCCTTTCGGAACGCTATGGGAAGTGAAATGTTACATCCTGAGAATTGGGTACGCAGGTATTCAGACTATTTGTACAATTATACCATTGTACGGGTTAACGATCATGAAATTGCCCAGGATCTTATTTCCGAAACCTTCCTGGCCGGACTTAAATCGAAGGATAATTTTAAGGGAGAAGCTTCCGAACGGACCTGGCTCATTTCCATCCTCAAAAGGAAGATCATCGACTACTATCGGAAGATCAATTCCACAAAGGGGAAAGCCGAAGTTAGGGTGAACTACAACGATGAAGACGCTGAGGGAGAATGGCTGGAAGAAAAGGTGAAAGACCCTTTCGACAGGACCGCCGAAGACAGCATGGAGAACGAGGAATTAGGCATGGCTATTCTCAACTGTATGGATACCCTTGATGAGCGCCAAGCTCGGATATTTAGGATGAAAACCATCGATAATTTCGATACCGAAGCGATCTGTAATGAATTTAATATCACACCGTCTAACCTGTGGGTAATCATCCACAGAGCAAGGCGTGCCCTGGCGATGTGCCTGCAGGAAAATTGGTTTTAATGAATCTAGGAATACTATTCAAATGTAAAGATGCAGCGCATATCTGTGATAAGTCCCAGTACCGGGAATCGAGCAGGTTTGAGCGGATGTTGATGCGGATGCACCAATGGATGTGTAAGGTTTGCCGGCAGCATTCGGAAGAGAATAGCAAGTTAACGGAGATCATTCAGAAGGCCAATCTCCGGTCTTTGCCTGAAGATAAGAAAAAGGAGCTTCAAAAGGTAATTCAACAGGAGATCTCAAAATAATACTTCAACACGTAGAATAGTCCCACCCATAAAAGCGGTATTCCCTCCACTACAAACGAAGAATAATACCTACCCTGACGCTCTCTCGCTCCCCATAGGGCAAGAGCGCAGAGAAAACAGGTGATTGCAAAAGCACTTGAATGTGCACAACTGAATTCGTCCTTAAAAAGGTCCAGGGAAAAACCAGCGTACATCACAACTACACCCAGCCATTTGGAAGTATTCACCCCTAATTTCTGTGGTAATGTTCCAAGGGCAGTTTCATCGAAACGAAGATCCCGAATCTCAAAAGGGATGGTGAGCACGATCACAATTAGAAATCGCTGCACAAAAGTGAGCCAGACATCATCCGTAACCATATCCTGAACTGCATACCAGGGGAATAAAACAGTAATACCGGCCCATACCGCAGCTACCGCAAAGATCTTGAATCCGGACAGTTTTCGCAATGTGCGTTTCCCCAATATTGGAGTGGCATAGAGAAAGGTGATGACCGCCAGAATCCCCGCTAACACATATAGTATCGGAGGGAGTTGAATTAGAAAATACACTAGAAGTGCAAAACTGATAAGCGAAAATATCTGGATCACTCTAAGCGATTTCGTAAGGCTGCGATGGTGGAAACGAGCCACACCCGCATACTTTACAAAATTATAGCCGGAGATTGTTCCGAAGAAAACAAAGCCAAGTAGTGATGAACTCAATTGAAGATCGTATTCAAAAACTGTGAGATATAAAAGCGAACAAACCGCTACAGCCACATGAATACTACTATTAAGATAGAAATTGAAAATAGCTTTGAGAATCTTCATGAAACAAAAATAGCCAAATGTTAGTAACTCATGGATTTCGTGGAAAAATTGTGCATTCCTATGATATTTTTAAAAGAACTTTAAGGGTTTATATCGTAATTTTGCTGAATCTTAAAATTTGCTATAAATGAAAACGGATTCTTTTGCCCGAAGACATATCGGCCCTCGTAAAAACGACCTTCCTGTAATGCTTGAAACCATTGGTGTGGATAGCATGGATCAACTAATCCATGAAACCATTCCCAATGAAATTCTCTTAAAAGAAAAACTCATTCTCGACAGTGCCATGAGTGAACAGGAATACCTGGAGCACATTAATGAACTTGCTGAAGAGAACAAGTTATTCGACACCTATATAGGGTTGGGATATCACGAGGCCTATTTGCCTGCGGTAATTCAAAGGAATATACTCGAGAACCCGGGCTGGTACACAGCCTATACTCCTTATCAAGCTGAAATAGCTCAAGGAAGGCTTGAGGCCCTGTTGAATTTCCAGACCATGGTATCCGATCTCACAGGTATGGAGATCGCCAATGCTTCCCTTCTAGATGAAGCTACATCTGCGGCAGAAGCGATGACCTTGCTTTTTGCGGTTAGGGATAGAGACCAAAAGAAGAATAAGGTCGTGAAATTCTTTGTTTCAGAAGAAGTGTTACCTCAAACCCTCGCCCTCTTAAAAACGAGATCAAATCCTATTGGGATCGAATTGGTGGTGGGTGATCACAGAACTTTTGATTATTCTTCTGAATTTTTTGGAGCGATCCTTCAATATCCCGGAACATCCGGAATGATATACGATTACAGTGAGTTTATTGAAAATTCACATAATAGCGGTATCAGAGTGGCAGTCGCCGCAGATATCCTTAGCCTGGTCAAGCTCGAGGCTCCGGGAAAACTTGGAGCCGATGTGGTTGTGGGAACAACACAACGCTTTGGAATTCCACTGGGATATGGAGGCCCTCACGCAGCATATTTCGCTACACGCGAAGAATTTAAACGTCATATCCCAGGACGAATAATTGGTGTTACCAGGGATCTCGACGGCAATCGTGCCCTTCGAATGGCACTTCAAACCAGGGAACAACACATTAAGCGTGACAGAGCTACGTCTAATATTTGTACCGCCCAGGTACTCCTTGCGGTGATGGCAGGGATGTATGCCGTATATCACGGGCCAAACGGACTGAGATATATCGCAGACAAAGTACA
This sequence comes from Aureitalea sp. L0-47, assembly GCF_026126405.1. Taxonomy (GTDB): domain Bacteria; phylum Bacteroidota; class Bacteroidia; order Flavobacteriales; family Flavobacteriaceae; genus Pukyongia. Next base: position 24,168 of record NZ_JAFMTQ010000009.1, read on the forward strand.
CCATGCTACTGTTACCCTGTCAGATGGCCTCAAACAACTTGGGATACAACAGCTCAATGAGTCCTTCTTTGACACCCTGGTAATAGAAGCACCGAGCAATAAAGTAAGACCTTTTGCTGAGTCAGCGAGGATGAATTTTTATTACAAGGACAGGGATACAATTCAAATTTCACTGAATGAAACCACGTCTCTCAAGGAAGTGAATAACATACTTGCTGTTTTCGCCGAAGCAACACAACGGGAATCAATACACATATCGGAATTAAGCAGTGCCTCGGCCATTCCGGCTTCGGTGGCGAGAAATTCCGCCTTCATGGAACATGAGGTGTTCAACACTTACCATAGTGAGACGGAACTAATGCGCTATATCAAAAAACTGGAGCGTAAAGATCTTTCATTAAATCATTCCATGATCTCCTTGGGTTCATGTACAATGAAATTAAATGCCGCCGCAGAGATGTTACCCCTTAGCGATCCCCTTTGGGCAAACATACATCCATTTGTACCAATACACCAGGCCAAGGGATACCAGGTGATGCTGAAAAAACTAGAGAATCAGCTAACTGAGATCACTGGCTTTGCCGGCACATCACTTCAACCCAATTCGGGTGCACAGGGTGAGTACAGCGGCCTGATGGTGATTAGAGCCTATCACGAATCCAGGGGTGAAGGACACCGAAACATTTGCCTGATCCCTTCATCGGCTCATGGAACTAATCCAGCGAGTGCTGTTATGGCGGGAATGAAAGTAGTTGTAACAAAGGCCACCGAAGAAGGTAATATCGATGTTGAGGATCTTAGAGTTAAGGCAGAGGAACACAAAGATAACCTGGCCGCTCTAATGGTTACTTATCCATCAACCCATGGTGTATACGAAAGTGCGATCATAGAGATTACCAGTCTTATTCATGAATATGGTGGACAGGTATATATGGATGGTGCAAACATGAATGCCCAGGTGGCTATTACGCATCCGGGAGCTATTGGAGCCGATGTTTGTCACCTGAACCTCCACAAGACTTTTGCCATCCCGCACGGAGGTGGAGGACCTGGAGTTGGACCTATCTGTGTTGCAGAGCAACTCGTACCCTTTCTCCCCACGAATCCGGTAATTAAAACAGGAGGTGAAAAAGGTATTACAGCTATATCCGCAGCACCCTGGGGTAGTGCTCTGGCCTGTATCATCTCTTACGGATATATCTGTATGCTGGGAGAGCGTGGGCTTAGAAAATCTACTGAATATGCAATTCTGAATGCCAACTATATCAAGGAGCGCCTGCACGGACATTACGAAGTGTTATACGCCGGGGAGAATGGAAGAGCGGCACATGAGATGATCATCGATTGCCGTCCTTACCGCGAGAAAGGCATTGAGGTAGTGGATATTGCAAAACGTTTGATGGATTACGGTTTCCACGCACCTACAGTTTCCTTCCCGGTAGCGGGAACGATGATGGTCGAGCCTACGGAGAGTGAAAGTAAAGAAGAGTTGGATCGTTTTTGCGATGCCATGATTTCCATTCATATGGAGATCGAAGCTGTTGACAAGGACGACGAACACAATCTGCTGAAGAACGCACCGCATACCATGGCAATGGTCACATCGGATAGCTGGGAATTTCCTTACAGTCGGAAAACTGCCGCTTACCCAATGGATCATGTAGCAGAAAATAAATTCTGGCCAACGGTGCGGCGTGTGGACGAAGCATTCGGAGATCGAAACCTGATTTGCACCTGTACCCCTATAGAGGCGTATATGGAAGCATAAGGACTAACTGGTATTTTTCTTGGCAATAACAAGGAATCATTAACAGTTTTACTTATTTTTATTCAAATTTATTGTCATGAGTACGAGGATAACAGGAGTGGGCAGTTATATTCCAAAGGGAGTTGCCCCGAATGACCAGTTTCAGGAACACACCTTTTACAATGAAGACGGAACGGTTTTCGGACACGAGAATACGGTGATCATTGAAAAATTCAAGGCCATCACCGGAATTTCCGAACGACGGTATATCACAGACGAAAAAACCACCTCCGATATTGCTACACGCGCCGCCATGAAGGCACTAAAAGATGCAGATCTGGATCAGGAGGAACTGGACTATATCATTGTAGCCCACAACTACGGCGACGTGAAACACGGAACCCAGCAAAGTGATACTGTTCCAAGCCTGGCATCAAGGGTAAAGCATTTATTAAAGATTAAAAACCATCGCTGTGTAGCTTACGACATACTTTTCGGTTGTCCCGGATGGATCGAAGGAGTTATTCAGGCGCATGCCTACATCAAATCCGGAATGGCAAAGAACTGCCTGGTAATTGGTGCAGAAACCTTATCACGGGTGATCGATCAGCACGATAGGGATTCGATGATCTATAGCGATGGAGCCGGTGCCACTGTTATCCAATCTACGGATGACGATCAAGGCGGTATCCTAGCGCATATTTCTGCTACTTTCGCCTTCGACGAGGCTCATTTCATTTACTTCGGAGAGAGCAATAACCAGGAACTCAACGATGCCAGGAGGTATATAAAAATGTACGGTCGAAAGATCTATGAGTTCGCCATTTCCAATGTGCCGGGAGCGATGAAAGAATGCCTGGATGAAAGTGGATGTGATATTTCAGAAGTAAAGAAAATTTTCATTCACCAGGCGAATGAGAAGATGGACGAAGCCATCATCAAGAGATTCTATCGGTTGTACGGGGAAGAAGCGCCGGAAGACGTAATGCCCATGAGCATCAACACCCTTGGAAATTCCAGTGTAGCAACGGTTCCTACGCTATACGACCTCGTATTAAGACGACAACTGGATGAGCACCAAGTAAATGAAGGCGACATAATTATCTTCGCCAGCGTTGGCGCGGGCATGAACATAAACGCAATTGTTTACAGGGTCTGATGTACGAAGGTAAGATTCCAAAAAAACGATATAAGTATACGCTAAATTTCCTCGGCCAGTTCGTCAATAAACAAGATAAGATTCTCGATCTCGGGATTCAAAATCCCTTTTCCGAATTGCTTCGGAAAGAAGGTTATGACGTAACGAATACCCAGGGTGAAGACCTCGACGTCGATACCTCGGCTGTTAAAACAGACGGATACGATGTGGTTACTGCTTTTGAAATCTTTGAGCACATGGTCTCCCCTTTCAACGTTCTTCAGGATATACAATCTCAAAAACTCGTTGCCTCTGTACCTTTGAAATTGTGGTTTGCTTCTGCCTACAGGAGTAAAACCGACGACTGGGACAGGCACTATCACGAATTCGAGGACTGGCAGTTCGACTGGTTGCTGGAGAAGTCAGGATGGCACATTAAAAAGAGGGAGAAATTCACAAACCCAGTAAGAAAAATAGGCATAAGACCAATCTTGCGCCGTTTCACACCACGGTACTACCTGGTTTATGCTGAACGTTCCAAGTGAAATGCTATATCGTAATACCAGCGCATAACGAAGAAGCACATTTAGCGACTACGCTGAATTCGCTTGCCAATCAAACATTACTCCCATCGAAAATACTGGTAGTCAACGATCATTCTACCGATAACACCCAGAGCATCATAGCCGACTTCTCAAAACGTTTCGATTTTATTTCAGGAACAACAATCTCCTCTGGTGAGGATCACACCCCCGGCACAAAAGTTGTTGAAGCATTCTACAAAGGATTTTCACTACTGGACGAGGAGTACGACATCATCTGTAAATTCGATGCCGATCTTGAATTTCCTTTGGATTATCTGGAGAAAATAGTAGCTGTATTTAAGGAGCATCCTAAAATCGGGATGGCAGGAGGTTTCTGCACCATAAAAAAGGAATCGGGATGGGTTCGTGAAGAATTGACCGGAAAGGACCATATTCGGGGTGCGTTAAAAGCCTATCGAAAGGAGTGTTTTGAACAGATCGGTGGCATTGAAAAAGCCATGGGATGGGATACCATAGACGAGTTGCTCGCGCAATTTCACGGCTGGAAGGTTCAGACGGTTCCAGAGCTGGAGGTAAAACACCTTAAACCCACGGGTACAGCCTATGCATCCAAAGCAGGTAAATTACAAGGAACTGCTTTCAGACGGATGCGTTATGGGTTCATTCTAACGAGTATTGCGTCTGCTAAACTTGCTTTCAGAAAAGGAAATATTGGATACTTCTTCGATTGTATAAAAGGATATCTCAAGGACGATTCGGACTATCTGGTAACCCCTGAAGCAGGCAAATTCATCCGTAAACTTCGGTGGAAAAAAATCTGGAAAAAGTTATTCTGAAATTATAACTTCGCCTTAACGAATATCGCAGCAAAAGATTCTAAATTTATATTGAAAATTAAGACATTATGAAATACCTAATCACCCTACTGTTGCTCGGGGCCTCAATTAGCAACTGGGCACAAAGCCCTGTCAACACAGAGATACAAAAACCAAAGAATATCATCCTTCTCATTGGGGATGGCATGGGACTTAGCCAGGTGTCCGCAAGTTTCTATTTTAATGAAGAAACCTCAAATTTTACAAGGTTCAACGATATTGGGCTTATGCGAACCTCCTCTTCGGCCCAGTTGGTGACCGACTCCGCCGCAGGAGCTACTGCTTTTGCCAGTGGGGTGAAAACGTATAACGGCGCAGTTGGATTCAGCAATAAGAATAAACCAGTAACTTCGATTGTCGAGATCCTCTCAGAAAGTGGGTATGCTACAGGAGTGATTGCCACATCTTCCGTAGTACACGCAACACCTGCAGCTTTTTATGCGCATGTAAAATCAAGAAGAATTTACCAGCAGATAGCAGAGCAATTAGCAGAAAGCGAATTGGACTTCATCGCTGGTGGTGGAGACAAATTCTTCTCACAGAGAACCGATGGAAAAAACCTGTATGAAGACTTCAAAGCAAAAGGCTTCGATGTACATACGGATGCTCTTCCTGAGATGATTTCAGATAAAAAACAACTCATCATTCTCGCGGAGGACGGTATGCCCAAGATGATTGACGGGCGCGGTGATTTCTTGCCGAATAGCACTCAAATGGCACTCGACTACCTTTCAAAAAACGAAGAAGGTTTCTTTCTAATGATAGAAGGTTCCCAGATCGACTGGGGCGGACATGATAACGACACTGACTACTTGCTGGGGGAACAGATCGACTTCGACAAGACCATAGGGATAGCCCTTGATTTTGCTGAAAACAACGGTAACACTCTGGTAATCGTTACGGCCGATCATGAAACAGGCGGTTTCACACTATCTGCCAAGGGAGATAATTATTACAAGTTAGATCCTACTTTTGCTACGAGTGGACATTCGGCTACATTAATTCCTGTTTTTGCCTACGGACCAGGCTCAGAGTCGTTCCGGGGTATTTATGAAAATACAGACATCTTCCACAAAATGATGGAATTGTTAGGAAAGAAATAGTGCTTTCTTAACAAGGATATAGGCCGTTTTCGTCGGTTAAATTTGTTATTTTAGCCTTGTATGATAGTAATTAGAGCTCTCAAGGATGTTGGATCCTACTTCCTTATGTTAAGGAGGGTTTTCAGTGGATTTACCAAGGCATCAGTACTTAGAGAGCTCGTTTTCAAAGAAATAAACGACCTAATCCTGGGTTCACTGGGTATCGTATCCTTTATTTCCTTTTTCGTAGGAGGTGTAATCGCCATACAGACCGCATTAAATCTCGAAAATCCTCTAATTCCAAAGTCGCTTATTGGTTTCGCAACTCGTCAGTCCATGATACTAGAGTTCGCTCCTACCTTTATATCTATCATCATGGCGGGAAAAATGGGCTCTTTTATTACCTCGAGTATTGGTTCTATGCGTGTTACCGAACAAATAGATGCCCTGGATGTTATGGGTATAAACTCCCTTAATTACCTGGTCTTTCCAAAAGTGGTTGCTCTCATGCTTTACCCATTTGTTATAGCATTAGCCATGTTCCTTGGAATTTTTGGAGGATTCCTTGCCGGTGTCTACGGAGGATTCGTATCACCTGGCGAGTTTGTCACCGGTTTACAAGATTCATTTGATCCCTTTCACCTTACTTATGCCTTCATTAAAACCTTCATTTTCGCATTTATTTTAGCCACCGTCCCTTCATGGCAGGGCTATTTTATGAAGGGAGGCGCATTGGAAGTGGGGAAAGCGAGTACGAATTCCTTTGTCTGGACCAGTGTACTTATCATTTTAATGAACTATATCGTAACTTCACTCCTATTGAGCTAATGATACGTGTTGAGAACATCCATAAAAGTTTTGGTGAGCATGAGGTGCTTAAAGGCATATCTACTGTATTTGAAAAAGGTAGAACCAACCTTATTATCGGGGCCAGTGGAAGTGGTAAAACTGTTCTTCTGAAATGTTTACTCGGACTCTTTCAACCTGAAGTAGGAAAGATCTTTTACGGTGACAAGGCCATTCAGAAGATGGACGACGACGAAAAGAGAAAGTTACGCGAGGATATTGGCATGTTATTCCAGGGAGGCGCTTTATTCGATTCCATGACGATAGAGGAAAATGTCATGTTTCCCCTCCGTATGTTTACAAATAGGAAGAAATCTGAAATGCTGGAAAGAGTGAATGAAGTACTTGCCAGAGTAAATCTGCAAGGGGTAAATAATAAATACCCTGCCGAGATCTCCGGTGGTATGCAAAAACGAGTTTCCATTGCACGAGCCATAGTAAACAAACCACACTACTTATTTTGTGACGAACCAAACTCAGGCCTTGATCCGAACACTGCCACGGTGATCGACAACCTCATCCAGGAAATCACCAAAGAATACAATATCACTACCGTGGTGGTTTCCCACGACATGAATTCGGTGATGGAAATAGGCGAGAGCATTGTGCTATTGAAAAACGGATTACTGGTGTGGGAAGGAAGTAATAAAGACATCTTTAAGTCGGATAACAAGGACGTTATCGATTTTGTATATTCTTCCGATCTATTTAAGAAAATCCGGGATGTTCAGCTCAAAGAGGGCTAAATTTTAAAAGATTCCTACGGATATTCACAGATTTTTGCACTATTTTTAACGCTATCAAAAATTAATCCCATGAAAAACACATTACTCTTTGGCATCGCTTTGCTTATGGGCGCTATGTCATATGCACAGGTTTCATTCACTAACGCGGGAGGTCTATTAGGAAATTATCCGGATAACTCAGAGACTGCGGTCGACATGAACGGTGACTGGCTGGACGATTACGTTAGGGTATCTGCCAACGGTATTGGAATAGATTACCAGCAAGGAGATGGAACGTTTAACTCCGTTTTTTATCCAATTTCCATCCAGAATGTTCCTAACTGGAGTATCGCTGCCGGTGACCTTGACGAAAACGGGTATAACGACCTTGTTTTAGGAAACGGATCTCGAGTTTCTTTCGTTTATGCAAATGCTAACGGAACGGCATATACTGAAACCGCATTTCCCGAATTTATCTTCTCTCAGAGATCTACAATGGCGGACATCGACAACGATGGTGACCTGGACAGTTTTGTTTGTCACGATATTGATCTTAGCCACCCCTACCGAAACGATGGAACAGGTACTCTTACTCTGGATCAAACTCTTATTCAAACAATTGACGCTCCTGGAAACTATGCGGCGATCTGGGTAGACTACGATAATGATGGAGACAGTGATATGTATTTAACTAAATGCCGTGGAGGAGCCCTTCCGGGAGACCCGAATCGCGATAATGCCATGTATACAAACAATGGAGATGGTACATTCACAGAAAACGGCCTGGACATCGGAATGAGAGACAATGCGCAATCATGGTCTACTGTGTTTGAGGATTTTGATAACGATGGTGACTTCGATGCATTCATCGTAAACCACGACTTCCAAAACCGCCTTATGCTGAACGACGGCACCGGAAACTTCACCGATATCATTGGAAGTTCAGGAATTGATGCCAACGATCTTGGTGCATGGGAAAACCAGGCTGCAGATTTTAACAACGACGGATTTGTAGATATTTTTTCAGAATTATCAAAAGAATTATACCTGAATAACGGCGACCTCACATTCACGGGCACAGATCTTCCATTCGACGAGGGTGGAATCGGTGATTTCAACGGAGATGGTTTCCTCGATGTTGTGAATAACGGTGACCTTTGGCTTAATGATGCCGACTCAGGATTTAACTGGGTAAAGATCGGCCTCGAAGGTGTACAGAGTAACCTGAATGGTATTGGAGCCCGTATCGAGATTTATGGCGACTGGGGCATGCAGATCCGTGAAGTGCGTTCCGGACAAGGATTTAGTCACATGAACTCTCTGGTAGCACATTTCGGAATTGGAGCGGCTACAGAGATCGAAGAAATGATCATTAAGTGGCCATCAGGAATAGTTGATACATTCACTGGACCGGCAATTAACACTCAGCACATCATTGTTGAAGGAGAGACCTTAGGTCTTGATGACTACCTGGGTGAGAAAATTAATATCTATCCTAACCCAACTACCGACTTCATTAACTTCTCGTTGAATGGTCTTGAAAGCACTGCTGTAACTGTTGTAGACGTTACCGGAAAGATCGTACTTTCTACTGTGATTTCTTCAGAAAACAATATTGATGTTTCAAGTTTGAAGAGCGGTGTTTATTTCGCACAGATCGAAGTAGATGGAAGACAGGCCAGCTACAAGTTCATTAAGAACTAATAAAATTATACAGAATAAAAAGGCAGTCAAATGACTGCCTTTTTTTATTTCTCTTCAATGAGTAAAGTGTCCAGGTCTAGCTTGAATTTTAACCAATTGGCCAGTTTCTCGCTATTTTCCTGTTTCGTCCTTGAGTTCACACGACGATCCCATTCTACTTCAAAGACTGGAATAGTATCGATGGTATTTGGAATAGTATCCACCTCACTAAAATTAGCGAAAACGCGTTTAGAGTAACTGAAGGATAGCAATTTGTCGTAGTTAAGCTTTACCTCCTTGCTCAAATTAGCAAACTCGATCTCATCTATCTTCAATTTGGTGATCTCGTTTTCGAGGAATTCAATACGAAGGTCTTTATCCTTGAGTTCTTTCTGATTGTTCACATACAGATCTTCCAGTATATCCTGTTTTAGGTCACCGGATATTTTAGCGGCTAGTTCGCCACTTTGATCGTCTCCCTGATATACATTGAGCCTAGTTCCTTCAAGATTCTTGGTCTCATCCAGGTTAGTTTGCCATTTATTCAGCGTCCCCGGAGGCACCATTCTTCCTATTAGATAGACCTCAATTTCTCTGGTTTCATAGTCATGAGTAAATTTAACTACCTCTGCTCCTTCGTAATTTACAACGTCTCGCACAAATTCACTAGCATGGTTCTCAAATACCTGCTGGTCCAGTAGATTCAGAAACAAAATAATACTTGGCACCATAACAATGAAGGCTAATAATGAAGCTACACGGGAAATAAGCCTTCTCCTTCGTGAATTCGCATACCGAACTAAAGGAAATCGCAGCAATTTTGCTATTATGAATGTGGATAGCGCAATAAATACCGTATTAATGGAAAATAAATACATGGCTCCTCCGGCGTAGCTCAGGTTTCCAATGGCGAGGCCATAACCTACAGTACAAAGAGGTGGCATTAGTGCAGTGGCAATGGCAACACCAAAGATCACAGAGGCGATAGTCCCGCTTTTAGTCTTCGCTACTATGAGAGCAAGACCACCAAATATGGCGACGAGAACATCTAATATGGTTGGGTAGGTTCTTGCAAGTAGTTCAGGCGTCTCGGCGGTAAGTGGGGAAATTTTGAAATACAGGAATGCCGTTATTACACTCAAACCGATCATCACACCCAGGTTGATGAGTGACCTGCGTAGCATTTCGACATCATTAATAGCAACTCCCAATCCAACACCAACGATCGGGCCCATAAGGGGTGAGATAAGCATGGCTCCAATCACAACGGCAGTACTACTCACATTGAGACCAATAGACGCCACGAAAATCGAAAAGATCAGGATCCAGGCGTTGTGCCCTTTAAAAGAAATGTCCTTCTTAACTGCCGAAATAGTAGCATCCCGATCAGTATCGGAACGGATACCAAGCAGTTCCGAAAAGAATTTCTTTATGTTTTCCCAGGTTGAGAGTTTTAAATGCTCAAACTGTTCCTCTTCAGTCTTTATATGATTTGAATTGTTCTCAGGGGTACTCATCTACGTATATTTTTCACCGAATTTTGCTTTCACTTCGGCCAGCAAAGACTTGATCTCCTGTTCTTTACTTTTCGGAAAAACCATCAGAACATCGTCTTTGTCCACCACAATATAATCTTTTATTCCATCCAGCACCACCAACTTCTCCGAACTTGTATAGACCATGTTCCCTTCGGAATCATCAAAATGTGTAATGGCACGAACTACGGCGTTTGAGCTTTCGTCTTTCTCCAGCTTATCATGAAGGGCTCCCCATGTTCCTAGGTCGTTCCAATCGAAAGAAGCTTGCTTTACGTGGACGTTTGCAGCCCTTTCAAGTATTCCGTAGTCAATCGAAATATTTTCTGATCGACCGTACTCTTTATCTACGAATTCTTTTTCTTCTGAAGTGTTAAGTGCAGAATTACCTGAGTTGAACAAATTGTACATTTCCGGCAGATGCTGCTGAAATGCACTGATGATACTTTTCACACTCCAAATGAAAATTCCCGCATTCCAGAAAAAGTTCCCCGCAGCAAGAAATTCCTTAGCTGTCTCATAATCCGGTTTTTCCCTGAACTGAAGTACTTTTTTTATTTCTGAAGTATCCGAATCATCACTTTCGATATAACCATAGCCAGTGTTTGGAAATGTGGGCTGAATTCCGAGAGTTACCAACAAATCTTCTTTGGTACATGCTTCGAAGCAGGTCATCACATCATTCATAAAAGCTTCCTCATCTTCGATCCAGTGGTCGCTTGGAGCTACTAGCATTAAGGCATCAGGATTGATCTTAGCGATCTTCAAAGCCGAAAGTAAGATGCAGGGAGCTGTATTCCGCATGGCGGGTTCCAGGACTACCTGGTTTACAGACATTCCATCGATTTGCTGTAAAACCTGGTCTCGATATCGTTCGTTGGTTAGTACCCAGATATTTTCGGCAGGAATACCTGTGGCTAGTCGGGAATGTGTTTTCTGAAGCAAACTCTGTCCAGTTCCCAGCATATCGTGAAACTGTTTTGGAAAGCTAGTCGTGCTCACAGGCCAGAATCGAGAGCCGATTCCACCGGCCATGATTACTGCGTACAGATCGTTCATCATAGTTACTTTATATATTCTACTTCAGCGTTGGGGTTGAACAAATAGATCCTTCCGTTGCTAAGGTCGATGCATTCATATCGTTTTACACGCTTATTACCTCTTTTGAACAGCTTTCCATTGTACAAACGAAAAGTGCCTCCATAGGGTATCTCAAAGATAAAGTTTTTATCATTCGGCGGATCGTATTGTTTCAGAGCTAGTGATAATTTGTTATCGGTATCGCTCGAAGCTTTGGGGTTTTTAAAATGATTAGCGAGTAAAGGCAGCAGGTTAGAAGGAAATATTTCAGGCCTGATAAAAGGAAGCATCATTTGCTGAAATATGTGTTTCCATTCCTTTCCGTGAGGCTTGATCCTTCTTCCATATTCCTCAAAGGCAACCAGGTGTGCGATCTCATGCACCAGTGTTATCAGAAATCGATACGGATTGAGATTGGCATTCACAGTGATCCTGTGAGCACCATTGGCTAACCTTTTATAATCACCATGACGGGTAACCCGTTCATTAACGATCTTAAGGTGTACATTATATCTCTTAATTAGATTGAAGACAGGTTCCACAGCGGCCCGTGGCATGTATTTCTGAAGTAATTCGGTCATTGATTAAGGAGTGCTGCTCGAAACCTGCATGATCTTACCGTTGTAGTATTTGTGGCCCTTGAGAGCGAAATCCATTATATATTTAGCCATTTCCTGGGCCGTTACCGGTGCTTTATAGCCCGGGAAGGCCTCTTCTAACATTTCAGTTTGTACCGCGCCCAATGCCAGTGCATTGAAGGATGGTCCTTTTTCTTTGTATTCTTCGGCAAGGACCTCCGTAAGTGTAATGATAGCTCCTTTACTGCTGCTGTAAGCCGCCAGGCCAGGAAACTTAGCGCTGCCCTGAACGCCACCCATACTGCTAATATTTACTACATGACCTTCGGAATTCATAAAAGGCAAAACCGCCTTTATCATCGATATAGCGCCAAAAACATTTACCTCGTACGACTGCATGAAATCTTCATGAGAAAGATTTACGAAGGGTTTATTCACAAGGTAACCCGAATTATTGATCAGGATGTCCACATGCTTCCACTCAGCCTTCACAAACTCCGACACACGCCGAACATCCGATGCACTGGTGATGTCACATGGAAAACAGTGACAATTCGAGATTCCCATACCGGAAACCGGTACATCATTTCGTGATAAGGCCAGGACATTATGTCCCTTATTTGCGAACAAAGCAACTAATTCGTACCCGATACCCCGGCTAGTACCTGTGATGACAACATTTTTATTCATGGGCTAAAGATAAACAAATCCCGTGCCTTACAGAAGTACAACACGGGACTAACAAATGATTTGAATGATGAAGCGTAATTAAACGAACATCGTTACAGGGTTTTCTATATACTGTTTTAAGGTTTGTAAGAATTTCGCGCCTGTGGCTCCATCCACGGTACGGTGATCACATGCCAGGGTAACTGTCATTGTATTACCAATGGCGATGGCCCCATTCTTAACTACCGGTTTCTCAACAATGGCTCCAACAGAAAGGATAGCAGAGTTCGGCTGATTGATAATAGAGGTAAACTCCTTGATACCAAACATTCCTAAGTTGGAAACAGTAAATGTGCTTCCCTGCATTTCTTCGGGGGTAAGCTTCTTATCCCGTGCTTTTCCGGCCAGTTCTTTAACCTGGACTCCAATTTGCGAGAAGGTCATGCCATCTGCAAATTTTAATACGGGAACCACCAGTCCTTCATCTACCGCTACTGCCACCCCTATGTGGATGTGTTTCGCAATTCGGGTTACTTTATCGGCCCATGTGGAATTCACCTGTGGATGCTTTCTCAAAGCCATGGCACAGGCTTTAACGATCATGTCGTTGAATGAGATCTTCACATCCGGAGCGCTGTTGATCGCTGTCCGGGATGCGATGGCATTGTCCATATCCAATTCAATGGTAAGGTAGTAGTGCGGTGCCGTGAACTTCGATTCACCCAGGCGTTTCGCGATGGTCTTCCGCATTTGAGAATTGGTCAATTCTTCAAATGACTCTTCTCCAACCGGTACATAAGCCGCCACACCGGCAGAAGCAGGTTGGAAGTTCTCAATATCTCTTTTAATTATTCGGCCATTTTCACCGGATCCCCTAACGGAGGCAAGTGATATACCTTTATCCTCGGCTAGTCGCTTAGCAAGCGGGGATGCAAATATTCTTCCGTTGGTTGTGGTTACTGGCGCTGTATGTTTTACTTCTTCCACCTTAGCCGGTTCTGGCGCAGATGCAGCTGCTGTTGCTACTACTTTTTCAGATGTTTTTGGAGCAGCAGGCTTAGGCTTCATGCTAATATTGGAAACGTCTGTGCCTGCAGGACCAATAATTGCCAACAGGGCATCTACATTTGCCGTTTCTCCTTCACCAATCCCAATTTTCAATAGTGTTCCCGAATAGAACGATTCGAATTCCATGGTGGCCTTATCGGTCTCGATCTCTGCCAGGATATCTCCTTCTTCCACCATATCACCTTCTTTCTTCAACCAGCTGGCTACGGTCCCTTCTTCCATGGTATCACTCAGACGCGGCATGGTAATGATAGAAACCCCTTCAGGAATTTCGGATGACTCCGAGCTGCTATCGGTCGTTTCTGAAGATGCTTCAGTAACATCCTCCTCAGTTCTTTCCTCTGTCTTTGGAGCGTCTCCTCCGGTAAGAAGCGCCGAAATATCTTCTCCTTCTTCACCAATTATGGCGAGTAATTTATCTACTTCGGCTGTTTCTCCTTCAGCAATACCAATATGGAGCAGTGTTCCTTCATAAAAGGACTCGAATTCCATAGTGGCCTTATCCGTTTCAATCTCGGCAAGGATATCGCCCTCGGAAACCTTGTCTCCAACTTTTTTAAGCCAGCTCGCCACGGTTCCCTCTTCCATGGTATCGCTGAGGCGCGGCATGTTTATTATCTCTGCCATAGTTTATAATTTGTGGGGTAAAAAAGGATAATCTTCCTGTTCGTAAACTGTATCGTACATCACGTTCTTCTCCGGATATGGCGAGTCCTCAGCAAATTTTTCACACTCCTTAACTCTCTCCTTTACCTTTTTTTCGATGGCCCCGATCTCATCGGTAGTAGCCCATTTCTTTTCGTAAATATGATTCAACACATAATCGATAGGGTCTTCTTCCTGCTTTCTTGCAACTTCTTCCTTGGATCGATAGTGCTGGGCATCACTCATTGAGTGACCTCGATAGCGATAGGTTCTTATTTCGAGGAATGAAGGTCCTCCTCCGCTTCGCGCTCGTTGAATGGCTTCGTCCATCTCTTTGGCAACAACCTCAGGTTTCATACCGTCTACAGGCTTACATGGCATCTCGTATCCAAGACCTAATTTCCATATCTCACTGTGGCTCGCGGTTCTTTCTACCGAAGTTCCCATGGCATAACCATTGTTCTCAACACAGAAAACCACCGGGAGGTTCCACAAAGTTGCCAGGTTAAATGTTTCGTGCAGTGATCCCTGACGGGTAGCACCATCTCCCATATAGGTTAAAGTAACCGAATCCCTTTCATGGTATTTATCTGCAAACGCAAGACCCGCACCTAAGGGAATCTGTCCACCAACAATTCCGTGACCTCCGTAAAAACGATGTTCTTTGGAAAATATATGCATGGACCCACCTAATCCTTGTGAGGTTCCTGTTCCTTTACCGTAAAGCTCGGCCATGACTCTTTTCGGGTCTTCTCCCATACCAATGGGTTGTACGTGATTCCGATAAGCAGTGATCATCCTGTCCTTGGTAAGATCCATCGCGTGTAAGGCACCTGCAAGGACTGCTTCCTGCCCATTGTACAAATGCAGAAAACCACGAACTTTTTGGTTGATATACACCTGCGCCAGTTTGTCTTCAAACTTTCGCCAGAAGAGCATATCCTCATACCACTGAAGATATGTTTGTTTCGTAATTCTTTTCATTTAAGAAGTATGATTGATCCGAACTATATATTTCGCTCAAAATTTAGCGAATAACAAAAATACTATATTCTGAAGTACTACAAAAAACCTTACTACTAAATTAAATTCCGAAAACGATTTAGGAGACGATTTTACAATTTTTCAAGAAAGGAACTGTCGAAAATTAGTGGTAGGAGATCACGTATCGATCCCGATTTCACCACTTTTCCTGTCTCACCCATGAAATAGAGCGCGATTGGTTGGCCCTGGCCCACTTCGTATTCGGCCAAAGACTGGCGACAGGCTCCGCAGGGAGGGGTGGGTGTGTTAATAACCTTATGACCGGATTTTACCGTAAGGGCCAGGTGCAATATTCGTTCGCCGGGATAATTCGCCCCGGCATAAAAGACCGCAACCCGTTCTGCGCATAATCCGGAAGGAAAAGCCGCGTTTTCCTGGTTGTTGCCAGTAACTATAGTGCCATTAGCTAGTTCAAGTGCTGCTCCCACCTTAAAACGCGAATAAGGCGCATAAGCATTGTCTCTTGCTTGCTGCGCCTTATTTATTAGGTTTTGGATCGTATCCGGTAATTCAGAAATCGAATCGTAGACTTCCAGATATGTCTCCAGCTTATGTTTTTTCAAACTCTTAGTATTCGCTATACTCGTCTCCGAAGTTGAAGGTGAGTCCGAAACGAAGCGTACCTTCTAGCGGGCTTCTCACTCTTGAAGTAGAGAACAAGTATGAAATGTCGATATTAATCGCTGTGTAACGGAATCCTGCACCAAGAGAAAGGAACTTTCTGGATCCTTTCTGATCACTTTCATTAAAATATCCTGTTCTGAAAGCGAACACATCCTGGTACCAATATTCGGCACCTAGTGCCCAGGTAGTTTCCTTTAGCTCTTCGCTGAAACCGTCTGGAGCATCTCCGAAGGATTTGAAGATACCTGAAAAGAAACTGATAGACTCGTATTCTTCATCGTCTTCCGCATCGATATCGCCATCACCGTCAAAATCCTGAGGCGTTGGAACAAGTAGCTTGTTGATCTCGGCGTTCACACCGATCTTGTTGTAAGCATCAAGAATGAAATCGAATCCACCACCAATAGCAAGGTTGGTAGGCAGGTTATTCTCCTGTCCCACTTCATCGTACTTGATCTTTGGACCAATATTCGAAATATTGAAACCAGCTCTCCATCTACCGTCAAAATTATCGTAAGCGATCTCTTCAGACTGGTAATAACCGGCAATATCTACCGCGAAAGTACTTGCCGCGGAAGCATCTTCAATAGAAGCCTGGATTCTTAAGTCGGATCTCAGGTATCTACCTGCTACCGCCATCGAGAATCGTTCACTCAAACGTAACGCATAAGACACGTCGAATGTGAATTCGTTCGGGCTTTGGATCAAAGGATCCTGATCTATGGTTTCTCTAAGTTCGATATCTCCAAGACTGAAGTATCTTAAACTCGCACCAATTGCACTACGCTCATTGATACGGTTGTAGTATGTTAAATTCCCAAGGAAAATATCATTTACTAACTGACTTAGATATGGTGTATAGGTCACACCTACTCCCTGCTTTGAAATTGCGAAGGCGTATTTCGCCGGATTCCACTGTTGTGAAAAAGCATCAGCAGAAGTAGCCACACCAATATCACCCATACCTGCAGCTCTTGCGTCAGCGGCAATCAGGATGAATGGAACCGCTGTGGTAATTACACGCTGGTTCGCAGTAGAATTGTCCTGTGCAACAGCCTTAAAGACAAATAGACAAATGAATATTAGAATAAAAACTTTCTTCATGAGGTTCAAATTTTTGGACAACAAATATAGTTTAATTTTTAAAGGATAACCAGTTTTTCAAATTTTTCAACTTTCTGGTTAGTTAACGTAGATTTAACCGTAAGCTTGTATACATAGACACCTTTTCCGATTTTATCGCCAAAATCGTCCAAACCGTTCCAAACGATCTCCCTGGAAAGGAAACCATCTGTGTTAATGATCTGATTCTTAGTCCAAACCACTTTACCGGTAACAGTAAAGACCTGCACCTGCACTTCCAGTGGCTCGAACGGCCTGTTGTGATTGAACCAGAATTCGGTGTAATTCACGAAGGGATTTGGGTAATTAAGTACTCGTGTAATCTCCAGCTCATCATTCCCTGCAACCACAAACTGAATATCCATGGTAGAGGAGTTATTATAGGTATCCCAGGCTTTCAGGGTAAGCGTGTGCGGTCCTTCTTCCAGGTCCCTCAGCTTATAAGTGGCTTTCCCCATGGTGAAATCATCTAGTTCTGCCTGGTAATATTCGTTTAGCACAAACGGATTGGCCTCATCACCGTCTATAATTGCAGTGATATCATGCCCGATACCACTCGCAGTATTGATTCCATTCTCGTCTTCTAACTTGGCTATTAAGATAGGTGCATCGTTGGTTATACCTCCTGATGTAAAGCTTTCATCATTCATAAAGAGGCTTATTAGTGGCCCCTGGTTGTCTTCCGGGGCATCTTCGTTAAGCCCACCAACTTTTAACCTTAGATCAAAACCTGTTTGATCCTCCAATTGAAGGTCTCTCTGCGAATACAAACTCACCCTACCAGTATCCACGGGGATCTGGATATCCCGGGGAACCACAAATTCAAATTCAAAAGTTCCATTTGAAACTGTTGCCTGGCCGTTGAATAAGATTTCTCCAAGAGTAACAAAGTTTAATATTACCAATTGATTGGCACTATCTCTCGTACCATCATTACCAAGCGTTTGTCTTTGTACGTTTTTATCGAAAACTTTACCCTCTAGCACCCCGTTGTAATTATTCAACCTATTCCCTAATTGATCCACAACTTCTCCTCCTAGTCGTACCCTACTTAGAGCTTTTAAGGTATCAGTTGCCTGTTCTATGGGCACACCGTTCAATGTTGTTAAGCGCACACTTTGCTTCGGAAAGGCCAGGTGCATCGATGGATCTCCTACATAAAAAACCACGTATTTATCGGAGCGTTGAATATTGTTCCTCGCGATCCTCAGGGCTTCCGCCGGAGGATTGATGTTATTAGTCCCAAATCCGAATAGTTCGGGAGCCAGTTCCTGGTTGTACAGTACCCCAGTTCCCACTCCGATGGACCGGGTTGTTGTGATCAATGATATGGCACCACCTCTCGAATTCCAATAAGTGAGTTCTCCCGCCGTTGTTCGGAGTGGATTGTCAAACTTTGTAAACTCACAGGTCACTGTAACGATTAATGGGTATTTTCCTTTATTCTGAAGATTAATTGCCTGGTCCTGGGTGAAAATAAACTCTTTAGAAAGACCGTCTTCACCCCCATGTCCGAAATAATTCAGCACCAATGTACCTACTTCGATGGCATTGTCCATTGCATCATTTACCTCCGGATAGCGATTACCACCGGCAGAGGTCTGCTGTTCATAAGCATCCATATGGATCTTCTTCACATTAACGAAAGGTTTATTAGCCGAAATATCATCTCCAAGCGCGTCAAGGTCAAATTGAAGGCCTGAATCAGAAAGATCGTCAGCATCATCGGAAACCAAGACAAAGTTATTACGCCAGTTCCCGTAGGATTCTTTGGTTCCATATTCGATGATCTTATCCACCAGGGTATTCGCAAGGCCCACATTGTCGGCCAAAATGCGCCCAGTAGCGATATCCGACATATCACTTAGGTCCATGGTACCTTCATTGCCATCCATCATAGCGTAGTATTCGTCCGACATATAACTACCAAAGGTGCTAACCTGGAACAAGGTGTCATATAAATGATAAACAGGAACAATATTGGTATTGCCCGAAAGTCGATCCTTGTAATCAACCGACGCATCCCCAAATAGGCAAAGATATTTTATACGTTTTTCCGGTGAAGAGGCATTGTCGTAAATGTATTTCACCAGATTTCTTATAGCGGTTATGTCCTGCTGTCCGGAACTGAATTCTTCGTAGATCTTATCCGTGGTTATCACCTTAACATTCAGTCCGTCCAGCTCTTCCCTGTGTCTTGCAAGGCGCAATGCAGGCTGTAATAAAAAAGGTGAGGTGACAATTAGGAAATCAACATCCTTAAAGTTTCCGGAGGGATCTCTAAAGATCGTTCCCTTAATGTCCTGGTTGAATACAACCGACTGCTCCGCCTGAAGCGGCGTGAAGTAATCATTTGGGTTAACAGCAATATATTCCCGTATGATTCCCATAGTAGCCTTAAAGGCAATAGAAGAGGCCCCGCCTTGGTTCAATTTTGAAGAAATATTGCGCTTGTCCGTGACATCCCATACCTGTGTAAAGCCTCCGGCATTAGTAATTTGATATTCACCTATCCCTGAAGTGATCGCCGCATCCTCATAACGAAAAGACAGTTGCTCACCATTACCTGCAAGCCTGCGCAGTGCCCCAACTCTCAAATAATCAATATATCCGATACTTGCCGGATTACCTGCATTATTATAGGCCAGGTCAATAGTTACCGTTTCCCCTCCTGCCGGTATCTCACTATTTACATATCTAAGGTCTAACAACTTCGGATCGTCGATCCGCTGGAAAACTACAGGATCAATACTCGTTCCATTCACCGAGATTGCCATGGAAGTCTGCACCTCACTTGCTGCGGCAAGGGCAAAATCGATTTCCATATCCGTTCCTGAAACAATATTTGGAAAAGTGAACTCATAAGTTTGTTCATTTTCTATATCAAACCTATTTCCAAACCATTTCCTACCCACCAATGCCGGTGAAACTTCATCTACTTCGTGAAACCGGTAGTCATTAAAGGTGCTAATAGTCACATTTGGATTGCCCGTTGGTTCCACCATAGGCTGCACTCTTAAACCAGTCGATCCACCCGAAGTTACATAATAATAGGTGTCGTCACTATATGGATTAATGTTTGTTGGATTTTCTTCATTAAAACCCGCCGACTTTCCGTAGAATAAAATAAAATCCTGGCTGTCGAAAGATCCATCTTCCTCTCCAATTATCTGGATCGCATTCTCCGGAAGGTCGTATTCTGTGTTGTTATCGTTTAGTTCCGGCAAGGGATCTCCACCATGGCCATAGATCTTTATGGTGCGCGGGTCCACTCCATCGGTATTCATTCCCAGGTTGTCCAGAAATGCTTTGTCAACCCTGTATACACCTGTTTTATCAATTTTGAATTTATACCAATTGCCGCTTGCTAAAACAGAGTTGGTTAGTGGGATCCTTCTAGAGCTACTTTGATTAGTTTGATAACTATAGGAGAGATTGAATGATTCTATTCTTTTGAAAACACCATTGTCCTTAATAATTGGAACTATAGTAAAAGATGTGTAGAGAACATTCCTGGAGTAAGTACTCTTTATATTATAGGATGGGCTCGATGGAATTTGAGATTTATCCACATCTGAAAGTTCCGAGGGTGACACCGTAGCGTAGGTAATCCCTGAAATCCTGGCCGAATTCGGATTTGCCATTCGGGAATCTT
Organism: Aureitalea sp. L0-47; assembly: GCF_026126405.1. Taxonomy (GTDB): domain Bacteria; phylum Bacteroidota; class Bacteroidia; order Flavobacteriales; family Flavobacteriaceae; genus Pukyongia. The sequence continues at coordinate 44,829 of NZ_JAFMTQ010000009.1, forward strand.
TCCATACCTGGGAGAACCTTAAACCATGGCGACTTACTTCCAGGCTCCTTTTATCCTCATTTGCCGTTTCTACGCCTTTGTTCTCGGCTTTTTTCTGAAACGATCTTTGAGTTTGGGTATTGTCATTCCAGTCTATTCGGATGGTTTTGGACTGTCCCACCACCACAAAAGGGGCTGAGAACAGGATAAAAAGGAGTACAATTTTTTTCATCATAACAATTAACGCTCTAAATATACGGTTAGTATGAAATATGCATCAAAGATTTAATGAAATTTGTGAGTACATAATAAAACCGATTCTTAAGCGTTACCATTGAGGTCGGCATTGTTTGCAAGGCCTTACGCTATATTATAGTTAAAATAATATTGCGCTTTTATCGTTAATTACTATATTGCGAACCCAATTTTTCATATTTGAAACTATGAACTTGAGAAAAACCTTAGCCTTAAAGCTACTTATTGCTGTATTTGCAGTGGCTGTATTTGCTAGCTGTAACAAGTCCCGAGACTACAAAAACAGCTCCAGAGCAACGGGTTGGAAAATGAACGCCAAAGAAGGCGGTTTACAGTACAATCCCAAAGCAAAAGAACAGGAGACTGGCCCCGGTCTTGTTTTCATCGAAGGTGGAACATTCACCATGGGTAGAGTACAGGATGATCCAATGCACGATTGGAACAACACCCCTAACCAACAACACGTTCAGTCGTTCTACATGGACGAAACGGAAGTTACCAACCTTATGTACCTTGAGTACCTGGATTGGATAAAATCTGTGTTCCCACCGAGTGACGAGAACTATCGAAAAATTTATGAAGGTGCAGTTCCAGACACCTTAGTGTGGAGGAACCGACTGGGTTATAACGAAGTTATGACCAATAACTACCTGCGCCACCCGGCCTACGCAGACTATCCTGTAGTGGGTGTTAGCTGGATCCAGGCTGTGGAGTTCAGTAATTGGCGTACAGACCGCGTGAACGAGTTAGTCCTCGAGCAAGAAGGATTTACTACGCGTAATGCCAGATACGATGTTGAAGCTGGACAAACCTTTAATACAGACACATACCTGAATGCTCCTACCCTAACCTACGGAGGAAGCGATTCTATTACCCGAGGAGGGAAACGTTCAGAGGCGTTATTAAAGAGAAACGAAGATAGTACCGGACTTTATGTACAACGCAAAGACGGTTTGCTATTACCAGATTACAGACTACCAACAGAAGCAGAGTGGGAATATGCCGCTCTTGGCCTGGTTGGACTACGAAATTATAACGTATATCGCGGAAGAAAGAAATACCCATGGGACGGGCAGTATACCCGCTCCGGAAAGAGACGAAGCAGAGGTGATCAACTGGCTAACTTCAAGCAAGGTGATGGTGACTACGGTGGTATTGCCGGATGGAGTGATGATGGTGCCGATATTACTGCTGAAGTGAAATCCTTCGAGCCAAACGATTTCGGTCTATATGACATGGCCGGTAACGTTGCCGAATGGGTAGCCGATGTATATCGTCCGATCGTGGATGATGAATTCAACGATTTCAACTACTATCGTGGTAATGTTTATACCAAGAATTACATTGGCGACGACGGTAAAGTTAAGGTGGTGACTGCTGATTCAATTGTGTACGACACCCTTTCAAACGGAAAAATCATTGCCAGAAACCTACCTGGAGAGATTCTGCAGGTTCCTGTTGACGAAAACGAAACATATCTAAGGACTCAGTTTTCGGATAGTGACAACCGCGATTACCGCGATGGAGATCCTCGATCTACTCGCCACTATACCTCCTTCGGAGACGTTGAAGAGAGTGAAACAAACGACAACAAACGTATGTACAACTCTCCAAAGCATTCAGTGTATGCGGATAGCACAGGTACAATGGAACGTGAATACGACAAGAACTCAAACCGTACAACACTTATCAATAACGAGGTTCGTGTTTACAAAGGAGGATCATGGAGAGATCGTGACTACTGGTTAGACCCAGCGCAGCGACGCTACTTCCCTCAGGACATGGCAACCGATTATATTGGTTTCCGTTGTGCGATGTCCAGAGTTGGTTCCAAGAGTAAAAAAGGTAAACGACCACGTCACAAATAGAAATATTTATAGTTTCAAATAAATGAAACCCTCCTGAACAGCTTCGGCGTTTCGGAGGGTTTTTTCGTATCTTTAACTCACTTAAAAAATTGCCTCCCTTGAAAATTGAAGTCCTTCATAAACTGTTTCTAAAAAGCAGTGGAGTTTGTACCGATACACGGAAAATTACTAAAAACTGTATTTTCTTTGCTCTGAAAGGTGAAAATTTCAATGGAAACCAATTTGCCCAGGATGCACTCGACAAAGGTGCTATGCGAGCGGTTATCGACGACATCTCAGTTCATAAGAATAGCGGCGAGACCATCCTACATGGAAATGCTCTGGGCCTTTTACAAAAACTTGCCACCTATCATCGGAATTATCTCCAGATTCCAGTTATTTCACTAACCGGAAGCAATGGCAAGACCACTTCAAAAGAGCTTATAAACGCAGTACTCTCCAGAAAATTCAACACTTCGGCTACATCGGGAAACCTAAACAATCATATAGGTGTGCCGCTCACCCTTCTTTCAATGAACGAGCATACGGAGATCGGTGTTGTGGAAATGGGTGCCAACCATCAAAAGGAGATCGAGTTCCTGAGTGAAATTGCGCAACCGGATTATGGGTACATTACCAATTTCGGAAAGGCGCACCTGGAAGGTTTCGGAGGAGTGGAAGGAGTGATCAAAGGCAAGAGTGAACTCTACAAATTCCTGGAACAAAACGAGAAATTGGCCTTTGTGAACGGTAATGATTCCAAGCAGATGGAATTAACTACCCAACTGAAGCGTTATACCTTCGGAAGCGGTGACTTTGATTGTCCTGTGCAGCTAAAAGACGCGACAGATCGGCTAAAACTGGAATATAAGGGAGTTAGCATTCAAAGCAATCTCATCGGGCTCTATAATTTTCACAATATAGCCGCTGCAATAGCAATTGGCCAATACTTCGAAGTTCCTGCGGAAGATATGAAAACAGCTATTGAGTCTTATGTTCCGAAGAACAACAGGTCACAGATACTTCGGAAAAACGGTATTGAATTCATTATGGATGCCTACAATGCCAATCCAACAAGCATGATGGCAGCCCTTGAGAACTTCAAGCAGGCGAAAGGTGGAAATAAGATCATGATACTTGGGGATATGTTCGAGTTGGGCGAGGCGGCAGCAATGGAGCACCAAAACATTGTGGATTATCTCGAGTCGGATCCTTTTGGTCAGGCCTACTTGCTCGGGGCTAATTTCAATGGCACTAGCACTTCAGAAACACATATTCAAACTTTCGAAACCTTTGAAGACTTTACCAAAGTATGGCCGAACCTAGATACAAAAGATGCGACAATCCTGGTAAAAGGATCGAGAGGAATGGCACTGGAGCGGGTTCTGGAGTTGATTTAATTAATGTGCCTTTTTTTCAGTTTAATATTTGCGTTAAATAAAAACTACCTTATATTTGCATCCGCTAACTGCAAGGGCGCGTAGCTCAGTTGGTTCAGAGCACTTGGTTTACACCCAAGGGGTCAGGGGTTCGAATCCCTTCGCGCCCACTACAAGATCCACCTTAAATAAGGTGGATTTTTTGTTTAATAGATAGTATCTTTGAAAGCAATAAGGGTCATTAACTCAGTTGGTTCAGAGTGTTACCTTGACAGGGTAGAAGTCACTGGTTCGAATCCAGTATGACCCACGATTAAAACCTGTATATATTTGATATGCAGGTTTTTATGTTTAAAGAGGAAAACATTTGAGGGAAACAAAATTGTTTTTATGTCTTTTATGAATCCTGAAACTATTATTTTTTATAGCTGATAAAGTTCATTCGTTGAGGTGAAAATTGTAAATCGTATTACATTTATAGAATATTAAATATGATATTATGAGTAATGACTTCAAGGAAAAGGAAATTAAAATAAAAAAAACAGATAGTCTAGAATCTTTTATAGAAGAAGTTGAAAGGATTTATAATCATTATAAAGTTATTGTTGATGATTTTAATAATCTTAAACTTTATACGATAGAGACTAAAAGAGAAAATATCATGAAATTATCGAATAGTCTGATGGAAAAACTTAATGAAGCCATTGATGAATTTGAGATTCATAATAAAAAAGAATTATTAAGGAACGTCAGAGAAACTCGTGATAAATATGTTAAACGATTTGACAACTACATAGAGAGTTATGAAATTAAATATCACATTTAGTTTCATTTAATTTTTCTTGGGATAGTTTTTTACTCATTTAAAGATTTGGACTATTCCTATTATACTCCCTATACAACCCATCCAAAATCATCGGGAAGACCTTCGTATTCATAATCTTTTTATAGAACTCCAATCGATCCCCATAATACTCACTAACCTCATCCTTCATTACCTTCTTAAAGAAGTCCTTCTTGTCGTCTTCGGTGTTATTACCTACCATAACCGAAGATAGATCATCATTCTGTTTCATACGTTGGGTCACGTTTTCCAAGTCTAACTTATCTTCTTCAGAAAGTTCAATTCCGTAGACTTCATTTATCCTTTCAATAATATGGGAAAGAAGATCATATTCGGGTTCGTTGACTCCTCCTGATCCATCCTCTCCCATGGGATAAACCTCTCCTTGTATGTCCTCTAATGAGAGTTTAGACTCACCCATCATCTGAATCCTCAATGAATCCAGATCAACCGAATCTGAAAGGTCTATTCTTTCCGATTCTCCCTTGGGTAGTTTCTTGTTTACATATCTCAAAAAAACATATAATTTTTCCCATTGAACCTCTGTGAAGGTGATAATCTGAGAGATATACGAATACAATCGGATGAAGGATTGAATTTTTGATTTGAACTCTGTCCGCTGATCGTCTGTCTCCAATTCCTTCCAACTTTCAACTACCTCATCAATGATTGGATGTAGTTTTTCATCGGTCTCAGTTTCTTTATAAAACTCTTTACAGAACCGATCCACCTGATCATCGGTAAAAAGGTTGAATGATTCTATTTGATATTGTAGGTCATATAACTTATCGGGTTCGGTTTCTCCTGTTAGTGTGGTTGAGGTATAGAATGGTTGGAAGGAATTAACAATGTCCTCGGTATCATTCACAAAATCCAACACAAAAGTATCTGTCTTACCCGATTTGGTTCGGTTAAGTCGTGATAGGGTCTGAACACATTGAACGCCACTCAATTTCTTATCTACAAACATTGTATGAATCAGGGGTTCATCAAATCCTGTTTGGAATTTATTGGAGACTATTAATACTCTGAACCTCGGATCTTTCAATCCACTTGGGATGTCCGATCCTTCCATTCCGTTTTCAGAATTTAAAGATCCCTCTGTATAGTCTTGTCCGTGAAGTGAAACAGATCCACTAAACGCCACTAAACAGGAATAACTAAGACCTCTTTCTTTCATTTGTCTTACCATTTCCTGGAAAAACAGAACACAATGTTTCCTTGATCGAACAACCACCATCCCTCGGGCTTGTCCATTGATCTTCTTTGAAGTACGAGATACAAACTGATTAAGAATAATGGAGACCTTTTGTTTGATCACCTCATCGTGGGAATCGACATAATCCACCAATAATTTCATCACCTTACTTTCGGGAAGTTCTTGATCTTCATCTCCTGATTGATGGACTTTGAAATATCTTTTGTAGGTGGTATAGTGTTCTAAAACATCCAAGGTAAATCCTTCCTTGATGGATTGTTTCATTGAATAAGAATGAAAGGGAACGAAATTTCCATCTTCATTTTTTCTTCCGAATAGTTCGAGGGTTTTATTTTTTGGGGTTCCCGTAAATCCGAAAAAGGAAATATGTTCTTGTTTTCCACGTGACTCTATTTCTCTTCGGATCATTTCTTCATAATCAATTTCACCATCATCATCCTCAATGATTTCGGTTGAAAGGGATTTTTTTAAATGTTTGGAAGTTTCACCCGATTGCGAGGAATGAACCTCATCGATCACTACCCCGAAAGTCTGTCCTTTCAATTTTGAAATGGTTTCCGAGATGAAAGGGAACTTTTGAATGGTGGTAACAATAATATCCTTTCCCTTTTCTAAGTATTCTTGTAGTTGTTTTGAGTTGATGTCAATTGGATTGACCACCCCACTGGTCTGTTCCAATTGTTTTAAAGTGTTTTGTAGTTGTCTATCCAACACTTTTCGATCGGTAATGACCAATATGGTGTCAAACATTCGATTGGTATCTCCTTTTGTTCTGTATAGGGAAGTTAAGGTATGAGATAACCAACCAATGGAATAGGATTTCCCTGATCCCGTAGTATGTTGGATGAGGTAATTGTGTCCAACACCCTCTTCCTTGATCTTGGATCTCAATTTTCTGATCACGTCCAATTGATGGTATCTCGGAAAGATCAGCACCTCACTTTTCTCTTCGATTACTTTATTGTGTTTTGAACTCCATACTTTATCGGTTTCTATGGAGACCAAGACAAAGTTTTCGATAATGTCCAAAAGGGAGTCGGGTTGGAGAATGTCATTCCATAAATACTCCGATCGGTAATCATCTTTAACAGAAGGATTTTCAATTCCTTTGTTATAAGGTAAAAATCTCGTTTTTAATCCACTCAAACGGGTTGTCATAGATACTTTATCATTATCTACGCAAAAGTGTACCAGACATCGTTTAAATTGTAATAGGGGTTCTCCTAATGGGTTTCTGTCTTCTTTATATTGTTTTTCGGAATTATAGATGTTCTGACCTGTGAGTTGGTTTTTGAGTTCCATAGTGATGATGGGTATACCATTGAGGAATAAAACCATATCAATAGACTTCTCATTCTTGATGGAATAATGGAGTTGTCGAACCGCTACAAACCTGTTTTTAGAGTATAACTCCATATGTTCAGGGTTCATTCCACTTTTGGGTTGGAAATACACCAAATCGAAGGAACAACCTCGTGTATTAATTCCCTTTCTTAGAACATCTACGATTCCTCGTTTTGAAATACCATCATTTAATACTTTGACTAATTGTTTGTCTGTTGAGGTATCAAATTGAGAGTGTAGTTTTTGGTATTCTTTTTCTTGGGTCTCTTTGATAAAACCGATGAGGTCTTCCTCTATGACACAATTTACCCGATCGTATTCGGGGTATAGACGGGACTTATAATCGTGTTTTAATAACGATTTCTCGATGTGTGATTCAAATCTTCCTTCGTTGGGTGAGTTCATACCAATTCATTTTTAGGGGTAAATGAATGGTCTCCTTGACTGACTCTAATTTTTCCTGTCACAACCTCTGAAATTAATGATTGACGATACTCTTTGAGAAGTTCAATTTTGTTTTGTTCTAACCCAATTAGTTCATCAATTTCGTTGGTTTGTTCACCAATATATTCAAGGATGATTTTTTGTTCGGAAATTGGGGGAACAGGAAATCTAATATCTTTTAATGTCACTCCATAAATTACTTCTATGGTTGTTGAGTTACTAGTATTACGAATATCCTCTAAAAAAAATGATGATTCATTTACATAAGTATAGAAATATTGTTTTAACATCATGTGTTCATTCAACCTAATTCTTATCAAGCAAGGATGTAATACACAATCTCCAAGACCATCAGGAACTATTGAGACCTTACCAAAAGTTGTTCTGTTTTTTGAACCAAAAGATCCCCTTGTTCCCATTATTATGTCACCTCCCTTCACTTCAAACACACGTAATTCCTGAAATTTTTCGTTAGAGATGTATTCCTCCCCAATTTCATAATCCTCTTCAATTAATGTTTTTTGATTCATTACTTTGACTCCACTTTCCGTGTAATCTTTGGTGTTAAGTTGAGTTCCGAACGGACCTGTTTGTATTCCGTTATTGTTTATAGAGAAATACTTGGCGGGGATGTACTCCCAATGACTCGGAACCTTCCCAATCCACTCCACTCCCGAATCTTTCATTTCCACATTGGGGTCAAGACCTTTGGTCACCACATGGTTGATAAGTGAAGTTCTTTTCTCCTTTAAGAGTTCTATTTTTCGTTCCTTCTTTTGGATGAGGTTATCGATGAGGGAGGTTTTTTGATCGAGGTAGGAGGCGATTTGTTGTTGTTCAGAAAGAGAAGGCAAAACAAGTTCAAAATCCCTTAGAGTTGAAATGGACACCCCCCCAATTAATCCTGTCTTTGATAGTTCAAACTTATCTTGAAAGTTGGTACTTTGAATAAAATAAAATTGAAATTTTGTTATTTGGTCAGAATAGAAATAACATAATTTATTTACGAAACAAACATCTTGTTTCAAAAACACCATTTTTTTTCCAGCACTACCACCTTCTACACAAAGAAGAAAACCTCCCTTTTTGCCGAGCCTTAATGGATTATTTTCTAAGGGAATTCTTAGTCCATTATTATAATTAACTCTTTGAGTATTTATATCAATATCTTTTGAAGAAACATAAGAAATGTCCTTCAAATCATCACTTTCATAATACTCCTTTTGTTTTTCATTGAGACTATTCCCCGTATAAAGGGTTGATACATATTTAAATTTGGTCTTAACCCAATGACTTGGAATCTCCCCAATCCAATCCACTCCCGAACCCTTATATGAAGAATATTTTTTCATTAATGTTGGTTTTGATAGGATTGTTTGATAAGGTTAATGGCATAATCTAAATGTTCATCCGAGTGTAACCAAATTCTATAATCCCCGTTTCCCCAATGTCCTTTTTCACTAAGATCTTCGGTTAAATTGAGGTCATCCCTCAATTCGCCCTTTTTCATATTCACCAACACTCCAAGACCCTTGTTATAGATAATGATATCTGTAAAAATTCTATTTTCTCTAAATCCAATGGTTTGTTTTCCAATTTTGACCTCTATACCATCACCAATCTTCATTATTCTATCTTTTAGGTCTCGGTATAATTCAACCACCCATTCAGGTCGGTTTTTACTCTTGTAAAGATGATAGTCTTCATCATATCGAATAATCTCTTTGGAAACTCTACTGACTAAGTTGTTTTCACTTCCATCCATTTGAGTAGTTGAGTTGATATCGACATCGGATTCAATGTTGATTTTATTCAATCCAAGTAGATTATTCTTATACCTCATCACTTCCCATAATTCAAACGGGATATTCTTGAAATTGATGGAATTTCTTTGGTAATCGGAGAACTTGGGAGAAATAAAAATGATCTTGGATTGACTCCAATCCACCTCATCCCTTTTGATGTTTTTATCCAGGGTTTCATTGTATTCTAAAATGAAATCTGACTTGTTGTTTAAGAGGAGGGAGAGATAGGTATATCCTTGATCAATCACCGAATAACTTGTCCCTTTTTTATACTCGATAATCACAAAGGAATTGGTTTCCTTATCGAAACAGAGCGTGTCAAACCTGAAACTTTGAACACTTAATTCCGATTTTACGAACTCTAATCCAAACAGGGTTTCCACATTGTTTTCAATCAATGTTTGAATGTCTTTCTCCAACTTAAAAGGGTTGGAGGAGATGGATGAAAGTTCGTTGTTATTTATTTGAAATAGTTTCATCGTTGTTCAATGTTTATCGGGTATTTTTTAATTCCTTTCAACATCTGTCCAAATGAAAAGAAAGACTCATCCATCTTCTTAGGAGATTCATTATACTCTTGTTTTAAATTATTAAACCAATCAAAGTATTCGTTTTTATAGAGTAAATATTTCTTTTTGGAATTGTTGGGGATCTCTTCAATTACTCCCTTTGTGATGAATTTATAGGAACGGAAGACATGTTGGTCAAATATTGGGAATTGGGAAGGGTTCATTATATGGAGCAAAAACAACCTCCAAATAGTAGAACTTTTTTGAGGTTCGAATTCAGATTCAAAAATTTCCCAGTCAAAATCCGTTTTTAAGTATTTCAGCACCTCAACCTTCTTCCAATAATTAAGGACATTCGTCATTTTCTTTTCGTAAATGACATCCCCTGTTCCATTCTTCCACTTGAATAATTCTATGAAGGAGGACTTATTGTCTAATACTTTATCAATATGATCCCTATATCTATGTTCATTCTTAAATGAATAAACAGGTGACCACCTATTCACAAAGTCATTCAGATTTGATAATCCTGGTAATTCTATTGAAAAGGAACTATTCATTCACAATCTCTTTAAATATTCCTTCACTTTCCTCTTCCAATTTTAAAAGATCTGATGTAATCTCTTCTAAACTCCTAAGGGGTTTGTATTTGTAGAAATACTTCGTGAAATTGATCTCATACCCCACTTTATCTTTACTTCTTTCCATCCAACTTTTCGGAAGATGAGGTTTCACTTCTCGATTAAAATAGTCATCGATATCATCTGTAAGAGGAACTCTTTCATAATCTCTTTTGGAGGTATCAGGTTTTGGTGATCCATCTCTCTTAGTTACAACCTCCCCATTTTCCATTTCGGATTGTTCTATGACAACCTTCGTATATCCAAAGAACTCATTGTCAAAAATCTTTGAAAACTCCGATTCTTGATTATCTCGATATAATTGGATCAATTCTTCTCTGAATGGTTTTGAGATATACTTTCGTTTACTCCCTAAACTTTTCTTCATTGTTGAGTAAAAAGAAGAACCATCAATGAGTTGGATTTTTCCTTTTCGATGAGGTTTCTTTTTATTGGTAACGACCCATATGTAGGTTGATATTCCCGTATTAAAGAACAATTGATCAGGGAGGGAAACAATACATTCCAACCAATCATTTTCGATGATCCATCTTCTGATTTCACTTTCCCCACTTCCAGCGTCTCCTGTAAATAAGGGAGATCCATTAAAGACCACCCCAATTCGAGATCCCTCATCTTTCATTTTAGAGATCATATGTTGAAGGAAAAGAAGAGAACCATCCGAACTCCTTGGGGTTCCCACAGAGAATCGACCCATAGGATTTTTACTTTCCTCATCAACAAATTCCTTCTCGGATTTCCAACTTACTCCAAAAGGAGGATTGGTGATCATGTAATCGAATTTTCGACCTTCAAACTGATCCATTGACAATGAAGAACCTAATTTGATATTGTCGGGATCCTCTCCCGTAATCAACATATCCGATTTACAGATAGAATAGGTCTGAGGGTTTAGTTCCTGTCCATATAGATTGACCCGAACCTTATTGGAAACATTTTTCTCGATCCATTCTTTACCGATGGTCAACATACCTCCTGTTCCCGCACACGGATCAAATATGGACCGGATGATCCCTTCACCTGAGAGGTTATCTTCTTCCCCTGAGAACACCAATGAAACGAGTAATTTAACCACATCCCTTGGGGTGTAGTGCTCCCCGGAGGTTTCGTTGCTCATTTCGCTAAACTTACGAAGGAGTTCTTCGAAGATCTGTCCCATTGTATGGTTATCTACTTTGTTGGGATGAAGATCCACTTCGGTGAATTTATCTATGAGTAGGTATAGTTTGTTGTTTTTTAGAAGTTTCTCAACGGGTTTCTCCAATTGAAAGTTTTCCAAGATCTCGAATACATTTTGTGAAAATCCATTGATGTAATTGGGAAAATTAACTTTGAGTCCATTGGGATCACCTTTCAGTCTTTGAAGATCAAAATTTGAATGATTGAAGAATTTGAGTCCTGTTTGTTTCTTAATAATCGGAGTAGGATCAACCTCATCCTTTAACTCCTTGTAAAGTTCAATGACTTTATCCTTTTTGGGTTCTATAACACAATCCAATCTTCGGAGAACAACAAAAGGTAGAATGACATCTCCGTATTCGTGTTGTTTGAAGAGACCACGTAACACGTCATCACAAACATTCCATATAAAACTTGATATTTCTTGGTGGGTTGACATAAGGGTTGATATGTTTAGCTAACGGGGAAATTAATCAAAATGGAATTGAAATGCTAACGTGATTCCGTAATAGGGTACTAACTTCTCTTAAATTGGCGGATGATCTCTTTTACTTTTCTGTTTCTTTCAGATTTAGTCAATTTTGAACATTCATTTGACTGAAGAAATTCAAAAATTAAGTTTGTAAGTATATGATTATATTGAATACCTCCTTGGTTCAAAAATCTTTCAAAATCATCTTTTGAATATCTCCTTCCATTTAGCCGAACAACTGGTTTTAAAATCGAATTATTCTTAAACCAATTTCGAACTGATCGGATATTATACACTTGTTGAGTTTCGGGGTTTATGGGTTGATAAAAAAGATGTAATTCAGGAATTGTTAAGTTTTTGAAAGTATCATTTAATTCCCTTTCACTTGGAAGGTTAATTTTATAGTGTCCTAGATCATGTTTTACAAATTCTTGAAACCAATTCCTTAATTTAAAGGAAATAACCTCCAGCTTTTGTAGTTCTTCCGTGAAATAATCAATGATTTCTTCCTTACTCTCAAGATGCGGTGGAATTGAACTTTCAAATAAGTTACTTCTCTTGGGATATTTAAAATTATTTAATCTTATTTCCTCCTCAATTTTATTCATCGCCAGTAACATCTTTCTCAATACTTTTCTTTCCATAATTGTGATTTTTTTAAAGTTAAGGAAGTAATCGGAAATGACCCACACCCGATTTAATGCAATTATGTTCCAAATATATACATAACAGATTATCAGTCTATTAACTACATAAATTTGTTCATGAATTAATTATTAACTATTAAAAACAAATATTATGAACAGAAAAGAAAGAAGAGAATTAAAAAGAATCGTTAAAAAAGAAATTAGACAATTAGTCTGTGATAAAGAAGAAACAGGAATGGTCAATTTGAGTGATACTTACATTAAAAGGTATTCTACCATCATCACCAATACCTTAGTCAATTTTCAGTATAAATCTTCAAAAGATTTTTTTGAAACCATCTATATAGTTTTGGGTGTAATCAATGATTTTCATGAAACAATTATTCCAAATTATAATAATGTTGAGATTCTACGATTGAGTGATGAATGTAATTGTATGGAAATGATTATCAAAAAGTGACAATCATGACGACAGAACAAGAAAAACAAGAAAACGATAGATTCTTTAAACAAGTAATTTCATTTTCCAAAATGTATTTCTATCCTTTAATTGGGGAATACTATAAAATTGAAGGACATAAAATGTATCCCGAAACCCAAAAAGGAAAAAGGACGATTCAGGAAATTACTACATTGGAATTTCAAAGAGAACATTTAGGGGATTTATTAGATTAGAAATTGATGAAGGTAAAAAGGTTACTGAATTAACCTTTTTACCTTCATTATTGTTCCATTGCTTCGACCCGTAAGTTTCATTGTTTCCCTAACTGATCTTCCTTTATTTAGATACTTGACCACATCTTTGTACTCCTCCAAAATCTCTTTTTCGGATTTTTTGTATCCTTTTTTACGACCTACTTTTCCACCTTTTTTAATGTAGTTGTCATATCCCGACTTTATTCGTTGTCTGATCTGAGTCCTTTCCATTTCTGAAATGGAAGTAAGGATTTGGATCATCAAATTGGATAAGGGGTTTTTATTTCCTTTTTCATCGAGGGTTTCGATATTAAAATTCTTGATGAATAGTGAGATTTTGTTTTCAGACAAAGTTTCTATGGTACTTAAAACTTCGAGGGTATTCCTTCCCAACCGACTCATCTCCCAACAAAGAACCTTATCTACATTGTTATCTTGGATAAAGTCAATCATTTCCATCAGGACTTCTCGTTCCTGGTTCTTTTTACTACCTGAAACTTTCTCTTCAAAGACAGAAAGTAGATCAAATTTCATTTTCTGACAATATTCAGTCAATTCTCTGATCTGTCTTTGATTGTCCTGAGATGAGGTAGATACCCTCGAATAGATAACAACTCTCATCCTTGGGGAAATTTAAGTTGAACCATTCCTTTACAGAGATATTCCAAAAAATGTAAAATATCTCCATTGTTGAAATCGATCTTAACTAATCTCCACTTTATTTGAAGTTGAGTTTCTAAGTCAAGACAGGATATAAATTCTATGACCACATCCATGGGGATGAGGTGATTTCCAAATGGACTATCTGAGGGGATCAAGAAGGAATGATCCATGGGTATTCCCTTCTCGGAAAGTAATCGTGTGAGGTAGTTCTTCATAACGTATCAAATTAATCTTTTAGATTACAATGGTCCTGAATTCCAGTGTATTAACCAAGGAAAACAAGATTAAAATGATACATTTTTGACATGATACACTTTCTTCAAAAAAAATTCAAAATTTTTTAAAAAATGTCTAAACAAAATCCACATTGGATACTATAAGTCCTGTAAATGATTATTAACCTTTAAAAACTAAAAGATATGTGGAAAGTAGAAAAAACAGAAAATGGTAAGGTAGACTTAGAAGATCTAATTCAAAGTACCCCAAATAAACGATTAGTTGATTTTTATTGGGATGCCATGGAAAATTTTACTCGGAAAAAACCAAAAATAGAACTTAAAAATATTCTAACTAGTGAATGTGAATATCAAGATGAATTCGATAATCTATTTGGGTTAATGGAAGAGAATATAAGAAATTATGTAAGAGATTATTCGGAGGAAGAATTACAGAAACAATTAATATATCACGATATAACAATCTCACAATTCAACAATTTCATCCAACATGAAAGAGATATTGACGAGGAATTATATGACAGACTATATGAATATTATATTGCTGTTGAGGTTTGTAGTGAGTGGTCAATTGAATGGTTTATAGTCAAATTACTTGAATACCATAAAATAATAATTGAGTCACCTGATTCGGATTATGGAGAATTTGAAATAAATACTTCAACAAAAGGTCAATAGGATAATATATATCTAAAAAGGATTGAATTATGGAAAGAAAAAAATATGTAAAAAACTTAGAGGATTTTATTCTCGAAATAAAAGATCAAACTCCAGTTAGATCCGAGACAATCAGATCACTTGATTGGGAATACTTAGAGTTTGAGGAGATAGAAAAAAAACATCGTAGAAAGAAAAATGAAAAAGGAGATAAATAAAGTGAGGGTTTATAGTATGAGGGATCTTTCTAAAAAATTGGAGGTTCAAAAGTATCATATCAAGAATTGGATCAATGACTTCGAATTGAAACCTAATTATATCAATGATGGGGTTTATTACTTTAATTCGGAAAGATTGTTACCCTTTCTCATTTACCTGAACTACAAAGAGAGGTTGAACCTCATAAAAAAGAACCTAATGGAATGGACAACGAAAGAAACAACAATATAAGAAGAAGGATACTTCAAAAGGAGAAGAGGATACTTGACTATAAGGACAAAATAGACAAGTTAAATCAAGAAATACAAAAATTGAGGGATAGACTAAAATAAATGAAGTTCACCCATTACGATTATGAAAATAACCTCGTAGGATTAATTCCTAAGAGGTTATTGGAGTTGTCTGAAAGAGAATTTAAAAACCGATCATCTCGAAATACTCTCTTAAAAACATATTGTTTGATACTTAGCAAAGTTGAAACCGAAATTAAACGTGGGAGAAACAGGGGAGATGAAAAGAAAAAATATTATGTCTCTTTATCATCAAAGTATTTTCGAAAATCAATTCTTACGGGATATAAAAGATACCTTGATTTTTTAATTAGCCATGGTTTCGTTGAGGTTAGGAAACGAGAGTTGGATTTCCATGAAAGAAGGAAGAGGGGGATCTATATTGATATTCATGATGACCCCATATTTGTCGAATCCTACCAAGTAGGAACTAGGTCAAAGGAATATACAATTAAGGAGTTTCCCGTTTTATCAGATCAGGAGTTGAGGTTTCCATTGAGAATTAAGGAAAGCCCATGTCGAATAAAAAACAGGCGTTTTTTAGAGTCCGTTGGGATTGAAGATGTAAAAATGTCCTCCGATCAATATGGGTATAGATTATATCACAATTTGACCAACTCCTACAAGAAAGTATTACCTCAACTTGATCAAGATTTTATCGGATATGATATTAAAACATCCATTCCCTATCAGATAAAGGAATACATCAAAAAGAAAGGGTATAATGATGATCCTTTTTTAGAATTATTTGATGGAGATTTCTATGAAAATTGGGGTAGTGTTTTGGGGATGGATATCTCTGACCGAAAGAAAGTAAAAAGAAGTTTCAATACCTATTTGAATGGGAAAAGTAATGATTATCCACCCGATTTGGATGAGATAGTAAAACATAAATTCCCCTTATTTCACTCCCTTAAAAGTAAAGGTTTAGGGAAGAAAATGGTGAGGGTTGAAACCGACTTGATGTTGAACAAAGTTATCGGGAATATTCCCGCAGAAAAGGTTTTAACAATACATGATGGATTTATCGTCTTTCGTAATGATATCGTTATAGTTGATAAATACCTAAATGACCTCAACGAATTGAAGGAATTTACAATCGTAAAGAAGAGGATGTAATAGGAATACTACCATTACTTTGTTACCTGATTTTCCAATATCATAATCCAATTTATAGAATATCAAATTTCACTTTAAAAACTAAGTCCATAATTTTACTTTTTTACATTATACCATCAACATCTAAATCATCAAGACACTCTTCAAATATCTCAAAGATGTGTTGTATCAATATTTCTTGATCAACCTGATCTTTACCTTCAATTCTATTTAAATCAAATTCAAATTTTACTATCATAACTATATTTTTAACTATTAATAATTAAGTCTTATAGTAAAGAATAATAAAGAAGTTGCGTAGATTTTATATACAAATTGAACTATTCGATAAGATGTAAAGAATATTCGCTATACAACATAAAGTTGGACTAGTTTTTATTCTGAATTAGATAACATACCTAAACTTCTAAATGCTTCTGAATTATCAGCATCTATCTTCTCTTTACTAAAAGAACTGACATAGGACTCAGTAACAGATAGATTAGAATGACCAAGACTCTTACTGATGGTGTAGATATCAGCACCTGTTTCTAACATCAGATTACTATAAGAATGTCTGGCAATGTGGGAACTCAGTCTAATGTTTGGATTACCTGTTATAGGTGCCAATTTTTTCAACTGCTTATTATACACAGCAGTCATAGATGAAATCTTATTTACCTGTTTCCTATTGAGTCTGGTATTCTTATGAAACTCTACATCTTTAAATAGATCATTAGGTAATACAGGAATAATAAAATCATTATTATGATCTATACTATATTTCAATATCAACTCATATTGAATACGTGCTAATTTCTTTTTCAACAATGTAATCTTACCTGTAAATGTGTCATAGAAACTAACATCTAGATCCTGATCTACTTTATTCTGTGCGTATCTAATTAGATTTTGATATGTATCAGTTACAGCTTCATCATCAGTTATACTTTTAACTTCATACTTATCTTTATAATACATTTCCATATACCTCTTTCTATCCACATAATAGAATATACATCTAGTTAGTTCAGGTGATAACTGAATAGAGTTGGGTGTTCTTGTTTTGTATTGAATGAAATCAATCCTAGATAAGACTCTGACAAAATTTATATTAGAATATCTGAGTGTAAGTAGATCACTCACTCTTAATCCCTGCCCATAGATTTGGAATAGAAATCTATTTCTTATCTCATATAACTTTGGATCATTAATATCTTCATCAACTAAACATCGTAAGTTGTAAGTATTAAGATATTCCTTTTCTATCTTCTTATCATTCGCTAATGAATAATTCTTAAAGGGATCATCTAATGTGACATATACCTTTTCATTGAGTGCCTGTCTAAACAACTTTTGAATACATTTGAAATAATTGTGGATAGTATTATCACCAATAGATTTAGTTCTAAGGAAGTTCTTGAATTTATTAAGAAATTTAATAGTTATATCAGAGAATAACACTTCATCTTGATATGATCTAAGATGTTTATATGTAGTGATATACTTCTTTGAATTACCAATCTTTTTTGCGCTAACCAGATCATTAATATGATTATCCAAATATTCTAAAAAGGAACCTTCTTTATATGTGTGTGATATGTCTGATTGGGAAAGTAACTTCTTTAAATCACTGATTTTATCATCAATTTTAGAATTGAGTAGAATATGATCAGGATGGGATTTCCTTACTTCATTTCTATTCTTATTCCAATCACTTTCATTCAACCTTATTGAGAGTGTGTGATAAGTATGCTTTCTATTCTTTGTAACTCGAATATTGATTATACCATATTTCTCATTCTTACTTCTCTTTTTTAATGTTGGATTATAAGTGATCATATCTCTATCTCTTTTATGAGGGAAACAATGAGGGAAACATTTTTATTAAATATATGAAAAATATCTGAATGTAAATACTGGCAAATTAAGATATTAACTATGGTTTAAACATATAGATGTGGTTCAGTATGACCCACATCAAGCACAATCCCAATGCTACCGCATTGGGATTAATAATTTTGTAGAAACCGAAACTTGTTTCAGGTTTCGAAGAAATTATTGATCAATGAGCGAAGCTCATAGGATTGTATTTGCAAGAGCGGGTATTCTCTGGATCACGCAAGTAATCCATTAAGTAAAAAGAATCAATGAGCGAAGCTCATAGGATTGTATTTGCAGGAGCGGGTATTCTCTGGATCACGAAGTAATCCATTAAGTAAAAAGAATCCTTGAGCGAAGCTCATAGGATTGTATTTGCAAGAGCGGGTATTCTCTGGATCACGAAGTAATCCATTAAGTAAAAAGAATCCTTGAGCGAAGCTCATGGGATTGTATTTGCAGGAACGGGTATTCTCTGGATCACGCAAGTAATCCATTAAAGCACCTCCGCAACGGTAAAAGTACTACCTCCTATAAAGATCAAATCGCGTTCACCAGCCTTGGCTTTGGCCGCCTCGAAGGCGTGAATTACCGACTTGTAAACCTCTCCATGTAATCCATGACGCAATGCCTCAGTCTTTAGTTGTTCAGTATCCATACCTCTAGGGATATCTGGCTTACAGAAGAAGTATTCAGCATTTTTTGGAAACAAAGGCAGCACTCTGTCAAGGTCCTTGTCATTCACCATACCAAGCACCACAAAAAGTTGCTCAAATACTTGTTTCTTCAATTGTCCTAATACCAATTCCAGACCTTCCTTGTTATGCGCTGTATCACAGATGATCCTTGGGGCTTCTCCAAGAATCTGCCATCTGCCCAGCAATCCCGTTGTTGAAACTACCGATACCAATCCATCACGTATTGACTCTTCGGATACTTCCAGACCTGTTTTCACCAAAACATCAATAGTAGTTAGCGCAGTTTGCATATTCTTTTGTTGGTAAACTCCCAACAAGTCAGTTTCGAATCTGCCCTGGGTGACATTTTCAGCAAAAGTGATGGGTGCCAGTTGTTGTTCAGCGATCTGCTGAAACACATAGCTGGTCTCCTCCTGTATCTCTCCAATCACAACTGGAACTCCTTGTTTTATTATGCCGGCTTTTTCGACTGCGATTTCCTCCAGGGTAGTTCCCAGGAACGCGGTATGATCCAGACCGATATTCGTAATTACAGAAACCTCGGGAGTCACTACATTCGTGCTGTCCAGTCGACCGCCCATCCCAACTTCAATGACAGCAATGTCTACCGCTTTCTTTCTGAAATAATCCAAAGCCATACCCACGGTCATTTCGAAAAAGGAAAGTGCATTCAGTTCAAAAAACTGCTTATGATCCCGGACGAATTCAACAACGTGATCCTGAGGGATCATCTCACCATTGATCTTGATACGTTCCCTGAAATCCTTCAAATGCGGCGAGGTGTACAAACCTACCTTGTAACCGGCATGCTGAAGGATGGAAGCGAGCATATGACTGGTAGACCCTTTCCCGTTGGTTCCAGCCACATGAATGCATTTCAATCCTTCCTCAGGGTTACCCAGCTCATCCATTAGAAGAATGGTGTTGGAAAGATCCGCCTTATAGGCCGCTTTACCGTCCCGCTGGTACATGGGCAACTGGTTAAACAACCACTTTAATGTTTCTGAATAATCTATGACTTGGGAATTTAGTTTACGATTAGTTTTTTGGTTTGTTTTCCTACTTCGCTTTTCACGGTCACAAAGTAAATCCCACTATTCAAATCCGAAACTTCCACTTCTACCCTATCTTCAAACTTCATTTCTCGAATCAATCTTCCGTTTACATCATATAAATAGAGCTCTGCTCCAATGTCTGCCTCTCGAATTTCAATCATCACAATGGATACGGCAGGATTTGGGTACATCGAGAATGCCACTACCTCGTTTATTCCTTCGGAACCAAGAATGATGTCCGAAACGTCTGTTTTATAGAGTGAGCGCCCGTAAGTACCCGCATACAAATACTGACTGGGTTCATGAATATGCATATCGGTTACCACCACAGACGGTAAATTATCACCAACCACTTCCCAAAACTGACCGCTAGTGGCACTGGCAAACACACCAACGTCAGTACCTACGTACAAATAGCCGTTTGCATCCTGAACAATGTCATTCACCGGTATATCAGGTAAGGAGCCGGAAATGTCAAACCAGGTCACTCCTTTGTTGTTACTCCGATACACATGTCCTTCGTCTGCCCCGTAACGATAGCCCGAGAAGGTAACATAGACCACATTTTCATCTTCTCTAGAAGCCAGGACCTTTGTTACCCAGCGATTTGGCAATTCATCCGAAACGAGGGTCCAGTCCTCCCCTCCGTCTTCAGTTACCCAAACATTACCGTCGTCTGTACCCACATAGATTAAATCGCTGTTCAATGGTGAAACATCGATGGAAATAATGGTTCCGAAGTCGAGATTTCCCGAATAGGGACCATTACTAAGATCATCACTTATGGGAGTCCATGATCCCGCTGCATTCGTTGTTTTGTAGAGCCTGTTTGCCCCATAATACAGAGTTTGAGAGTCTTGAGGATCGAATACTATCGGCGTATCCCAATTCTTTCGGTCCCCGGAAGCTATACCCGCCATGGCAGGAGAGAAGCTTGCTCCGTCATTGGTTGACTTAACTAAAAAACCTCTTTGTGACAAAGCATAGATAACACTGGTATTGGTTGGATCGACTAAAGGTTGGAATCCATCACCACCGTTAATAATATTCCAATCGTTTGCGGACCCTGTGGTAGTGCGAATGGTACTGTTATCCTGTGTCCCAATATATACTTTGTTTTCATTCTGAAAGTCTACATGTGTTCTGTATATCTGTGTTATTGGCAGGGTTTCATCTTTTGCCCAACTACTACCTCCGTTGTTACTTTTATAGAAACCTCCATCATTACCTAAAACCACTTCTCCCGAAACCGAATTGTTAAAGGCAAGTGCGTGCTGATCCACATGGACATCCGGAAAGGAAGTAAACCAGGTCTGACCTCCATCCGTAGACTTCTCAACAATAAAATCGACGTTATAGATTGTGTTTTCATCCGTGGGATCCACAAATATTCCGCGGAACCACCAGTGGAAACCGATATTGGTTAACTGATTTGAATTCACCGCTGTCCAGGTATCACCACCATTAGACGTGCGGTAGACACCCTGGATATCCCCGGATGCATTCGCATACCGGGCATAAAGTACATTTGGATTCGACTGGGAAATATCTATGCTGATACGTCCTTTTTGAGAGGGTGCAGTTGGCAGGCCAGCCGTTAATTCCGTCCAATTCTCACCTCCATCCGAAGATCGATATAAACCCGAAGTCTCTCCCCCGTACTGCCTGTTATTCGGCCTTCTGATGCGTTCCCAGGTGGCTGCGTACACAATATCTCCATTGGTGGGATGAATGGCCATATCAATAACCCCAGTGGAATCACTAACAAAGAGTTTTTGCTCCCAGTTGTTACCACCATCTGTGGATCGATATACTCCTCGATTGTTATCATTTCTGAAAAGTGGCCCCATGGCAGCAACGAAAAGGGTATTCTCGTCGTTGGGATCTATCAATACTTTCCCGACACTTCCAATATCGGGTAGACCTTTGGATTCCCAGGTTTGACCCCCATCTTCAGATTTATAGATACCATCACCATCGTATGCTAAAGAACCTCCTCCTGCATTCACTTCGCCTGTACCAACCCAGATCACATCGTTATCAACTTTTGAAACCTCGATATCCCCGATGGAAAGCATTTCCTGGTCGTCAAATATTGAAACCCAACTGGCGCCGGCGTCCGTGGTCTTAAAGATTCCACCGGAGGCTGCTCCCACATAATAAGTTTGCGCTTCATTGGAAGGTATCTCAATATCTGTTATCCTTCCTCCAATATTAACGGGACCGGCAAACTCCCAGGAATTTCCCACTACCGATCTTTGCTGAAGTTGCTGTTTCTTCCACTGGATGGCTTCACGCAATGCCTCAGATTTGATCACACCTGTTGGATACGCCCGTTGATCGAACATGAAATCCGCAGGAAGTTTGTCAGCTTTGGATTCCAAAGAATCATCTATAGGTTTCGTGCAGGAAACCAGTGTAAAAAGGACAGAAAATAGGAGAGGAAATATTGTTCTCATAGCAGTTTATAATTCTGCTAAAGATACTCAAAAATTGAAAGTTAAAATAGCTAGTTGGAGAGTCTGAATCTGTAAATGATCTTCCCGATCTGCTTGGCAGGTGCCTTGGTGTCACTGTTGAATCGAGTAGCTAATGCGGCTCTTTTCGCTGGCTCGAGCAAACATCTGGAATTGTTGGTCGTGCCTCGAACACCTGGTGTTGCACTTATCACTCGTCCGCTTCGATCCACTTCTATGCTAACCACCACTGTTCCGGCTTCATTACAATCCTGAACGTACTTCTCTTTGTTCAGTGCTTTTCTTCCACCAAGCTGGTAATTACCATCGCCATCCAGACCTTTGCCTGTTCCGTAGTATCCGGGGGCATTGGGATCGCCGTTGGGGTTGCCCTTATCTCCCGGCTTATTATCATCTCCTTCACTGCCTTGAGCCGTACCGTCTTTCTTCGGACCATTAATGAGACTTGATAAAACATCCGTTGTGGACTTATCTGGTGTTGGGTCCGGTTTCACTTCCTCTTTGGGTTCTTCCTTAACCGGAGTTTCCTTTACCTCCTTCTGTGGCTTCTCGTTCTTTATCACCGGGGCGTCTTCCGTATCCTGAGTTACGACTTCTTCTTTTACCTCAGCTTTCGGTTGAGACACCGGTTCCGGGTTGGTATTTTTAGGTGCTGATTTTATAGGTTGATCCGGCTGGACATCTCCACTGCCCTGATCGGTCGTTCCGAAGTTCACCGCGATACCTCTTTCAAGAGGCGGATCCATGTATTTCAGTCCGACAACAAAAATGATAAGGAACAAGATGATCAGGTGAAGGATCACCGTGATCGTCATACTTTTTCGCTTATGTTTTGTATCCAGCAGCCCCATAATTATGATCAATTTGGCCTAACGGCCAATACTACTTTGTAGTCGTTCTTGTTTGCAACATCCATAACGAAGACCGCATCCTCGATAGGGACTCCCTCTTCAGCCCTTAATATAATTGTGGGCTCATCCTGTCCTGCTAAAATGGTTTGCAATTCCTTTTCGATACTGTACTCACTTACACGTTCCTTATTTACATAATAGGCACCCTCTTTAGTAATACTCACTGATGCTTTCTGCTGATTTGTGGACTTTCCTTTCGCCTTCGGAAGGATTAGGTCCAGCGCATCAGGTGTGATGGCCGGTGATGTAAGCAAGAAGAATACCAGTAACAGGAAGACAATATCCGTCATGGAACTCATGCTGAATTCGGCTTTAACTTTATTTCTACCTCGTAAATTCATACTAAGCCGGTTCGTTCAGTAAATCAAGGAAATCGACGGCTGTGGCTTCCATCTGGTGTACTACCTTGTCGGTTCGGACCACCAAATGGTTGTAACCGATATAAGCAATAATACCCACGATCAGCCCTGCCACCGTAGTGGTCATAGCTGTATAAATTCCTTCTGCAAGAGCACCCATTTCAGCTTGTCCGCTACTTGTTGCCAATTGATGAAAAGCAAGTACCATCCCGATTACAGTTCCGAGGAAACCTATCATAGGTGCCGCTCCGGCAATCGTAGCGAGTATACTTACGTTCTTTTCTAGCTTGTAAACTTCTAACCGACCGGCGTTCTCAATTGCAGTGTTAATATCTTCCAACGGACTGCCAATACGAGAGATCCCTTTTTCCGTCAATCTTGAAACCGGAGTGTTATGCTGGGTACAGAGAATTTTCGCCCCCTGGATATTTCCTCCGGCTACATTGTCCCGAATCTGGTTCATAAAGTTGTTGTCCAGATGAGAGGCAGCTTTAATGGCGAACCAGCGTTCAAAATAAATATAAACCGCAACAAATAACAGAACGAAAAGCACTGCTATGATGATCTGGGCTCCCATACCACCATTCATGATGAGTTCTAGCACAGAGATTGATTTTTCTTCAGAAACCACAGGCTCAAGATCTTGCGCCAGATCCTGTCCCTCCTGAATAAAGAAGTTAAGCATGTAAATAGATTTGATTTAATTGAATAACGACCCTGATTGCAAATTGTTGCACTATCCGAGTAACATATCGCGGTATAGGATAAACACCACGGCCCCGGCTAAGAATCCTATAAATGCTAACCAGGCTACCTTGCGAAGGTACCAGATGAAGTCTATTCGCTCCATTCCCATAGCAGCTACACCAGCAGCAGATCCAATGATTAGCATACTTCCACCGGTACCAGCTGAATAGGCAATGAAATGCCACAACCAGTGATCCATCTCGAATACGTTCGGATCGTACATTCCCATGGAAGCCGCTACCAACGGTACATTGTCTATCACCGCCGATAATCCACCCAGTATCATAATTACAATATCCTGGTTGGGTATTGCTTCCTGCATTACTTCGGCCAGGTATCGCAGGGTGCCAACCTGAACATCTGTAGGAACTCCGTCTACGATGCGTTCAACAGAACTATAGACAAGACTTTCCAGACCGGCAACCGCCATAAGAATTCCAAGGAAGAATAGAATACTGGAGATCTCAATACGGGAAAGTGCCTTGTGAGCGGAATATAAATGTCTTCTTTCTTTACTAAAATCCTCTTCGGGATGTATGTATTCAGAAACCAACCAAACAACTCCTAAGGCAAGCATCATCCCAACGTAAGGAGGCAGGTGAGTAAAAGTTTTAAATACGGGTACAGAAACGATCATTCCCAGACCCAGAAAAAGCATGGTTTTACTGCTTAATAATCGCTCAGCTACCACATCTTCAGTGGTATCCACTTCGATATTCCCACGGAATGGCTTTAGATAACTGGCTACTGCAAATGGCACAATAAAGCACACTATAGAAGGTATCACTACGAATTTTATCAAACCAAGAGCCGATACGCGGTTCGCGATCCAAAGCATAGTAGTTGTCACATCACCTATAGGCGACCAGGCACCACCAGCGTTCGCAGCAATTACTACCATAGCCGCATACCAAAGTCGTTCATTTTTATTGCTGATAAGCTTTCGAAGCAAGGTTACCAGCACTATAGTGGCGGTAAGGTTATCGATGATCGCTGAAAGTATAAAGGCAAGGATACCTATGATCCACAGCAGTTTCCGCTTGCTTTTAGTGCGCACGGCACTTTTTAACACCTCAAAGCCTCGATGCAGATCGATGATCTCCACTATGGTCATCGCACCAATAAGGAATACCAATATCTCAGCCGTCTTACCTAAATGATGTAACAGTGTATTCTCGAATCCATGCACGGCATCGTGGCCTTCGGTATAGGTAAAGACATTTTCGTAAGTGTCGATCACACTGAACCAGCCCGAATGAAATCCAACCGCCAAAACCGCCCAGATAAGGGCTGCCATGATCAAAGCGGGTACTGTTTTATCTAATCGTAAGGGATGTTCTAATGTTATAGAAAGATATCCTAGAGCGAATATCAGGATTATGATGGATTCCATATAGTTGGCAAATTGATCCGTCTAAATTAACCTTTTCAATGCAATTTCAAAAGTCGCAATGTTAATATTCGACTAAGGAGTATAAATTATCCTTTAAAGCTAATTGAAAGCCCTATGGATCATACACAAATCCACTACAATGATCCTTTTTTGCACCGGTCACGCTAGCCAGGCAATTCACCTCATTTCGTAAACGAAGTACACCGAGTAAAGCAAATATCAGAGCTTCTTTATAATCCACCAAATCGTTATCCGGGATAACAATTTGAAGGTTCTTGAGCGACTTCAGCCGATCGATCAGAAAAGAATTATAGGCTCCTCCTCCGCTAACCAGTACTTTTGAATTCTCATTGAATTGGGCCGCTATTTGCAAAACGATGTGCTCAACAAAAGTGCGTAGCACATCGGGAGGTGATATGTTTGTTTCTTCAAGGACTGGTATAATATTTTGTAGAACCCATTCCAGTCCGAGCGACTTGGGAGCCGGCATCTGATAATATGCCAGATCATTCAGACGTTCGAGAACCCTTTGGTCTACAGTTCCCGATCGTGCGATGCTTCCTTCGGGGTCATAAGGCTCACCCAGCTTGTTCGCATATCGATTCATCACAATATTTACCGGGCATACGTCGTAAGCGATCCTTCGCTGATTCACTTCCGAAGAAATATTGGCAAAACCTCCCAGGTTCAGGCAATAATCATACGCTCCAAATAATAGTCTGTCACCCATTGGCACCAGGGGTGCGCCCTGTCCGCCCAACGCCACGTCCTGAACCCGGAAATCGCAAACCACTTTTTTCCCTGTCAGCCGGGCTAACTCGGATAAATTGCCAATTTGTAAAGTGATTCCTTTATCGGGTTGATGTAAAATAGTATGTCCATGACTGCAAACGGCGTCCAGATCATATAACTGATGCTTTGCAATGAATCTTCTCACAACCTTACTGAGATAGCGAGTATATTCGATATTCAATGATTTGAGTTGTGTTTCGGAATAACCTATGGCCTCTCGCAAGGATGAACTCCATTGTGCTGGATAAGCAACCGTTTCAGCAACACCAATTTTATAACTCCAGCCATTCGCTTCGGAGAATTCCAGGGTACATTCGGCCAGATCGATACCGTCCAAACTTGTCCCACTCATCACTCCCAGTACTTTGTACTTGCTTTTTACCATTTCAGTAAAAGTAAAAGGAATAATTGAATAACTGCGATCAAAAAAGTATCTTTGCACACATTTCGAAAACGATTTAGACACAACAAAAAGACTATGGATTTTAATCTTTCCGAAGAGCATTTAATGATACGCGACGCAGCTCGCGATTTTGCAAAAACCGAACTACTACCAGGTGTGATCGAACGCGACACTCACCAGCAATTCCCAACCGAACAGGTTAAGAAATTAGGAGAACTGGGGTTCCTGGGAATGATGGTAGACCCAAAATACGGTGGTGGTGGAATGGATACGGTTTCCTATGTGCTCGCCATGGAAGAATTAAGTAAAATAGATGCTTCTGCTTCGGTGATCGTATCAGTTAACAACTCCCTGGTTTGCTGGGGATTGGAATCCTTCGGAACGGAAGAGCAAAAGCAAAAATACCTTACGAAACTCGCCACGGGTGAATCAATCGGGGCTTTTTGTCTCAGTGAACCTGAAGCTGGAAGCGATGCGACTTCCCAACGCACAACAGCCATCGATAAAGGGGACCACTATATATTGAACGGAACCAAAAACTGGATCACCAATGGTGGTAGCGCGGATTACTACCTTGTAATTGCTCAAACCGACAGGGAAAAAGGACATCGTGGGATCAATGCATTTATCGTTGAAAAAGCCTGGGAAGGATTCGAAGTGGGACCCAAGGAAGATAAACTTGGAATTCGCGGAAGCGACACCCACACCTTGAATTTCAACGATGTAAAAGTTCCCAAGGAAAACAGGATAGGTGAGGATGGCTTCGGATTCAAATTCGCAATGAAGACCTTAAGTGGCGGACGTATTGGTATTGCAGCTCAAGCACTGGGAATCGCTTCAGGTGCTTACGAACTTGCCCGTGACTACTCGAAAATTCGCAAAGCCTTTGGTACGGAAATATGCAATCATCAGGCCATCGCATTCAAGTTGGCCGACATGCATACAGAAATTGAGGCAGCTCGTCACCTGGTTATGAAATCGGCCTGGGACAAGGATAATGGCAATAACTACGATATGAGTAGTGCTATGGCCAAATTGTACGCCTCTAAAGTTGCTATGGAAGTAACTGTAGAAGCGGTGCAGGTGCATGGCGGAAACGGTTTTGTGAAAGAATACCATGTAGAACGCCTCATGCGCGATGCCAAGATCACACAGATCTACGAAGGTACTTCTGAGATCCAGAAAATGGTGATCTCAAGAGGGCTTTTGAGGGACTAAAATTTTTACTATTCCAGACCCCAGGACTTGTCATTCCGTAATCAAGGACTTGTCATTCCGAACTTGATTCGGAATCTAAAAAGACTAAATGGCGTAGTTATTGAATCACGTAGATACTGAATCAAGTTCAGTATGTCCAAGGACCGGCTTTTTTTTTTAATAGCAACCCCTCCCTCTATTCTTTCGGGAGGACCGCGCTATCCGCTTCAACTCCTCTCCGCCTCCGGCGCTTGCGGGGTTTTCACTCCTATCGCTCTTGCAAGAACCGTAACATTTTCACGAGATTTGCGACTAATTCAACGTACTTTCGAAAAGTGACCATCCAAATTTCGCGAATGAGTTTCCCAACTCATTTTTTTTACCGAAATTAACAGTCCGATTTTTTTTAAATAACTAACACTTAAATAGCCATACCTATGTCTGATGATTTTGATTTACTAGAAACCGAATCCAATTCGAAACAAGATAAAGTAGAGGTAAACTGGGGCAAGGCAGTAGACCAGATGAAATCCAAGCTCGCGCAGGAAGACGATCCTGAAATGCGACAAAAAATACTGAACGCCACCCTGGACGATGTGGTAGGTATGGCCGAAAAGGACAGGGCCTCCTTGCTGGACGCTATCAAAGACCTTACCGACTACCAGGAAGAAGTAGGTATTATCTTCGAAAAATTTTCCACGCTTAACGAAGCCGAGCAGAAAGTGATCGATCGTGCCCAGAGTAAACTGGAACGGGCAAAACTGGCACTCGAAGACGCTGAAAAGGTTAAAGACAACTGGTGGAACAACTTATGGGGTAGAAAATCCAGGATTAAAAAGAGGGAAACTGAACTCAAAGAAGCTCAAAAAGAGCGCGAAGATGCCGATATAAAGGCCAAGCAAATGTTCCAGCAACGAATTGAGACTGCAGACATACAAACACTGCTGAGCGAACTATCGTACAAGAGTCAGGCGGCCGTGTCGCGATTAAAAAATCGGGAGGTGGAGATCAGAGAAGTAGAAGACAAGCTTCAGGATGCCATCGTTGAAGCGAGTAAGAATCATACTAAAGCACTTCAAAAGAAGAAAGAAACCGAGGACAAACTGGAAGAGCAGTATGCGCTTCTAAAACAAGCTCGACAGGAACTCGAGGAGATCGCCGATAAGCAATCCACAGAATATTCCGAAGCTATTGGAAAGATCACCCAACTGGAACAAAAAGTGGAAGAACTTGAAGGACTCAAGAACGCCTACACTACACTTGCGGCAAGTAAGGACAGCTTTGTGCACAAACACAATCTTACGATCAAGGTGCTTACTTCATTGAGAAGTAACCTACAAACTCACAGGGCCAAGCTAAAAAGTGATACCGATGAGCGCCTGAAATATTACGACGGATATGTTGTTGCACTAAAAGCAAGAACAGACCAGGAATTTGCAGCCATCCTTGAGCACCTGGGTGTGAAGACAGACGAGCATATCGGGCAAACACTTGCCGCTATGCATTCGGCCAGTGCGAAGGCTCGACAGGAAATGATGGACAACATTCCGGTTCATGAAAAAGTGATGCAAGGTGTTTACAGCAGTTATGCCGAATCACTTCAGGAGATCAGGGAGAAAGATGCCCTGATCCAGAAGGATTTTGCCAATCGCTACGGAATCGACATGAAGGAGATCTTTGAAGAATACTACGCTTCGTCCACAGGTGGAGACGGGGGTACTCCCAAAAAAGATGAGCCTTCTGAAACACCGGGAACTCCGGAAGGAGGCGAAGACGATTTATTGAGTTAAAACTCCTGTTCACAATATTTGAAAAAACCATCCAACTTTTCGAGTGAGGTGGTGGATCTTTACTTGATGAGATTTCTCGCTATGCTCGAAATGAAAAATAAACTGAAGACTTGTAATTAATGTCGATCAATCAAATTGTAACACCTTTAGATAGTGCCGTCCTTGAGACCAAGGAACAGTACACGGTGTATTTCAAGATCGTATCGCACGCCTTCGAATCGCTGATGAAAAGCATCACGGAAAACGATATATGTAATGCACTGGAGGTTTCTTTTATCAAGCAGTATTGCGAGTTGCTTTCGTATTCTTTGGAATCATTCAGGGTGAAATATCTGTACGACGAGGAAGAGAAAATGAAGATCGACCTTACTGAGTCGGGATTCCCAAACTACCTCGAATTTCGTTATCTCATCAACGATCTGGAGCTCAAGAAAGAACACATCAGCAGGTTACCAGACCCTAAGGATCTGAAAGCCGAGTTTCTCGAAACATTATTAAAAGATAAACAAGCTGTCTCTCGGCGAAAACTGGAACAGGCGGCTTCTATAGTGTATTACAACTCGGTGGAACGAAATTACATCTTCCGAAAATTCGTGCAGGGTAAGATCATCACCATTAAGAACAACCCGGATGCACCTTACCTGGTAAGCTGGTCCTTTTACGATGTTTCCTACAACCGCCCATTCATCTGTTTTATGTATTTCGATCTGCATAAAACAGACCTTCAGGAGTATACCCAGAAGATCTATGAAGTTCTGGAAAATGTTGCCGACAGGAACATGAACCTGGACAACCTCGCTTATGCCATCGACAAAAGACTACCGCGAGTCCTTCCGAAGAAATTCAGGAAAATAGATATGGGACCCCTGCATAACGTATTTGCCAAAGACGAACTAACCATTACACATGTGATCCTGGAAGGAATCGTGAATAAGGTTCTCGACCTTTCCAGTTATGCATTATCAATTACCATAGACGACCTGCTGTCCACAGGGAAGATTACGGAAGGCAGTTTTTTCAACAAACAACACTTGCAGATCTGGGAGTCACACAAATCGAAGAAATATGTGCTTTGTCCACACAGACTTATCCAGTTACTCTACGACCGAGTCCCCGATGAGATAAACAAATTAGCACAGGAACCAATAGAAATACCCGCTCTAAAATTATAGTATGGAACACAGCAGTACATTTCCAATTAAGATTTCTGAACTTGACGCGCTTCGTGAAGAGGCCACTTCCTATCTTAAGGGCGTCCAGTGGGAACAAGGGTACAAGGCAAAGAATCGGGATAAGAACACTAAAGACGATTCCATACTTCTATATCTATCGAAAGCGACTGGCAATAGTACTTCCAGTGTGACTTCAGTATCAAAATCGATACTTGCGCTAAAGAAGCGATTGTTACCCGAATCCATAGCGATTCCGTTAAAACTTAATCGTGCCTTATTCGCTCTTCAGGAAGGTCTTACCATGGGAATCTGGCTGAAGGACAGCTATGGAGACGCCTCCGGACTCACAAGCCTGAACGAACGAAAAAGCACCCTGGACGGGAGCCAACGGCGGGAATTCGAATCCAAACAACAAACAGCTACGGCTTATATGTTGTATGGTACATCGTATAGAATATTACACGACCTAAAACCGGTAGCTTCGGATGACCTCAGTGTGATGAAGAATAAGTTCGCGGGCATACCGGAATTGTCACTTATGTCGCCTATCAAGGGAATTTCCTGCATGCTTTTCTATTACGACAAATACCTGAACCACCCGGAGATCATCACTCGTGATACTGATGTGGTTGATTTTACCGTCGTTTTTTTCGATGCCATGATAGCAGAAATTCAACTGCGACTTGGCTCATTGGAATACACCGAAACCATCACAGACCGCACCTACAAACTCGAAAAAAGTGAGTTTGCCGTTTCGGGCTGGGAGAATGTATTTGAAGGTACAGCAAAAAGTGTTGAATTCAACAAAATACAATTTGAAGAGATCGTTGGTAACCGCGACGCCAAGCACTTTGCAAGGAGGCTCACGGAGCGATTGCTGAGCTACGATTTCACCGAAAGAAAAAACCCATTCCAGGAGTTAGGTGGCTTTATGCCGGTCTTCATGGGATACGGAATTCCCGGAACCGGGAAAAGTATGCTCATCGCCGCGATCGCTACGAGATTAAAAGAACATTGCGACAATCTTGATATTCCTTTCCTCTTCCATCCCATGCCCGATACTCTGATCTCGACCTTCCAGGGAGGCTCTGCCGAAAAGATGGTGCAATGGATGAAACCATTGCAGGATCCCGGAAAACTGATCTTCGCTCCTATCGATGATGCGGAGAACAACCTCCAGGAACGAACCGCACAAGGGGTTTCGGCAGGTGTAAAAGAAGTGATAGGTGTGTTCCTTAGATACACCGAAGGAGCTTATGCTGTAAACTACGGGAACAGTTCTGTCGGACTATTCACCAACCTCCCCGAAATGCTCGACAAGGCTGTTATTTCGAGGGTACAGGGGCGATTTAAGATCGATGGAGCCAGAACCATTCCGGATTTTGTGGACCAGGATTACCTCTGGTGGCGTAAAATAGAAAAGACGATGCCGGGATTTGTGAATATGAGTGACCCCGAAAAATATGTCTATCTCAGCGAGCAGGGACTGGCTAAAAACCTGGGTGAAATACTTCAGGCTACTGAAAAACCGACAGAGGAACGAGTTCTCGAGATCTACGAGCGTTCGGAGCAGAAGCATAAGAATTCGGAACATTTATTCTATGCCGAATTGTATAAGAACATTCAAAAGGCTTTCCCATTCTTCTCGTCCCGGGATATTCGGAATATTCAAAGTGCGGTTTCACTGCGCCTTACCGATTTCGACTTGCCACCCGAATGGTTCGAGAATGCAGATGAATATTTCAGAAAGGATTATGAAACCAAATTCAATATGCTCCAGGAATTGATGAAATCGAATATGAAAGGGTTAAGTTTCTCCGATATTCGAAGGCAGGAAGTGGTGCGATACCTGGATAATGTTGCGACAATCGCCGACACGGATTTCAAACGTAAAGTAGATCAGCGATTACACGAAATGAATGTGCAAATGGAGGCGCGCAGGCGCTTCGAAGATGAAGATCACTAATGGATAAACTAAAAGCTGCCGGATTATATGGAAGGGAACTCATAGCAGTTTCAGGCTCGTTGGCAAGACGATACAACGGCTGCCTTGGCATGCTTGGTGTTGAACCTACAGCGCTGGATCGATTCCATATAGACGGAATGGGCTGGAGTCCGGAGATCGCCGAGGAAAAGTCGAATCCGTTCTATCTGAATATAGGGGAGGCAAATTCCAATGCGATAATCATTTCACCTAACCAAGAAGGCAACCCGGTGCACATGCCATTTCACTCTTTCGACAGGGATATTATGACGACAGTGTTCACTGCCTACGCCAAGGAAATACGAGATATTACCAAAGACTCTGCTATTTGCATTCACCTGGATCAGCATATGGACACCTACTACGAACCATTTGATCTGTTACGATATAACCAGCTCACTTTGAGTTTCAGGATACTAAACGACCTGGCAAGAAAACAGAAAGAGCAACTTGAGCTGGTAGAAGAATTCAATAGCGGTAATAATTTCATAAACAGAGACATTCATAATAAGCTATTGGATTCGGCCAGGAACTTTGGTGATTTACGAAACAGGAAACTGGAACTAGAACCCCTTAAGCTGAAGATCAGGTCATTCTACACCAAGGCTTTCGGTGGGATCTTTGTGCTGAGGGACTTTATCAACGACATCATCATATTTGAATCGGAAGAGTATTTTAAGAAAGCGATTAAAGATACGGTTCACGATGTCACGATGTTCCATATCGATCACAATGAATTGACAGCTACATTGGTCAATCACCTCATCGCCGAATTCAACATAAAAAAAGCAGCAAAAACCAAGCGTTACGAGCGCATCAAAAACCACTTATTTGTTCAGGAACTAAAAGAATGTAAGCACCCGTGGACGGAAGTACTTGATAGTCCGATGCTATTCAAACGCTATCTGAATGAACTAGACGTTGAAGCTAAAAAAAGGTTGATGAGCGTAGAGCGGTATAACCAGCGCAAGATCGTAGAACGCGAATTAAAGATGGACGAAGTAGTAGATCCCATCTATATGAAAGCTTTGCTGGAACCACATTCATCGCTGGAAGTAGAGCATAAAGAACTTATTTGGAAATTACTTACCAAGATCGTCCCGGTGGACCCGCTTCACCTTTATTGGTATGATAAAAAGCATTTTTACGAGACCTATCTTACCTGGCCCGAAGGTTACCAGGACTGGGTAATAGACCGCATCCTTAAGAACAATCTAAACTACGCATCATGACACTGGAGATCATTGTATTTGTAATCGCCATCCTTTTCGGAATTATCATCTACTGGAGGGAATCGAAGAGTAATAGGCTATACCGATTTTTTAATAAGATGATGCATTCCAAGGATTTGCAAATGGAGCCGGACAACCCCAAGGGTTTTGTCCACAAGCAGGTATTCCTGATGCGCTTGGTCTGGATCACTTTACTTTACGTTATCGCGGGAGCATTGATAAGCTTTGCCACTCCTATTAATGTGATCTTCTTCCAGTACTTCGTATCGGCCATCGTGGGCACACTGATAGGGACGTATATCGCCTCGGCATTTATTTTTACCTCTCAGGGTCTAAAAAAGGAGAACCTCAAGAAGAAATTCGATGAGGCCGTGGAAAAGGGAAAAGACTTCGTTGAAGACCTAACTGAAGATGACGAAGCCCCTGAAGCCGTTCAGGAAGAAAAA
The DNA here is from genome assembly GCF_026126405.1 of Aureitalea sp. L0-47. Lineage (GTDB taxonomy): Bacteria > Bacteroidota > Bacteroidia > Flavobacteriales > Flavobacteriaceae > Pukyongia. The sequence goes on from NZ_JAFMTQ010000009.1 coordinate 79,789, forward strand.
GAGTCGGCAAAGGAGCAAAAAAGTGCTCGTGACCGTTTGAAAGACAAGGGAATGATAAATTAATGGCCCCGGACATCGGACATCGGACATCGGACATCGGACATCGGACAATAAAAAAGTAACAATCTAATCTAAAGTAAAATGATAAAGGCATACTGGAAACGCGGAAAAAAACAACGGCGCAGGGTAATTATCGGCGGAATCATTTTGCTGTTATTGCTGTTCTTCCTTCGGGATGATTATCAGCCCGCCCTTTTATTCCTTCGGAAATTCATATTCATCATCCTGGTGTGCGGACTCTTCCTCGCATTAACCCTTCGGAAATTCCGAAGTGCACCCAGTGCCGGACGACGATTACTCATCATGCTAGGGATCATCGCTTTTTTTGGCACGCTGTGGTTCTTCGGCTCGAAATTACAACTATACGCCTACATGCAAACCTATAATGTATTTCAGAATCTAAATAAGATCGAAATACATGAATTACCACTTACCCAGAACGAACGAATCCAACCATTCAACAATATTGTGACCATGGCCTACGAATCCATCGGTGAGACACAGGAAGTGTCCTTACCGCAACTAGTTCGTGTGGACAGCAGTAACCAATGGACCATGGCCGTGCAACCTTCCAGAGAATACACATGGCAGCGGATCAGCGATAACACAGAGGAATTATTCACGGTAGAAAGCACCTCTCCATTTCCCCGTTTCTCGGGTGATAACCGCATTCCAGTAACCTTCTCCATTGGTGAATCCCTGGCTTTCAGCAGGAATACTTATAATGCCGTGGTGCAGCGCTTCAATTTCTTCCAATTGTTTACCATGGAACCCAGCGACGTGTTCTACATGAAGAATGACGAAGGAAAATGGGTGCAAGTGGTAAGCCTGATCAAATGGAAGGGCTTCTTTTTCCCTTATCCTTCTTACGGCGGAGTAATGATCGTAGAACCTGGTGAACACGACTTTATGGACTACCTGGAGCGCATCAGCATAGGTAAGGGAACTTATATTCCACCAGATGAAATCCAGAACTATCCGTTTCTAACCAAACAGAATACACTGGCGGAAGAAGTGTCGCGCCTACAGGCGCAGTCATTGCAATTCCTGGGCGGATTTACCGATCCGCTACCCTGGAACATGGAAACAGCCGTTAAGATCCCGGATCTGAAAGACGATGAGAATATGCAGCCTTTTGTGACCGACTTCAATTTTGATACCATGGAGGTGGATGCATACAGTGGCTTATACCATTGGTTCGGACTTGAGCCCGTGGGTGAAGAACGAACAAGCTTGTCCTTCAGTGTGATGATCCCTGCCGATGGAACCGACAAATTGCTCTACTACAACCACGCTGCCAAAAAAGAAGGACTTGCTGGAGTTTCAGCCATGCCGCTAAAAGTGATCGAATCGAGAAAGGAATACGACTGGAGCGTGAACAAACCCGTTGAATTCCGTCCGTTCGTTAAAGAGATCGGTGGCAGGAAACGTATGTTCGTGTTTTGCACTGTTGCAGCCAAAAGGGACGATAGCAAGAAATTCGATGGATCGGCTACGCCCGATCTTGCCCTGGTGGACACGGAGTATCGCGATGTAGTTTGGATCGATGCAAAGCACCCTTCTCAGTGGGAATCTGCCATCCTTGAGCAATTAGGCGAGACCTGGAAAACTTCCGAAAATTTAAGAGATGAGGATATCTGGCCCGATAGGAACGATCCTGATTTAAATTCAATTATTCAATTAGATAGCACGGCGCTGCAAGAGGTCTCAGAAGAACTCCTGGAGGTAATCAAAGACAGTATTAGCAACTAAACGGAAGGGCTAAAATAGACTACAACATAGACTATCGAAATATATACCCAAAGCGCAGTGAAAAGTACATGCATGGTGGTCTCAAAAACTTTTCCACGCCATAGCTTGGTAGAGTAGATAAACAGCTGAAATACGAGTCGGACACCCCAGAAAACGGCCATGCCCAGTGACACAATTTGTCCGAGTTCTGTACTAACCAATAGATCTGCCTGGCTAAAGGATAACAGCCCCATAAGAAAGACCATCAACGCAATGAAAAATGTGTGTACTTTCATCATCTGCCTGTTGATGAGACTCAAGGATTTGAGTTCTTCTTTCCACTTGAAATACTTTGGAAAGGGTATATGGACAAACGCCAGTACCATCAGCAAAATTCCTATGATCTTAAGATGTAGCTCCATTTTTAGTGAGTATAAAAGTTGAAACAAAAGGTGTGATCTTGATTTCTTTCTGAAGATACAGATCGGATGTTGAAAAAGATTTCAACCAATTTTTTTTACTGAAGAAATGAAAGACTCCAACCGTGTAAGCCAGGAAATTTGGGAGGTCCCGAAGATGTTCTACAACTACTACTCTACCTTCTGAAGTTAGGATCCTGTTTACGTCTTTGAAGAACTGTATCCTTTCCTTTTGATCCCGAATCTCATGAGCACTCATAAATACAAACACCCCGGATGCAGTTTCATCTTCCACCGGGATGCTGGATGTTTCTATGGCAGTAGATCCATGGTAAGGTGGGTATGCTTTGCGCGCCCTCTTTATCGACACCTCCGTATGCCGTTCCGGGTTGTAGAAATCGAAAACCTTCAGGGTCGACCCAGGATATCTGGACCGAATGAACTCCGAAGTCTCATCAAATCCCGCATTGATATTCACAATAGTATCCGAATCTCCGAACTTCAGATCTTCCAGGTAATTCAACGTATAAAGATCCGATCGGTCGTAGACCCAATAGGAAACTATCAGGGATTTCAAAACAGGAACGACCAAAATGACCACTGCTATAATCGCCACAAATGAACTGAGGTAATGATTCAGAAGGAAAAAAATTACGGGAACCAGGATCACGAATATCACATAAAAGTGCCAGTTGAATCGAACGATGTTCCAAACTCCTTCAAAAGGTTTTCTTATCCTTTCCATACTTCCTTTACTCCTTTCTTCCAAAAATAAGGGACTTTTGTAATCTGGAAAGCGTTGGCCAGGATCATCCCATCGATGTTGAGGTTATGAATAAATTCAAAATGATGGTTGGTTACTGAAAGTGGCTGGGGTTTCCAATTTTGACGGACGCCCTCGATAATGAGCACTTCTTTTTTTTCGGAATTGTAAGTAAAAGTGAATGGAAGCGGCCCTGCAAACCTCCTCGCTTCTTTCCATGAACTGAAGGGAGAACCTTGGGGTAAGGGTGCCTCTTCGGATGAAGCAAGGAAGTCGGCCCTGAAAACAGAACCATCGGAGATCACAGATGTTTCTGCATCCTTGTCTTCAAATCGTATGTCGGTTGTAGAATAATTGTAGTGAGTAAAAATATTTCCGAAGAACTCCATCTTCTTTCGATTGGTTTCTGATTTCAGTATATACAATCCTCTAAGACGCTTTCCATTATTTCTCGTGTAACGCACGAAGACCCGATAACCTATGAGCATGAATTTATTTCCGGTGAATTCAGGCATCCCTTTGGGTCTGAGATTTTTGGTTTCAACCATGGCTACTGCAACAAATCCATATTCATCGTTGAAGGTATCCAAAGTGAGGCATTCGGGAAGCAAGTGTTCCAGAGAAGCTTTAGGCGCCGCGAAAGTAAAAACCACCGACCGTTCAAAAAAGGCCTCTACGGCGAACGGGTGGTCCTTTAAAAAATTGAGCACAGCCATTTATTGCAATCGTTTCGCAATGATGAATTCATTAATAAAGATAAGGATCACAAAAAGGATGGCAAACAACATATTCATACTACCCCAAAGGAGTAATTCCGGCACCAGGATCACTTCAAGTATATTCATTAGCAGTACCAGCACTATTTGGGTGATCGCATTAAATTTCGCCCTATAACCGCTTAAAATCCAGAATCCCATGATAACTTCTCCCAATCCGATTGCGAGAGTGAGTTGCTGGGCGTATTCAAATCCGAGGATTTTAGCGACAATAAACTCATGCCGGGGAATCATACCAAGGATCTTGCAGTAGAAGCCGTTCACAAACCAGACGACAGCGAAACTAATTCTAAGGATCACATAAATCGATCTCATAATTCAAACATTATAAGAAGAAGTTCCAAACCAGGCCAAATCGGATTACCGCATCCCGATACGGATATCCCGGGGCGGCAAAGTGGCTGTTTGATGTATTGAACAATTGATTGATATGTTCATACTTAACGTATATCCTGGTTTGACGGATCTTGGCATTGAAGAAAAGGTCTACCATTGGGAATCCACCTATCTTCTCATTTTCCTGTACATAGAATTCGGCAAGCACCGGATCATAGCCGTTCATATCGTATTCGGTGAAGTATTTCACAGTTATACCCGTTTGCAGGAACATTGCTTTTTTAAACCACTCGTCCTGGTAGTAGAGTGAGTGACGTGTGACGATCTGAGGAATATTAAATACTTCATCCCCACTTACCGCCTGTTGGAACATCACGGTATTCATGAGTGCGAATGATTTATAACGAAATTCCCTGGATGCTTTTACCTTCATGTAATCTACCCTATCCCCGTATTGTTGTGGGGTTGGTGTGCTGTCGTTCGCTTTTATGGTGAAATAGGTGAAATCATCGATTCCCGTGTAACTCACTTCAGCATCGAGAAGTTTTTCAGAATTCAGTTCGAATTTCAATTCCTGGGTTTTGACATTCTCAAAATCGTTCTGCCAATTGTAATTTACATAATCGCTCTGATTCAGAAGAAAATTGAAGTTCGGTGCCACCGAATGAATTGTCGCTGAAGCCTTCACTTTGTTTTCCTCATTAAAGGAAAATGCAGCGGCGGCATTCAGGTAATTTCCGTCGAAATCACCCGCGATATTGATCTTACCATTACCTGTAAGTTCGAATCCGCGATACTGCTTCCTGTAACTGGCTCCGAATTGTACCAGGTTGCCCTGGATCCTGTTCGTGATACGTCCTTCATCCAGGACTATGACGGTGTTATAACCGTAATTAAAGTCTGTATAACCAATAGAAGCCCCGATTTCCCCCAGTATTGAATTTTCCAGTCTGGCATATCCCTGAACATTGAAATCCTCCAGTTTTGTCGTCTTTTTTAGATCTGATGCCTCATAGGATTCACCGAATCCTGTGAATGGCTCGCCCTGTCGATATTCGTAAAATTTGTCTTCGTAGCTAATTCTATTTCCAATATTCAGGACATTATACGATGTAGAGTCCCTTTTACTGATCAATTCGTATTCATGGTCCGCGTAGAAACGCAAGCCTTCCAGTTTGTTTTCGGCATTTTCGAAATTTACATCGAGTCGGCCACGGTCTTCGAATTCCGGATCATTTGTTTCGAATAGGAATATGGAGTTCGCATTCAGGCCACCATTTTCTCTGTTCAAAATATCCTGGGCGGCGATATGCCCTCTGAATTTGTATCTTTTGTTCTTTGTTTGATAATTTGTTGTAAACCTGAAATTACCTGTACTCGTAAGCGATTGCTGGTAACTTCCCAGGGAGCGCACCCCTTTATAGGCTATGGAAAAATTGAATTGTTCGCTGGTGTTCACCGTAAGAAAGGCGTCCAGTTGCTGCCCCTGGTTGAAGGCAGTCCTGAAATAAAGTTCTGTGAGCGGCGTAGGAACCCGAAAATAGTGCATGTCCTCAATTTCAGCGTAGTTAAAATGATGCGATTGAGCTACGAATAGCGGTTTCAGGTTTTTATTATTGAAGGAATATCCGAGAGAATTGTATGTCTGTCCAACGTTCGCAAAAGGAATCAATTCAAAATCGTCTCTCCTCAGGTAGTTGAATTTATAATCCTTCTGAATACTAAGCGCAGTATCTACATTGGTGGTATCCCTATCGTGGGATATAATCTTGTAAAGATCGATGGGCGCCTTATTTTGTGGGGTGTTGTCAGGGCCGGTGGGATAACTTTGAGAAAACACTACAGTAGTGAAAAGGGATAGAAATAAGAACGAAAGTGTTTTGCTCATGTAAGGACGTCTTATCGCACAAAGGTAAATTATTAAACGAAAATAGTTACTTTTAATTTCAGTGTTAGCCCTTAAAATAAATCCTGGTCTTATAGAGTGCGGAACCGACGAAGCGGGGCGTGGTTGCCTTGCCGGTCCGGTAACGGCTGCAGCGGTTATACTGCCCGATGATTTCAGCCATCCCTGGCTTACCGATTCCAAGCAACTTTCAGAAAAAAAACGAGAAGAATTGCGGCCTGTAATAGAGCAAGCTGCCGTTGCTTATGCCGTGGCTCATGTGATGATGGAAGAGATCGACCAGGTAAACATCCTCAACGCCTCCATACTGGCGATGCACAGGGCTATTGAACAATTAAAGATCCAGCCTGAATTCATTGCCATAGATGGGAATAAGTTCAAACCTTACAAGAAAACAGCCTACGAGTGTGTGGTGAAAGGTGATAGCAAATACCTGCACATCGCCGCCGCCTCCATACTCGCAAAAACGTATAGGGACGAATACCTTCACAAGCTACATGCGGAGTTCCCCGCTTATAACTGGAAAAGGAATAAAGGATATCCTACGTTAGAGCATCGGGATGCCATTAAGAAATATGGACCTACGCCTTATCACCGCAAGAGTTTCAGGTTACTCCCGGAACAACTTCGGCTCGATCTGTAGATTGTTGAAAAGACGTAGATAAAGTATTGGTAAACCAACTGTTTCGATGGCCGATACTCCCTATTTTTGTGTTGTGCAGCAGTTCCTGAACAGTAGTTTTTTCATCGCAATTTGCGCGCTTCTTTTAGCGTGTGAATCGGATAATGCTTCCTTTACCCAACCGGAAGATTTTATCCCCAGGGACCCTGAAACTATTATTTCCATTTCAAATTATGAAACACTCAAAAACGATCTTAAACTCAACGAGATTATAGACCGTTACAAGGATAGAACCGAATTTAAACTGTTATCCGGTGATCACGAGATCCTTCGGCATCTTACAATCAAGACAAAATCCCTGATCAGCATTCACTCTGGTGAGGGAGACCAAAAAGAATTTGCTTTCATTTCCCGAATGGACAGTACGATACTAGAGTTGGATTCGGTTCCCAATATCATTTCAGAAACCCTCACCTACGGCAAATACACCATCGATCGAATCCAGGTGGAAGAGCAGATCGCTTTTTCGGCAAGCCGCGATAGTTTTTTCCTTCTCACTTCCTCCCAGAAGTTACTGGAAGAAATCCTGGACGACAAAACGGCTTCTGAAGAGAAGTATCGGAATACTACTCGACTGGGAAGCGACGCGGAGCTTCTAATTACGAGAAACAATAGCATGGTGCATCTAACCGATTCCATTTATGAACCACTATCGGAACAGGTTTCGCTTAATCTCACCATAGCGCCGGGAGGTATTACAGGCTACGGGGTTGCCACGGGTCAGGATTCTGTAATAAAGCTTATGGATGCGTTTAAGGGTCAGATCCCACAAACAAATCATATCAGCTCTGTTCATCCGGTTAACGCCAGGTCTTCTGTTACTTTTACCATCTCCAACCCAGATTCACTTGTTCAGCATTTGCGATCGTTACGCGGAGACACAATTCCCAAAACGTTGCCTGCGATCTTCGAAACGGCTACTGAATTGGCTGAAATCCGGACGAAAGAGGGGGATATTATTATAATGCACAGTATAGATCCTACTCTTACCAATGAATCCCTGCTACCCTCCTTACTTGTGAACACTAACTTCCGGGATGTTGATATCTACGATTTTACTGCTGCCCAGATCTTTGTTGAGAATTTCAATCCTTTAATTTCTCAGACCATCCCTGCTTATTGTTTCAGGGTGGAGGATTTCTTTGTTTTTACTGAAACCATGGTAACTGCGGAAAACTTCATCACGTCTTTCAAGACCAACAGTGTCCTGGAGAATTCGAACCATTACCAAACCGCCTTAGGGGACATGAGTACTGCCTCCTCACTGATGATCATGTTCTTTGATGAGCAGGTAAATACGGGTATATCCGATGCATTGTTTGGAGCAACACCGAATCCAAACAATTTGGCGAGTGTTGGCGATTACAACTTATCTGTGTTGCAATTCAGTCATGACAGGGATTTTGCACATGTGAATTTCGTTTGTAAAGAAGCCACTCAATCCAAAAAAATGGCAGGAGGTGTAGTTCAACTATTCAGTAAAAAACTGGAGGTGGATATTCTGGGAGAACCCACATTCTTTACCAATCATCGAACGGGAGGAAAAGATATAGCTGTTCAGGATATGTCTAACAAATTGCACCTGCTCTCCTCTAGCGGGAAGGCACTTTGGTCTCGCGATCTCAAGCATCCTATCCTGGGAGAGGTTCATGAGGTGGATATTCTTCGGAATGGGAAAAAACAACTTGCCTTTGCCACAAAGAATGCTTTGTATGTAGTGGATCGAAATGGAAACGACGTGCGCCCGTTCCCTGTTCAGTTTAGGGATGAAGTCACTCAACCTTTGTCTGTTTTCGACTACGACAATAACCGAAAGTACCGCTTTGCGATCGTTCAGGACAAGGAGGTCTTACTCTACGATAACAAAGGCAAGAATGTAAGCGGGTTCAAGTTCGCAGGTGCGGGATCATCCATTGTTTTACCGGTTCAGCATATCCGTATGGGAAACAAGGATTATATCTTAGTGGCAGAAGAAAGCGGTACCCTGAATATTCTTAGCAGGGTTGGAAAGTCGAGGGTTCGTGTTGGTAAAAGGTTCAAGTTTTCTGATACCCCAATTGAGCAGGAAGGATCGAGTTTCGTGGTAATTACTTCAGAAAAAACCAAAGAAAAGATCTCACAAAGCGGAAAGGTGAGTTCTCAAAAGCTGGAGGTATCGGATAGTTATTCTTTCGTAATCGATTATAATACAAAAGCTACCCTGGACGACAATCTTTTACGTGTTAACGGAAAGTTGATAGAATTACCTTTCGGGATATATACAACACCCGAAATCTACCGGGTGAACGGAAACACCCTTGTTAGCCTCACCGAAACCCAGGAAAAACAAATTTTCATTTACAACCGTGACGGCGACCTACTTCCCGGCTTCCCGATTTACGGGTCATCATCTGCAGCTCTCGACAACCTGGATCGTTCTAACGCTATGAATGTATTAGTTAAAGGAGAGTCTAATGAGATCATTCTTTACGAGGTTCGATAGTTACTTTATTTGTAATTACCTATATTTAGAAATCAAGCAACCTAACAATGCAAAGAATTCTACTAATTCTGTGTTTTCTTTTCTCTTCTACTTCCTTTTTTGCCCAGGACGCCATTTCCTACGTGAAAAATATTTCTACCGAAGACTCCATTAAAATTACCGGATGGAGAATGAAAATGGCTCAAAATATAAACCCGTATCCCGATAGTGCTTTTTTCTATTCGCGGAAGATCAAAACCCTTACTACCGATTTAAATTACAGCCAGGGTATTATCGATGCCGACTATCTCATTGGGCAATGTTTTAAGCGAGTGCAACAGAATGATTCGGCCATCGCGTATTTTAAAGGGGCTCTGGATTTATCTAAGCAGATCGACTACCCTATTGGCACAGCCCGGGCGTATAACAGTTTATGCCGAACCTATTATTTAATGGGCATGATGGACGAATCTGTAGAGGCCTGTGAAAATGCCATTGCCGCTACCCTAACTTACGACGACCCAAATAATATGATCTTCGCTGATTCTCACACCGCGTTGGCTACGGCCTATGCCAGGCAGAACAAACTCGATGAGGCGATCAAGAAATTACTGGTTGTCGATTCGGTGCATAAAGTAGAAGCTCTTCGCCCGGATGTAATTGCTGCGGCCTATCAGAATCTTGGGAATATCTACCTCGATCTTGAGGACTACAACGCTTCAGAAACGTACTATATTCGTGCCAACCAGGAGTTCGAAAAATTGGGTCCTGGCGCAAGTTATTTGCTTAATACAACCCATATCAACCTTGGCCAGGTGTATCTGTTTAAGAATGAACTCAATCGTGCAGATAGCCTTTTGACTTTAAGCTATACTTTCTTTTCTGGTTTGAAGGACGAGCGAACCGTGGGAGAGATTAGCACCTATCTGGGTCAGTTAAAGGTAAAACAAGGAGACCCTGAAAAGGCGGAAGAATATTTTAATGAAGGGTTTGAAATTCACAAAAGAAATGGAAGGGCATACGAAGCCTCACTAAATGCGCTTGAATTGGCAAAGTTATCCCTTAAAAAAAACCAACCTTCTCTCGCCATTCCCTACCTGAAAGAAGTCGAATCACTCAACGAAGCATCTCAAAATAGCCAGGTTGCTCAGGAAACACTTGAGTTGTTGTCTGACGCGTACGAGCAAAATGGTGATTTCAGAAATGCATTTCGTTACAAAGAACAGGCTACTGCGCTAAAGGATTCGCTTCAGGCAATTCAGAGTTCAGAAAAAATAAAGGAGATCGAGGCCATATACCAGACTGAGAGCCGCGACAGGGAAATTGAATTGCTTACCTCGCAAAACGAATTGGTAGAAGAACAAAAGAAGAATCAACGAAACCTATTACTCGGGGGAATCGGATTGATGGCAATGGTTGGACTATTCTTTTTCTTCCAGTACAGGAACCGTTTAAAGACGGCAAAGAAATTAAAGGAACTGGATAAGGCAAAATCGACATTCTTCGCGAATATATCCCACGAATTCAGAACCCCGCTAACCTTGATAAAAGGCCCGGTTGAGGATCAATTGAATTCAGGAAAACTGAGCAAAAGTGACCGAAAGAACCTGCTTATTGCAAAGACCAATACCTATCGCCTGGAATCGCTGGTGGAACAATTACTAGCATTGTCCAAATTGGAGAGCGGCAATTTATCGTTACATGTTCAACCGGGTAATTTATCAAATTTCATTGCTGTGCAGGCAGAAGCCTTTGCGTTCAGTGGAAAAGAAAAGAATATTAAACTCGAAGTATCTCTGGACACTAAATACGAAGTGGACGACTGGTTCGATCGTGATGCTATGGAAAAGATTCTGTTTAATTTACTGGGTAATGCTATAAAGTATACCAATGAAGGAGAGACCGTTCGGATCTCAAGTTTAAGGGAGCCTTCAGTTTATTCCTTTAGCGTTAAAAATACCGGCAAATTCCTCTCGGAAGAACAGCAAATCAAAATCTTCGAAAGGTTTTATCAATCCGATCGAGATAATCCTGGCACTGGAATTGGCCTCGCGCTGACCAAGGAATTGGTCGAATTGCATAAAGGAACTATTTCGGTGGAAAGTTCGGAAGAAGAAGGAACGCAATTTAGGGTAGAAATCCCGATAAATAAATCGGATTACGGTCCTGATGAAATTCTTTCCGAAGAACTTCAGAAAAGTGAGACAACTGTTGAGTCTGTTTCAGAAGAGATCCTTGAGCAGCATCTCTCAACTCCTGAGGACGCCCCTATCTTACTGGTGGTTGATGACAATGTGGAGATCAGAAACTATGTGTGTTCAATTTTTGAATCAACGTATCAGATCAAAACCGCTTCAAATGGAAAAGAGGGATTAGAGCTGGCATTGGAAGAGATCCCGGATATTGTTATTAGTGATGTAATGATGCCTTTAATGGATGGTTTTGGATTCACAAAGAATCTTAAAGAAAATGAAATAACATCCCACATACCAATAGTTTTACTTACCGCTAAATCCGATGATAAGGATAAACTGGATGGGGTGCATAGTGGTGCGGATTCTTATGTTATTAAGCCATTCAACTCGCAATTATTAAAGGCTACTGTCACCAATCTAATTGAAAACCGCAGGAAATTGCAATCCAGGTTCGCACAGGAAGTTCTCATTCGGCCAAAGGACATTTCCATCTCATCGGCTGATGAACAATTCCTGGAACGACTTCAGAAAGTAATGGATCAATATTTAACGCAAACCGATTTTAGTGCAGAGCGTTTCAGCAAAGAAATGGGGGTGAGTAGAATGCAACTCCACCGAAAGCTAAAAGCGATCACAGGTCAGTCTACAAGTGAATTTTTACGTTCTCAAAGATTAAAACTTGCCTACAATCTTCTGAAGGATAAAAAGGCCAACATATCGGAGATAGGCTATACAGTAGGCTTCAACGATCCATCCTATTTTACCAAGTGCTTCAAACAGGAATTCGGAGCATCTCCAACAGATTATTTCTCTTCCTGAATGCTTTTGAAATAGAGTAAACCTTGCTTCTCACCCCTTAAACACGGGATGTTACATATGTCATAACATTGGTTACATGGCTCCAACAAGGGCCCGATCTTGATTCCTAGTTTTGGATTAATAAACGATACCCCCCAATGAAAAAAGAGCGTAAGGTCTATGCCGGGAATGTTGAGCTGGAACCATTTAAGCAGATCTATCTCAACATCAATCATCTCGCAAAAGGGATTTACACCCTCAAGATCACGCACAAGAACAAAGTAATAAAACAAACCACTTTTAAGAAATGAAAAGAATCATCATTATCCTGCTGCTAAGCTTTTCGCTCCATCCGATCACGGCACAGGTGGGTATCGGTACAACTTCTCCAAACCCTTCAGCAGTGCTCGACATAAATTCATCTGACCAGGGTCTTTTGATACCACGCGTAGCTCTTGGAGACGTGTCTGATACAATGCTGGACGGCACCAATACAGCAGCTACAGGTTTATTGATCTGGAACACCAATGCTTCGGTTACAGGTGGAAATGGTGTTGGGTATTACAGTTTTAATGGAACAAACTGGGAAAAAGTACGAACCTCTGCTGATAGTGCTAAAGTGGTATTAAAGGTAAGCAGCACAACTGCTTCCAGTTCGATCCCACAGGGAGGAAATTTTATCCTGTTCCTAAACTCAATATCATACAATTCGGGAGGTGGGTCCTACGATACCAGTACTGGCACCTATACAATACCAGCCGATGGACTATATGAAATAAGGACATCTTTTAATGTTAACCTGGCGGCACCCAATTATGAAATGCTGATGAGCAATCGAGTCTGGCTTAATGGAGTCTACTATATGACCACACTGGAACAGCGCACCGAAGCAGTCGACATCAATTATGGAATCACCTACTCAACCACCTTTGTGGAGCAATTCTCAAATGGTGATCAGTTGCAGCTATTTTCTACAAATGTTACACCCTCGTCTACTGCCGTTTATGGAGGTGCCTCCACTGCGGGGAGAGGGACCTGGTTAGTAATAAGAAAGATCGATTAAATAATTTATGAATTTAAATAAATCCTAACATCATGAAAACGACAAATTATCTTCTAGTTCTATTGTTCCTTCTATTAGGAACGCAGGCAGATGCCCAGATCTTTAAAAAACTCAGTAAAAGAGCTGAGCGTGCAGCTGAACGAACCGTTGAATGGCGAGTGGATCGAGAAGCATCAAAAACTACAGATCGAGTCCTGGACTCAGTGATCGATGCACCAAAGAAATCCAAAGAGCAACGCAAGAAAGATCGCAAGGCACGAAAAGAAAAAGTAGTAATAGAAGAAACAGATTCTATTTCGGGCTCTTACTAGGCCTCTAAGGACCAATATAATATAGTGCCTAAATCTTTATATTTGTAATTAACCTCATCAATAAAATGTATATCATGAAAAAAATAATAACAATTTTCACCCTCTCGTTAATGATTTCCAGTACTGTGAATGCACAGGACTGTAGCAAGTACTACCCTTTTACTGAAGGAGCCGTTTCTCAATTAACCATGTACAATGCTAAGGGTAAATCCCAGGGGATGGTCGAATACCACATCAACAGTGTTTCCAGCACAGGAGATGCTACAATAGCTAACATGACAATGAAGCTGATCGACAAAAAAGGCAAGGAAATGAATGGCACGGAATACGAAGCTACCTGTAAGGAAGGCGTGGTATCCATAGATTTTAAATCTTTGATGGGTCAGGGAATGCTTGCTGCCTATGGGGAAGAAATGGAAACTGACGTAAAAGGGACCAATCTTGACCTTCCCAATGACCTTTCTGTTGGGCAATCATTGCCTGATGCCGAAATTATTGTAACTATGTCAATGTCCGGTATGAATTTTACGATGAGTACGTTGATCACAGATAGAAAGGTACTTGCCACCGAAACCGTTACGGTACCTGCCGGCACCTTCCCTTGTTATGTTCTTACCCAGACTACGCGGATAAAATCTATGGCGGCAAACCAGAGTCGGACGTCAAAACAATGGATAGCCGAAGGGGTAGGCGTTGTTAAATCTGAAGACTACAATAAGAAAGGAAAGCTGGACGGAACCAGTGTTCTTACTTCGTTCACAAAGTAAGCAATTAATACCGCGGCCCAGGTCGCGGTTTTTTTATAAGTCAACTTTATCCGAAACAGACGCCTCGAATAATTCCGTGAAGTGATGCAATAGTTTTGATTTAACCTCTTCCATGGAAATATGAGGTCTGCCCAACTCTACATTAAGTGATGTAACCGCTTTGCCCTTTATTCCGCAGGGGATCATGTGATCGAAATAGCCCAGGTCCGTATTCACATTGAAGGCAAATCCGTGCATGGTGACCCATCTGCTGGCACGCACACCCATGGCGCAGATCTTGCGAGCAAAGGGAGTTCCAACATCCAGCCACACACCGGTTTCTCCTTGAGAACGCTCACCTTTCAATCCATACTCCGCCAGGGTAAGGATGATCATTTCCTCCAGAAAGCGAAGGTATTTGTGAATATCTGTAAAGAAATTTTCCAGGTCAAGGATGGGGTAGCCTACAACCTGACCAGGGCCATGGTAGGTGATATCTCCACCTCGGTTGATCTTGTAGAAGGTAGCATCGATCTCTTTGAGCTTGTCTTCGTCTATGAGCAAATTCGAAAAGTCACCACTTTTCCCCAGAGTGTATACATGCGGATGCTCCACAAAGAGAAAGTGGTTTGGAGTTTCCAGTTCGAGGTTTTCTCTGCGGTTCCGGATCTTCAGATCGAGAATTTCCCTGAATAGTTCCTCCTGGTAGTCCCAGGTATCTTTGTAGTCCTTGTTTCCAAGGTCCTGTATTTCTATTGTTCTATTCACTATTAATTCTCCAATTCAACCTCAACGTCCAATACGTCCGGATCTTTAAAATAGTCTAAGAAGCTGCGTTCGAGCTCCATCGTTTTGCCGTCGAGAGAGAAAGTAGCGTCCTCAACTGAGGTACTCTTAATTTTTCTAGGGAAGGTATACTTTATCTTATACTTCATGGAACTCATAAAAGCTTCGGCCTGTTTCATACTATCTATCTGTCTCTTGTGAGCTACCTCATCAATAATATACGCATCACGTTTAAAAACATTATTCTTGAATTCGTAAGCAACTGCCATGATCTCTGGTTCCTCCTCATCTCCCCCTTCTTCACTGGCTGAGGAATCACTACCCGGAATAAATCCTTCGGCTTGCTGGTATCCCCTCATAAGTTCATTTGCTTCGGACACATCCTTAAAATCGGTGAAGACATCCATTAGCATTTTTTCCGCATCCGGATCACTCATTATTCGTATTTTGTAATTTTCCATTGCCTTTAGCTTCTTTTGTTCGGCCCTGGATAGTTTTGCGATACTATCTTTCTTTTCTTCAAAAATATCTTTGAAAGTAATGATGGTGTCCTGCTTCGTCTCGGTTGAATCTTTCCCGAATTCACCACTAAAAGCCATCATTTCACTTAAGTCCATACTAAGTGACATGCGGCCTGTACCGTCTTCATTTAGAATCATAGTTTCCTGAAATTGACAACTTATCAAAGAAATTGAAACAAATGCGAGTAGAAATAATTTTTTCATCGTTCCGAAGGTTAATGTGTTTTAATGATTACAAAGATACCGAAAGTATGTGTTTTAGCGACCAAGAGTAAGAACTTATGGTCTATCATGATCGATTCCGAAGAAAAACAGAATACACCCGACCGCTAAAGATAAATTATCGATCCGGATTGTTAAGTATGATCAGTGCGGCGATCACCCCGGGAATCCAACCGGCCACGGTAAGGATTAGTACGATTAGCACCGAACCACAACCCTTGTCGATCACAGCCAGTGGAGGAAATAAAATTGAAAGCAAAACTCTCCAAAAACTCATAAAATTAAAATTACAATTATTCTACTGTTATAAGATGACGGAACAAGTGATTTGTTACAATGTTGATTAACTCAATATGCCTCGCTATATTTACCAAAAAATATACTTATGCGTTCCTACCTCATTCTTCTCAGTTTTCTGATTCCCTTGCTAACCGCATGCAAAGACAAGCAAACCGACACAACAGTAGCTGGCGACCCCGTTGAAGAGGCAGTAGCTCCTGATACCGAGGACAAACTGCTTGGGTTGATCGAGAAGGATGATCTAATGAAACCTGCCTTCGAAGATTGGTTCCAACCTACCTATGAAGACTACCAGGTGAATACCGGACTTGTCGACAGTTTCAAAGAGGAACTTGCCGAATACGAGATCGAAGTTTTTATGGGCACCTGGTGCGAAGATAGCCAACGTGAGGTCCCTACCTTGTACAAGATCCTTGAAGCCGCCGACTTTCCAATGGAACAACTAACCGTAGTGGCTATCGACGACGAGATCGAAAATTATAAACTTAGTCCGGGCAAAGAGGAGTACGGCAAGAACATACATCATGTTCCTACCATCATTTTCAATAAGGACGAGGCGGAAGTGAATCGGATCATCGAATACCCGGTACGTACCATTGAAGAAGATATTCCCGTTATTCTGAGTGAAAATTACCTACCCTATTATTATGTGGCGGATCTCATTCACAATAAATTGAACAGCATGGGTCTGGAGGCCTTCAAAGCAAATATGGAAAGCCTGGCGAGTGAGTTCGAAGGCAAACCCAGGGATGTGTACGAATTGAATACCTATGCCAAGACCATTTTCCGACAAGGGAAAAAAGAAGAAGGGATCGCGGTGGCGAAACTCAACACTATGATCTACCCTGAAGATGCGAACTCCTATGCCGGACTAGGTGCACGATTTTCAGATATGGAACGTTATGAAGAAGCCATAGCCCAATTTGAAAAAGCCCTGGAACTTGCTCCGGGCGACAGCGAATTCCAGGGATTACTGGACGAAGCCAAAGAAAAACTATAAAATTGAGAGGAGTTTCATTTGTCATACTATGCTTCTTAAGCCTTGCGATACATTCTATTCAGGCGCAATACGAGTTCGACGGCTATGTGGACGATTCCATGATAGAAGGTGAAGTATACCTTTCTATGGTGGAAGATTACCGCAAGATCTCGGGCGTCTACCACGAACAGATCATCGCCAAGACGGTACCGGATTCCACAGGATACTTTGTCTTTACGGGCAACAATCTCCCGGCTCAGAACCGAATGTACAGGATTCATGTAGATACCTGTCCCGACGGAGAATTCAATGTGTCGCATGTGAGCGGTAATTGCAGCAACAGCAAGGAAATCGTATTTGTAGCTAACAACACCACTGACCTATCGCTTCCGGTAACCTTCGAAGATGAAATGTTCTGTAAGGTTGTCTCTACTGATGAACGCAGCAATGCCTTTCTGAAGATCGACTCGCTGAAAAACGATATGCGCTTTGCTTTCAGTAGTTACCGTTCTGAAGCTAACCGAAAACTGAATACCAAGAAGTGGTTCAGTATACTTCAGCAGTACGGTGAACAACTCAATGAACCCCTTGCTGAGTTATATGTCTACAGCTTCATCAGCGATAGGCGTAGCATTCTTCACGCCTACTATTTGGAAGACCTGAAGACCAATGAGTACTATAACAATTTACTTCAAAGATTAATATCAACCTATCCTGAGACAACCTATGCCCTTCAATATGAGGCGGAGCTAAAGGCAGATCAGTTCCTGGTTCAAACCGCCAGCGAGGCCAAACTCCCGTGGTGGGTTTACTTAGTTGGTTTACTCACTTTACTATCTGTTCTTGCTAATTTTTATTTCTTCGGAAAGTGGAAAAAGATCAAGAATGCCATCCCGGATGCTTCCAAGGTTTTGTCCAACCAGGAGCAGAAAGTACTCGATCTTATCCTGGCCGATAAGACCAATAAGGAGATCGCTACCGAAATGTACGTGAGCGTAAGCACAGTAAAAACCCATATCAACAACCTGTACAAGAAACTGAAGGTCTCTTCGAGAGATGAAGTAAAAACCTTATATTCAGCCTCTTAATTTATTTCAACCGGGGGTCTAGCCCTTATTTCAACCCATCTTTCTTCAATTTTTTTCTGAAGGATAGGCAATTTCGTTCCATCATCAATCTGCCACTTCGCTAAGGCATCGGGGCACAAATTCAGAAACGAACATGAAAAATCGATTGCTTATCACTATGCTACTGTTCACCGGCCTGCTCATTGCTCAGCCAGTTAACAAGGAAATCATCAAAGAAGGAACGAGTCCGAAATTACTGGGGAAAATCAACCAGGAGGGGCTGTCCAATGGGAGCTACGCGTCCTGGTTCCTGAAAAACCGAAGCGAGTACCAGCCCAATGCTGCCGTTATCAACGAAATTAAAGACCAACTTGCCGATTACACCATCGAACTCTTTATGGGAACCTGGTGTGGGGACAGTAAAAGAGAAGTCCCCCGATTCTACAAAGTACTTGAAGCTGCTGAATATCCCCTGGAGCGTCTCACGGCAGTGGCCGTAGACCGGGACAAAGCCTCCTACAAACAAAGTCCGGGAGGAGAACACGAAGGAAAGAACATTCATAGAGTTCCAACCTTCATTTTCTATAAAAATGGCGTGGAAGTGAATCGCATTACGGAGGAGCCAGTGACAACACTGGAGTCGGATATCCTTGAGATCCTGAATGGAAATTACACCCCGAATTATTCGGGTGTATCCAAGGTTGACGATCTTTTAAAAGAAGTTAGCCTGGAGAAATTCGGAAAGAAATCACTCAAATTACTACCCGAATTGGAAAAGGTGGTTAAAAACCGCTACGAATTGAATACCTATGCAACAGTTTTATTCTATTCCAAGAGGAAGGAAGAGGGGCTGGCTGTTTACAAACTCAATACCCTGCTATTCCCGGATGAGGTGGGTACGCACCTTAGTCTGGCCAATTCCCTTGGGGTCCTTGGGCGTCATTCGGAGGCTATCCATAACTATGAAAATGCCCTGAAGGTAGACCCGGAAAATGAAGAAGCTGCTGCCTCGCTTGAGTATATAAAATCTCAATCGAAGGAATAACAAGGGGTTTTTCTGAAAGTTATAACACAAAGTTTTTCGATTTAGGTTAATTTTGTGCCGTCTGTGAAAACACGGCTATCAAAAGACGTACACCTATGCAACTTTCAGAACTGGAATTGATACGAAGGGAGAAACTTTCCCAACTGAGAAATCTAGGCATCGAACCTTATCCGGCGGCTCTATACCCGGTGGATACCACTTCAGCAAAAATTAAACAGGAATTTGAAGAAGGAAAAAAGGTGAATTTAGCCGGCCGGCTTATGTCGAGACGCATCCAGGGGAAGGCCTCTTTTGCAGAACTTCAGGACGGTGAGGGAAGAATCCAGGTATACTTCAACAGGGACGAGATCTGTCCGGGCGAAGACAAAACTCATTATAACGAGGTATATAAAAAACTACTCGACATCGGTGATTTTATCGGTGTGGAAGGTGAATTGTTTACAACTCAGGTAGGCGAAAAGACAGTAATGGTGAAGAATTTCACCCTACTTTCTAAAGCACTAAAACCATTACCTCAACCCAGGGTTGATTCAGAAGGAAAAGTGCACGATGCCTTTACCGATCCCGAGCAGCGCTACAGGCAGCGTTATGCCGACCTGGTCGTGAATCCACATGTAAAAGACGTCTTTGTAAAAAGAACGAAGCTCTTCACCGCCATGCGTGATTTCTTCAACAAACACGGCTATTTTGAAGTGGAAACCCCTATACTACAACCCATACCCGGAGGAGCGGCTGCAAGACCATTCGTTACACACCACAATACCCTGGACATGCCGTTGTATTTGCGGATCGCCAACGAATTGTATTTGAAAAGACTGATCGTAGGTGGTTTCGACGGGGTGTACGAATTCTCCAAGAACTTCAGAAATGAAGGAATGGACAGAACTCACAACCCGGAGTTCACGGCCATGGAGATCTATGTAGCTTACAAGGACTACAACTGGATGATGGAATTCTGTGAGCAATTGCTGGAATTCTGTGCAGAGCAGGTAAACGGTACCACGGAGGCTACTTTCGGAGAGCATACCATAAACTTTAAGGCACCCTATCCGCGAGTAACCATGACCGACGCCATTAAACAATTCACTGGTTTTGATATTACCGGCAAGACTGAGGAGGAAATTCGCGCAGCGGCTGAAAAGATGGGCGTTGAAGTAGATCCTTCAATGGGTAAAGGAAAGCTTATAGACGAGATCTTCGGTGAGAAATGTGAAGGTAACTTTATACAGCCCACCTTCATCATGGACTATCCCAAAGAAATGAGTCCATTGTGTAAAGAACATCGTAGCGATCCGGAACTTACGGAGCGTTTCGAACTCATGATCTGTGGAAAAGAAGTAGCCAATGCCTACAGCGAGTTAAACGACCCAATCGATCAACGGGAGCGATTTGAAGACCAGTTAAAGTTGGCCGACCGCGGAGATGATGAAGCCATGTTTATCGATAACGACTTCATCAGGGCCCTGGAATACGGCATGCCTCCTACGAGTGGGATGGGAATTGGAATGGACCGCCTTGTGATGTTCCTTTCTAATAATGCTTCCATACAGGAAGTGCTGTTCTTCCCTCAAATGAAACCTGAGAAGAAGCAGGTAGCTTTGAACGATGAGGAAAAACATGTTTTGGAACTTCTCAGAAAGAATTCACCTGTTCACCTGGTCGAGCTAAAAGCAGAGACCGGTCTCTCCAATAAGAAATGGGACAAGGCCATTAAGCACCTAACCAAGAATAACCTGGCTAAGGTGGAGAAGACAGATGATGGTTTGTTTGTTGAGATAGTTGGAGAATGAAATAATTGATAAAGGATTTACTTAAGGGTAAATCCTTTTTTTCTACTTTTAAGTAGTTGATTTTTGTAGATAAAACTTCTTTTATAGTTTCGAATTGCTCCCTTAAGGAAATGTAATGGTTAGTTGTATTTTTCTAAATATTAATACAATAAAATCGTATCTTTAGTCTTACAAAAAAATGATTATGATTTAGAAAATAAAATAATCTAAATCATATAATCATGAATAAAATATTCTTCCTTCTTTGTTTTCTATTTTCAGCTAATTTAAGTTATTCTTCCGGCCATTTATTGAATAAGATTAAAGATAATCACGCTCTAATTGGCAATGAAGATTTGAATGTGAGCGTAAAAACAGCAAAAGATATTTATAATGAACTTGAAGAAATCACAGTGGTTTTTTCAGGATTCCCTGGAGGCGAAAATGATTGGATTACGTTAATTAACCCTAGTTCTGCCGCAAGAGACTATGGAAATTGGAAATACACAAAAGGTGTAACAGATGGCACATTAACTTTTAAAGGATTGCAAGTGGGTGATTATGAGGTGAGAGCCTTTTTTGGTACAGATTTTACGATCCAAGCCAGATATCCTTTTAAAGTAATAAAAAGTACTAATCTTGAATCTCAACAGGGAACAATTGATAGAAGTCCTGCCAAAAACTTTCTATATTCTTTGATCGAGAGGTTAGATAAGCTTGAAGATCTGAAAAACAGTCCTGATTGGGGAAGTGAAGAGATAATGTTGCAATATTCCGGATTTTTAGAAACTGCACCTATTCACCTACGAAATGTAAAAACGTATGATCCAAATTTTGATGTAAGTGACTTGCAAACAAGATTAGATGGATATCAAACCTATTATGATAATAATTTAGGTACTGTAAATGACTATAACTTAGCAAAAGCAGAATTTGAAAAACTTATTTTATCAAAAAGCTGGCAACTTTCGAATCTGTTAGATGATAAACTTGGAAGTGGTGCAGAATGGGTTCACAGCTATTATAACACATCTAATTATTTAAAAGCAGCTACTGAAATTGACTACCCAAATTTATTGAAAATAACGACTGAAGGAGATGCTAAATTTAAAGGACATAACCTGGATTCCAAAGTTCAAACTGTAAAAGCATTTGAACGAAACTATGCCGCCTACTACAATGAAACATTACAAGTTGTTATTAATGGATTAATTGAAGGAGCATTTGAAAATAAAACGGGAAATGAACGTGAAGCGATTAAATATATAGAGCAAGCCAAACAATTAAGTGAAGCTGCAATTCTGATATTACCCGAAGATTCTAATGTCAACAGCTTACATAAGCAAATGATGACAGCTTATGAAAGCCTCACCGAGAACATTTATAAAAATATTTTTACCAGTGATTTTCATAAAAATAATATAGGCAAAGTGGTGTTTTTTAGTAAAAGGCCTAAGATTAAATCTGAAAACATCTCAACGGTAAAAGATCTTTATAAGGCAGGTGATTTTATTTATGCTATGGCCTATTTAGAAGGCAGTTTCAAGGATTTAGCTAGTGCAAGAAACGCTATTAAGGTAACCACTAGTATTTACGTAGATGGAACAGAAAAAACATCTCATGAGTTTAGTATGAGTTGGGAAAGTTTAAAAGAAAACAAAACGTATTTGTATATGGAAATTATTCCAGATCCTGCAACAAATACACATAGCGGTCCTGCTAAATTTTCAAAAACTCTAGCTAATATTTCTCCTCGAAATCACGAAATAAAAGTAACCCTAACTGGACTTGGAATTGGACTAAGCAATATTATTCCATTTGCTGAAGGGACATTCACGTTAGATTGCAGTACCGGACGGGATCAACTAGCAAATTATGCCATAAAATACAGGGAGAAGAATCTCGCAGGTGTTTATATGCCTGGCGCTAAAATGAATAATCCTGATTTAACACAATCAATGAAACAAGCTTTAATAAATGAAGGGTGGGAAGATAATAAGAAAGTTCAGCGTATAGTAATCACAGATAATAATTGGAAGATATACAAGCACACTATAACTGGAAAAACCATATACAGGACCATTCCTGCAGCAGTCGCATTTAAAACTTCTGAAGGTGAATGCAAGTATTGGAATCTAACTTTTAAACAAGTTTACAATGGAACCAGTTATGAAAATACAATCGTTGGAGGTGTTGGTAGTATTGAAGATCTTTCATGTAATAATGTAAATAAACAGATTTAATAAATTTTTAATTTATTTCTAGCTATTTTGTTCTGAGTTAACAAGAAAAAGTGAGACGTTTCGGATTTTTTATGTGCTCTCTTGTTGTCGTTATCACGACTACGCTACTAGTCAACGGTTCCGATTTGTTGGTTTATGCTGTGATCGAAGATCCTTTTATCCCTCTCGGAAATGTCCTCACCTGGCTGGCTATGATCGCCTTGCCCTTGAGTTTGTACCTGGGTGTAAGGCGCTTTCGAATGCCGCGATCGAAAGTAGATCGTATCTTAAAAGTTCTTTTAATAATAGCGATTGTACTCGGCGTAATATGGTATCCCGTTAGCTGGGCCCTAGCCGATAATCTCTCGGGAAGTTTCGGAGGGAATGGAGTTTTCAGAGGGAGTGCTCGTGCCGGAGAGTACTACTGGTTTTATACATACACAGTTGTGGGATTTCCATTATTACTTTGGATATTTCATTTATTGCTGCGACTTTTCAGAAAATAAACTTCATCACAAAACAACAAGTTTCTAAAAACTCCGTTAAAGTTTTGTAATATATTTGATATATCAATTATATTTGTCTCAAATAATTAATTAATGAAGTTAAAGCTCCCTTCGGAAACGGTGTTTCATACAATTGAAAGTACCATCAAGGAATACAGAAAATTTGCCCAGCAAAATATTTCCGAAGCAATTCCGGAAATGACCATAGACCAGGGGTTGGTATTATTGTTTCTGAACAAATTCCCGGAGATGACCCAAAAGGAGATCGCCGAACTGGTGTTTAAGGACAACGCTTCCATGACACGCATGATCAATACCATGGTAAAGAAGAATTTTATTAAACGATCCATGAACGACAGCGACCGAAGGCGCTATAAACTGGAAATAACAACAAAAGGAAAGGAAGTACTTGAAACCCTTCCTCCTATCATTCATCACAACAGAAATTCATCATTAAAAGGAATATCAAAAAACGAACTGGAGCAATTGCAGGCTATCCTCAACAAGATACGTCTGAATTGCCAAAACAAGTAACACTATGAAAATCTACAACACCCTAACACTGGTCCTAACCGGCCTGATAATATTAATGGCCGCTAGTTGTTTGCAAGCACAGAACACACCTGTGACCTCCGCCGAAAAAGCTTTGGTGATCGACTCCGTAAGCAGCAAACTGAACAGCAATTACGTTTTCCCGGAAGTCGCCAAAAAGATGTCGGCCGATCTTCAAAGCAAACTTAAGAGCGGTGCTTATAATACCATAAGCGACCCAAATCAATTCGCCACCAAACTCACCGAAGATCTGCAAGCCATTAGTAAGGACAAGCACCTTCGTGTTTCCTTTGCACCACAGCAGATCCAGGAACAGGAGCAAACGGTAAGTCCGGAAGACAGCATTAAGTTTATGAACCGGTGGATCAACCAGATGAAACGAAATAATTTCGGCTTCAAGAAAGTAAAGATCATGGACGGTAATATTGGCTACCTCGACCTGCGGAGTTTCTCAAATGTGGAATTCGCGGGACCCACCGCTGTTGCAGCCATGAACTATCTCAGTAATAGCGATGCCATCATCATTGATCTTCGTAAGAATGGAGGCGGAAGCCCTGCCATGATACAGCTGATCTCCAGCTACCTCTTTGGAAGTGAGCCCGTTCACCTCAACAATTTTTACTGGCGCCCTTCTGATGAAACCACCCAAACCTGGACCCTGCCTCACGTGAGCGGAGAGCGTAGCCCGGACACCCCCGTTTATGTGCTTACGAGCAGCAGTACTTTTTCAGCTGCGGAAGAGTTCAGTTATAATTTAAAGAACCTCGATCGTGCCACTCTGGTTGGAGAAACTACAGGAGGTGGTGCCCATCCCGGAGGATCACGGGCCGCTACGGATAGATTCATGGTTTGGCTGCCGATTGGACGGGCCATTAATCCAATTACGAACACAAACTGGGAGGGAACTGGCGTAAGTCCGCACATAGAAGTACCCTCCCAGGATGCATTGGACGTTGCTTACGTTAAAGCATTGGAGTCGTTAAAAGAAAAGCACAAGGACGACGAGGAAATGGCGACCTACTACGAGTGGCCCATGGTCGCACTTAAAGTACAGCAAAACCCTGTTTCTCTGGATACAAAAACA
The DNA here is from genome assembly GCF_026126405.1 of Aureitalea sp. L0-47. GTDB lineage: Bacteria > Bacteroidota > Bacteroidia > Flavobacteriales > Flavobacteriaceae > Pukyongia. The sequence goes on from NZ_JAFMTQ010000009.1 coordinate 105,089, forward strand.
CTCAAGAAATATGCGGGCAGCTACGGTCCTCGAAATGTCATGTTCGAAAACGGGAAGCTCTACTACCAGCGTGGCACCAACCCGAAATACGAACTATACCCATATAGCGATAACGAATTTATGCTGAAAGGTCTGGAGACCTTCAGAATTCGTTTCCTGTCAGAAAATAATAAGGTAGTTGCCTTGCAAGGATTGTACGACAACGGACAAACCGACAAAAATCTTAGGGATTAAGAATCCCTCGGACCAATAAACTATGACTGAGGCTGTTTGAAGTGTTTGATATTGTTCTGCTGAATTTAATTCAGAATCTATTTGATTGAATGATTTAAAAAGATTCTGAAACAAGTTCAGACAGGCAATGATATATCTTCAGGCAGTCTTTTTTATTGCAACCAAACCAGGAAGGCATCCTGGAAGGGATCTGTTCCAACTACGGTGTAATAGAATGCCGCAGCCAACCAGCCGTGGAAGATACCGAGTGCGTACAAATTTCGAATTCTCAGGTATACAAAACCATAAAAAATAGCCAGAACGAAAGTTCCTATCATTAACCAGTTCGAAGGATAATGAACAACTGAAAAAAGTACGGCACTTAGAATAACAATTAAGAACTTGTTGAGTTTTGGTTCGTTCATGTCGTGCATATTCCCTGAAACCAAGCCAATGACCAGGAACTGCTGAATGATCCCCCACAGAGGATAGGTGATCAGGATGGGGAGAATGTGCCAGGTGAGGTTCAAACTATCCTGAAAATACCCAACTATCAGAAACAGAAGCAAGGCACCTAATGCAAAGGGCAATAACAGTTTAATTGTTTTCCTGAAATTGTCCTTTCGGAATCCCCAGTAAGACAAGATCCCCTTCTGCTGTCTGCTTCGGCAGATAATATAGATGGTCCAGCCTAGTACCGCAGTCACAACATAAGGTAACCTGAGGTTCAGATAATCCATAAATACGAATTTCCCAAGGGCGGTTACTACCACTGCCAGGATCTCCAGGTATCTTCTGCTATTGCTAATGGCTGATATCATAACGCTTCATTTGAAAGAACAACCCCCGGCCGGCAGGTTGTTCCAACCAACATCAAAACACGGGAACACACCCGCATTTCTTTTAGGGTTTCTCTACATAATCCTTTATTGAAACCCCGTCTATTTGCACATCATCCAATACTGCACGATCACCAAGCACATAAACCACCCCAAAGCAAACCGATGGCAAACTATCTCGCTGCACTTCACGAACCGCTTCTTCGGCGAGTAGTGCCTTGTCCTCATTCATATAATAGGTGTCGAATGGAAGACTGAACGATTGTTTCCCGTTGTAGAAGCCTGAACAATCCGCGATGACGAAATCTCCGATTTCGGGTTCGCTAAGCCCTATTCTGGTCGCCTTGGCAAAGCCCAGTGAGTCAACTCCAATTGACACATAGAGCTTATCGTAGTATTTGCAAATGGCAGTATCCGATCTAAACGAATTTACCTCATAGTTAAGCACTATATACTTCCCCCTGAATGGATCACTGGGATCTATGGGTTCTGTTTTAAATTTATACATAGTGCCCTCCGTTAAGACCTTCTCTTCCTGGGAGATCATATTCCCCGGAACATACCACTGAGCAAGGACCATGAGTATGAACAATCCTCCTATTACTAACTTATTCATGATCTTTCGATTTTAATTTTTGTTGTTTTCTGTACATCATATAATTCGCAAGGAAAAAGCCAACGCCAATAGCGACGAATAACAATCCGCGAACTATGAAATCTATGTTCGTATCGAAGAATCGACACGCCACGAGTATCGTAATGATCAGTAGACCATAGTTCAGCACCCCGAAATTATTCCTGAGATTTCCTATCCGAATTGCAAATATCCCCAGCCCGAAGACAAGTAAGTTTGACAATACAACGGCCAGTTGAAAATCCCAGTATTGGGCTACGAAAATGACACCGAAGATCAGGAAGGCGTATTGGAACAGGTTGAATGGCAGGAGTTTCTTTTTTGAAGCCAAATACAATAATACCAGGCAAGCCATTCCAAAAATTCCAACAGTGATTACAATGTCCTTCGTAAGGTGTTCCGATGGGTTGAACTCTGCCCAGGCAAACTCAAAGGTCACAAGCATGAAGACGTAGATCATTCCCAGTGATCCAATGATTGCGTAACCGTTCCGCCTTAGCTTACCACTGTTAAACACTTCCAGCTTACCAAGATTGTATAGTAATCCGAACAGGCCGACATACATTAGGAAGACAATGTTGGTAGCCTCAGAAACAAAAGCACCGAAAGTGATGGCAAGACTTAGTGGGATCGCCCAATTCAATATAGACGTTGCATTACCTTCCGGCTGTTCACGAAGCATCCTGAGGTAAAATGGTATGATCCAGGCTATCATCGCTAAATACCACCATGGATTGATCTCATTGAAATAACCCAGGTTACAGGCATAGACCGTAGCCATGATAAGGTGCAACAGCACTGCCGTGTACGATCGCAGTAAATAGACCAGCAATGCGCCCAGCAGTATCCAGGTCATCAGGAACTCGGGCATATCGCCGGGTATGTTATAGATCTGACTTACCAGCGAAATACTGGCACCTATTCCAACATACAAAAAGGTGGCACTGGCTTCTTTCCAGGCCCTGCTTTTGTTCTTCAGCAATGAAAAGCCTACAGCTAGTTGCCCTATAACCAATGGCGCGAATGCCCATATCGTCTTGGTGAACCTGCTGAAATTATCCCAGTTATGGGCGAGGATCAATATGATCCCTAATCCAATGAGCAGGGATCCCAGCACACCGAAAATGGCAAACAGTTTCCTGGGGCCGCCACTTTTCTTAGCCTGGTAATAGTCGGTTATTCTTTGCGAGACCTCATCGGAAATTACGTGTGCTTCGCGTAATTCCCGTAGGTCTTTATCTATCCTTGAGTTCATATCCAAACAACTTTACTTAAAGATACGGCTTGAACAGCACTTAGTCTATTTTATTCTTCTTTAGCTGAAGGAATTTCACATCCCTTGTATTCTTCTGAACAGCAACGGCGGAGAACAGACTTAGAGCGAAAGCCATCCCATAGAATCCTTTTTCGCTTAAATAAAGATCTGCATTCCACAAGCCTATGATGAGCAGCAGTATTGACGCAACGGTCGTAAACCAACTTATCCCATAATAGATATCGGTTACCGGAATACCTTCAAGCTTGTCCCTTACCGTCTTTTGTACAGACACCACCGAAAACAATCCGAAGAGCAGAATGGTGAAATAATAACCCTTTTCGTTCAATTCCATAGTGGCGTTCCACAGCCCTATACAATAAGAGACCATACCGATAAACAAAGCGGTCCACGAAGCCGAAATGAAGGCCGGGGTAGGCTCGCAATTAAATTCATCTTTTTTCTTCTGTATTTTCTCAATCAAAGGAGCATTTACAGGTTTGTTTTCAGTTGAAAATTGATTTTCCATAATGAAATGTTTTGATGTTAATTCTGAAGCAAAAATGAGATGAAACCGTGCTATATTCAACACATAAATTAAATATTACTTATTATTTATTCTTTATTGATATTACTTATTACTCATTATATACAGTAACTTTACGCATATAATACTTATGTTTTAATGAAAGATATAATTGCTATAAACGGTATATTTTCTTCGGAAGAAAAACGCGAGTTCGTTTCTTTTCTGAAAAAAAAGAACCGCAGAGGTGACGCTAAGAACATCGATCTGTACAGGATGATCGACAGTGGCCGACTGGAAGATCCGGACATCCAATTGTACGGAAAGCCTTCCCGCAATTCTTTTCACGCTTTGTGCAAAAGACTTCAGGATACCATGATCGACTTTGTTGCTGAACGAAGTTTTGCTTCGGAAACATCAGAAGAAATGCAGATCATGAAACTGCTGCTTGCCAGCAGGATCTTTTTCGAACACAAATTATACAAACCAGCATTTAAATCTTTGGAGAAGTCGGAGCAACGAGCGCTTACGCTTGACCAGTATACCTTACTGAGTGAAATTTATCATACCAAAGTGCAGTACGCTCACCTGAATACGAAGGAAGATTTCAATACGATCGCAAATCAAGCGGAAAGAAATCAAAGGCTTCAGCAACGCGAGCTTAAACTCAACATCGCTTATGCCTCAATCAAGCAAAATATCAGAAATGCTTCCAACTCGGTGAAATCCATTATAGAAGCAGCATTTGATGAATTCGGAATTTCGATAGATGAGGCGTTAACTTATAAATCACTTTACCAACTCTTTCAAATTCTAGCCACTGCCGGCGAACTACGCACCGATTACGCGTCGGTATTGCCTTATTCGAAACATATTTACACCATAGTTCGTAAGAAACAGGAGCAAGCCGACAAGCACCTCTACTACCATATCCAGATACTGTTGCTCATGGCCATTGTGAGTTTCAGAAATAAAGATTTTGAAAACTCAATCTCCTTTACCAATCAAATGGAAGAGGAAATGAAAAAGCAGCAGGGCACTTATTTCAAGACTTTTCTGAACGATCTCGTACTTCTTAAAGCGCTTAACCTTAATTATTCAGGGGAATCAACAGACGCTATTGAGCTGCTTCAGGAACACGCAAACAGTTCACCCCACATACAACTGGCATTGGTAATGTGCCTGTTTCAGCAATTGGAATATAAAGAAGCCTGGCGCGCATTGAATAAACTGCAACACAGCGATCGGTTTTACGAGAAGAAAGTGGGATTCATTTGGGTGATCCAACGAAATATCATCGAGATACTTCTGCTTATCGAGTTAGATGAACTGGACCTGGTCCTTTCAAGGCTGAATAACTTTCAGCGTAGGCAATTCCCACGACTCAAAGCACTGGAGCAAACCCGGGCCATAGGTTTCATGAAATTGGTCTCAATGTACTATGATGATCCCGAACAGGTTACTTCCGAAGCGTTTAAAGAAAAAGTAGAAAATTCCCTGGAGTGGAGAGTAGCCACGCAAGAAGATATATTCGTAATGAGTTTCTACGCCTGGTTAAAGGCGAAAATGGAGGAAAGAGACATTTACGAGGTAACTTTGGAATTGGTTCGAATGGAATAAAAAACACCGCTCACAGTTTAACTTTACCTTTTTGGCATAAGGGGCCGACATCCCTGTCGACGGCCGCGAGCGGTGTACTACCAACCTAAACATCAACTAGCGTGTAATTGAGATACTCCAAGATACGCACGCTATCAACCAATTAAAAACACATCCGGTCGGCATTTATCAATGAGGGGTCGTTATTTATAAATCACGACTAAACACCTCCACAATAGATTCTAACTACTCCCCAACTTTCTTAAGAAAATCAATATCGTTTTCAACAGTGAGTAAGAGCACACTTGTAGCAGTGCAAAAAACGGGACTGGTAATACAGTGATGACCGTTCCAGCTTCCGTCCTGGTTTTGTATCTTCAAGATTCGTCCGCTCATATCGTCGTACCATTTTTTCCAGTCCTTGTCATCGTTAACTAACAACGACTCGCCGGTTTGCAGGAAACTCAAGAATTCCTCTCCTCCGTTATTCCCGAATCCGTTCAGGACATCTTCCCGCTGTGCCGTCTTCTTGGCAGACTGGTATACGTTGTAAGAAGTAGCATACTCCATGGCCTCATTTTCAGAAAATCCGGCTTTGCGCAGGTTGTCGGTATTGACTTCGGCATCCTTATCTAGTTTTCCGTCTCGCTTTGCTTTATTGATGGCTGATTCAGCTTTACGAGCCTCCTTGGCACTTCCTCTTACACTCCCACTTACAGCATACAACATAATACCAGCGCCGTCTTCCGTCTTCACATTCCCGGTCTTTTCGTCGTAATTCCCCTTCTGGTAGTCTTTAGTTCGTTCCATGACTTCTTCGTCCACATCGGCACCAACGGCCTGGGCGGCTTCAAGGGCGCTTGTCGCCAGTCCGCTTTGTAAAACTCCTGCCCATCCGGCGCCCTTCTGACGTCCTGAAGCATCGGTAGCCGATTCGATCTTGCCTACGCAAATATCGAGGGCCCGTTCCACTCTTCGCTTATCGATTCCCTTCAGGTTTCGATCCAATAGGTTAGATAGTAATTGAGCCGTAAGTACCGCATCGATGTTCTCTCCGAGTTTGGTCTGAATCTGGGTACTACGCACCTCTGTAATATAGTGGGATGATTTGGGTGTATTTTCTACCGTCTCCAGTAAAAAATCGATCGCATCCTTTAGGTTCTGCGAATATTTGCCGTTTTTTAAGGTCGTGCCGCTACGCAAAAACGCCTGAGCAACCATAGCCGTTGTTGCAGGATCCGCTTTCACAGCATGGGGATCTCTTACATGCTGTGCATTATGACTTCCGGCGCCGTAACCTCCGTTAGGTAGTTGAGCATCAGACAGCCAGCTAAGGCCATCGCGCACGGACAACATAAGGTTCTCGTCACTTTTATAAATGTTGAAATCCTCGGAGGATTGCTCACCCATTATGGTCATAAACACACAACCTTCGGAAGGTGTCAGTACCCTTGCAGTTTCCTCATAGGTACCGTTAGACATGGTTACTGAATAGAATGCTGCTAATCCCAATAGTGGCAGTAACAGCCATAAGATCTTTGTTTTCATGATGAATTTTGTTTTAGAATTTGATCCGAAGCTAGGGGCATACCAAATGGAATAAAAGCAACGTTTAGTCAATGATAGTAATTGGTTAGGGAACCGATAGATCTGAAGAGTTTAGCATAACTCATTGGTTGTTCTCAAACTTATTTTCTATTTTTAGCATCAAATTGTTTGAATATGAAAAGACTTTCTTTTGCCCTGCTTATTCTTCTTTCTTTTGTGATTGCCAGCTGTGGAAGCGACGATACGGATCCTGGAGAATTTGATAACCAGAATCCTACGGCGCCACAAAACCTAATAATCATTGATATCGGCATAAATTCAATTCAACTTGGATGGGATGCTTCTACCGATAATGTAGGTGTTACAGGATATAATGTATACCAGGATGGAACCCTTGTGCTATCTGATGTAAGCGGAACCTCCGCCATAGTTGAAAATCTAACCGAAGAAACACTTTACAGCTTTTATGTTACAGCGATGGATGCCGCCGGAAACGAATCTGTGACGAGTAATTCCGCCTCAGTAACTACGTACGGTACCCCCTTAGAGCTCACTCCCACCTTATCGGAGCTTGGATTCTTCCAGGGAACTATGTCCGACCTAATGCCCGCCGATGATGTTCAGTTATATGAAATAAGGACAACTCTGTTCACAGACTATGCTGCAAAGCAACGATTGATCAAAATTCCTTTCGGACAGGCAATGCGTTATATAGACAGTGATCTATTACCATCATTCCCGAATAACACGCTTATTGCAAAAACATTCTATTATTTTCTGGATGAACGTGATCCTGCGCTCGGAAAGAAGATCATTGAGACCAGGGTATTCCTGAAATTGGAAAGCGGATGGACTGCTACGGATTACGTGTGGAACGAATCGATGACGGAAGCCTTCAGAGATGATGCCGGTGGAACCGTCCCAATTAGTTATATAGACGAGAACGGTATTACAAATAATGTAGACTACATTATTCCCAGCAATACCGATTGCTTTACTTGTCACAACAGTTTCAATACAACCGTGCCTATTGGGATGAAGTTAAGAAATATGAACTATATCCCCGAATATGCGGGTTACAATCAGCTACAGTTCTTTACGGACAATGGTATATTACTTGGAGTTGCAGATCCTTCGGCGATTAGTTCAATTCCGAATTGGGAAAACGGCAGCCTAACTCTCGAGGAGCGCGCGCGTGCCTACATGGATGTAAATTGCGCACATTGTCACGCACCGGGAGGAAGTGTCCCTCCGGGATTTGCCTTGGACCTTCGTTATGAGACAGCATTTAATGAAACTGGTATCTATGCTAAGAGAGGAGATATAGAAGCCAGGTTTGCGAGTACTTCACCTATTTACCGTATGCCGCAATTAGGAAGGACAGTGGTTCACAATGAAGCACTTAATATGCTAAGCGAATACCTGGAATCTTTATAAAATATTTAACACATAAAATGCAAAAAGCGGCCTTAGAGGCTGCTTTTTTGTTTAAACCATTCTGTAGTAGCGCAGTCCAAAGGTCGTATAACTTAAATAGAAAAAAATGAGAAACACACTTTTTATCTGCAGCTTATTAATCTGCTTTACAGCCTTCGCCCAGCATCCTGAAAAAGGAAGGCAAAGACAAGGTAAGCCAAACGTAGAACGCCCGGATTTTAGCCCGGAGCAAATCGCTGAGTTAAAAACAAAGAAGTTGACCCTGATGCTGGATCTATCTGAAGCTCAGCAGAAGAAGATATCCCAATTGGAATTGGAAGCTGCTAAATCGCGAAAGTCCATGATGGAAGAGCGTAAACGAGGAGAAAAACCAAGTGACGAAGAGCGATTTAACAAAAAATCTGAAATGCTGGACAGGCAGATCGCCCATAAAAATTCCATGAAATCCATACTGAATAAGGAACAATATGAAAAGTGGGAAAAGTCAGTGATAGCAAAGGGTAAGCGAAGGAAAGGTCAACGTAGACAAGGTGGAAAAGGAGAAAGACGAGGTTGATTTTGAAAATTGGCCCAATTCTTGGATAATTCATTGTAAAATGGTTACATTAGTAACCTTAAATTAAATTTGAAACAATGAAAAATCTATTATCCGTACTTGCCATTTCATGTGTTATGCTCTTCGGAATGGGTAATTTAAATGCCCAGACCCTGACCCAGGATCAGGACAGACCAGAAGTGATCGCCAAGACGAAAGTAGCAGAATTATCTCCTAAACTGGAGCTTGATGGCACTCAGCAAAGAGCTCTTTTCAGAGCCTATACTGCCCATGAAAGCAATTACAAAAAGCATGTAACCGGGCAGGACCAATCTAGCCCTAAAGTACAGGCCAATAAGAAGAAATTCGACGATGTATTGAAAGTTTCGGTAAAGAAAGCCTTAACTGAAGCCCAGTACACCAAGTGGCTATCGCTTCAAAACATGTAGATCAAAAGATCGATATAAAAAAACCTCCCGAGATTTCGGGAGGTTTTTTTATAGGGTTTTGACAACACCATCACATGCTGCTATCGTGTGATCCAGATCTTCGTATGATAAGGCATCATTAAGGAACCAACTTTCAAACGCACTCGGAGGCAGGTAAACTCCTTCAGATAACATACCGTGAAAGAATGCTTTGAAATAGTCATTGTTTCCCAGGGCTGCACTTGCAAAATCAACCACAGGCTCATCCGAAAAATGCACAGAGATCATTGATCCAAGTCGATTAATAGTATAAGGAATTGAATACTTACTAAGTACAGCATCCAGTCCCTTATGTAAATAGGCGGTCTTTTCCTCCAATGAACTGTATACTTCTCCAGAATCATTTAATTTAGTAAGCATAGCTAGTCCGGCGGCCATGGCCAACGGATTGCCGCTAAGAGTTCCAGCCTGGTACACTGGGCCCAATGGAGCAAGATGGTTCATGATCTCCTCCCTGGCGGCAAATGCACCTACTGGTAGCCCTCCGCCTATTACCTTTCCGAAGGTTACTATATCTGCCTCAATACCTAAAACCTCCTGCGCACCTCCTCGAGCAAGTCGAAATCCTGTCATTACCTCATCGAAAACAAGAAGGATATCGTGGTCGTCACACAGCTTTCGGAGTCCCTGAAGAAATCCTTCCACAGGAGGTATACACCCCATATTCCCTGCTACAGGTTCGAGTATGATACAGGCGATCTCGTCCTTGTTTTCAGAAATTAATTCTGAAACCGAATCAAGGTCATTGTATTTAGCCAATAAGGTATCTTTTGCCGTACCCTGGGTAACACCCGGACTATTGGGCACTCCGAAAGTAACAGCCCCACTTCCGGCCTCAATCAGGAATGAATCGCTATGTCCGTGATAGCAACCTGCAAATTTTATGATCTTCTCTTTGCCTGTGAACCCCCTGGCTAATCGAACAGCGCTCATACAAGCCTCGGTACCGCTGTTCACAAATCGTATCTTGTCGATACCCGGCACCATGCTAACAGTTAACTCCGCTATTTTGGTTTCGATCTCTGTTGGCATTCCGAAGGAAGTACCCTTTTTTGCTTTATTAATCACCGCATCGATCACGGGTTTATAGGCGTGTCCCAGTATCATAGGACCCCAGGAAGCTATATAATCGACCAGCCGGTTACCATCTTCGTCGTATAAATAGGCACCCTCTGCCCTTTCCACAAATACGGGTTCACCTCCCACAGCTTTGAAGGCACGGACGGGGGAATTTACTCCTCCGGGAATTACTTTTTGCGCATCCCGAAATAGTGCACTACTTCGTTTGTATATCATGAAAATCTATTGATTCTTTACAGAGTGCAAATATAACACCTGTCCTACAGAAATGTTGTTAGAATCAAGACCATTGTATTCTTTTAACGTATCCAGGGTTAAATTGAAACGCCGTGCAATACTGTAGAGCGTATCACCTTTCACAACGGTATAGGTGCTTATTTTGGTGTCGTCCGGTTTTACAGGATTCGCCTTATTCCCTAAAACCATCTCATCGTATTCATATAAGCGGTATCGCTCAACTATATCAATGAGTTTCTGAGGATAGCGAGGATCTGTAGCATAGCCCGCCTTCTTCAATCCACGTGCCCAGCCTTTGTAATCGTCTTTCTTTAATTTGAACAGGTCTTCATACCGACTCCGTTGTGTTAAGAAAAGAGAGTGATCCCGGAACGAATATTTCGGGTCCTTATATTTTCTGAAACATTCACCTCGCTTATCGTCGTCGTGATAAACGCGGTCACCGGTCCAGCCACTATGACATTTAATTCCGAAGTGATTATTCGCCTTTCGAGTAAGTTCACCACGTCCGGCCCCACTTTCTAGTATTCCCTGCGCCAGGGTTATACTGGCAGGGATACCGTATTGTAACATTTCTTCGCGCGCAATCTGGCTGTAATTGTCTATGTAAGTAGAAACCACCTCTGCGTACGGAGCGTTGGCCGGGGGCTTCTTGAAGTTAGTTTTTGGTTCCGGTTTTTTGGAAACTACCACTTTTTCGGTGCGACTCGTTCTTTTGGTCTCAGCTACTTTTTTCTTCGAACGGCAACCGGTTAGTATAAATAGTGACAATACGATTAGAAGTAAGGTTCGGTTCAGCATTTAAATATCGATTTGAGGTAGGTTTTTCTTTTTCAACCGGTGATTCATCGCTTCAACGCCTTGTAAACCACCTGTATGAATTGCTAAAATACGGCTATTTTCTCTGAAATACCCGGCCTTGATCATCTCATAGATCCCGTACATCATCTTTCCAGTGTAGACCGGATCAAGAGCAATACCCGTATTTCGATTAAAGTTATTCATGAAACGAATTAATTCCGAATCTATTTTGGCATAGCCACCAAAACAATAATCATCCGTCAATAAATAATTTCGGTTCGATGCGTATTTTTCTATTATTTCTTTCTGAAATGTTCCTTTGAGTACAGAATATCCTATGCCTTTCTGATGAGGTTGTAATGCGTTAAGTAAGCCGGCAAAGGTACCGCCAGTGCCAACCGGCACACAAACATAATCGAAAGAGGCGTCCAATTCATCTAATATCTCTTCACAACCTTTTATTGCCAGTTCGGATGTTCCTCCTTCCGGAACTAAATACATATCTCCCATATCCTCCACGTACTTTGAAAGTATGTGAGGATCAGTCTTCTCACGGTAGTCCGTTCGCGTCATGAATTTCAACTGCATACCACATTCCGAAGCAAAACGTAAAGTAGGGTTATTAGAAATTTCTGTTATCAGTTCCTCTCCTCGTATCAGGCCAATGGTTTTTATCCCACACATTCTACCTGCCGAAGCTACGGCCGCAATATGATTAGAATGTGCTCCTCCGAAGGTGAGAATGGCTTTCTTATTCGAGGACAAGAAATCGATCAATGTGTACTTGAGCTTTCGGAATTTATTCCCGGAGATCATCTTATGAATTGTATCCTCTCTTTTGAGGTGTAAAGAAATAGTAGCATCAACTATTTCATCCAAACCAACTTTTTGGTTCTCGGAAGTCAACTTCTGGAGAAAAAAATGGATGTCCTTTTTGCCCAATTCGATAAAAGAGTATGAATTACGAATGTATTGAAGATAGTTCAAATAACATCACTTTCTAACGCACATCCTTATTGATAAATCAGAAAATCGGTAAAATCAATGTAAGAACTTCAAGGATTACAAAAAAATTCGACGAAATACACTGGCGGTAATTTAACAAGAATTATTCATAAATGTTAAATTTAATTACTTTTCATCGATTATTTTTGTCTTTAATCGATTTTAATGTATATAATTGTAGGAAATTTCTTCAATACAAAGCTTATGACTAGAACACTACTCACACAAAAATCCTTACTTTTTATCTTCTGCATATTTACCTCCGCACTTTTCTATGCACAAGTAGGGATCAACACCACATCCCCGGGTAGCGGTGCGATGTTGGATGTTACAAGCACTAACAAAGGTATCCTTATACCAAGGGTAGCCTTAACTTCTACGGCAAGTAGTAGCCCAATCACTCCGGCTCCTACCACAAGTTTATTAGTCTACAATACAGCAACTTCTGGCTCGGGCACCACCGCTGTAATACCGGGATTCTACTTCTGGAGTGGAAGTGCCTGGATCCCCATGTTAGGAAATGACTGGAAACAAAACGGTAATTTTGGAACTACTCCTGCAAACAATTTCGTAGGAACAGTAGATAATACCGATCTAAGTTTCAGAACCGACAATACAGAACAGTTCAGAATTACAGCCAGCGGTAGATTGAGAGCAAATACTGATGGAACCAGTACCCTGCCGACCTTTTCATGGGCCACGGATACGGATACGGGTTTCTTCCTATCGAATTCGGATGAGTTCTCGATAGCCACAAATGGAACTAACCAGTTCACGGTTGACAATAACGGTAATCTACGTGTCAACTCGACCGGTACTTCTCCTGATCCCACCTTCGCATGGTCTGGGGATCCTGATACAGGTTTTTATAGTCCCGCTGCAGATCAATTCGGGATGGTTACAAATGGGACGGAACGATTCAGGATTCCGGATACTGAACAAGTACATGCAATGGCCCAGGGAACAAACGCACTTCCTTTCTATAGCTGGTCTGCAGATCCAGACACAGGTATCTGGCAGAATAATACGGATCGTTTAAATCTAACTGCCGGTGGCCTTGAATTCCTCGAATTGAGCGAAACGGCTAATGATGAATTGATCGTTAACAATACCAACGCCGATATGAATACTCGTATCGCGACTTCCGGAGAAAACAATACATTATTCGTTGATGGTGCAAATGATAATATCGGACTTGGAACCGGTACACCTAACAACAGTGCACAGCTGGAAATGACAGATTCAGATCGAGGTATCCTTATCAACAGGGTAGCCTTATCGTCAAGAAATAATGCCAGCCCTGTGACTTCTCCGGCCAATGGTCTACTGATCTACAATACGGCCAGCGCAAATAGTGGTGATAATGAGGTATTGCCAGGTTTTTATTACTGGAATGGTAGTGCATGGATCGCCATGGGAGGAACCGGCGGACGTGACTGGTCCCTGGAAGGTAATGCAGGTACCGACCCGAATACGTATTTCATCGGAACAACAGATGCGACCGACTTCATAATCCGAACAGACAATACTGAACGAGCACGTGTACTTAACAACGGTGCAGTGGGAATTGGATCACTACCATACGCTAATGTAGGACTACGAGTGAATGTGCCAACTTTTCCTTTCGGACTAGTTGCCGAAACAAACGGAGCAGGAGCTTCGGTTTGGGGCGCAGATAGTGGTTCAGGGATTGGTGTACGAGGAGAGAATACCGGAACGGGTATCGGACTCTTTGGTTATGCAGCTAATTCTCATGGTGCCTATACATATACTACCTATACAGGAGGAGCCTTCCTAATTGGAGGTATCCAGGCCTGGGGAGGTGGTGCTAATGGTGCCAATGGAGTACTTGCTGTTTCCGATCAACAAGCAACTTCTGCATCTAATATGGGACTGAGAGCAGTTTCTGGTAGTACTACTTCAATTTCATCTACACAAATAATGAACGTAGGTGTTAACACGAATGCCACAGACCTGGCTTTATACGCTCTAACTGAATTCCCAATGCAGTCTTCATCCAGCATTGAAGCGGCAAGATTCCAGACAAATTATACAGGTTCTGCAATAAATTCTGATGCCCGAGACGCCAGGGCTCAATTGGCAGGTTACACCAACTCAAGTCAAATAGGAGGTGGAAATATGTATTACGGTGGGTATTTTTACAGTGGTGGATCGAGTTCAAACTCTTCCTACGCTTATGCAGGTGCCCGTTACAACAATACCAACTACAAGATCATTGGAAACGGAGCGGTTTCAACCATAGTTGAAGATACTAATGGAGATAAAAAAGTGATGTTCGCTTCGGAAGCTCCGGAAGTATTACTGGAAGATTATGGAACAGGAAGACTTGCGAATGGAACTGCAAATATTTCGATAGATCCAATACTTACCAATAATATTTTAGTAGATCAAAGTCATCCACTAAAAGTCTTTATCCAATTGGAAGGAGACTGTAACGGAGTGTATGTAACCAACAAATCAGCTACGGGGTTCACCGTAAAAGAACTTCAGAATGGAAATTCAAACGTTTCTTTCTCCTACCATATAGTTGCGAACAGGAAAAATGAAACTGGAAGATCTGTGAATGAGAATTCGAATTACAGTGATCTTAGGTTCCCGGATGCTCCTGACGCATTGGATGCAGACACACTTGACTCCAAACCAATAAAGAAATATGTTCCAAAAAACGACGCTATGTTAACTGCTTCCTCTGGAAGTCAAAAGAAATAAATAAGTCTATTATTGTTCTTCAAGCCTAATTTAGTATTGAATTAAGAAAATGCCCGTTTTTGTGATGTGAAACGGGCATTTTAAATTCTTTTTAAAACCGTTTATCAACCTAATTATAATATTTAGTGTTTAAAGCATATTTCATGTTTTTTGTTTTGTATTTGTAGTCTTTTTCTGATTATTTATGCAAATAAACTGCATTTCGTCGATTTTATTTGCCTTTTATCGTCAATGTTGTGTATACTTGTGATGCCCAAAATGATAAAAAATCGACGAAATGAAACAACTTAACCTGTATAAGTATGCTTTATTGGTATGTTTTGCCCTGTCGGTATCGCACGTAAGTACCGCCCAGGTAGGGATCAACACCAGTTCACCTTCAAGTGGTGCGCTTTTAGACATAACCAGTGCCGACAAGGGTCTCTTAATACCAAGAGTAACTTTGACCGGTACCGATGATGTTACAACCATAACACCTAGCGCTACTACGGGTCTATTGGTTTACAATACAGTTACGGCCGGTGCATTACCCGTTCAGGTTACTCCCGGATATTATTTTTGGAATAGTAGCCAGTGGGTACGTCTTTACAATAGAGGCTATGGAATCAAATTTGATCAAGGATCTCAAACTACCGCAAATATTTTGAGCTCTGTGTACACACCCATTTCGGGTCTCGACACTGGTTTTATTAATGTCCCTTATTCAGGCACATATCTAATAAAAGTGGAAACGACTTATGCATGCGGAGATCTATCCGCAGCTACTTCAGAGGGAGTGGGTCAAGCCTCAGTTAGTTTAAATATGACTACAGGACTTCTAGGATCTCCAGTTCGAGTAAAAGAAAAATATGTGACTTCAACTTCTAAGCTTATAAATGGTGTTACGATGAATAATCTACCTCAAAATACTACAATCATATACTCCGTAGATCTTGACGTATTAGATACATATCGTTTTCATGTTACAGGAAGGGAATGGTCTCGAAACAATGTTGGACTGGGAGTTTTTGGGAAGGATACAAGCGGATACCCCGGTGCAAGTGGTGTTAACGATGCTCAGCGAGGATCTATCTCAATAACACTTTTAAAACAACAGTAAACTATCATATAACCAAATACTGTAGCTTCCATCTGAAAATAGAAAATTCAGTTCGTTAAAACTAAGTTTTAAATTATGAAATCTAAAACGAGAATAAACCCAATTGTCCTTATTAGCTGTTATCTATTCTTCTGCTTCACAACAGTAAGTGCTCAAGTAGGTGTTAATACCACAACTCCAAATAACAGTTCAGCACTTGATATTTCCAGCACGAACAAGGGGTTTCTAATGACAAAAGTGGCCCTCACGGGAACAGATGACACCACAACAATTACCCCAGCACCAACAACAGGTCTTCTAGTGTATAATACAGCTACAGCCGGTAGCTCAGGCACGAACATCGTTCCTGGCTTTTATTATTTTGACGGCACAAGGTGGCGACGATTTTACACCCAAGGATATACATTGTTTTACGAACAAACGGCTGAAGTTACAGCGAGCACAACAAATACTGAGTATGTTATCCTACCAGGATTAGACACTGGAGAAATCAACGTTCCTTTTAGCGGCACCTATCAAATTAGAGTTGAAGGTTTTTATTCTGCAGGTAATCTAATCAGCACAGCCGGTGACGGAGCGGCTCAAGGTTCGATTAGCCTGGCCATGGGATCAGCTTCTAGCGGCAGCGGTGGCGGTGGCGGCGGCGGCTGTAGTGGTGGAATTTCAACTTACCCCTATAGTGAAAGCTTTGAAAGTGGCTTAGGACTATGGACACAATCTATAGCCGATGATTTCGACTGGACACGTCGTTCCGGCGGAACACCTAGTAGTAGTACCGGTCCGTCTTCCGCGTCCGATGGAAGTTATTACATGTACACGGAAGCATCGGGTTCAAATTATCCAAACCAGCAAACAATTCTAATCTCACCATGCTTTGATCTAACTTCTTCTCCGGCGGCCTCTATTAACTTTGATTACCATATGTATGGGTCAAATGACATGGGAACTTTTATCCTGGAATTAAGTGATGACAACGGCGCATCATGGAATCCGATCTGGTCCCAGACGGGAAATCAAGGAAACAGTTGGAATTCAGAAAGCGTTGATTTGACAGCTTATATAGGCGGTTCGATACAGTTAAGATTTAACAGAACAACTGGTGGTACTTGGCAAGCAGACATAGCAATAGATAATATTTCTATGACTGAAACTGCGGCTCCGATTTCTTTATCTATGATTAAAGAAACATATATTACTACTTCTTCCAAGCGATTGGGAAGTACTACGGTAAATAACCTAGCTCAGAGCGCCAGCATCATTTATAACTTAGACTTAGACGCCGATACGACGTACAGGTTTGCCGTTCGTGGAAGAGAATGGTTAGCTAACAATGTTACTACCGGAACTTTTGGCAAGGACACTAGTGGTTATTCGGGCAACACCGAGAATGACGCTCAACGAGGGACAATGACTATTAGCCTCATAAAACAATTTTAAACTCAAAATAAACAGCCCAATATAAATCTACTATCATGAAAAAATTTATTTCAGTTCATTTCTTAATGATAGCCTTAATATTTTCGTATGCGGCTTCGGCCCAGGTTGTGATCGGTGAGTCGCCAGCTGGAGACCACTCTATTGACGACGGGGCAATTTTTCAACTTAAAAGTGACAACAAAGGACTTTTAATTCCAAGAGTTGCATTACAATCTAGACTTGATGTCACAACAGTTTCGCCTTCCTTAATAGAAGGACTATGGGTATATAATATCTCATCTCTTGGTACCGGGTTAGATAGAGTATCACCAGGGTTCTATTATTGGGATGGCTCTAAATGGGAGAAGATGTTCAATGAAGGATATACGGTTCAATACGAACAAACTGAAACTCTTCGTGTCCCTAATACCACCACCACATATACTATTCCTGGATTAGACCAGAATTTCGTAGCACCATATACGGGTACTTATGAAATTCAGGCAACGGGTTATATTGCCGCGCCAAATATGATGAATACTTCTTATGAAAGCACGGTACATGGTTCGTATATGTTGGAAATAGATAATGTTAAAGTAGCAGAAAGTACCGTTTCTTCAAATACAAAAAGAACACCAACTAATGCCTTCCAGGCACTTGGTCGTCAAACATCCTTAGTATATCTCGTAAACTTAATAGAAGGAGATACTTATAATATTAGATTACGTGCGCGTCTTTGGGATCATGAAAATGTGGATCCAAATAGTTTGGACGTTTCCGGAATATGTGGTGGATCAGCTACCGGTTATGCCTTTTTTGGCATTTGTTCAGGACCATACAATGGCAACGATGGCCTAACTGAGAATGCGCAAGACGCTTATTTAACTATTACCTTATTAAGACAATTATAAAAAATAGCTATCCTAAAATTATACTATGAGGCATTTTACCACCCCCGCACTTAAGGTCGTTAGCATCTTACTGTTATCAATCATCGGTGTTCTCTTTGTTTCAAAATCAAAAAAATCTACAACAGATCTAGAAGAAGAGATTAGTTATACCAATCCTGACACATCTAGAGATGCAGAGGGTGACACCTTTTCCATAGTAGCCTACGATAAAACCACGGGGCAAGTAGGTGGAGCCGGATGTAGTTGTGTTAATATATCAGGTGGAATTGACTTCTTGAGTGACCTAATTACAGATGGAACCGCAAATCCAGATAATATAGTGGGGGCGATCCACAGCCAGGCGTCCTACAATGCCACTACCCAGGGATGGGCCCGAGACCGAATGCTCGCAGGAGACACTCCTCAACAAATTATAGACTACGTCGTGGCTAACGACGGAGGTTCTACCTCAAGGCAATATGGCGTTGTAGGTGTTGATGTTCCGGGAGCTGCCGGATGGACTGGAGGATCTAACGGAAACTACGCTAACGATATACAGGTGGATAATTCAGAATACACTATTTCGGTACAGGGAAATATTCTGGATACCGCAAATGGCCAGGACCTACTGGAAGATATCAGAGACTCCTTCCTGAACAAGGAAGGAAGTTTAGGCGACAAACTGATGGCAGCCCTTCAGGGTGCCAAACGCGTTGGTGGAGATAACCGCTGCCAGTCTAGGGGTAATAGTGGACGTACGGCTTTTGTTCAGGTATTATCCCCGGGAGAAACAACACCTTCTCTCTTTTATACCACAGGTAATGCCGTATCCGATTTCATAGAACCCATTGATGTGCTCCAGTGTCAGTACGACACCGGTGAAAGTACGCCGTTCTGCAGGGACACTGTAGACACCTTCCCCTATTTCATGGACTTCGAAACCAGTACATGGGAACAGGAAACGGCTACCTGTTCTACGAACAGTTCGTGGATCCGTTCCCGATTCGCTACCCCATCAAGTGGTACAGGCCCAAGTGGGCCTAATCAGGGGACCCTATATACTTTCGTGGAATCATCTAATGTGGGTGGACAAGGAACATCACCAAGAAGTGCAATCCTTGGATCGCCATGTTTTGTGATTCCCCCAAATCATACGGCACAAATGACATTCGACTACCATATGCAGGGTGCGGCAATGGGAACCCTATCGGTTAACGCCAGTGATAATGGCGGTGCAACCTGGGCACCATTATATGTAGTTACCGGAGACCAAGGCAGTAATTGGATCAACGACCAGGTGGTAGATCTTTCTTCTTACTCGGGAAGTACGGTAAAATTACGCATTGATGCCTTGACGGGTGCCAACTTTACCAGCGATTTTGCCATCGATGACATTCAAATTACCATTACCGAAATTCCTTCTTGTACAGGAGTGACAAAGACCTGGAACGGATCATCCTGGAGTCCTTCCGGCGCCCCTGATTCAACAGATATTGTCATTATCAATGGTAATTACGATACCGACACACACGGTGACCTAACAGCATGTTCATTGACCATTAACTCAGGAAGTATCGTCACAGTGAATGGTTCAGGATTTTTTGATATTGATGGAGATATAATTAATGATGGTAGTTTTATTATTGAACATGAAGGAAGTTTAGTTCAAACAGATCCTGATGCTTTGGTTACCAATAATGGTATCATTAATATTGGAATATCTACTCCTCCACTAAAACAACGTGATTTCATGCTCCTCGGGAGCCCGATGACCGCCGAAACCAGAAACGATGTGTTTAGCTCTTCTTATAATGTTCAGCAACACACACCCGCGAATTTCATCCCTCACCCATCGGTACCAGCCGGAGG